>JBOFFC010000076.1:0-4553 GCA_051648405.1 Lacipirellulaceae bacterium
TGGTCGGTGCCGCACACGAACAGGTTCTCGAGGTGCGTCGTGCCGTCGAGCTGCTTCTGCGGCGCGCCGTACACCGCGCCGTTGTCGTGCCCCGTGAAGCGGACGATCGTCTTGGGGGTGAACATGTCGGTGTCGATCACGCGGCCGCGGTAGTCGGGCGTGAAGCGCACCGCCGACTCGACGATCCGGTCGTACCAGCGGTGCTTCTCGAGCTGGTACGCGTCGGGGGAGAGGGCGTTCCAGTAGTCGTGGTTCGCCAGCACCGTGACGCGCATCGTTCCGCGCCCGCCGCGGCCGTCGTCGAGCGTGGCGCCCTTCACAGTGACATCGTAGTCGAAGTTGTTCGGGCTGCAGATCACCCCCGAACGGAGGTCGCACGGCACGCTCGGCACGGTCCAGTCGAAGCGGTCGTGGTCGTTGAAGAACGTGATCGTGCGGTCGTAGCCCATCCGTTTGGGGTCGACGTCGAGCGTGCTGATCGACTCGCAGAAGCTGAGGCGACCGGCCGAGCGCGTCGGCGAACCGGCGACCTCGACCGGCTGGCCGTCGTCGCACAGGCGCATCGTCTCGCACCACCCGGCCGACGAGAGGACCCGCTTCCCTTCAAGGACCTCGCCCGATTCAAGCACCACGCGCGCGACGCGCCCCCCCTCGACGCAGAGGCGATCGACCCCCGCGCGGAGCTTCAGCTCCCCCCCCATGCCGCGGAACTTCTTCACCAGGTTCTTGAGGATCAGGCGCACGCCGGCGTGGGGGCGGCCGAGCCCTTCGAGAAAGATGCTGCGGAACATGATGCTGAACTGCCCCCAGTCCATGTCGTGCTCGCGGGCCGAGCCGTAGAACATCAGCGGGCAGAAGAGCATCTCGACCAGCACCGGCTCGGTCAGGTAGCTCGACACGACTTGGCGCGCGGAGAGCTGCTGGTGCTCGTCGGTCAGGTCGTCGTAGTCGGCGATCGCGGCGACGAAGCGGCGCCAGTTGTCGGCCTGAGCGGGGAACTCTCGCGCGACCTCCGAGGCGAGCAGCTCGGGGTCGTTGTCGAACGCCAGCGAGCGGCCGGGAAAGGCGACCTGCGAGCCGATCTGCGGCGAGATCTGGAAGTCGTCCCAACTGAATCGCAACTGCCGCAGCAACCGCGCGAGGGGGCCCTTCTTGGCGCCCTTGGGGGTCACGTTGGTGAGCGCGTGCAGGCCGACGTCGTAGTCACGCTTCCGCAGGCGGTAGAACGAGTTCAGCCCGCCGATCGTCGTGTGCTTCTCGAGGACGCAGACGCGCTGCTCGTACATCGCCAGCCGGATCCCGGCCGCGAGCCCGCTCATGCCGGCGCCGATGATGATGGTGTCGTACATGAGTGGGCAGCAGGCATTGGGCAGACGGCAGTGAGCAAGGCTCGCCGCACACTCGGCACGGCCGTCGTTTCCTGCCTGCTGCCCTCTGCCCACTCTTGAGCCGTCAGGCCCTGACGATGTCCTTCATCAGCGGCTCGAGGTACGTGCAGGTCGAGTCCATGCTCGCCAGGTTCACGTAGTCGTCCTCGGGGACCTGCACGCGGTGCCGCTTGCGGAGCTCCATCACGATGTCGAGGAAGTCCATCGAGTCGAGCTCCATCTGCTCGCGGAAGCTCTTCGTGTCGTCGAGGTCCGAGAGGTCCTCGTCGGGGGCGATGTCGCCGAGGATGTCGAGGATCTCGTCGCGGATTTCGTCGCGGGTCATGGGTAGCTATCGGCTGTCGGCTGTCGGCTGTCGGCCGAGTCAGCTATGCCGCTCCTTATTGGTTCCAAGCCGTGGCCCCACCGGAGGGCCGAAGCGTTTCGTTTCTCGTTGCCTCTGAGCGACAGCCGACGGCCGAAAGCCGACAGCCTCGTTAAACCTTTGTCACAATCAGCGCGCTGTTGATCCCCAGCATGCCGAACGAGTTGTTGAGGATCGCGCGGACGCCGCTCGTCTCGCGAGGCTCGTTGAGCACCAGGCCGGGGACCTCGCACGCGGGGTCGAGCTCGTCGACGTTGATCGTCGCGTGGACCACGCCGTCGATCAGCGACGGCAGGTTGCCCGCCAGCTCGAGCGAGCCGGCGGCCCCCATCGCGTGGCCGATGAAGCTCTTGGTGTTGTTCACGAGCGTCGTGCGGCTCTGCCCGAACACGCGCCGGACCGCCTCGCACTCCTGGATGTCGCCGCTGGTGGTCGCCGTGGCGTGCGTGCTGACGATGCCGACGTCGTCGGCCGTCATCCCCGCACGGTCGAGGGCCATCCGCATGCAGCGCGATTGCTCGTCCGGGTTGGGGAGGACGAAGTCGCTGGCGTCGGAGTTCATCGCGTAGCCGGCGACCTCGCCGTAGATCCTCGCGCCGCGTGCGGCCGCGTCTTGGTAGCGTTCGAGGATGTAAAGGCACCCCCCTTCGGAGACGACGATGCCGTTGCGGTTCTTGTCGAAGGGTCGGCTCGCGCGGGTCGCGTCTTCGTGCGTCGCCAACGCCCCCTGGCTGGCGAACCCGGCGAAGATGCCGAACGTGTGGATGCTCTCCGACACGCCGCCGCAGATCGCCAGGTCGCACTCGCCGAGGCGCAGCATCTGGGCGCCCTGGATCATGCCGGCGTTCCCCGCCGCGCAGGCGGCGCCGATCGTGTAGTGCGGCCCGGTGATCCGCATGTTGAGGGTGATCTCGCCGGCCGGGTTGTTGGCCACGGTCCGCGGGTTGTGGTGGTGCGACCAGACCGACGTGTCGTAGTCGTAGGCCTTGATCTCGTGGATCTCGTTCTCGGTCTCGACGTTGCCGTGCTCGGTGACGCCGATGTAGACGCCGACGCGCTGCCGATCGACGTTCCCCCAGTCGAGCCCCGAGTCGGCCACCGCCTCGTTGGCGCAGTAGATCGAGATGCTCCCGGCGCGCGTCCCGCGGCGGACGTCTTTCTTCTTCTGGTACTTCAGCTCGTCGAAGTCGCAGACCCCGGCGAAGGTCGATCCCACGTAGCGGATCTCGTAGGGCCGAACTCCGCTCTTGCCGGCGAGCAACGCGGCGCGGTACTCGGCCAGCGTGTTGCCGTTGGGAGAAGTCAGCCCGAGGCCCGTGATCACCACGCGGTCGGTGGGGCTGGCGGGGCGAGGCATCGACGGAACCGGGCCCGGGAGGCCCGCGGACGGCGGCAGTCGGAACACGGGAGCGTGACCGGCCGGGCCCTATGGCCCCCCGACCCGCTCAAACGAGCCCCCGACACTACCCCTGCCCGACCGCTTTGGCAACCCGCGCGAGGCCCGCAATCCGTTAGCCGCGAGGCTAGCGGACCGGCGGGTCGTACGGCTGGAGCCCCACGCTGCGGAGGTAAGCGAGCCGCTGGCGCTCGCGCCCTAGCTCGTCGGTGATCGCCTCCCAGTCCCGGGTCGCTGCGGCTAGCACCTCGGCCGAGGTCGCGTCGCCGTCGAGCCGCTCGCGGACCGCAGCACCCAGCGCCGCCAGGTACTCGCGGCCGCCGGGAAGCCGCGGCACGGGGAGCCACCGCTCGGCACGCAGCGCTGCCAGGTTCCGATTGGCGAATCCTCGGGAGAGGTCGTCACGGTCGGACAAAGCGACCCAGCGGTCGGGTTGCCCGGCGAGGCTCGCGCGGCAAACCGCTACATTCGAGCTCGCGATCGATAACGTGGCGGAGTTCTCGACCCCCGCTACCCAGGCGGCGAGTCGGAACGTGGCGGCGGCGTTTCGCGACCTGCTTGTCACACCCAACAGGGTCCCGCGCGAGCCGACCAGCGTCGCGGGCACTTCGGTCGGCTCCCAAGCCGCCGCGATCGGGTTGTACGCCTCGACCGCGTTGGGCAGGGACGCGACCTCGATCGCGTATCGTTCACGACCGACAAGCATCTGGTCCCGCGACGGCCAACAGACCCCTCGGGTAGCGCCGTTCGCCGCGTCAACCGCGCTCGCGAGCTCGTCGAGCGCCCGCTCGAACGGGGGCGACGCCAGCCGCGGGGACATCGACACGTCGTCGAACAGCGTAGCAACGGTGCTCGGGTGGACCGCGTGGGGCGCCGCCCAGGCGAGCAACGTCAGGGCGAGCTCGACGTCGCCGGAAGGGACCGAGACGCCGGGCGCGTCGGGAACTCCCAGCAGCAGCGGCGTCGCCGAACCCAGCGGCAGCGCCATCACCACGCCGCCGTAGACCGCTTCGCGCTCGCGAACGAGCGGTGCGACGTCGTCCCAGTTCAGTTCTTCGTCGTCGAGCACCCCGGGCCGCACCGGCCGCAGAGCGCCCCCCTCGCAGAGGACCGCCAGGTCGAGCGAGGGGAAGACGCACGCATCGACCTTAGCGCCCGCGAGCGCTTCAGGGGTCGCGCCGTCGATCGCAATCGTCTCGAAGGCGCCGGCGCCCCGCTCGGCCCACTCGCCGCGCAGGCGGTCGATCGCCCGCTGCAAAGCCGGATCGCTGACGACGCCCAGACGCAGGGTTACACTGCCGCCTGCCGGCGACAGGCTGGTCCCCTCGGCAGGGGGCGCAGCCTTGTCCGCGCCGCAGCCAAGGGCCGCCGCGACGGCGAGCGCCACGGCCACGCCCGACGAACA
>JBOFFC010000077.1:0-21446 GCA_051648405.1 Lacipirellulaceae bacterium
TCGTCGCCGTGACCCAGTCGATGCATCCGGCGGCGAGCTCGGCGGCGACCTCGGGGTCGAGCCGGGTCACGTCGCGGCTCTCGTAGACGACGACCTGGTCGATCACGCCTCCCGCCGCCGCGATTTGCTCGGCCAGCACCTCGCGACCGCGGCTCGCGCGGACCAGCAGCACACGCTTGCCGTGGACCTGGTCGGCGAGCGCGTCGGCGAGCGCCTCGGCGCGGTACTCGTCGGGGAGCACGTCGGCGTTCAGACGCCAGGCAGCGAGCGCCTCGGCGGTCGCGGGGCCGATCGCCGCGAGTCGCGCCCCCGCGAAGGCGCGGGCGTCGCCGCCACGCTCCACAAGCCGCCGCAGGAACCACTCGACGCCGTTGCGGCTGCTGAACACGACGAGGTCGGTTCGAGAAAGCCCGGCGATCGCGCGATCGACGGCGGCGAGGTCCGTCGGCGGGCCGATCTCGATCGCCGGCTGCAGCAGCACCCGCGCACCGAGCGCGGCGAACGCGCGGACCATGCCGAGCGCCTGCTCACGCGGGCGCGTCACCAGCACCGTCCGGCCCAGCAGCGGGCGGGTAGTGAACCAGCGGTGCGACTCTTCGGCGAGCGCCACGTCGCCGACGATCGCCACCAGCGGCGGGCGCAGGCCCCCTTCGCCCAACACGGTGGGCACGTCGATCAGCGTACAGGGGACGGTTTGCTGATCCGGGAGCGAGCACTGGCGGACGATCACCACGGGGGTCGTCGGCGGCTTGCCCCCCGCGATCAGTTCGTCGCTCCAGCGCTGGGCGTTGGTCACCGCCATGTAGACGACGAGCGTCCCGGGGAACGACGCGAGCCGCGCGAAGTCGAGTCCCTCGCTTTGGTCTTTCTCAGGCCGCTCGTGCCCGGTCACAAAGGCGACGCACGAGGCGCGGTCGCGGTCGGTGATCGTGACCCCCGCGTAGGCGCCGGCGGCGATCGCTGTGGTGACCCCCGGCACGACCTCGTGCCGCACGCCGGCGGCGACGCAGGCGGCCACCTCCTCGGCGAGTCGGCCGAAGACGCTGGGGTCCCCCCCCTTGAGGCGCACGACCGTCTTGCCGGCGAGCGCGTCGGCGACCATCCGCGCGCAGATCTCGGCCTGCGACCAAGTCTTCCCGAGGCCGTGCCGCCCGAGCGACACGAGCTCGGCCGACGACGGGGCGTGGGCCAGCAGCTCGTCGCTCGCCAGGTAGTCGTGCAACACGACGTCGGCGCGGCCGAGCCACTCGGCGCCGCGGACGGTCAGCAGCCCCGGGTCCCCCGGTCCGGCGCCGACGAGCGCGACGCACCCCCGCGGGGGTGCGTCGGCGGCGGGCGTAGCGATTCGGTCAGGGAGCATCGGCGAGTCGTGTGCTGTCGGCGATGGGGGGCGCAACCGTTAGGACTCGATCAACCCCCGTGCGGGGATCGATTATGGATCGCCGATCGCCCCCCGAGCGAGGGGCGACGGCGCCACAGCGTTGGTTCGCCCCCCCGACGGCGGTAGACTGAAGCGGTCTCGATCGACCTCGTCCCGCACGCCGCCGGCGAAGCTCGCCGAACTGTCTCTCAGGGGTTCGCCCCGCGCGATGAACGCCGACCACTCGCCCCCCGCTTTGCCCAGCGCCGCAGCGCCCCCGACGGCCGCCGTGCGCCATCGCTTGCAGCAGTTGTTCGAGCGGGCCAAGCAGAGCCTCGAGAAACGCGACTACGTTTACGCCCACGACCTGCTGACGCAGTGCGTGTCGGGGGACCCCGGTTCCAAGGTCTACCTGACGCACTTCCGCGCGAACCTGGCGCAGATGCACCCCGGCCCCGCCAAGAGGCCCAGCGGCTTCAGCGCCCTGCGGAGCCGCAAGGGGACCGTCGCGAAGCCGGCCGGCAAGGGTCAGTGGGCCGACGCGTTTACCGCCGGCTGCAACGCGCTCAAGAAGAGCCCCCACGAGCCCGATGTCCTGAGCGAGCTGGCCGACGCGGCCGGCCAGCTCGGCCACACCGACTGCCAGCTCTATTACCTGCATTGGGCGCTCGAGATCGACCCGTCCGACCTCGACATCAACCGGCAAGCGGCCGCGGCGCTCGAAGCGATTGGCGAGTTCGAGCAAGCGATCGGTTGCTGGCAGCGCGTACTGCAGCACAAACCGGCCGACGAGCAGTCGTCCAAGGCGATCTCGCGGCTGAGCGTCGAGAAGACGATCGACGACGGGGGCTACAACCCGGCGCTGCTGAAGAACGACGGCGCAATCGACGTGCTGCTGCCGCAGCGCGTCGCGAACCGCGCGAAGAGTCGCGACGCCGACGGGTCGGCCGAGAACATCGCGGCCTCGGAAGCCACGGCCCGCCCCCCAGCCGAGCAAGAGGCGAGCCTCCGCGCGGCGATCGACGCAGCGCCGGCCGACGCGCTGCCGTACCAGCGGCTGGCGGACTTCTACGTGCAGCACGGGCGTCTGCAGGACGCGGAGCGGCTGTACCGCAAGGCGCTCGCCGCGGCGGGGGGGGGCGACCTGACGCTCCTGGAGAAACTTGAGGACGTGTACCTGCTGCGGATGCGCGAGCAGGCGATCGCCGCCCGGCGTCGCGCCGAGCGCGTGGCGACCGAAGCCGCCGCGAAGCTCGCCGAGCAGGCGGCCGCCGCTTCGAACCAGGCCGAGGCCGAGGTCTACGGCGCCCGAGCGTCCCGCTCGCCGGCCGACGCGGCGGTGCAGTTCGAGTTCGCGCTCCGCCTCAAGCGGGTCGGCAAGCACCGCGAGGCGATCGAGCCGCTGCAAGCCGCGCGGGCCGACTCGAGGCGCCTGGCGGAGGTGCAGTTGCACCTGGGGGAGTGCTTCCAGCACATCGGGCAGCACCGCCTGGCGATGCGTAGCTACGAGGGGGCGATCGCGGCCCTCCCGACCGGCGAGTGGAACGAGCTGCGGAAGCTCACGCTCTATCGGGCCGGGGTTCTGGCGATGGGGATGGGGGACGTCGAGGGGGCCGAGCGGCACCTGACGGACCTAGCTTCCGCCGATTTCGGGTACCGGGACGTGTCCGACCGGCTGGACAAGTTGACCCGCATCCGCAATGCTACGTGACTTCGTGGCATCCGGCGGGCTGGCGTAAGGGGAGAGGATTCCCCCGAACCACGGCCACGGCCCCCGCCGCGGCCCGTCCCGACCATCCCCAAGCCCTGCGTGGCGCTCCCTCCCGACCCGTCGGGGGACCCGGCGCCCCCCCTAGCGATGCCCAACAGCCCCAGCGCCAAGAAGCGTCTCCGCCAGAGCGAAGACCGCCGGCTTCAAAACCGCACGCAGCGGACTGCCGTGCGTACGCAAATCAAGAAGGTCCGCGTGGCCGTGAAGGCGGGGAACCTCGAAGAGGCGGAGAAGCAGTTCCGCCTGGCGGTCAAGAAGCTGGACAAGGCCGCGGCGAAGAACGTCGTCCACGACAACACGGCCGCCCGCCTCAAGAGCCGCCTGTCGAAGGCCGTGAAGGGCCTCAAGACCCCGGCCGCGACCGCCTGAGGTCGCTCTTGGCATCGGCGGAGCCCGTTTGCAGCGAGGGGATGAACCCCTCGGCTAACACGTTGGCGTCCGGTAGCGCTCCTTCGGCCTACATCGCGGGCCATTCGATCCGCGTGGCGTCGAACACCGGTCCTTCGACGCACGTGCGCTTGTAGTCCCAGGTGTCGCCGGCTTCGTCGGCGTCGGCTTTCATTGGGGCGACGCAACTGAAGCAGGCCCCGATGCCGCACGCCATCGGCGTCTCGAGCGACACTAGGCAGGGAACGGCCCGCTCGGCGCAGATCGCCGCGGTCGCCGCCATCATCTGCTCGGGGCCGCAGCACGCGACGACGACGGACGCCCCCTCGTTGGCGGCGCGGTCGAGCTCTTCGATCAAGGGCGCCGTCACCAGGCCTTGCCGACCCGTGCTGCCGTCGTCGCTGACGAGCGTCAGCTCGAGCCCCGCGGCGCGGAAGTCGTTGGTCCCCGCGGCGAGCCCCGCGGTCCGCACGCCGTACAGCAGCGCGACGCTCTTCGCGCGCAGCGGCGAACGCTGGGCGCCGTCGCCGTAGGTTGCGGCGCCGAGCGCCTCTTTCCCGAGCGCGAGCATCGGTGTTTGGCCGATCCCCCCGGCGACCAGGATCAAGCGATCGACCGTTGGCTGGGCGCGTTGCGGGAACGCACCGTCGATCGCGTCGCGTGTGAAGCCGTTGCCCAGCGGGCCCCAAACTTCGACTTCGTCGCCGGGCGCCCGCCGCGCGAGCTCGGTCGTCAGCTTCCCCTTCACGAGGTAGACGACGTCGAGCGCGACGGGCTCGCCCGAAAGGTCGCGCTGGACGTCGTAAAGCGCGAACGCGCGGCCCAGCAGCGGGTCGTTCAGGCCCGCGACGCGCACCATGACGAACTGGCCCGGCGTGATCCGCCGCGCGATCGCGGGGCAATCGATCCGCAGCAAGCGTGTGTCGCGGGCGATCGGGTCGTTGGCGAGGATCGCCGCGCGGATGTGCAGGCCGCGGTCGGCGTAGCAGGACGCCGCGAGGGCGAGCGGCCCTTCGGTCGGAGACACGGTTCGGGGGGCGTTCACGCCCCCCCTCGCTTCTTCGGCCGGCCTTTCGGCTTGGGTTTGCCCCCGCCGGGCTTGCCCCCCTTGGCGGGGCCGAAGCTCTTCGCGCCGGCAGCGGGCTTACCGGGCTTCTTGACGAAGCCCCCCGCCTTACGCGGCGGGCGTCCCGCGGGGCTCGCGGGCCGGCGGCTCGGCCGTTTCGGCGGCGCTCCCTCCTCGGCCGGCGCGGGCGCCGGCGCGGCGTCCCCGTCGACGGCCTTGCGTGCCCGGGGGGGCCGCCCCGTCGTGGCGCCCTTCGCGCCGCGGAACGGCTTGCCGGTCGAGCGTGTTCGCGCCGGCCGCTCGCGCTGCGTTGGCGCCGCGGGCGCCGCGGGGTCCACGTCGCCGAAGATGGTCCTCGCCGGCGTGGTCGGCGCCGCGGCGGCCGGCTTGTCGGTCGGCGGCTGATTGCTGAACCGGCCCGCAGGGCGGGGGGGGAACTTGCGCGGCGTCGAGCCGGACGTTGCGTTGCGCGGGGGCCGCCCCGGCTTGCCTCCCTCCTGCTTGTCACCGCCGGGCTTGCGACCGCTGGGCCGCGCGCTGCTGAAGGTCCCGCTTGCCGGGCGCTGCGGACGGTGGGCTGGCGCCTCGTCGGCAGCGGGCTCGGTCGGGCGCCCTTGGTGGGCCGCCTTGTGCAACGCTTTCACCTCGTCGGCAGTGAGCGGCCGGTAAGCCCCCGAAGGCATCTCCCCGAGGCGTACCGGTCCGATCGCGACGCGCGTCAGACGCTGGACCTTGTGGCCGACCCGCGCGAGCGCTCGGCGGATCTCGCGGTTCCGCCCCTCGTCGAGGATCACCTCGAGGATCGCGCCGGTCTTCTTGGTGCTCTTTACCTTCGCATCGACGAACTGCACCTGCCCCTCGGCGAGGTACACGCCGCGACGGAGCTGGTCGAGCGTCTCGTTCGTGGGGATGCCGACGACGCGGACGTGGTAGACCTTTTGCACGCCGTGGCGCGGGTGCATCAGGCGGTTGGCGAGCTCGCCGTCGTTGGTCAGCAAGATCAGCCCCTCGCTCGCCATGTCGAGGCGGCCGACGTTGAACACGCGCCCCAAGTCGGGGGGGATCAGGTCGGTCACGCGGCGGCGGCCCGACGGGTCGCGGGCCGTGCAGACCACACCGTCCGGCTTGTTGACCACGAAGTAGACGCGCTTGCGACGCGGCAGCGGCTCGCCGTCGAACGCGATGTCAACGGCGTACGGGTCAACGCGCCGCGCGAGGTCGGTGACGACCACGCCATCGACCATCACTCGCCCTTCAGTGACGAACGACTCGCACTCGCGGCGGCTAGCGAAGCCCGCCGCTGCGAGCAGCTTGGCCAGCCGTTCGCCCGGCTCGCGTGGCGTGGCGTCGGCGGCCGGCTCGGGGGCAACCGGACGGCGCACGGGGCGCTTCGGCATCCGCTTCGGGCCGAGCCGTTTGCCATCGGCAGTCGTGGGGGCAGCGGCGGGTCGCTTGGGCCCCTGCCCCGCTCCCCCCGGCTTCCGCCGCGGGCCGGCGGGAGACCCGCTGGGCCGGCCGGCGCGCTTCGGGCGGCCAGAACCTTTCGGATCGGGAGAGGGCATAGAGCGATCGCGGATTGGTAGGCCAGAGAGCGGAAGCCGAAGCCGCCGTGCGGCGGCGTCCAACACCGCAGCCTAACGGCCCCGGGCGGCGATCTCTACCCATTCGGCGCCACGATTGGCCGTTCGGCCGCACGAAGGTCGGATCGACAAACGTCTACCGCGGCGGGACGCGCGTCGCCGGAGGGTCGAACAATCGGCCACGGACCACTTCCGGGACCGGGTTTTGGTACCCCAGCGGCCGGCCCCCCACGACGTCCGGCCCGACGTCGTTCAGCGGGTAGGGGTCGTGGACGATCGCGTTGTAGCGCTGCGTCGAGGCGTTCCCCGGGTGGAACAGGCTCGGCATCTTCACCGTCCCACCGCACCCGGCGGCGAGCGCCAGGCAAACGCACGGCGCGACGAGCGCGAGCGGCAGGCGATGGGCGGGGCGGAGCACGGCAGCGGTCCTTCGCGCGGGGGTCCAGGGCGGGGCGTCGTGCCCCGCGGGCGAGCGCGGGTCTCGCGGGGAGACTATCAAGCCCCAGAGAGCCGGCCCACTACAGTTTGCCAGTCAACAATCCACCAAACTTCAGGGAAGGCCCATCGACGGAGCTGGCGCCGCCAGCGGGCGACGCTTCCCCTCGACAGGAGTCCCCTGACATCGGGTTTCGTCGGACGTGGCCCTCGCACGGCTGCAACCGCCGGCGCAGCGGGAGGGTTGCGCGGGCTGCGGCAGAGCGGCTTCAGGCGAGCCGGGCTTCGAGCAGTGTGGCGCCCGGCGAGCCGGTCACCACGAGCCCTTCGACCGCCGACGCGGGGACCAGCAGCGTCTGGCCTAGCGTGAGTCGCTCGTCGCACCCGGGGCCGGCAACCGTGGCTTCCCCCATGACGACGGTCAACAAGCGGAACCCGGGCCGGCCGGCGAGCGGCAGGCCGTCGGCGGTGGGGCGGAGCCGGTCGAGTACGAATTTGTCGCACGCAACCAGCCGCTCACGCCCCGCGGCGACCGCTTGCGGCTGAGCGGGGCTCACCGGCCCGCGTTCGTAGTCGGTGACGGCGAGCGACTGCGCGACGTGCAGCGGCCGCGGCTTGCCGTCCTTGTCGATGCGGTTCCAGTCGAACAGGCGGAACGTCGTGTTGCTCGCCTGCTGGACCTCGGCGATCACCAGGCCCGCCCCCAGCGCGTGGACGGTACCGGCGGGGATGAAGACGCAGTCGCCCGGCATTGGCTCGAACGAGTGCAGCAAGGCGTCGCAGCGCCCGTCGGCGATGGCCGCTTCGAGCGCCGCGCGGTCCGTCCCGGGCTTGAGACCGGCGTAGATCAGGCTCCCCGGCTCGGCCGCGAGCACGACCCACGCCTCGGTCTTCCCCAGGTCGGGGGGGGTCTGCAAGGCCGCTTGGGCGTCGTTCGGATGGACCTGGACTGAGAGCGTTTTCTGTGCGTCGAGGTACTTCAACAGCAGCGGGAACCGCTCCCGCACGATTCCCGGCCCGTAGAGCTCCTCAGGGTGCTGCCTCGACAGCTCGCCGAGCGTCACACCGGCCAGCGGGCCCTTGGTGACGAAGCTCTGCCCGTCGGGGTGATCGACCGCCTCCCAGCTCTCGGCGTAGGTCGGCCCGTCGCCGATCTCCTTGCCGAGCAGCGACCCCAAACGGCGGCCCCCCCACAGGTACTCCTGGAAGATCGGCTTCAATCGCAGGGGGTAGAGCATGGGCATGGCGGTAAGCGTGCCGCATCGTGGCCGTCGCGCGAAGGCCGGATTGCGTTTGCACCGCGTCTCCGCGGTGAGCTTCGTCGTGATTCGATCCGCGGGGCCCCCCGACCTTGATTGTCCGAGGGGTGGGGGGCAAGTAGACTGGGTGCTTCGCCACAACGCCTTGGTCTGTCTGACGTTACGTGAAGCAGCTCGCCGCCGAAGAACCGTTCGAGGCGACCAAGATGTCCTTTGGGGACCATCTCGAAGAGCTGCGGTCGGCCCTCTGGAAGGCGGTCATCGCCCTCGTCATCGGGTTCTGCATCGGCCTGCTGTTCGGCGGCCACATGGTTCGCTTTGTCCAGCAGCCGCTGGTCGCGGGGCTCGAAGAGCTGCGCCTCAAGCAGAAGCAGCGCCGCTACGACGAGTCCCGGCCCCAGGGGGCGCCGCAGGCCCCGTTTGCCGACACCGGGCTCGCCCCGGAGACGTACCTAGTCGATCCGCGGGTCCTGGCGGAAACCCTGCGCGAGTTGGGGGTCGCCGTTCCCGCCGAGCCCGTCAAGAAGCTCCCCGAGACGGTCCCCTTCACGCTCTGGCGGAGCCTCGAGGGGGACCCCAGCGTGCGGCCGATCGGCACCGGCGTCCCCGACGCGTTCAGCGTCTACGTGAAGGCGTCGTTTGTGATCGGCGCCGTCGCGTCGAGCCCGTTCGTCTTCTACTTCGTTTGGTCGTTCGTGGCGGCCGGGCTCTACCCGCACGAGAAGCGTTACGTGAACGTCTTCCTGCCGTTCAGCATCGGGCTGTTCCTGTCGGGGGCGGCGATCGCGTTCTTCTTCGTGTTCCAGTTCGTGCTGTCGTTCTTGTTCGACTTCTACGACTGGCTCGAGATCGACCCCACGCCGCGGATCGACCAGTGGCTGAGCTTCGCGATCCTGCTGCCGCTGGGTTTCGGGATCGCGTTCCAGTTGCCGCTGGTGATGCTGTTCCTCGAGCGGATCGGCGTGTTCAGCGCGAAGAAGTACCTCGATTACTGGCGCTACGCGGTGCTAGTGATCTTCATCATGTCGATGATCCTGACCCCGGCGGACCCGCAGAGCATGCTGATCATGGCCGGCACGCTCACGCCGCTGTACTTCGGCGGGATCCTGTTGTGCAAATGGATGCCACGCTTCGGCGGCTCGTTCAGCGAGCGGATCGCGGAGTAGGGGCGAGCTCAAGGGAGTTTTGCGCCGTGCCTACCCACGGACTGGACGGGCGCGTCTCTACCCGCCTAGTTCGCTCACCCTCAGGATCGGCAGAGGGGCTCCCCTCCCGAAGTCACGGTCGTTGGTCAGAAAGACCGCCGCGTGTTGGCTGACCGCCGTCGCCAGGTGGATCGCGTCGGGGGCCTTCAGGCCGCGCTCGGCGCGGAGCTCCGCGGCGGTCTGGGCGATCGTCGCCGTGACCGGCACGGTCGTGACGTTGCGCCCGTGGAGCAGGATGTCTTGGTACTCCTTCCCGAGCGCTTCGTCGCCCGAACGAATCGGGTGCACCAGCACCTCGACGAGCGTTACGACCGACGTGCAGAGCGACACCTGCCCCGCTTCGACCATCTGGAACAGCGGTCGCAACCAGTCCACGTAGGGGGCTCGTTGCTCGATGAAGTAGATGAGCGGCGCCGAGTCCATCGCGACCGTCTTGCCAACCAGCTCTTCTAGTCGCCCCACGAGTCACGCTCCTGCGCGACGTACTGGTCGGCGTCGATGCGCCGCCAGGTCTCTTTGCCGAGCCCTTCGAGCTCGAGGATGCTTCGGCGTTTCTCCGCGACCAAGTCCTGTCTCGACGCGAGCTCCGCCGCGAGGCGCAGGCGCTCTTCGGCCGAGAGCTCGGCCTTGGCTCGCTCGAGGATCTCGTTGTAGGGTTCCGTTCCCATCGATGGGGCTCCTTTCGGATGGCAGCTTACACAGGCCTAGCTGGAGAGGCCACGCCGATCGACGCTCCTAACGGCGTGAGCGGTCGGACCCGCCCGCCTCCGATTCAAAGCCGGCGCTGCACCCACGGGAACCCGGGCTTCGCGACGTACTGCTCGAGGAACTGCGCGATCAGGTGCTCGGCGTTCGCCCCCATTTGCTTCATCCACGCGGCGCCTTGCAGCTTGGTGGGGGCCGGCACTTCGTAGACGCTCGGCAACTGCGCCTTGGTGGCGGGGGGCTGTTTGGGGCGGCCGCGCAGCAGTTGCTTGACGACCCGCTGCGCGTCGGCCGAGGCTGCGCGGTCTTCGGCCCCGTACATCACCATGCCCGCGACCTGCGACTGCAGCGCCGGCTGGCGGATCGCGGCGAGCATCGTCGCCCCTTTGTACTTCCAGGGGGGCGAGACCATCACCAGCGCCTTCACGTCGCGCCCCTGCTTGCCGACCGCGAATTGCGTCGCCGACCAATCGACTGCCGCCGCCCCGGCGGCGATCATCGCCCCGCTGCCGATGCCGACGTAAGCCAGGCCGTTCAGGTTCAGCTCCCCGGCATCGTTGCGCGTGACCAGGTGCTTGCGTACGGCTTCCAAATCAACGCGGACCATTGCCGTGATGTCGGCCGGGCCGACCTTGGCGCCGCTGAGGTCGCGTGTCGAGCCGTCGGCGAGCCGTTGCTGGGTGCTCCCCCCTTGGCCGCGCAGATCGACGGTGAGGACAGCGAACGACGTCCGCTCGGAGTCCTCGCCCGGTTGCTGGAGCCGCTTCGCGAGCCCGGCGAGCGACTCACGCGACTGCCCCTCGTCGGCCAGCAGGACGGCGACCGGCGCCTTCTTGCCGAGGCTCGAGGCGTAGAACGTCCCCTTCAGGACGACGCCGTCGGGCGTCACGATCTCGACGGCCTCGGGCGCGGTCGGCCGGCTTCGTTGGGCGTACGTCGCCGAGGACGTCGCCAACAGCCCCACGAGCACGCCGAGCACGCCGACCCCCCGGACGGCCGGCCGCGGCGCAGTGGTCGTCTGGCGGAGGAACAATGCGGTGGCGCCCATACGAATCAGTATAGTCGGCGCGGGGCCGGGCGTGGCGAGAGCGCCGCGTGCTTGCTCCCGAGGGGGACTCCAGGAAAGATGAAGGTCGGGGGCCGCGTGGCCGTCGCCGTGTGGCGCCCCCCCTCCTCCACCGCGTTCCCAACAGCGGCGAAGCGAACCGGATGACCATCAAGCGGGCAGCTACCGAAGACCCGCTCCCCGCCAAAAGGGCCCGCGGCCCCGATCCGGTCGCTTGGCTCGCGAGCCTCGCGCTGCACGCCTCGGCGCTGGTGCTCCTGGCGACGGCGACGATCTTCACGCCGATGATCGCCCAGCCGCTGCTCCTTTCGAGCCCGCTCCCCGAGCCGGAAGAGCCGACCGACGTCGCGTTCCGCGTCGATGACGCGATGACGGCGGATGTCGGCGCCCTGTCGGACGGCGGCGCCGGGGACGCGGCCGCCGCGGCGCCGGTCGAGGCGGCTCTCTCGGAGATTGACCTCGCGATTGAACCGATGATCGACCTGGGGGCGATCGCGGCGCTCGACGCCCCCGAGCCCGTCCTGACGAGCCCCGACCCCAACAACGAGCACCTGGTCCGCGGCGTCGGCGCGGTCGGCGTCTCCGGCAGTGGCGGCGCGGTCGATCGGCTTACCAAGGTGATCCTAGACTCGCTCGACCAGCGCCCGACGCTCGTCGTCTGGCTGTTTGACAGCTCGACGAGCCTCCGCGACCAGCGCGAGGAGATCGTCGGCCGGTTCGACAAGGTCTACGGCCAACTGGGGGTCATCAAGGAGCGCGGCGCGCAACAATTCTCAACCAAAGGGCCTAGCGACGAATCGGACGACGCCCCGCTGCTGACGGCGATCGTCTCGTTCGCGGCGTCGGCGCAGTTCGTCACCCCCAAACCCACCGACGACGTCGCGAAGCTCAAGCAGGCCGTGCGGTCGATCGACGAGGACGCGAGCGGCAACGAGAACGTCTTCTCGGCGGTCCTTCAAACGCTCGAGCGCTATCGGCGCTACCGGCTCGCACAGCCGCGCCGCAATGTGCTGCTGGTGGTCGTCACCGACGAAGCGGGGGACGACGAGGGGATGATCGACAAAGCCGTGTCGGCGTGCGGCAAGTTACAGACCCCCGTGTACGTGATCGGGGCCCCTGCCCCGTTCGGACGGCGCGACGCGTACGTGCGCTACGTCGATCCCGACCCCAAGTTCGACCAAACGCCGCAGTACCTGCCGGTGCGCCAAGGCCCCGAGTCGCTGCACCCCGAGGCGCTGCAGCTCGGGGCCCCCGGGAGCGGCGACTTCGCCGGGCCGACGCTCGACTCGGGGTTCGGCCCGTTCGGCCTGACGCGGCTGGCCGACCAGTCGGGGGGCTTCTTCCTCGCCGTCCACCCGTTCCGCGTCGCCAGCGGCGCGGCGCTGTCGTCGCGGCGCCAGTCGATGACCGCGCGGATCGACTACTTCTTCGACGAGCGGCTGATGAGCCGCTACCGCCCCGACTTCTTACCGACCGACGAGTACCTGCGGCGGGCGAACGAGAACGCGGCCCGCGCGGCGCTGCTGCGGGCTTCGGCCCTCAGTTGGACGGCGACGCTCGTCGATCCGCGCCGCGACTTCCCCAAACTGGACGACGCGCAGTTCGCGCAAGACCTGACCGGCGCGCAGCGCGCGGCGGCGGTCGTCGAGCCGCAGCTAACGACGCTGGTCACCGTCTTGCGTCAGGGAGAACGCGACCGGCCGAAACTCGACGAGGCGCGGTGGGAGGCGGGGTACGACCTGGCCCTGGGGCGGGCGCTCGCCGCCAAGGTCCGCGCCGTCGGCTACAACGCGATGCTGGCCCGCGCGAAGGCCGGCCTGACGTTCGCCAAGCAAAGCGACACCTGGGTGCTCGAACCGACCGACGCGATCGCAACCGGGAGCGAGGCCGCGGCCGAAGCGGCCCGTGCGGTCGCACTGCTCGAGGCGGTCCGCTCGCAGCACGCGGGGACCCCGTGGGCGTATCTGGCCGACCGCGAGCTGAAGTCTCCCCTGGGCTGGCGCTGGCGCGAGGAGTTCCGCAACCTAGCCGAGATCCAGCGGCGCATGCAGCAGGTGGCGAACCCCCCGCAACCCCCGCGGCCGCAGCCCCCCGCCCCGCCGCGCCGTCCGCCGCCGAAGTTGTGAAGGAGTGGGCAGCGGGCAGAGGGCGGCAGGCAGGGAGTCTCCTGTTTCTGTTCTGCCGGCTGCCTACTTCCCTCTGCCTGCTACTTGTTGGCGATTGCGTCGATCGCGAAGTTCGCGTGCGGGTCGTGCTTGTAGAAGTGCATCGAGACCTCTTGCGAGAGGACCTCGATGAACTCGCGCTGGAACTGCTGCACGGGCTTGTCTTGCACCGCGATGCCGCTGTGCACCGGGAACAGCACCTCGCCCAACGGCTTGTCCCACACCAGGCGGTTCTTGTCGTTGACGTCGTGCACGCTGACGGTGACGTCGGCGTTCCCTTGGTAGACCGTCTTCCCCTTGAAGAGGTCGAAGTTTCCGAGCTCGACGTGGACCACCATGTCGGCCTTCACCGCCCGGCCCAGTTCGGCGAAGTCCTCGGAGTCGTTCTCATCGACCCAGTTATCGACCTGCTTCTGCGGCACCATCTCGACGCCGGGGACGTTCATCTCCAAGAGGTCGCTGACGCGGTTGGCGATCGCTCGCGAGGCCCCCGCCTGGCGGAACTCTTGCGAGGCCGGCGGGCGGCAGAAGACCACCACCTTCTTGTCCTTGAGCCCGTCGAACTCGGCGGGGACCATGTTCCCCCCCTCCCAAAGGTACATGCCGGTCGCCGCGATCAGGTGCAAGCACCCGGTCTGCGTCGGCACGAGCGAGAGCACCAGCGACAGCGCGATCCACGCATGTCGACGGCGCCGGTTGCGCATCTCTTGTTCCAACACTCGTTCCACCGCGTGCTTAAGTAGGAGTGATAGCATCGCGTCGTTCCTCGCGTTGAGCGCGGTGGTGGTCGGGCTTCCGAGACGGCGCGTAGCGCGGACGCCACGCGCCCGGCCCCGTCGAGAAGCGGCGGGACCGTACACGCCGGGGCGGTGCGTCGCAAGGCGATTGCGGGCCGTTGCCGGCGGTTGGTCGAGCGGCCGCACAGAGGGCGTTGACTAGGCCTTGAGCGCCGCCAGACGCTCGGCTTCGTGTTGGTCGACCGAGACGCGCTCGATCGACCTCGCGAGCCCCGTCTCGCTATCGACGTCCACCAGCGAGCCGTTGATCCGCGGGTCCCCCGTCGCGACGTCGAACGGGCAGGGCATGCCGGTCAGCGTCGCCTCGAGCACGCGATCGGAGCGTCGGCCGAGGATGCTGTCGTGGGGGCCGGTCATCCCCAGGTCGCACTGGAACGCGGTCCCCCCGGGGAGGACGCACTCGTCGGCCGTCGCGACGTGCGTGTGGGTGCCGACGACGACGCTCACGCGGCCGTCGAGGTGGCGTCCCATCGACTGCTTCTCGCTGGTCGCTTCGGCGTGGAAATCGACGATCCGCACGCGCACGTCGGGGGGGGCCTCGGCCAGCGCGGCGTCGATCGCCCGCCAAGGGCTGTCGGCCGGCTTCATATAGAGCTGCCCCAGCACGCAGCAGACGAAGGCCCGCACGCCGCTGCGCGACAAGACCACGGCCCAGCGCCGCCCGGCGGCCTCGGCCGGCAGGTTCGCGGGGCGGACGATGTTCGATTCGCTCTCGAGCGTCGCGACGATCTCCCGCCGCCGGTAGACGTGGTCGCCGAGCGTGATCGCATCGACCCCCGCTCTCACCAGGTCGCGGTACAGGCTGGGCGTCAGCCCCGAACCGCCCGCCGCGTTCTCGGCGTTGCAGACCACGAGGTCGATCCCGCGCTCGCGCACCAGCCCCGGCAAGGCCCGGACGACGATGTCACGCCCCGGTTTGCCGACCACGTCGCCGATGAGCAGGACCAGCAAAACGATCTCCATGGGCAATGGGGGCCGCGCCGAGCTTGTGCTCCGGCCGACCCGCGAGCCGCTGATTGGCGCCTACTTGGCCGTCTCGGTGAACCGGCTTTCGCGGATCATCGTCACGCGGATCTCGCCGGGGTAGCTCAGTTGCTGCTCGAACGCCTGGGCGATGTCGCGGCACGTCTTGGCCGCCGACTCGTCGGTCGTCTGGCTGGTCTTGGCGATCACCCGCACCTCGCGCCCGGCTTGGATCGCGAACGCCTGGTGGACCCCCTCGAAGCCCGCGGCGATCGTCTCGAGCTCGTGCATCCGCTTGATGTAGCGGTCGAGCGTCTCGCGCCGCGCGCCGGGACGCGACGCGCTGCACGCGTCAGCGGCCGCGCACAGCACCGTGAACGGCATGTCGGGGCGGATGTCGTCGTGGTGCCCCAGCGCCGCGTGGACCACCACCTCGTTCTCGCCGTACCGCTTCAGCAGGTCGGCGCCGATCTTCGGGTGCCCCCCCTCGGCGTCGTGGTCGGCCGCCTTGCCGATGTCGTGCAGCAGGCCCGCGCGACGCGCCAGGTCGCCGTCCATCCCCAGCTCCTCTGCCAGCATGCCGGTGACGAACGCCACTTCGATCGAGTGCCGCAGCACGTTTTGGCTGTAGCTGGTGCGGTACCGCAGGCGGCCCAGCAGTTGGATTACCTTGGGGTTCAGCCCGTGGACGTCGGCCTCTTGGGCCGCTTCCTCGCCGAACTTGCGGACCTGGGCCTCGACCTCGAGCTCGGTCTCGCCGACCAGCTCCTCGATGCGGCTGGGGTGGATGCGGCCGTCGGCGATCAGCTTCGCCAGCGCCAGCCGCGCCACCTCGCGCCGCACGGGATCGAACGAGCTGACGATCACCACGCCGGGGGTGTCGTCGATGATCACGTCGACGCCGGTCGCCTTCTCGAAGGCGCGGATGTTGCGGCCCTCGCGGCCGATGATCCGCCCCTTCATCTCGTCGCTGGGGATGTCGACCGAGCTGGTCGTCGATTCGGCCGTGTGGGCGGCGGCGAAGCGCTGGATCGACGAGATCAGCAGCTCCTTGGCGATCCCGTCGCAGCGCTCGGCGAGGGCCTTCTCGGCCTTCATGATCCGCGAGCCCTGCTCGTTCGCCAGCTCTCGATCGAGCCGCTCGAGGAGCAGGTTGCGGGCCGCCTCGGGGCTCAACGAGCTGAGCGTGTGGAGGGTCTTCTTTTCGGCCTCGAACAGGCCGTCGAGCTCTTGCTGGCGGCGGTCGGCGTCGGCCAGCTTGTCGGTGAGCCGGCGCTGGTTCCCCTCCACCATCTTCTCTTGCTTGCCGAGCTGGTCCTCGCGCGAGGCGAGGCCGTCCTCGCGCTTGTCGAGTGAGCGCTCGCGTTCGTGCAGCTTGTCGCGCACGCCTCCGAGCTGCTCCTCGATGCGGGATTTCTCGGCCAGGGCCAGGTCGCGGGCCTCGATCTCGGCGTCCTTGCGCCGGGCCTTCGCCTGGAGCTCGGCTCGTTCGAGGATTTGCGCCGCTTCCTTCTCGGCGTCCCACTTGCGTAGGCGGCCGAGGGTCCACATCGCGCCCATGCCCATCGCCGCGGCGATCAGGGCCGCGATGGCAAGCTGTATGGGGGTTTCCATGGACGAGGTGGCTTTCGCGCTGCCAGCGCTTCGCCCGCCCTGCCGCGGCCCCCGCGCTTTCGCTGATCCCTAGCGGTTCGTCCGCCACGCCGCGGTGCGGCGTGGCGACAATGGCTCGGCCGCAGACCGGCAGCTGCGCCACGCGATCCGCGCCAGCCCGCGAGCGGGGGGCGCCAGATTTCGGGGCGATGATCTGCGGCGCTTCCCTCGTGAAGACGGACTACAGAGCGGGTTGAATAGCGAAATCGGGGGTGCTGGGGCCGTAGCGGCGTTTGCGGCGACCGGGGTCCCGAGCGTTCCGGCGCCCGCGGTCGCTGTGCCGCATCGTCCCAAGCCGCGGTAGCTTGGTGTCATCCCGACCCCGGTGGGGGTGTCGGGGGAGCGAAACGCTGATTGTGTTGTGGAATGTATAAAATCTTCGCCGAGCGACCCTTGATCGGGCCTCCGCGAAGCTGCTGGTGTGTACCCAAACCGTTACCTGATTGCAACATAGGTCCGTGGCGCGCCCCGCGTCCCCCCTCAGGAAAGGCCAGAACATCTTCAAACTGCCCCCCGCCACAAGGCCGATCGACTTCGAAGCCGTTGCGGGCCGCGCTTGGCCGGCCGCGTCGTGGGCCGACCGGCACGTCCTGGTGGCCGTTTCGGGGGGGAGCGACAGCGTGGCCCTGCTGCGACTACTGATCGCCGCCCGCGAGACGGTCGCCGGCGAGGGCCGGCTGGTGGTCGCGCACTACGACCACCGCGTCCGCGGCGAAGCGTCCGCTGCCGACGCCGCGTGGGTGGGGGCGCTCGCCGTCAGGCTCGGAGTCGCGATCGAGCTCGGTGGGTCCTCGCAAGCGGGGCCGCGGAGCGAAGAGGCCCTGCGGGCCGAGCGGCACGGGTTCCTACTCACCACCGCCCGACGCCTCGGCGCCCGCTACGTCGCCACGGGGCACACCCTCGACGACCAGGCCGAGACCGTCCTGTTCCGCGTGCTGCGCGGGACGGGGGTCGCCGGCCTCCGCGGCATCGCGCCGTTCCGTGCCGCCGGCGACGCGGTGACCCTCGTCCGTCCGTTGCTGGCGCTGCGCCGCGCGGCGCTGCGGTCGTACCTCGAGGCCCTCGGCCAGGGATGGCGCGAGGACGCCACGAACGCCGCGCGCGACGCCCCCCGCACTTGGCTCCGCAATAGCGTGCTCCCCGCCGCCGACGAGCTGTTGCAGGGGGGCGTCCGCGAAGCGCTCGCCCGCCTCGCCGAGCGCGCCGCGGACGCGCAGGGCGTCGTCGAAGCAGCCGCCAACGAGATGCTCGCTAGGCGTTCGCGGCACGCTAGCGGTAAGACGCTGCGGCTCGACGTGGGGGGGCTCTCGGAGCTCGAGCGAATCGCGCTGCGCGAGGCGCTGCGTCTCGCCTGGCGGCGCGCGGGGATCGGCGAGCAAGCAATGACGGCACGCCACTGGCGCGCGCTCGAGGCCCTGGCGGTCGCCGACCGGGGGGCCCCGGCCGACTTCCCCGGCGCGCTCCGCGCGAGCCGCGAAGGCGCCGACCTCGTCGTCACGCCGTGCTAGCGGCCCAGCGGTGGGGACGAAGGCCCCCCGTTTGTCTTGACTGCTGTCGCGGCGCCTTCCTACCCTGCCCCACCGCGCTGGATTGACGTTATCGAACCCGTGACGTGGCCCGAACAAATCGGCCCCCGTCGCGCACGCGCGGCGGTAACGACGACGGACCGTCCCCCATTCTCACGAGCCTCGTCAACGGCTGTTGGTACCTGTTCCGCGCCGCGGTGGCGCTGGTGTTCGTCGTTGCGCTCGCCGCGGGCGCTTACTTGTATCTGCGCCTCGACGACGAGACCCGGCGCGTCGTCGAGGCGGCGCTCGCGCGCGGCTGCGAGCCGTTTCAGGCGCGCGTCGGCGGCGCTCGCTTGATCGCCGGTCGCGGCGTCTCGATCGTGAACCTCGAACTGCTCGACGCCCGTCCCGGCCACGCCCCCACCTGCGTGCTGCGGATCGACGAGCTGGTGCTCGAAGGGAAGTTCGACGTCGCCACGCTGCTGCGGTCGCGTCCGCGGGTCGAGCGCGTCGTGCTGCGTAGGCCGCAGGCGTGTCTCGTCCGCGAATCGAGCGGCGACTGGAACCTAGCGCGGCTCAAGCTGCCCGACTGCGGTGGCAACGCCCCACCGCGGGTCGTTGTCGAAGACGCCACGCTGTACGTCAGCGACGGTTCGCTCGGCGCCACGCCGCTCGTGCTGCGGAACGTCGCGGCGACGCTCGAGCCGGACGCCGCCGGGGGCATGCAGGTAAGCGCCACGGCCGAGAACACGCTCGCCAAGCGTGTCGCGGCGACGGGGGTCGTCGATCACCGCCGCAAGGCGTTCGACCTGCGTGTCGAAGTCGATGGCCTTGAGCTGAACGACGACGTCGTGCGCGGGCTCGCCGGCGCGGGGGGCGCTCCGCCAGGGGTCGAGTCGCTCCGCGCGACGGTCGGCGTCCGCGCGGGCTTGCGCAAGCCAGAAGGCGCAGCGCCGATCGACTGGGACGTCACGTTCGAGGCGACCGGCGCCGAGGTGCGGTTCGCTGGTCACAAACGCCCCCTCTCCGACGTCGAGGTCGCCGGCGAGGTCCGCCCCGACTCGGTGCGCATCGACCGCGCGATCGGCCGCTGGGGGGACGCGACGGTCCGCGCCGTCGGCCGCCGCGACGGGGCGGCGGACAACGCCCCGATCGCCCTCCGCGTCCGCGTCGATCAGCTCGACGTCGCGACGGTCCCCTACGACGCGCTACCCGCCGTCGGTCGAAAGCTGTGGGACCGCTTCCAACCGCGCGGCGAGGCCGACCTGGCGATCGACGCCCGCTTCGACGGCGCCAACTGGAGCCCCCGCGCGACGATGCTCGCCCGCGACGGGTCGTTCGAGGACGCCGAGAAGTTCCGCTACCGCCTAACCGGCGCGTCGGGACGCATCGACCTCAACGGCGGGGTCGCCGGCGACCAGCCGATGAACGCCGAGCCAACGGCGTCGTCGCGCCTCGACGTCGACTTGACGGCGCTCGCCGAGGGGACCCCGGTCCGGATCGCGGCGGCGTTCACCGAGCTCGAAGCGGTGATGCGCCCGCGGCCTGCGGAAGACACCTCGCCCCGCGCGGCGATGCCCCTGGGGTGGATCGAGATCACCTCGCACGGCGCGCCGATCACCAAGCCGATCATCGACGCGCTCCCCGACGAACGGACACGCCGCTTCGTCCACTCGCTGCGCCCGATCGGGAAGATCGACCTCCGCTGGCGCGCCGACCGCACACTCAGCGACGACCTCCGCGCCGTGACGTCGCTCGACTTGCGGCTTGTCGACTGCCAGATCAACTACGAGCGCTTCCCCTACCCGCTCGCGGGGGTGACCGGCTGGGTCCGCGAACGCGACCGCCATTGGACGCTCACCGACCTCGAGAGCCGCACTCCGCAGGGCGAAGTGGCGGTCCGCGGCGCCGGGGAGTTCGACTGCGACGGCGACCAAACAAGGCTGGCGCTTCGTCTGGTGGGGCAAGCGGCGCCGCTCGACGAGAGCCTCCGCGCCGCACTCCCGGCGCAGGCGCAGGCCGCCTGGGCGTTCCTGCGGCCGCGCGGCGCGCTCGACTTCACGGCCGACGTCTCGCACCGCTCGGCCGAACCGCAGGCGACGGTCCGCCTGACGATGGTCCCCCACCGGCGGAGCGTCACCGTCGAGCCCTCGTTCAGTTCCTCCGGGTACCGCTACCGACTCGAACGCCTCGACGGCCGCTTCGACTGGGAGAACGGCGTGCTGACCGCCCGCGGCGCGCGCGGCGAGCACGGCGCGACCGAGTACGGCGCCGACGGCGTCTTCACGCCCCAGGCCGACGGCGGCTGGACACTGGCGCTGCAGGGCCTCAGCGCCGACCGACTCGAGTTCCAGCACGACTTCCTGCTCGCCGCCCCCCCCGGGCTGCGGGGGGTGCTCGAAACGATCAAGCCCCGCGGCGGGATCGACCTGCACGGCGGGTCGCTGCAAGTCGTCAGCCGCGCTGGCGCCGCCGAGGCGATGGAGGCCCGCTGGGACGTGGCGCTCAACCTGCACCAAGCGGCGGTCGAGATGGGGGCGCCCTTCGACGGGGTCTCTGGAGCGGTGCGGCTCAGCGGCGCGGCGGACGGCGCCTCGGCCCACACCGCCGGCGAGCTCGAGCTCGACTCGCTCTTCTGGAACGACCTGCAACTGACCCAGGTCCGCGGCCCGCTGTGGGCCGACAGCGCCGAGTGCCTCGTCGGCGAAGGGGTCGCGCGGAAGGTCGGCGGCCAGGGGCGTCGGCTGACGGCGGCGGCGTACGGCGGCACGATCGACGTCAACAGCCGCGTGCAACTCGGGAGCCGCCCGAGCTACGCGCTCGCCGCCGACCTCAAGGGGATCGACGTCGCGCGGCTCTCCAGCGAGTGGCTCCGCCGGCCCGAGTCGGTCGGCGGGAAGCTCGAAGGGCGGCTCGAGCTCGTCGGCTCCGGCGCTTCGCTCTACGGCCTGGGGGGCAAAGGGAAACTGGCCGTCAGCGAGGCGAATCTCTACGAGCTCCCCGTGCTGGTGCGGCTGCTGAAGGTGCTCCGCAACCGGACCCCCGACAACACGGCCTTCGACCGCTGCGAGGCGGAGTTCACGCTGCGCGGAGAGCAGATCGAGTTCCAGCACCTCGACCTGCTGGGGGACGCGGTGAGCTTCTACGGCCGCGGCGAAGCGGGGCTCGACCGGCAGCTCGACCTGGTGTTCCACAGCGTCGTGGGACGCGGCGACCTGACCGGCCCGCTCGGGAAGACGTTCTTCGGACAAGCGAGCGAACAACTGATGCGCGTACGAGTCCTAGGAACGACCGACGCCCCCGACATCCGCCGCGAAGCTCTGCCGCTCGTGAGCAACGTGGTCGATACGCTTCAGAACGGCTTCAGCGCCCCAACGTGGGGCGCCGCGACGGCGCAGGCTGAGGAGAGCAAGACTAGGTGAATACCCAATGACCAAGCACCAATGACCAAAGGAGCTGTTGGCTGTTGGCTGTCAACTGTCAGCGGTGAGCGGTTTGATGACGAATTGGTGCCGTATAGTCCCCC
>JBOFFC010000078.1:0-6529 GCA_051648405.1 Lacipirellulaceae bacterium
TCGGGGGCCCCGAAGGACACCCCCGAGTACGTCCGACAGTTCCTGGTAGCGCAGCACCTTGGTTGGCTCGAGGGGGCCGGCGTCGCGGTCCCCGCCGGCGCGCAGGTGGAGATCAGCCCCCTGTGGGGCCTCGACGCCGAAGGGGTCGCCGAGCGCGCCGCGCAGGGCGCCGTTGTGATCGACGGGCCGACGTACTTGCGGTAGCACGGGGCGCGACGTCGCGTACGCACCTCATGCCGCACGCGATCGATGTCCCCGCTCACGACGCCGACGACGCGCCGCTCGACGTGCTGCGGGAAGAGACGGTCGAGCTCGATGGCGCTGGCCGCGGGGCGCATCCCGCCGGGGCGCCCCCGGGGGCCGAGCGTCGGAACTACGCGCTGCTCGTCGCGCAGCAGGTGCTGTTCCGCATCGGATGGCTCTTCAAGACCGAGAGCACGGTCATGCCCTACGTGCTCGACCAGATCGGCGGCGGGCCGGTGCTGCGCGGCTGGCTGATGGTGCTCAACCGCCTGGGGGCGAGCATCCCGCCGGCCCTCTACGCGCGGAAGCTCAAGCTCATGAGGCAGAAGCGGTGGAGCCTGATGGCGACCACCGCCGGCGGGGCGATGCCGTTTGCCGCAATGGCCGCGCTGTGGGCCTCGGGCCTCTGCCGCGACACGTCGGGGGCCGTCGAGTGGTGGGTCCGCTACGCGTTCCTCGCCTGCTACGGATGGTTCTTCGTAGTCACTGGGCTCAACCAACTTTCGGTGCAGACGGTGCAGGGGAAGCTCGTCCCCCCCGAGCGGCGCGGCAGGCTCTTCACGACCGGCGTGGTGATCGGGGCGCCGCTGGCGATCCTGTGCGGCGTGACGCTGCTGCCGCGTTGGCTCGCGCTCCCGGGCGGGGGGTTCGAGTGGGTCTTCGGCGCGACGGCGGTCGCACTGACGCTGTCAGGACTGACGATGCTCGGCGTGCGCGAGCTCGACGACGACTTCACCGAGCCCAAGCGGAGCGCCGGACGCCGCCTCGAGCAGGCGCTGCGTGTCGCACGACGCGACCCGCGGCTCCGGCGTGTGGCGGTCACGGCGGTCCTCTACAGTGTCGCCTTCACGCTCTTTCCGCACTACCAGGCGCTCGCTCGGCAACTGTCCGAAGCCGCGGGGGAGCCGTTCGACGTCCGGTCGCTCGTCGGTTGGACGGTGACGCAGCACACGGCCGTTGCGCTGGTGAGCCTGTTCGCGGGACCGATCGCCGACGCGTTCGGCGCACGCCGCAGCGTGCAACTCACCGTGCTCGGGTCGGCGTTGGCGCCGCTCGCGGCGGTCGTCCTGGCGTTGGGGGCCACCCCGGCGGCCGGGGGAGCGACCAGCGGGCTGTTCTGGCTCGTGTTCTTGCCGCTGGGCTTTACGCCGGTCACGAACAAGATGCTGCTCAACTACACGCTCGAGCTCGCCCCGCGCGAGGACCACGCCCTCTACACGAGCGCCATCGGCCTCTGCCTGGCGCTGCCGGTGATCGCCGGGTCGCTAGCGGTGGGGTACCTGATCCAGTTCTTTGGCCCGGTCCCCGTTTTCACGGTGGCGGCCGCCGTGATGCTCGCCGCCTGGGGGTGCACGTGGCGGTTGGTCGAGACCCGCGGCGTAGAAACCGACCTTGGGCCGCGCGGGCCGATCTGAAATACTCCCACCTTCGCAAGGCTACCCCATTTGACGGACGCGACGACGGGGGGCGCACGGATGCAAGTCTTCTTCAGTGTTGGCGAACCGAGCGGCGACCTGCACGGAGCGAATCTCGTGCGCCGCCTGCGTGAACAGACCGGCGGGATCGTCGACTGCGTCGGCTACGGCGGCCCACGGATGGCGGCCGAGGGCGCACGGCTCGACGAGGACCTCACGCAGCACGCCGTGATGGGCTTCCTGAAGGTCGTCAACAAGGTCCCGAAGTTCCTCGCCCTCTCGCGCCGCGCGGCGAAGCTGCTCCGCGAGCGCCGCCCCGACGCCGTGGTGCTGATCGACTTCCCGGGGTTCAACTGGCACGTCGCGAGGCACGCCAAGCGGCTGGGGATCCCGGTCTTCTACTACGGAACGCCCCAGCTCTGGGCGTGGGCCCCGTGGCGCGTGCGCAAGATGCGGGCCCGGGTCGATCACGCCCTTTGCAAGTTGCCGTTCGAGGAGGCGTGGCTCCGCGAGCGCGGCGTGAACGCCACGCACGTGGGGCACCCGTACTTCGACGAGGTCCAAGCCCGCTGGCTCGACGAGGCGTTCGTAGTGTCGCAGCGCGCGCCGGCCGGCGGCCTCGTCACGCTGCTCCCCGGCTCACGCACGCAGGAGGTGAAGGGCAACTTCCGATCGCAGCTCGAAGCGGCTCGCAAGGTCGCCGAGCGCGTGCCGGGAACGCGCTTCGCGGTCGCGGCGTTCAAGGAGTCGCAGGCCGAGCTCTGCCGGCGCGAGATCGACCGCGCCGGCCTCGTTGGCGCGTCGCGGCCCGAGGTGTTCGTCGGCCGGACCCCGGAGTTGATCGAGGCGGCGACCTGCTGCCTCGCCGTCTCGGGCTCGGTTTCGCTCGAGCTGCTGCACCACGCCAAGCCGACGGCGATCCTGTACCGCGTCTCGCCGGTCGCGTTCTGGTTGCAAGGCTTCTTCCGGCGCGTGCGGTACATCACGCTCGTCAACCTGCTGACGGCCCCCGAGTTGTTCCCGAACCCGCTCGGTCAGTACACGCCGGGCGACCCGCAGGACGACCACGTGCTGATGCCCGAGTACCTGACTTCGGGCGACCCCTCCGACGCGCTCGCCGGGCACGCGATCGACTGGCTTACAAAGCCCGAGCAGAGGGCCGCGCTCGAGTCGCGGATGCGGTCCCTCGTGACGAAGGTCGGCGGCGGTGGGGCCTCGTTCCGCGCCGCCGAGTACATCCTCCGCGAGCTCGGCGCAGCGGACCCCGCCGCGTCGGCCGCTTGAGCCTCGGGCTCGACCTCGACCGCTGCGATGGCTTGTCGCGCGGGGAGCGTGGCTCTCGAATCGCGGCGCCGCCGCTCCCCGCTCGCACCCACCGAGGCGCCCAGTCGATGCTAATCAGCGACACCAACCCGACTCCGTACGACCTGCGGTTCTCGCTGCTGGGGTTTCCGGTGCGTGTGCACCCGAGCTTCTGGATCGGGGCGCTGATCTTGGGGACCAGTGGCGGGGCCAGCGAGCCGGCGCTCGCCGCGGTGTGGGTCGCGTGCGTGTTCGTCTCGGTCCTGGTGCACGAGCTGGGGCACGCGCTGACGCAGCGGGCCTTCGGTGGTCAGGCCCGCGTGACGCTCTACGCGTTCGGCGGCTTGTCGTCCGCCGTCGGCGTGCGGCAATCGCCGTGGCGGAACATTGTGATCGCGCTCGCGGGGCCGATCGCAGGCTTCGCGTTCGCGGCGCTGGTGATCGCGATCGATCGGACGCTGGGCCCGTTCGGGAATCCGCTAGCCGAGCGCGCTGTCGCGTACCTGCTGTTCGCGAACATCGCTTGGGGCGTGCTGAACCTCGCTCCGATCCTGCCGCTCGACGGTGGTTGCGTCGCGCGCGAGCTTCTCGGCCTGCTCTTCGGCCCCGCAAAGGGCCTTCGCGCGACGCTTGTGCTGTCGATCGTCGTAGCGGCTGCGCTCGCGGCGTGGCTGTTCTACGCGACGGGTTCGGCTTGGAACACGGCGCTGCTCGGTCTGCTTGGCTACGAGAACTATCGTTCGCTCGAAGCGCTCCGCGCGTCGCGTCGCTCGTGATCGACGAAGCGCAGCGATTGAGAAGCTGGGAAAGAATCTTGTCTCTTCGAGCTAGGTTTTTCGAAAAACCTGTTGCCACGATGGGAGTAATGCTTACAGTAGGCGCCAAGTGCAACCGATGAAGGTCTGCAACAACGCGGCGCGCAGGGAAGGGCCGAGCACGATGCGAGTCTTTTCTCAACGCGTTACGGAGGACGCAGACCCATGATCGGGAGCCGCTCGACGCGAGCGGCTCGCTGTTGATCGAGAGCCGACTCGGACGATCGGCTCTGTGTTGATCGGGAGCCGACTCGGACGATCGGCTCTGTGTGGCAACGGCGACCGAGGCAGAAGCACTCAAAGCGAGAGCAGCCCTCGCGGTCGCCGCGACCCGTTTTAAGGAGGATCGAACGTGGCCAAGAAAAAGAAGGTCGCCAAGAAGGCGGCGAAGAAGGTAGCCAAGAAGAAGACGGCCAAGAAGAAGGTCGCCAAGAAGAAGACGGCCAAGAAGAAGGTCGCCAAGAAGAAGACCGCGAAGAAGAAGGTCGCCAAGAAGAAGGGGACCAAGAAGAAAGCCGCTAAGAAGAAGAAGGGGACCAAGAAGGCCGCCACCAAGAAGGCCCTTCCCTCCCCGTAGCGAAGCGGTACTGTCGTCGACGAACCAACGAGAGCCGCGTGACCCCGGCAGGACGCCGGTCACGCGGCTTTTTTCGTTGCTACGCAAGGACTTGCGCCGACGGCCGCAACGCTGCCTGCCGCTGCCAGATCGCGGGCCTGAAGCCCGCGGCTGTCGCCGGACGCGAGCCGCGGCTCAGAGCACCGGCAACGACGGCATCGCGGGGCCTTCGCCCCGCTGGCGGACGATGTTCCGCACCGTCTCGCGCGTGATCTCCCACAGGTAGGGAGCGATCCCCGGGTCGTCGTAGTTGCCCCCGGTCTGGCCGTCGTCACCACGCTTCCGCAAGTCGATGTGGATCGGCGCCTCGCCCAGGAACGCCACGCCGAGCTCGCGCGCCTTCGCCTTCGCCCCCCCGTTGCCGAAGATGTCGTAGCGCACGCCGTTGTCGGGGCAGAGGAAGTAGCTCATGTTCTCGACGACCCCCAACAGCGGGATCTTCACCTTGCGGAACATGGCGATCGCCTTCACGGCGTCGATCAGGGCCACGTCCTGCGGGGTGCAAACGACCACGGCGCCGGTCAGTGGCAACAACTGCGACAGCGTCAGCGCGATGTCCCCCGTCCCCGGGGGCATGTCGATCACCAGGTAGTCGAGGTCGCCCCACGCCGTGTCGCGGAGCATCTGCGTGACGGCGCCGTGCAGCATCGGTCCGCGCCACACGACCGCCTCGCCGGCCGGGACGAGGAAGCCCATGCTCATGAGCTTCAGGCCGTCCTTCTCGATCGGTTGCAGCTTCCCGTCGATCGCCGTCGGGGTTTGATGCGCCCCCGTCAGGTGGGGCACGCTGGGGCCATAGACGTCGGCGTCCATCAGGCCGACCTTCGCTCCCGAGTTGAGCAGGCCGTAAGCGATCGACGTGGCGATGGTGCTCTTGCCGACCCCCCCTTTGCCGCTGCCAACGGCGACGACACTCTTCGCCGTCACGCCCACTTGCCCCAGTTTGTCGGCGGGGCGGTCGTGCCCGATCCGCGCGACGTGGACCTGCGCGGCGGAGACGCCGAGCCCCTTTGCCAGGTCCTGCCGCAGCGCGGCGACCGTCTCGTCGGCGATCGGTGAGGACCAACTCGTGAGCCCAAGATCGACGCGCAGCTCGTCGCCGGTCACTTCGACGGCGCCGATCTGCCCGGTCACGCCGCAGGGGCGCCCCGTCTCGGGGTCGAGAAACGCCTCGGCCAAAGCCCGCGCCGCGTCTACCGAAAGAGCCATCGCTCGTCTGCACCTTGGTTGGAGTTTCGCCCGGCCCGTGCTTCCAGCGGCGCCCGGGTCGGCGTCGTCGGGGCGTCACGCGGCGGCCTGGGGCGCCGCGTGCCGAGTTTGCCGCAAATCGTTCCGCTGCCATGAGCTTAGGGACGTCGCCCCAGCCCGCAACCCGCGCCGGTCGCAGGGGTTGTTCGGCCTTTTCCCTCAATGCGGGCTTTGCCGGGGGCCGATGTAACTGCGGACCGCCGGTCCCGTGGGAGGGATCGCGGCCGGGAACGGCGGGGCGCCTTCGCACTTCGCCGTCGCACTTGGGGGGGATAGCCGATGATCCGCAGGGTCTTCTCGGCCGCGCTCGTCGCGGCCGCGGTCGCCGCGTCGCTGGCGGCCAGTCGGGCCGACGCTCAGCAGGCCTACGGCCGCGCTTGGGGCGGTTCCTACACCAGCCAGGACTGGAACCGCTTCTACCACTACCCGTACACGTATTACCCCCAGAACTTCTGGGGCAACGAGTACTTCCGCTCGGCCGACAGCTTGTACCACCGCTACCCACCGGAAATGCGGATCCCCGTCTACAACAAGCGCTGGTTCAACTACTACCCGAGCCCCCGCAAGTTCCACAGCGGGCACCACTTCTACCTGGACGTGTTCTGAGAGAAGTGGGCAGAGGGCAGCAGGCAGCCGGAAGGACCGACGAGCGAGGTTTTGGCGACGAGCCAAGCCGAGCCGTCTGGAAACGCGGCACAGCGGGCACCACTTCTACCTGGACGTGTTCTGAGAGAAGTGGGCAGAGGGCAGCAGGCAGCCGGCAGGACCGACGAGCGAGGTCTTGGTGACGCGCCAAGCCGAGCCGTCTGGAAACGCGGCACAGCGGGCACCACTTCTACCTGGACGTGTTCTGAGAGAAGTGGGCAGAGGGCAGCAGGCAGCCGGCAGGA
>JBOFFC010000079.1:0-64364 GCA_051648405.1 Lacipirellulaceae bacterium
CCCCCCCCACTGCCACGGCGCGAGTCGCTCGCCGAGCACCGGCCACGCGAGCAGCACCGCGATCGCCGGCGACATGGCGGTGAACGGCACCACGATCGACGCGGGGGCCGTCGCGAGGGCCGCGTAGAACGCGACGTTCCCGATGCTCGACACGACCCCCGCGGCGATCGCCAGCCAAACGCCGCGCGCGACCTCGGACGTCGGCTCCGGCTCGCGCAGCCTCCACAACAGCACGAAGATCGGCAGCAGCCCAAGGGTCGAGAGGGCTTGGCACTGCGCGGGGCTCAGGTCGGTGGGGGCGATGCGCAGCAGCACCCCCCAAACGCCCCAGCAGGCGAGAGTGACCACCATCCAGAACAGCCAGCGCGGCACGGCCAACCCTCGCGCGACCCGCAGAAAAGACAAGCACGCGGAGTGTAGCAGCCTGTTGATTTTTCGACAGGCAGCGTCGTCGCAGGGAGGCGACGTCGAAACCGTGGCGCTTTCGCCGCGGTTTCGCGAGCCGCGAGCGGCTCGGCCGTGAGCTTGGCGAGTTCGAAAAACGCCACGACGGCGTTTTTCAACAGGCTGCTAGCACAGCTCGCTCCGGGCGCGCCCCGCGCGAAGCGGCGATTCCCCGGCGCGACAACGGGGCAAATCGCGGCTTGCCGGGGGGGCGCCGCCGTAGTTACTGTCGAACCGAGGTCTCGATTCGATCCGCGCTCTGACCCCCCGAACCGTCCATGAAACATCGGCCCACCGCCGCGGCGTCCGCACGACCTGTTTCTTTGCTGGTTGCGCTCGCCTCGGTCGCAACCGTCGCCTTCGCTCAGCCGGCAGGCGCACCGCTCGGGAGGGAGCTCCCGCGCAGTGGGGACGAGATCGTCGTCGCCGGGCGGATGTTCCACACAACGACCCCGGTGGTCCTGTGGACCGACCCCGGTGGCTACGACGCGTACCGCGTCGAGCGCCGCTTCGCCCCCTGGGACAAGGCCGACTGGCGCAGCACCGAGGCGGAAGCAAAGCTCGACACCCCCGCGCGCTACGGCCTGCGGGGGGCGACCCCCGACGGCGCGCCGCTCGACCAAGCGACGTTCGACCACGTCCGCGGCGGCGGTTGGTCGCTCGACGAGTTGCGCGGCGTCGTCGATCAGTTCGTCATGCACTACGACGTGTGCGGCTCGAGCCAAACCTGCTTCCGCGTGCTGCACGACGAGCGCTGCCTGAGCGTGCACTTCATGCTCGACGTCGATGGGACGATCTACCAAACCCTGGACCTCAAGGAGCGCGCCTGGCACGCGACGACTTCTAACACGCGGTCGATCGGTGTCGAGATCGCGCACATGGGCGCCTACCCCGCGCGGGCCCGCCAGCCGCTCGACCGCTGGTACGCGACCGATGCCGACGGGCGCGTCCGCCTGACCCCCCCGAAGCCGTGGGGTGACTTGGGGGTTCGAACCGCCAACTTCGTCGGCCGCCCGGCGCGCAACGAAATCGTCGAAGGAGAGGTGCAGAAGACGGTTCTGTTCCAATACGACTTCACCACCGAGCAGTACGGGGCGCTGACGAAGCTCACCGCGGCGCTCTGCCGCGTGTTTCCCAAGCTCAAGTGCGACTACCCGCGCGACGCCGCGGGCAAGCCGCTGCTCGACAAGCTCCCCGACGCGCAGCTCCGCGAGTACAGCGGCGTGCTGGGGCACTTCCACATCCAAGAGAACAAGACCGACCCCGGCCCGGCGTTCGACTGGGCACGGGTGGTCGGCGGGGCGCGCAACTTGATCGAGTAAGAACGTTGGCCCGGCGGACGCGGCGCGTTCGCCGCTTGGGTCCCCTTGCGGGGTCGCATCGCGCACGAGCCCTCGATGAACCGACTCTGGAAGAGCGGCTGGATCACCCGCATCTCCGCATGATGCACCTCCCGGTCGCGTAACGGCGCCGCGGCGATCAGCCGCTCCCTGGGCTCGTGGATCGTGAAGTCGTGGTACGGACTCGACCGGTACAGCCGCTAGAGAGCTCGTCGCGGAGCGCGAGCAACTATGTCTCCAGGTCGAGGAAGAACTCGGCCCGGTTTACCGCTCCGTTTGCCGCGTAGCACGTCGTGGGCGGCCCCAACAGCTGCCGGTCGAGACGACCCGGTCAAGCAGGTGCATGTGGCGTTTCAAAACAGCCTCCGAATCGCGAATCGCTGAGAAATGGTTGACGGACTGCTTCGCTACTGGTAGGACCGACATAATCGCTCGGGGCTTCGTCGCACCGACCCCTCGCAGGCCGCCCTTGCCGGAGGTCGTGCGGTAAGAGGCCACGGAGAGCACCGGCGCACTTCGTCGTCTGTTGTTTGCCCGCCTGCTTGGTGCAATCCATGGCTCCGCCGCCAGCATCGTTCCGTGTTAGTGTGCAGACGCGTCTTGAACGGTCATCGTGGCGGTTCATGCGTCGGTGTGGCGTAGCGTTCTTGCTGGTTGTTGTCGGCGGGCGGTCTGTAGTGGCCGACGAGGTGGAGGTGATCGACTGGACCGTAGGATGGTCCTACAACGTCCAAGACATGCAAAGTCTTCGCGACATCGACTGCGTCGTCTCGCGACGTGAGGTGACAATCAGCGAACGGAAGCAATCGCACTTTTGGGCGATACGCGACGTGTTGTACGGAAAACAACGCGACGTGCAAGGCAATCCGACCGGCCCTCGCAGCAGTTTTCTTGTCAACGGACGAGGCGCCGCTGCTCTGGCGAACGCAGCCCGGGTGTTCTCGGAGGGAGTGGATAGCTCACGACCGGTGTCGGGCAATGCGCACTCCGTTGTCGTGTTCGGATACGAGTCCAGTGGTCTGGACTTCCGTATTGCCTCGGTGGAGTGCGGGCCGAAGAGGATCGACGTCCGTTACTTCCTGGAGAGGCGAAGCACGATGGACTCCAAGTCGTTTGTCGCGATCATACCCGTCAGCGAGAGGCCTGTTGGAAGAGGGTCGATTGCGTTGACGCGTGTCGCGGTAGTCGACCGCAAGGGTCAGCCGGCTTCCCCGCCGCCCCGTGAGTACGACGACCTGTTGTCGGGAAACTCCACATTCACCGTCATGCCTGGGGAGGGAGTGAAATGAGACCGGCAACGATTGCGGCATTCATAGTGTTGCAGTTGCATGGTTCCGTGTTCGCCGCGCGTACGGGACCTGGTGGTATTAACTCGGATGTAACGGGCCTCACGGGAGCCGGCATTGCGATCGGACAAGTGGAGGAGTCGCGGCCATCTAAAGACGGGCTCGACGCGGCTGCGTTCTCTAATCCGCACGTGAGCCCCGCTTTCGTCTACAGCGGATTATCCCCGATTCCAGCGGCGTCAGGCCAAGGCGTAACGAGCCTCGTAGACGGCCAACACGCGACCGCTGTCGCCGCAATCCTGAACGGCAGCGCCGCAAGTGGCGCCCAGTATCGCGGCGTCGCTCCGGATGCGCAGCTCCACGCGACGAGCGAAGACGGAGGGGACAGCGGAATAACATTGTCGTTGCAGCTTATTGCAACGCGTCTGTTGCAACCGAACATAGACGGCGATCGGGTGCGGGCCGTCAACTATAGCGCAGGAAAACGCATCAACGAACTTGTCTTTAACCTCGACGGGCAGTTTCCAGTTACAGCGTTTGTAGACTGGTCTTCATCGGTTCACGACGTGACCTATGTCGTGGCGTGGCCCGGATTTTTTGCCGACATCCCGTCTATACCATCGGACAATTTCAATGGAATTACCCTAGCGGCAGCGGGTGTGTCACTGCAAGGTCCGCCGGGCGTGTACAGGCAATTTCGTCTCCAGTACGCTAATCCTGAAACTCAAGACTCCGACGCGGCTGGTCCCCGGACAAGCATCGACATAATGGCCCCGGGCGAGGACCTGCCGTCGTTGAACTGGCTCGAGGAGGACGTTCCGAGAGAGGGAGGTAGTTTCGCGACGCCGCATGTGACGGGAGCTGTCGCGCTCTTGCAGCAGTACGCAAAAGGTCGGGTGCAATTGGGCAACCCGGCGTTTCACCCCGTCACGTCGCGACGGCACCAGGTGATGAAAGCCGTTATTCTTAATTCAGCGGACAAACTTGATGGAGTACATGGATCGTCCAGGACTGTGATCGATGACGAGTTCAATGACTTCACTCAAAGCGAAGCGATGCTGCCAGAAATCGCCCCTAGATGACAAGATTGGGGCTGGGCATTTGAACGTACAGCGAGCGGTCGAGCAGTATCGGGCGGGGTCAACTGGGACTGGTAACGTCGGGGACGCGGGGTGGGACTTCCGGAGGAGCGGCGGTGTCGGAGATCGGTTTGAGTACGCCATCGGAACCGCTGTTCAGCAATACGGGTACATCGCCGCCACAGTCGTGTGGGACCGCGTCGTTACCAAGACGGGCAGCACAATGCGGTTTGACCAAGGAGATCAGTTCTTTCCCTACGCAGACGTGACGGATGTCATAAGCAATCTGGACCTTTACGTTCTGCCAGCTAACTCGAACGACATCGTGGACGCGGTCGCGTCATCGACTACCACGGAAGACAACGTGGAGCACATCTTCTTCAAGGCCCAAGCGGGAGGCCAGTACAAGATCGTCGTTCTACACAACGGGGCGCCGTTCGCGTCGTCCGACGGCCTCGCTCTTGGGCTGGACGCTCCAACCGATTTCGCCGTCGCGTGGTGGTCGTATGAGCCGACGTTGCAGCGGCCTGGCGACTACGACCGAGACGGAGACATCGACCAGGCCGACTACACGGTGTTCACGGCCGGATACGGGCAGCAGGTGTTCCCGGGGCGAGGGGCGGACGGCAACCTCGATGGATTTGTCAATGCCGCGGACTACACCGTGTGGCGGGACGAACTTGGGGCCCCCTCCGTAGCCGTTCCAGAACCGGGGACGGCACTTCTATTCGCGATGGCAGCGGTGTTTGGCATTCCGTCGCGACGCGTGATCTGACGACGGGTGGACGGAAGGCGGCCTACCTCCAACACGTGACGACGGGCCCCAGCGTCTCTCCCGCAACGGAACAGTTTGCCCAGTCGTCCGGGGCGGCGGGCTAGGGGCCCTTCGGAACCCGATCGGGCCCCTCCTGCTCGGCCGCTTTGGGGTGGGTCGCTGGCGCCCGGCGGATTACACTTGGCGGCTGATGAACGGCCATTCGACACCGGGGGTTGCCGCGTTCGCGCGACGCCGCTCCCGCCCGAAGCCCAACCGCGACGTCCGACCCGAGCAGCCCCGTCTGGCATGGTGAAAAAGCACGCCCCGCACCCCCGAGCGTACCTCGTGCTGCTCGGCACGGCGCTCCTTGCGCCGGTGGTGATCTTCTTGGCGATGCGCGCGGTCGCGAGCAACAAGAACGAAGTTTCCGATTGGCTGCCCGCGAGCTACGACGAGACGAAGCAACTGGCGTGGTTCCGCGAGTTCTTCGTCGCCGACCAGTTCGTCGTCATTAGCTGGGAAGGCTGCACCCTCGGCGCCGACCCCGACGGGCTCGACGACGACCCGCGGATCGAGAAGCTCACCCGAGAGCTCCGTGCCGCGAAGCTCGACCTCGGCAAAGGGTCCGAGCCCTCCGTCGCGTTTACCGACGTGAAGAGCGGCCGCGACTTGATGCGGACGCTCACCTCTGCGCCGACGTCGCTGCCGGTTGACGAGGCGACCGCCCGGATCAAGGGGACGATGATCGGCCCCGACGGCGAGCAGACGTGCGTCCTAGCGACGCTCGGCAACTCGTCGGCGGAGCTGCTGCGCAAGACGGTCGGGCGACCGGTGCGGGCGCCGCTGGGGCTCCGCAAGGAGTACGTCTCGCCGCTGTTCGCCGCCCTCGAGCGGGCCGGCATCGCCGAGGACGAGGTCCGCCTCGGCGGCCCGCCGATCGACAACGTGGCGATCGACGAGGAGGGGGAGAAGACCCTCGCGCGGCTGGCCGGCCTCGCGGGCCTGTTCGGGATCGCGCTCGCGTACTGGTCGCTGCGCAACGTGCGGATGACGGCGCTCGTGCTCTGCTGCGGCGTCCTGTCGGCCGCCTTGGCGCTGGCGATCGTCGCCGCGCTGGGCGACTCGATGGACGCGATCATGATGTCGATGCCGGCTCTGGTCTACGTGCTCGCCGTCTCGGGGGCGATCCACTACGTCAACTACTACCGCCAGGCGATCATCTCGCACGGGATCGAGCACGCCGCGCTCGAGGCCCTGCACCACGCCTGGCGACCGGCGATCCTCTGCTCGGCGACGACGTCGATCGGCCTGTTCTCGCTGGTCCTCAGCGACATCACCCCGATCCGCAAGTTCGGCTTTTACTCCGGGACGGGAGTGATCGCGATGCTCGCGGTCCTGTTCTTGATGCTGCCGGCCTTCATGCGGTTCTGGCCCTGGATGCCGAACGACCTAACCCCCGAGCCCGACGGCAACATCACCCCCCCGAAGTCGTTTTGGCACGGGTACGGCGAGTTTGTTCACCGGCGCCACGCGCTGGTGTTCGCGGGGTGCATGGCGCTGATCGGGGCCCTCTGCATGGGGCTGCCGAAGGTCCGCACGTCGATCGACCTGATGAAGCTGTTCAGCAGCGACGCGCGGCTGATCACGGACTACCGCTGGTTCGAGGAGAAGCTCGGGCGGCTCGTGCCGATGGAGCTGGTGGTCCGGTTCCCGAAGTCGGCGCAGCAAGAGCAACTCGCCGCCGACGCAGCGCTCCCGGACCTCGTCGAAAGCCACACGTTCCTCGAACGATTCGAGCTCGTGTCGCGGCTCGAGAAGTCGATCGCCGAGAGGCTCGGCCCCAAGGGCGCCGACCTTGCGGGGGCGACGATGTCGGCCGCGACCTTCTCGCAGCAGCTCTCCGAGGCCAAAGCGGGCTTCCGCGCCCAGTCCGAGCGCGCGATCACCGAGAAAGAGCTCAGCGGGAATCGCCGCGGATTCCTCGACAGCGGCTTCTTGGCGGTCGATCCGAAGTCGGGCGAAGAGCTTTGGCGGATCAGCGTCCGCTTCGCGGCGTTCCACGGGATCGACCACGGCCTGCTCGACGACAAGCTCCGCAAAGTGGTCGAGCCCGAGTTCACGGCGCGGCGGGCGGCGGTCGATGCGCTCCGCAAGCTGACGGCCATCGAGCGCGCTGTCCCCAGCGGCAAGCGCGTGCTGGTGCTCACGCCCAAGGAGCCGGGCCTCGTCGCCGCGTCGCTCGGCGCGCAGCTTGCTGGCAAGCGCGTGCAGGCCGCGGCGTTCAACAAACCGCTCGACCAAGTGACCGAGGCCCAGGCCGAGACGCTCCGGGGGTTCGACGGCGTGATCCTCGCCGCGGGGGATAGCAAAGAGACGCGGGCCGCCGCCAGGAAGCTGGGGCTCCGAGTGCTTGCGGCCGTCGATGAGAAGCAGAAGCCGCGGAGCGACGGCGCCGAGGTCGGCGTCGTTTACACCGGCGTGATCCCGATCGTGTACAAGGCGCAGCAGGCGCTGCTTTCGAGCCTCGTGCAGAGCACTTGGTGGTCGTTCGCGACGATCTTGCCGCTGATGATGTTCGTCTGCCGCGGCGTCGGCGCGGGGATGGTCGTGATGATCCCCAACACGCTACCGGTGCTGGTGGTGTTCGGCGGCATGGGCTGGCTTGGCATCCCCGTCGATATCGGTTCGATGATGGCGGCCAGCATCGCCCTCGGCGTTGCCGTCGATGACACGATCCACTTCTTGGCGTGGTTCCGCGACGACTTCCACCGCCTTGGGGACCGGGCCGCGGCGGTGATGGCGGCGTTCGACCGATCGGCGACCGCCACGCTCCAGGCGTCGCTGATCAATGGCCTGGGGCTCGCGGTCTTCGCCACCAGCTCGTTCACTCCGACCCAGCGGTTCGGCTGGCTGATGCTGACGATCTTGTTTGCCGGACTCGCCGCCGAACTGATCATGCTCCCGGCGATCCTGTTCGGTCCGCTGGGGAGCGTCTTCAAGCCCCCCGAGTCGTCTCCTTGGGACGACGACACGACGGATATCGACACGGACGCCGAGACGGGCGCTGTCGCCGGCTCGACCGCCGAAGCAGCGGCGTCGTTCGTCGCGAAGCCCCCCAAACCGCACGTCGGGGTGTCGGGCGCGTCGATGAAGCGCTAATCCGTCGGCGGCTCGAACAGCCTGTTGAGAAACGCCGTCGCGGCGCTTCTCAACCTCGCCAACCTCACGGCCGAACCGCTCGCGGCTCGCGAAAGCGCGGCGAAAGCGCCACGGTTTCGGCGTCGCCTCCCTGCGACGACGCAGCCGGTTGAAAAATCAACGGCTGTTAAGGAAGCTCAACGGGCTGCGGCAATTGGTAGACGTCTACCCGCGAGTTCTTCGCCAGCTCGATCTTGTCGAGTCCCGTGGCGGCCGGCTCGTTCCCCTCGGCCTGGCTGAGCCGAATCAATCGGGGATCGACCCCCAAACGCACGAGCTCGCGTTTCACCGCGACACACCGCTGGAAGCACAGTTCCCAGTGGTCCTTGAGGCCGCTGCCGTCGTCGAGCGGCTTGCGCAGGCAATGGCCTCGGACCTCGACCCGCAACCGCTTTCCGAGGAGGGCGATCGCCCGCTCGGCGAGCAGCTCTTTGTGCGCTGCGGACAGCCCCGCTTCCATCGTTGGGTAGTAGAGCGTGAACCGCGTCGTGTCGAGGTGCCAGTCCGCCGAGTCGGCGCGATCGACCGCGCCCGGCTGCTCGTCTTGGCCCGCCTTGGCCGCGAACTCGGGCTCGTCACGCCGCTTCGCGCGGAGTCGCGGCGGGACGGGTTCGCCGTTGGGGTCCCCCTGAGCGGGACCCTCTTCAAACGAGTACGGGTCGCGGAAGTACTCGGCGACCGCTTTCCTCACCTCGGGCTTCTGCGAGGTGAGCCACATGACCATGAAAAACGCCATCATGGCCGTCACGAAGTCGGCGTACGCGACCTTCCATGCTCCACCGCCACCGCCGCCCATGATTCGCCTCGACCCACAAAGTTAGACGCGACCGCCGCTCGCCCCGTGCAAACGCTAGGAGGACTCAACGCTCTGGAAGATCGCTTCGAGTTCTTCACGCGTCGGCCGCAGGTCACTGGCGACCCCTCGGCGAGCCTGGTCGATCACCACCTTCGGCGGGATGTCGTTGGCCGTCGCGACGATGATCCCCGAGATCGTGCGGAAGAACGCCAGCTCGGCGATACCCAGCAGTTCCATCCGCGCCGCGAGGGGCGCGAAGAATCCGTACGACAGCAGAATCCCGAGGAAGGTCCCCACCAGGGCGGCGCCCACCTTGTGGCCGATCTCTTCGACCGGCCCGTCGATGTGGCCCATCGTGATCACGATCCCGAGCACCGCCGCGACGATTCCGAACCCCGGCAGACCGTCGGCGGTCTTCATCAGCGCCGCAAGCGGGGCGTGGTGCTCGTCGTGGATCACCTGTAGTTCGGCAGCGAACAGCTCGGGGAGCTGCTCTTTCTTGGCGGAGCCTTCGACCAGGGGAAGCAACCCGTCGCAGATGAACTGCGTGACGTGATGGTTGCTCGAGACCTTGGGGTACTTCGAGAAGATCGCGCTCTCGTGCGGGTCGTTGACGTGCGACTCGAGGGCGAGCAGGCCGTCGCGTCGAGCGGTGCGCAGCAGGTCGTACATCAACCGGAACAGGTCGGCGTACACCTCGCGGCCGAACGGCGAGCCCTTGATCGTTTGCAAGACCCCCTTGAAGAGATCGACCAAGACTTTCTTCGTCGACATCATGATCAGCGCGCCGAGCGAAGCGCCGCCGATCGTGACGATCTCTGAGGGGTGAACCAGTGAGTGCGCGTGGCCACCGGCCATGGCGAAACCGCCAAGCACGCAGCCGACGACGACGATGCAGCCGACGATGACGATCATGGTTGCACACCAAGGGCGCGGCGGCCGACGGGCCGGGTCGCGGAAGTCTCTCCCTGAGGATTGCTCGCCCCCCGGCGCACGACGGGGGCGGGCCGGGCGATCGCGGCGTTTCGCTTTGCCGAGGGTGCGGCCACGCGGGTCGCGCGGGTCAAGCGGGATCTGCGGGCGACCACATCTCAAAGGGTGGAGCGACCTACCCGCTGTCGTCGGAACGGAGGCAAGGACCTAGAATCGGACGTCCCCACCGGCAGTCGCCCCCCGCGCGATGATCTCCCGGTCCACTGCGATGCCTCACCCCTCCACAATCTTGGGCACTGAATTGGTCGCCAACCCCGCCCCCATCCCCGTCCATCGGGTTGTGATCGTCGGCGGCGGGTTCGCCGGCCTGAACGCGGCGAAGGCTTTGCGGCGGGCCCCCGTCGAAGTGACGCTGATCGACAAACGGAACTTCCACCTTTTCCAGCCCCTGCTGTACCAGGTCGCGACCGGGGGGTTGTCTCCCGCGAACATCGCGGCCCCCCTGCGCGGCGTGCTGAAGCGCCAGCGGAACTGCCGGGTGTTGATGGCCGAGGTGCGTGGCTTCGATCTAGACGCCCGGCGCGTGATGCTCGGCGACGAGCACGTCGACTACGACACCCTGATCGTCGCCGCCGGGGCAGGGCACAGCTACTTTGGTCACCCCGAGTGGGAACGCGACGCGCCGGGGCTGAAGACGATCGAGGACGCGACTTCGATTCGTCACCGCGTGCTCGGCGCCTTCGAGCAGGCCGAGCTGACGAGCGATCACGAGCTGCGGCGTGCGCTGTTGAACTTTGTCGTCGTTGGCGCCGGGCCCACGGGGGTCGAGCTCGCCGGCGCACTAGCCGAGATCGCCAACTTCAGCCTCAAGCACGACTTCCGGGCGATCGACCCACGCGACGCCCACGTCCAACTGATCGAGGCCGGGCCCCGGGTCCTCGCCGCCTACCCCGACGACCTGTCCGCCAGCGCACGCAAGTCCCTCGAACACCTCGGGGTTGTCGTCCGCACCGAGACCCGAGTCGAGCAGATCGACGGCGAGTCGGTCCGCGTCTGCAACGCACAGGGGTGTGAAGTGATCCCGACGCGCACCGTGTTGTGGGCCGCCGGCGTGCAGGCATCGCCGCTGGCGAAGATGCTCTCCGAGGCGACCGGGTCGCCGCTCGACCGAGCCGGGCGCGTCGAGGTGACCGCCGACCTGTCCCTCCCCGGGCGCCCCGAGGTCCTCGTGCTGGGGGACATGGCGCACTGCAAAGGAGACGACGGCAAGCCCCTCCCCGGTGTCGCCCCCGTCGCCATCACGCAGGGGAAGTTCGCCGCAAAGCTGGTGACCGCCCGCCTGCGGCGCAGCACCCTGCCGTCGTTCCGCTACCGAAACCCGGGCAACCTCGCCACGATCGGCAAGAGCGCCGCCGTGGCCGACCTCGGCAGGCTGCACTTCACTGGTTTCATCGCGTGGGTGCTGTGGTTGTTCGTCCACCTGATGCAGATCGTCAGCTTCCGCAACCGGCTGCTGGTGCTGATGCAGTGGGGCTGGAGCTACTTCAGCTACGACCGCGCCGCGCGGTTGATCACCGGCTACCCGGCGCCAGTCGAGCGGAGCGCGCCGACTGCGGGTCAGCCGCAGGCGAGCGATCCGACACCGAAGGCCGAGCTGGTCGGCGCGCCGTAGCCTTCGAGCTTCGCCAGCACGTCATGGCTTCTCTTTGGCCACGTCGATCACGCTCCAAAACGCGGGCTTCGGCGCCAGCTCGCGGTCGAACATCAGCGGGTGAGACGTGCGCCCGGGCACCGGCCAATAGTTGAGCCAAGTCCAGCCGTCGCCGATCCCCCAGAACGTGACGCGGGTCACCGCCCGGCGATGCTTGCGAAACAACCTGAAGATCGACGCGTACCGCGCGGCGAGCTTCTGCTGCATCTCGTCGGGGAAGCCGTCGGCGTAGGGGTTCGACTCAGCGGTCAGCTCGCCACGGCGCGAGACCTCCGCACCCCCACCGTCCCACGGCATCGGCAGGGAGTTCACGTCGAGTTCCGTGATCATCACCGCGACCTTCATCCGCGCGTAGTCGGCGAGGGTGGCGTCGATCTCCGCTTCGGTCGGGTAGTCGATGCTCCAGTGCGATTGCAACCCGACGCCGCTGACCTTGCACCCAGCGCGGCGCAGCTCGCGGACGAGCCGTGCGGTGGCGGCCCGCTTCTCGGGTCGCTCCATGGAATAGTCGTTGTAGTAGAGCTCGGCGTCCGGGTCCGCGTCCTCGGCGCAGTGGAACGCGAGCGTCAGGTACCCGTCGCCAAGGGCCCGCCGCCACGGCGAGTCGCGCAGCGTCCCGTCGTCGTTGATCGCCTCGTTGACGACGTCCCAGCCATCGACTCGCCCCTTGTACCGCCCAACGACGGTGCGGATGTGATCGCGCAGGCGCGCCTCAACGACTTCCGGCGCGGCCGGGTTGCCGTCGGTTCCCTGGAACACCCACGGCGGGGTCTGCTCGTGCCACACCAGGGCGTGACCGATCACCGTCTGGCCGTGGCGTTCGGCGAAGTCCACCAAGGCGTCGGCGGCCGCGAAGTCGTAGCGTTCGGGCTCGGGGTGGATCGGCCCCCACTTCATGCAGTTCTCGGCGGTCACGCTCGTGTACTGTTGCGAGACGAGGTCGAGCTCGCGCCCCGGTGGCTGCGTGAGCAGATGGCTGCTGATCGCCGCGCCAACCAGGAAGTCCCGCCGAAACAGCTGACCAAGCGAGGGGAGGTCGCTAGGGGGCGCGGCGACGCAAAGGCACGCGCTCGCCACCGTGGTCACGAGGCACGTCGCGCGTAGGTTCATCGGCGCTGTCATTGGGAGAGGTCGAGGTGGCGTAGAAACAACCCCGATTCTACCCCGACTTCGGCCGAGTTGCCCCCCGTGGCGGCTACTCGGCGTGCCTTGGTGCGCGCCGACGAGCGATCGACCTCGACCCAAAGATCGCGAACCCGCAAAGGCCGAGCGCAGCGGCGGTCGGCTCGGGGACCGCGGCCGCGCGTGCGGAAGCGGGCAGTGACGCCCCGATGTTGTCCCGCCACACCGTGTAGTGCGACGCGTCAACGCTCCCTGAGGCGGCCGTATTGAGCAGCGCACTCGCCGACGAGCCGTAGCTCTCCGCCCAGACAGTGAAGTCGGCCGTATCGACCGCGCCGTCGTTGTTGAAGTCCCCGGCGAGGCCGGAGAGCACCTCGAGCACGACGCCGTTGCCGACGCCCCGCGCGACCAACGCCGGGCCGTTGCTGGTCAACGTGCCGAACGCGCCGCTGCGGCTCGTGGCGCCGACGAACAGCGAGAACGTCGTGCCGAAGGCCGGCGCGTAGCCGGGACCGAACGTCACCTGGAGCGTCGCGGCGGGGTCAATCGCGAGCGAGCCGCCGAGGCCAACGGTGTCGAAGCTCGCTGCCGAGTTGACGTCGATCGCCAGCGTCGAGCCGGCGGCGAACGCCATCGACCCGGTGTTCAGCCGCCCGATCGTCACGCCGGGGGCAATCGTGCCGCCGACCGTCACGGCGCCCGAGGCTGTCCCCGTGCCGCCGAGCGTTCCGCCAACGGCGACATTGACGGGCCCGGTTCCGGTCGCCGACCCCGTTGAGTTGGTCAATTGCAGGACCCCGGCGCTAACCGTCGTTCCACCAGCGAACGTGTTCGCCTGCGAGAGACGCAGCACGCCGGCGCCCCCTTTGTTGAGCCCGCCATTGGTTACGGCGGCATCGAACGACACATCGACCGCAGCGGACCCGTTGTTGACCGTGACCGTGCGCGTCGCCCCCCCGAGCGAGATCGCTCCCGCAGAGCCCGAACCAGTCCCCCGTTGCACCTTCGCCGTCGCGCTCCCAAGGGGTGCGAGCGTCACGTCGCCGCTCAACGCGAGCGATCCGGACGTCGTCGCCGGCACCAGGTTCACCGTGTCGAACGTAACCGTACCCCCGCCGAGCGTCAGGGTCTGCGTCGAATCGACCTGCACCGTGTGCGCGCTGACCGAGCCGCCGGTGATCGATACCGGCGCCGCGACTTGCACGGTGAACGGCGACGGGAAGGGGTTCGCCTCGACCAGCGGCACGTAATTCACGTTCAGCGAGCCGCCAGTGACGTTCAGCGACTCCCTGGCGACCAGTTTGCGGAGGTTGTGCGTCCCCGCGTCGAGCGTCACGGTGACGTTCGCCGCGGTGCGGTCGAGGATCACGGTGTCATCGATCCCCGGCAGCCGCGCGCTCGGCAGGACCATCGTCCCGATCCGCGCTGGCTGGCCAGGGCCTTGGACCGGGGCGACGGCCGTCTGGCCGCTGTTCCAGTTGGCGACCGTGCTCCAATTCCCGTCGGCGTTGTTGACCCACAGCGCGGGGACCAGTTGGTCCTTGACGAACTCGATCCCTCCTTGGGCCACGTTCACGTCGAGGTCGGTCCCGCCGTTGTTGAACGAACTGAGCCGCCCGGTGCTGGCGTACTGCCAGAAATGCCACGGGTGGGTTGGCCGCGGGGCGTCGTCCCACGGGCCGTAGAACTGGGCGAACGAGTCCTTCGGGTGACCAGTCTGGATGTTGATCGAGTTGGGGTTCGCTTGGTTTGGGTAGCGTGCGACCCAGAGCACGGGGAAAGCATCGACGATCGACGACTGCACGACGTTCGCCGCGTAGTTGCCGTTGATGTACATGATCGGCCGGACGCCGGTAACGTCGAAGATGCGGTTCGAGAAGTCGATCGAGAACTGCGTGATCTGGGCGTCGGTCCGAAAGCCGTCACCCGCCTCTAGGTCGAACACGGGCAGAATGTAGCCCGGGCGCATCCACGGGCCGGCCATCTGCAGGAAGTGATTCGCCTCGTCGAGCCCCGTGTTGGCGATCCCGTTCGCGTTTTGCGTCGTCGCGATGACGTCGGGGCGCGAGAAGTGATAGGGCCCCGCGTAGATCCCCGCCGCGGTGGCCCGCGTGATGTTCTGCACGAAGTACTGGTCGTCGTACCGCTGCGACAGCGTGTTGCCGTTCAGCGTATTGTTCGGGTCGTTTTGGTTGTAGACCCCCGTCGTCCCGCCACGGCTAGAGCGGATGAAGGCGAACCGCTGGTCATCGACGTTGCGAAGGTTGTTCCAGGTGGTTTGCGAGATGCTCCCCTGCCACGCCGAGACGTCGATGCCGCGAACGCGTTGGGAAATCGAATCGCTCCCGGAGCACGCTACGGCCGCGAACGCGCAGAACCTAACCAACCGATCGCAACGCGAAGGACCCATCGCCTGACGCCCACTTGATTCGATGCGTGGGGAGGCCGACGCCCCCCCCGAGACTCGGCCGCACCGCAGGGATTGCGGCGCTCGCTGGACGGACCCTCGCGCTCGCTGAGCCGGGGACCGGGTCGGGCCAAGCCGATCAGCCCCTGTCGCCCAGGCGAAGGTCCCTAACTCTGCTCCTGGTATCAGCATAGGGACGCCCCGAGGGAGCCACAACGAGTTCGCACGATCCGATTTCGCGCCGCTGCGCACGACGGCGCAAAGGCATGATTCGCATGCGCTTTAGCGCATCTAGGCGACGCCCGGTGACCCGCCGGCCCCGGGTCGGGGGGCACGGGATGGGCCCTTAGTAGGTCGGCTTCGCGATTGATTTGCTAAGCCCGTCGCATGCGACGCTGCGCACGGGGTCAACCGGGCCAAACCAGGGGTTGCATGAAGACCAAGCGCAGAAACGGTTAACGATTGGTGAAGCTTTGATGAAACCTCCTCCTGGGTGGTTGAGCGATCGGACGACTGCCCATAGGGTGCCGGCCTCCGAGCGAGTGGACGTCACTGGCTCACCCTCAACAGGCCGTTCGCACAGGACGCGATCGTCGATGAACAGGCGCCCTTACGGATTCACCCTAGTCGAGCTGCTGGTCGTGATCGCGATCATCGGCATCCTGGTCGCGCTGCTGTTGCCGGCCGTGCAAGCGGCGCGCGAGGCGGCGCGGCGGACGCAGTGCACAAACAAGATGAAGCAGCTCGCGCTGTCGGTGCTCAACTACGAGTCGGCCAACGGCTACCTCCCCCCTGGGGGGCCGACGTGCTTGCACGAGAGCGGCGCCCCCCCGTGGTTCGTAGGGGGCAACTCGGTGCAGGGGAACTGCTACGGTCCGAACTGGGCCCTGCAGCTCTTCTCGTACATCGAAGAGGGGGGGCTCGCCGGTCTGGCGAAGGCGGCCCTCGACGACCCCAGCGAGCGTGACCGCGCGAACCCGTTCGACACGTGGGACATGCAAGACAAGGGCAATCGCAACTGGCGGGCGTTCCACGAGAACACCGCCACAACCCTCGTCTGCCCGAGCTCCGGGACCGAAGGGGCCCTCGTCCCCTACAACGATGGGGACGACGACACGAGCGGCATGGGGCTCGGCCACCTCTCGAAGGGGAACTACGCCGCGAATTTCGGCGGCCACGGAATGGGCGAGGCGGTCCACTACCAGTCGCAGGCGTACCGAAATACCCGGCCTGGGTGCGGCGGGATGTTCGGGATGGAGAAGATCTCTAAAGAACCCGTCCAGCGCCGGGTGGGGAAGGGGCTCACGCTCGCGAAAGTGAGCGATGGGTCGTCGAAGACCGCGATGTTCAGCGAGGTGTTGACCTACAACGACCCCAACGAGGCGGGGGGCTCGGTGGACGAGACGGTTTCTCAAGGCAACAACGACTGGCGTGGCGCTTGGATGGTCCCCGGGATGGGGGCGAGCGGATTTAGCGGCCGCTTGCAGCCGAATACGAACCTCCCCGACCGGATTCCCGCCTGCGGGACGAACCTCGACCCGCGCCTGCCGTCGGCTCTGTCGGTCGCGACCGAGCTGCCGTGTGTCGAGACCCCTGACACGCCGAACACCTGGGCCGCCGCCCGCAGCGCGCACCCGGGGGGCGTCAACGTGGCGATGGGAGACGGCTCCGTCACGTTTGTCGATGACGACGTTAACTTCGAGACGTGGCGAGCCCAGACCACTCGCGCCGGGGCGGACCCGACGGGCAACCCCGCAGACGGCCCGTGCCCAACCGTCGCACCGGGAACTTGAGCGTCGATGGCGACCGACTTTGTCGGTCACACGGATTCTGCACACGGCGTTCACACCCTCTTCACGACGCTCGGCTTTAATCACCAGAGCATGGCAACCGCGGCGGCCGATCGGCGCGTCGCGAACGGATTCGCTTCCTCGACTCACCAGCAACTCAATCCGACGGAGACTTCGCCGATGCCCACCTTCCGACGTAGCAACGACCCCTCACGCAAGAACTCCTCAAGGAAGATCGAGGCGAATCGCCGCCGCAAGCGGCGGGCCTCGACGCTCCGGATGGAGGGCCTTGAACGCCGCGACATGATGGCCGTCGCAATTTTCCAGCAGGGGATGTCTGGCTACGAAGGGCAGAGCGACACGGTGCTTTACTCGCGGGAGCCGTCGGTCAACGCCGGCACCGAGGGGTCGATCAGCCCCGACCAGCAGGACGCGAACGGCGTCCGCCAGGGCTTGGTGCGCTTCGACGACATCTTCGGCACGGGACCCGGCCAGATCCCCGTGGGCTCGACGATCAACTCGGCGACGCTGCTCGTGCAGGTGGTGAACGATTCGAACTCGTCGATGCAAATGAGCGCCTACCGGATGCTCACCCCCTGGGACGAATCGACCGCGACTTGGGACGGCTTCGGCGCGATCGGAGGCATCCAGGCGTCGGAAGACGAGGCGACGTCCCTGCCCCCGGACTGGGTGCTGTTCGACCCCGACACGAACGCCGAGAACCCCGCGACTGCCGGAAGGTTCGATGTCACCAAGTCGCTGCGGTACTGGGCCGCCGGCCAGGCGAACCTGGGTTGGATGCTCGAGTCGGCATCGACCAACGGATGGGACTTCCGCACGAAGGAATCGGCTCAGGGTCAGCGGCCGCAACTAACCATCGACTTCACGGCCCCGAGCGGGGCCGGCTCGGTGGGTTTCCTGGCGCTCGACCAGTTGTTCCCCGAGGGTGACAGCGGCTCGTCCGTGGCGCTTCTCGACGTGTCGCGGTCCGGTGGCGTCGCGGGGTCGATCTCCGTTGACTACACGATCACCGCGGGAACGGCGACGGGCGGCGACGATTTCGTGCTCGGCTCGGGGACGCTGACGTTCGCCGCCGGCGACGCGCTGGAGCAAGTACCCGTGACGATCACCGGCGACACGTCGCTGGAAGGGTGGGAGTCGATCACCGTCTCCCTCACCAACCCGACCGGCGGCGCCACGATCCGCGCCGGCCGCGACACCGAGACGCTGACCATTGCGGACAACGACGCGCTCATCAGCGAAGTGCTGGCGAACGTCTCGAACTCCGCTTCCGACGAAACCAACCGCGAGTACATCGAGCTCGTCGGGACCCCCGGCGCGAGCCTCGACGGCTACTACTTCGTGGTGTTTGAAGGAGAAGAGGAAGAAGGGGCCGTCGGCGCGAACGGCGCCGGCGCCGGCCGTGCGGACTTTGTCGTGAACCTCACCGGCCAGACCTTCGGCTCTAACGGCCTGCTCGTGATCACATCGACCAACTGGGCTTACACCGCCTCGGCCGAGACCAACCGGATGATCGTCCCGGCGCTCGACGCCGTGGGCGGCCTGCTCGAGGACTCGTCGCAGACGTACGCCCTGATCCGCAGCCCGAACGCGCCGATCGTTCAAGGAACCGACTACGACACGATCGGCGTCTACGAAGACGCCACGAACCAGGCGTTCGGCGTGGGCGTCGGCATCCTCGACCAGCTCCCCGCCGGGGCGGTCCTCGCGGACAGTGTCGGCGTCGTCGAAGGGGGTGGTGGTGACCGCGACCGGACCCTCGTGACACCCCCGATCGGCCAGCCCGGCATTCACGTCCACCAGCCGACCCAGGTGAACGCGGCGAGCGGGGGCGTGACCTCTGACGGCGTGACCCGTCGTTCGGGCCAGCGACTGCCGAACTCGATCGGCGCCTGGTACAACGGCGACGTCACCAACGGCACGGCCCTCAACGGCCAGTTGCAGTACCTCAACGACACGTTCTTCATCAGCGTCGTCGCGCCCGACGGCTCGACGATGACGCCGGGGACGCCGAACTTCGCGCGGGCTGTCTTCTTCCGCGTCGCCGACCAAAGCACCGAGGTCGCCGAGTCGACCGGCAGCGTGACGCTGCGGATCGAGCGGACGGGCGACGTCGCGAACGAGTCGGTCGATGTGACGTACCGCACGGTCGATTTCGGTAGCGCGACCTCGAACGTCGATTACACGAACGTCCAACAGACGATCACTTTCGCCCCCGGAGAGGCGTTCAAGGAGGTCACGATCCAGCTCCTCGGCGACTCGATCTCCGAGGGCTTCGAGCGTTTCCGTGTCGATATCATCTCCGCCACCGGCGGGTACCAGATCGGCGACGGCCGGGCGACCCTGTTCGACGCGATCAACGGCGAAGCCGTCGTGACGATCGCCGACGCGAACGTCTCGACCGCTCGCTTCCAGAATGGCGTCAACGGCTACTTCGGGACGCAGGACGCGACGCTCGACGGCGAGCTCTCGTTCGACAGCTTCGGGCAGGACACGGTCGTCCGCGTCGATCAGGTGAAGGGCGAAGGCGAAGACACCCCGCTCGACGTCCGGCCGCAGCAGGGCCTGATCCGCTTTGACAACCTGTTCGGTTCGGGTCCCGGCCAAGTCCCGTTCGGCGCACAGATCTTCGACGCCTTCGTCACGGTCAACGTTACCAACCTCGCCGCCGGGGCGTCCGTGAACTTTTTCCGGATGCTGCAGGACTGGGACGAGCTCAGCAGCAGCTGGATCGACCCGCAGGGGGACGCGGGCGGCTCGATTCTGAACGGCGTGACGCCGGACGGTGTCGAGGCCACGTCGGCTCCCGACGGCACGGTCAGCAACCCCGGCCGCACCGGACGCGTGCAGATCGCGATCGACACCGACACTCTGCAATCATGGGCGAACGGCTCGGCTTCGAACTACGGCTGGTCAATCGTCAGCGACTCGGGCTCGCTCTGGAGCTTCAACAGTTCGGAAGCCTTCCAGATCGGCACGTTCCGGCCGGAGCTGACGATCCTTTACAACCCGCCGACCGTCGCGGCGGCGGGGGTGTTCGAGCTCGCGTCCGGCACGGTGTCCGTCGCCGAGAACGCCGGCAGCGCCCAGGTGACCGTCCACCGCATCGGCGGTTCGGCCGGTCCGGCGACGGTGAACTGGTCGATCGCGAACGGGACGACTTCGGCCGCCGACTTCGGCGCCACGTCGGGGTCGGTCAACTTTGCGGACGGGGAGTTGTTCAAGACGTTCAACGTCGCGGTGATCAACGACCCGACCGCCGAGCGCAACGAGTCGGCGACGATCACGATCGCCGGCGCCGGCCTTACCTTCGGCCGTACGTCGGAGTCGATCGAGGTCCGCGACAACGATTTCAACGTCAACAGCGGCGTGCTGCTGAACGAGCTGTGGATCAACTCGCCGGGGAACGACCCCCCGCACGAGTTCGTCGAGATCGTCGGGCCGGCTAGCTTGCCCCTCGGTTCGCTCTACTACGTCGCCATCGAGGGGCTGATCGGCGACCGCGAAGGGGTCGCCGAGAAGGTCGTCAAGCTCGGCGACTTCGCGAACGGCTCGACCGGCTACACGGTGGTCACGCCCGATGCGGCAGACTTCGCGTTCAACGTCCCCGTCGGCACGACGCAGATCGACCGGCTGGGACCGATCGCCACCGAGAACGTCGCGAGCCAGAACGACTCGACGACCTACATGCTGCTGTACAGCCCGGCGGTTGACCTGACGACGACCTCGTTCGACTACGACTGGGACAACGACGGCAGCCTCGAGCTGCCGGCCGGTGTGCAGATCATCGACTCGCTCGGGGTCCGGGTGCTCGGCGCCCAGGACCTGCTCTACGGGCCGTCGACCGGCTTCGCCGCCTTTGCGGTGAGCGACCCCGAGGTGGATGCGGTCAGCCGGCAGCGCGGCAACACGCAGCGCAGCCGCGGGTCCGCGTGGTTCGGTGGCGACCTGCAGCCCGGGGGTGACGACTACCTGCTCTACGAAGCGGCGGAGTCGTTCGGTCTGCCGTCGCCCGGCGCCGCGCTCACCCCGGGCGAGGTGAACGTCGGGACCCCGGTTCAGAGCCCCTTGGTGTCGATCCAGAGCGTCGTCGTCAACCCGAACGGGACGGCGACAGTGACCTTCAGCGCCCCGGTGACGCAGGCGCTGATCGGCGACCAAGGGTTTGTGGGTCCCGAGGGGACGGCGATCGCCGTTACCAGCCAAGCCGGCCTGGCGATTGCGGGGATCGACGTCCTGCCGACGATCAGCGGCCTGGGGTCGAACACGCTGCAGTTGTCGTTCACCGGCCCGGCGACGGTCGGTGGAGGCCTGCCGACCGGCAGCTACCGGTTGAACTTCGTCGGCAACGCGTTGATCGCCAATGGTCGAGCGGTCGATGCCGCGGCGACCGGCGCCAATGGGACCGACCGGCAGTTCGGGTTCACGGTTGCTGCAACGACGCTGGTGGGAGACTACAACGGCGACGGGTTCGTCAACGCGGGGGACTACACGGTCTGGCGTGACTCGCTCGGGAGCACCACCAACCTGGCCGCCAACGGCGACAACACCGGCGCCAGCGCCGGCGTGATTGACCAGGCGGACTACGCGGCGTGGGTAGCCAACTACGGCGCATCGGCGCCGGCCACGGCCCTCGCAGTGTTGGTCGAGGAAGAGCCGGCGTCCGCCCCGCTGTCGGTCGCGCTAGTAGACGCCGTTTTCGCCAGCATGCTCGACGAAGTCGCAACCCCAATCGCCTTGGCGGTTGCAGCCGACACTACGGAGGAATCGCTCGATGCGATGTTCGCCGTGCTCGGGTCGGCGATCCAAGAAGCCGTTGCTGCCCCGGCATTGGGTGTGACCACCCCGGCTGGCGCGGTTGATTCTGGCGACCTCCTGCTGATCCGCGACTCGGGCGCCGCCCCGGCCGTGGCTCTCGCCGAGTTCACTGCAACGGATTCTGACCCGATCGTCCCGTCGAAGGCGTCTCGCGCGGTCTTCAAGCCCGGCATCCGCGGTCTGCGTGGCTAGTTTACGAAGCGTTCCTTCGCGTTCAGGCCTCGTTCTCGGGGCCTCTCGCGGAGGGCCGCCGACGCTGCGAGCCGGCTACGAAGTTGCTCCGTAGCCGGCTCGGGCGTCGTGTGGTCAGTGTTCCTAGTCGTGCGGTCCGAGACAGGCAGAGGCGTGGTATCGCGTGTATGCTAGCGGCTGTCGTGGACGAGTTCCTTCTCGCGCGTCAGCAGTCGTGAGCACCCTACCCTTGTGAGCACCGACTCCCGCAGTAGCGACGCCACCGACCCCGCTTCGCAAGGGTCGGTCACCCACTGGATCGCGAACCTCCGCGACGGCGACTCGCGCGCCGAGCGAGAGTTGTGGGAGCGGTACTTTGGCCGCCTGGTGGGCTTCGCCCGGGCAAAGCTCGGGGCCCTTCCGAAAGCCGCTGCCGACGAGGAAGACGTCGCGATCTGTGCGATGAACAGCCTCTTCAACGGCTTCCGCGACGACCGCTTCCCCGCGCTGCAGGACCGGCAGAACCTGTGGGCGGTGCTCGCCAAGATCACAGCCCGCAAAGCCATCAACCAGCGCGCCTACGACCGAGCGCTCAAGCGCGGGGGGGGTCGCGTGGTCGCGTCGATCGGCCCCGTCGCCGACACGTCCGGCGGCGGGATCGACCCCACAGACGACGACTTGGGGCCCGAGTTCCTGGTCTCCATGAAGGAGCAGCTCGGTCACCTCATGGACCTGCTCCCCGACGATCGGCTGCGCAAGATCGCCCTGCGGAAGCTTGAGGGGTGGACCAGCGCCGAGATCGCCGCCGAGATCGGCGTCGTCGAACGCACGGTCGAACGGAAGCTGAGCCTCGTCCGCGCTTGCTGGGCGCCAGAAGACGAGCCGTCACCAGTACGGGGTTAGGCCGTAACGCGGCCTGCGCGCCGGTGCGTCCCCGCCGCTAGCGCGGCGCACACGAGCGCAAACGAGGCCGGTTCGGGGACCGCAGTCGATGGCGCCCCGAACACCGTCAGCACCGCGTCGGCGTCGTCCCCCACGAGCGTCACCGACCGATTGGCTGACGCGTTGTACTGCGGTTCGATCCCTCCCAGGGCATCGACCCCAAACCGCACCGACACGGCCGCGGCGCCGAGCATGACCCCTTCGGCGGCCAAGTTGTCGCGCCAAACGTTGTAGTCGGCCGCGTTGACGACGCCATCGCCGTTCCCGTCGGAAGCCTGCAAGCCGGCCGTCCCGTACGCCGCTGACCAAACCCCGTGATCGACGGCCTCGACGACGCCGCTGTAGTCGTAGTCCCCGTCGGCTGGGTCGTACTCGACGACGCCGAGGTCCCCGACCTGCAGGAACAGGTTCGCGGCGGCCAGCGGCGTGAGCCCGGCAACGTCGAACTCGAAAAGGGGCCGGGCGGTCTGGCCGGCGGCGACCAGGCAGCCCGTCTCGGCCGCCAGGCAAGTCGGTGGGACCCCGACTATCGCGGCTGTCGGGAAAAGGGAGAAGCCGTTGATTCCCAGGAGAGAGTCCGCAGCGGCGACAGCGCCCACCGAGGTCTGGTCGGAAATCAACGTCGGGACCGTCGCCGAATCGAGGACGAACTCGAACCGCGTGCGACCGGCGCCGGCGTCGTTGTGGAACGCGAAGGAACCGTCCACCAGGTCGATCCCCGGCGCCGAGGCGACGAGGTTCAGCGAAACGCTGCGGAGAACCCTGCCGGGGGTCGGCCGGCCCCAAACGTAAAGAGGCAAAGGCGTACCAACTGTAAGCCCAGCGACGACACGCTCGGGCCCGAGCGACTCGTTCGACTTGGCGGCGATCCAAAAATCGGCCGCCTGGGCGGCCCCCGGGGCAACCGCCAATATCGCCGAGACGAACGATATCTCCGAGACGAACAGAGACGAGGCGAACAGAGACGAGGCGCGGCGGGTAAGCGCTCCCCCCCTCATGGAACTGATCCCTGACGATGAGAAAACACGGCGGCGGATTGCCGCATAGTTCCCCTCGCCTGCTAGAGTACACCGTGCCGTCTGACCGGCCAAGCATTCTTCCCGCAGTGTTCGCGATGAACGATCGCAGAACCCCACTCCGGCCGTCCTCCCGGTGGAGCTTCGGCCTCCTCGTCGCCCTGGCGATCGCCGGCGGGGCTCGCGACGCCGCCGCCCTCTCGAACCTGTTCCAGCAGAACTTCGACGGGTTGCAGCTCCGCACGCCGGTTCAAGAGACCTGGCCGTTCCCGAACGCCTTCACGCACTCGGTCCCCGCCGGGTGGGATCGGGAAGTCCGCGCTCCGGGGATCGGGAACTCGCAAGTCGGCATCTTCGAGTGGGAAGGGTGGTCGCTTGCCAACAAGAGCTTCTGGACCACGGTCGCCGGGCCGGGGCGCAACCTTTTCACGCTCGGCCAGGGGACGATCGCGGTCGCCGATCCCGACCGCTGGAACGACCTCGGAAACCCGGCCGACAACCTCGGCTTCTACAACACGCTGCTGCAGACGCCGCCGATCAGCCTGCGGACGCTCACCGACGACCGCCTGAAGGTCGTCTTCGACAGCAGTTGGCGGGGTGGGTGCTGCGACGACGGGAACGCGTTCGACCCCGGTGGCAACAACCAGACCGCGATCCTCTACGCAGTGCTCCCAACCGGGCAGCGGCTGCAATTGCTGCGCTGGGAGTCGGCGCCGTTCTTGACGACGGCCGGCCGACCCTCGCTGACGCCGACGTCGATCCCGAACCCTTTCTACAAGGCGAACAACGCCAGTGAGCGCATCGCGATCGACCTGACGCCGCTGCTCGGCCCGTCGTTCGCGAGTTCCGACGACGAGGGAGGGGTTCTGGCCGGCGCCGCGATGACTCCCTCGCAGATCGCGCTCGAGTTCGTCATGGAGGACGCCGGCGACGACGGCTGGTGGGCGATCGACTCGGTGAACGTGCAGTCGTTCACGACACTCCTAGGCGACATGGACCTGAGCGGCGCCCTCGACGAAGCGGACGTCGATGCGTTCGCGCTCGGGATGCTCGACGAAGACGCCTACCGCTTCACGTACGCCGGCGAGTTCCCCGTCTCGCACGGCAGCATCGACAGCGTGTTCGACTTCGACGACATCCCATGGTTCACGAATCTGATGGAGTCGAGCGGCGCTGTGCCGGCGGCCGCGCAGGCGTTAGCCCAGGCCCTGGCGCCGGTCCCCGAGCCGACGTCGCTGGTGCTGCTGCTCGGCGCGCTGCTCGTCCCTCCGCCCCGCCGCCCCACGCCGTGACGCGCACCCCGCGAAGGCCGGCGTTCACGCTCGTCGAGCTGCTCGTCGTGGTTTCGATCGTCGGGGTCCTCGTCGCGCTGTTGCTGCCGGCCGTCCAATCGGCGCGCGAAGCGAGCCGACGCTCGGCTTGCGCGAACAACCTGCACCAGCTCGCCGTCGCGGCGGCGGCCTACGAGAGCCGCGAGGGGCTGTTGCCTCCCGGGTCGCGCCTCCACGAGCGCCGCGCGTCCGAAGGGGTCGGCTGGCGCGTGCTGATTCTCCCCGAGCTCGAAGAGGGTGACCTGTACGACGCTATCGGCCCGCGCGACGACGGCGGGTTTGACAACAAGGAGCCGGTCGCGGGTTTGCCCCACGTCTTCACGTGCCCCAGCGCTCCGGCGCCCCCCGGGGAGTTCGGCGGCTGGGGCTGGTCGAGCTACGACGGCGTCGCCGGCGCCGGGACCTCCGAAGGGGGAATCCGCGACCTAAAGAACACCATCTACGGCGACGTTTTCGAGGACGGCCTGTACTACCCGGAGAGCCGCGTGCGGCACGCCCAGATCGTTGATGGATCGTCGCACACGCTAGCGGTCGGCGAGCGCGCCTACCGGGACTGGATCAGCCAGTGGGTGGTCGGAGCGATTTGGACGGGAGGGAGCAACCGCATCGAAGAGATCGCGATGCACGCGACGCGTAACGTGCGTTATCCGCTGGGGGGTCCCCCCGAGGCGTTCGGGTACTTCGCACGCGACCCCGACCTCCCCGCCGGCACGACTGCCACGCTGCTACGGAACGACCTTTACTTCGGCAGCCACCACCCCGGTGGCGCGCACTTCGCGCTGGCCGACGGCGCCGCGCAGTTTTTCTCGGAGGGGATCGACGTCAACCTCTACCGAGACATGGCGACGCGCCACGGCGCGAAGTGACCGCTCAGGGGTCGCCTAGCTGGCGAGCGATCGTATTGAGGGCGCCCGCTTCGGTCGGCAGCGCTTCGACGAACCGTTGCAGCCCGATGGCGTCCGCACCCGACGCGTTCTTGAGCGCTACGACTTCCACGGCGGCGGCGTCGCTCGCGCGACCCGCGTTCCGCAAAGACTGGGCAAGGAGCCGTTCGCACTCGGCGAGCTCGGGCCCGACGAGCGCCCCCCGCGCCGCCGTCAGCAGCTCGGTCGCGATGCCGTCCTCTCCCGCGAGGAGGTAGAGTCGTGCGAGAGTCACCGCTCCCCGGCCCGGCGCAACCTCACCTCGCAGCCGTTCGCCGTGCTTCGCAAGGTAAGCGCTGGCGACCTTCGAGCGCCACGTGACATCGCTGCTTGTCGCCCCGGACGCCAGGCGCGCGCGCAGTGCGTCCTTCTGCTGTTCAAGTCCTTCGACCTTTAGTTCGTCGCGGCGCACCACCTCGGTGATCTCCGCCAGTCGTGCGGCGAGCGACGCCCGCTGAAAGCCGATGACGACCGCCGCGGTCGGGCCCGCGATCGCCAGCGTTGCTCCCAGGGCGAGCGCCGCCGCTTGCGCCGGGCGTCGCTTCGCCCATCGGGCCGCGCGGGAAAGCCGCGAGATCGGTCGCGCGACAATCGGCTCGCCGCGCACGAAACGGCGCAGTTCGGCGGCCACCTCTCCGGCGGTTGGGTACCGTCGGTTGGGGTCGCGCTCCAGGCACTTCAGGCAGAGCGTCGCGACGTCGGCGGGCGTGTGCTCGGCGTAGCGCCGCGGGTCGGGGGGATCGTCGCTCAGCCGCTGCTGGATCTGACTCTGCACGGTGCCGCGGAACGGGAGCTCGCCGGTGAGCATCTGGAACAGGATCACGCCGAGCGAATAAACGTCGGTCCGCCGATCGACCCATCGAACGAAGCCCCCGGCTTGCTCGGGGGACATGTAGGCGGGGGTGCCGAGCACCTGGCCATCGACGGTCATCGTCACCTCTCCGACGTCGCGTTTAGCAAGGCCGAAGTCGAGGACGTGCGGCGCCCCCTCCGCGTCGATCATGACGTTCGAGGGCTTCAGGTCGCGGTGCACCACGCCGCGCGCGTGCGCGTAGTCGAGGGCCTCGCAGATCGTCGCGAGCAGCGCCGCCGCTTCGCGCGGCGTCGGCCGCCACTGCTTCAGTCGATCCGCGAGCGAAACCCCCCGCACGAGCTCGCTAACGATGTAAACCCGATCGCCGTCACGCCCCACTTCGTGAACCGGCACGATGTTCGGGTGCGAGAGCTGCGCCGCGGCCCGCGCCTCACGCCAGAAGAGCTCGACCTCTTGACGGTCGAGCTGCGCACGGCGTGGGAGTTTGATCGCCACCTCGCGCTGCAGCTCGGGGTCGCGGGCCCGCCAGACCGCGCCGAACCCTCCGACTCCCAACCGCTCGACGAGCACGAACCGGCCGACGCTCGGGGGCTCGCTGCTCGCGCCTGCCGACTCCGGGTCCAAGCCGAACGCGCTGCCGCACGAGCGGCAGGTGATCGAGTCGAGCGGCGCATCCGGGAGCAGCTCGACGCCGTTCTGGCAGTGGGGGCAACGCACCCGCAGCGCGCCGCTCGCGCGACCCGCTTGCGTCGGCGCCCGCGAGTAGCCGGCCGTCGCCGCGGCCGCGTCCACTACCGCTTGGAGGTCGCGCGCCGAAGCCCCAAGCTCGTGCAGCCGATCGACGAGCCCTGCGCGGGAGAGGATCGCAGCGCGGTGCTCGGCGTCGTCGCCGGCGTACAACAGCTCGAGGGCGAAGAGCTCGGCGAGGGTCGCGAGTCGAGCGCCGCTCGGGGTCCCCTGCAGGAAGTCCTCGCAGCGGGGCTGTTTCCCTTGGGCGCACGCCTCCTCGAACCGGTCGCAACAGGCGTCGATCGCCAGCAGCGCGGCGGGGTCGAGCGGGGCAGGGGGGACAATGGCCATCGCGCCAGCGTCGATGGAACCGCGCGCGAAGTCAATCACCGGGAACGCTCGCGACCGAACGCAGCGGCTTCGTCGATGATTGCCCCTCGTTGAGGAAACGGATCACGACGCGCTACCGACTAGGGGTCATTCGGACAGGGAGTCGTCGGAGCAAAGCGACTGAAAGCAACGGACCACCGTGTCGAACACCTCGCCCCCCGACGCGAAGCTGAACGACAGGTGATCGACTTGAGTGCGCAGCTCCACCCTTTTGTGGCGCCGGACTTGGCGGGAACGCTCCACAGGTCGCGAGACTTCGACCGACGAGGCCGGTCGCGACGGTTCCTCCGACGACCGGGCCCGTCCCGGCGCGTTCTCGCGAAAAACGCCCGTGACACGCAACTCGGGAGCCGGCCGGACATAGGGGGGGCGCTGCAAACCACCTGCCTTGTTTGCCCCATTGCGCCAGGCCGATCATACTCGCGCTTCCACGACGCGCACCCGGACGACCACCTATGCCACGGTTCAAGCGGAAGCCTCGGTTCGAATCGCTCGAGAATCGCCTCGCGCTCGCCGCCACAGGCGTTGGCGACCTGTTCCGCGTGAACGACCTGGTAGTCAGTGATCAGGCGACGGCGGGCTCGTCGTCGTCAGTAGCCGTGTCGTCCGTTGGCTCGGTCGTGGTGTTCGAGGGGCGAGGCCCGGTCGATCGCCACGGGGTATTCGCCGAGCTTCTCGGCACAACGGGGAGCACCACCCGCGCGACGTTCCAGGTCAACGAGACGACTCGTGGCGACCAGGTCGGGCCAGCGGTCGCGACGGCGGCCAACGGTTCGTTCGTCGTTGTTTGGTCGGGACGCGGGGTTGGCGACAAGGAGGGGGTCTTCCTACGCCGCTACTCGGCCAGCGGCGTCGCACTTGGGGGCGAGCAGCTCGTCAACCAGACCCTCAGTGGCGCGCAGTCCGAAGCGGCGATCGCGATGGCGGCCGACGGTTCGTTCGCAGTCGCGTGGAGCGGCGCGGGGGCCGGGGACTCGACCGGGGTGTTCCTCCGCCGGTATTCCGCGGCCGGCGTCGCTCTCAATGGCGAAGCGCGCGTCAGCACCTTCGTCGGCGAGAAGTCGGCGCCGAGCCTGGCGTTCGACAACAACGGCTCGCTGCTCGTCGTCTGGCAGAGCCGCCAACAGGACAGGTCCGATTGGGGTGTCTTCGGGCGTTGGTACACGGCGGCCGGGGCGCAGTCGGGGGTCGAGTTCCGCGTCAACACGCCGACCGCCGGCAGCCAATCGAAGCCCACCGCGACCAACGACCCTACGGGCGGGGTTGTCGTCGCGTGGCAGAGCTACGGCCAGGACGGCGACGGCTGGAGTGTCGTCGGCCGACGAGTGGTGAACGGCGGGGCGTCGGGCGCCGAAGTCCAGCTCAACGCCAGCACCGCCGGGCACCAGCGTGACGTCTCGATCGCCGTCGCGTCCGACGGGCGCTGGCTCGCGGGGTGGACGACCGGCGCGCCGAATGGCGCCGGATGGGAGGCTGCGCTGCGGACGTTTGGGCCCGCGGGCGCTAATCCCTCGGCCCAGCAGACGCTCGGCCCAACCGGGCAGAACTCGGCCCACCAGGACGGCGTTGCGGTCGCCGCGCGGGGAGCCGCCGCGACCGCCGCCTGGTCTGGGTCCGGAGCACAAGACCGCCGCGGCGTCTACGGCCAGCGGTACACAATCGACGGCGTCTCGACGGAGCCGCAGCGGAGCCCGAACCTCGCGACCATCGCCAACCGATCGGCCGTCGTGGGGACGCAGATCGAGGTCACGGTCACGGCTACCGACCCGAACGTGGGAGACACGCTCACGTTCCACCTTGACCCCAGCAACGCCCCCTCGACCGCCCGGATCGAGCAGGTCGGGCCCCGCACGGCGGTGATTCGCTGGACGCCGACCGCGGTCGATGCGAATCAGAACGTGCTATTCCGCGTCGTCGTGACCGACAACGGCGTCGAGTCGCTGGCCGACTCCGAGGACTTCACGGTCAACGTCGGCACGTCGCAGCCGGCCAACCTCGTGGGCTTCGCGCAGGCCTTGGCTGCGACCACGACACGGCTCTACGGCGCCTCGTGGAACGCGGCCAGTTCGCAGCAGCGGGCGCTGTTCCAAGACGGCGCGCGGCTCTTGCCGTTCGTCGAGTCCACCAACAACGACCGCACGCCGAACCAGGCCGCGCGCGACAACAACGTCACGACTTACCCGACCTGGGTGTTCCCCGATGGCTCGCGCGCCACGGAGGTCCTCACCCTGCAGCAGATCAGCCAGCGCTCGGGCGTCGCGATCCCCGTATCGACCACACCGACCTTGGCCGCGATCGCCGACTCGACACTGCTCGTCGGCTCGCCGCTGCACGTGTCGCTCGACGGGTACGACCCCGGCGGCGGGTTGCTCACGTACTCGGTGACGAGCGACAACCCGAACGTCACGGCGGCGATCCTCGCTGGCAACCGATCGGCGCGCGTTTCGGTGGCGGGCTTCGGCGAGATGGTGTTCGAGCTGTTCGAGCAAGAGGCGAGCCGCGCAACCGCGCGGATGATCGCGCTCGCGGGTCAAGACTTCTACGAGGACATCATCTTCCACCGCGTGATCAACAACTTCGTGATCCAGGGTGGAGACCCCACCGGAACAGGGAGTGGTGGCTCGACGCTGGGCGACTTCGACGACCAGTTCGACCCCGACTTGCAACACAACCGCTCGGGGCTCTTGTCGATTGCGAAATCGACCGACGACACCAACGACTCGCAGTTCTTCATTACCGAAGGGAACAACACGAACGACCTCCGGGGCCTCGACTTCAACCACACCGTGTTCGGCGTGCTGGTTGAGGGGGAGGCGGTCCGCGAGGCGATCAGCAACACCGCCGTGACCGGCCCGGCGTCGAGCCCCCGACCCGTGACCCCAATCGTCATGGAGGGGATCGATATCTTCGACGACCAGGAGAACGGCGTTCTGCGTCTGACCGCCGCCCCGGGGGCGACCGGGACCGCGAACATCACCGTCACCGTCCGCGACGCCGACGGGAACCAGTCGCAGCGCGTGTTCCGTGTGACGCTCGCTCCGGACACGTCCAACGGCCGTCCGTATCTCGGCGACGTGGCGGCCCTCACCGCCCCCCGGAACACCACCGCTTCGCAGCAACTCACTTCGACCGACGTCGAGGGAGACGCCGTCTTCTACTCGGTGCAGCGCGTCGGCAGCACGACCTTCACCGCCACGGTCAGCGCGACGGGGCTCTTGCAGGTCACTCCCCCGACCGACTTCGTCGGGACCCTGGAAGTGATCGTTGGTGTCGGCCGTAGCTCCACAACACCGGACGACACACAGCGCGTTCGAGTCACGTTCACCTGACCCAACCCGGTCGAGCGATTCCCCGCTCGTGGGGCGATCTCCGGGCGGAAAGATAGGAAGCCTGGCGAATCGCTCTGTTGGCAGGCGGGCGGCATCATCGCTACACTTCGCCCATTATGAAGGCGTTCGAGTCCCCGGTGGCGCCGACCGGACAAGAGGTCCTCCCGAGTTCTCCACTCCAAACGAGAAGCCGCATCATGTCGCTCTTCGCTCGACTCGCTCAGCTCGCCGGTTATGCAGCCTCTGGCAAGAAGTCTCGCCCGGCGCGCTCGGGTTGGCATCGCCGACCGATGGGGGAGTTGCTCGAGGGCCGCGACATGCTGTCGGCATCGGTCGGCCGGGAGACCTTCCCTGGGAACGACCGCCCGCCGACGCTCAATCTGTCGGCGATCGGCACCGTCAACGTGCGCGTCGGAGAGACGCTCAACATCAACCTTCCCGTCGCCGGCGCCACACTGACCGACTCGAACGCCGCTGGTACGCCGATCACGACGGGCCTGCGGTGGCTCGCGGACCCGGACACGGGGCGTGATTTCCCGACCGGCGCAACGCTCACAGCGGCCGGGTTGTTCGCTTGGACCCCCACCGTGGCGCAGGTCGGTACGCAGATCCCGGTCACGATCATCGGCATCGACGGCGGGACCCCGGCTTTCGCCGACGTGGATCGGTTCTTCGTCAACGTGACCGCCGCGGTCAACCTCGCCGAGATCAACAACCAGAACGCGACGGTCGGCCGCGAGCTCGTTGTGCCGGTGACCGTCACGGGGGCGAGCACCGGCCAGGTCCTGCGGTTCACGCTCGGGCCGAACCCGCCGGCGGGGGCGACGATCACGCGGAACACCGACAATCAGTCGGCGACGGTCCGCTACACCCCCACCGCGACCGGCGCCGCCGTGGCGTTCGAAGTCCTGGTGTTTGACGACGCTTCCGGGACGCCGGTGCTCGACTCCGAGGCGTTCACGGTCGATGTCCGTCAGGTGAACGTCGCGCCGTCGCTGACGGCGGGCGCCGTCCCTGCCGCGGCCGTGGGGACGCCGTGGAGCTTCACCGTCAACGCCGCCGACACGAACACAGGACAAACCCTGACAGTCTTCCTCGACCCGAACAGCACGCTCACCGGGGCGACGGTTTCCCAAACCGGCAACCAGGCGACGATCAACTGGACCCCCACCGCTGCGGGGACGTTCCGTTTCACGGTCTTGGTGTCCGACAACGCCGGCAGCACCCACGACTTGCCGCTGGTCAACAGCGAGTCGTTCTCGGTCACGGTGACGGTCCTCCCCGCCCCGCCGACGTTCAGCCCCTCGCCGATCCCCGCGCAGTCGGTGCAGAACGGCTCGCAACTAACGGTGAACTTCTCGGCGTCCGACCCGAACGGCGACACGTTCACCTACGCTCTCGACGTGCTCAACGAGGCGGGCACGGTGCTCGACCTCGGCACGAACAAGCCGACGCTCGAGCAAACGGGCGCCGCCGGGGTGATCCGCTGGACGCCGACTGCTACGGGGGCGTTACGCTTCCGGATTACGGCGACGGACACGACGTCTCGCTCATCGACGAGCCTGTTCAACGTCACCGTCACCGGACGCGCGCCGACGATCGGCACGATCGCGGCGCAGTCCGTTATCGAGGGTCGCACGCTGACGTTCGACTTCCCCGTCTCCGACGCCGACGGCGAAGTGGTGACGCTCTCGCTGCCGACGATCGTCCCCGTCCCCTCGACGGGTCCCGCGGTACCGGCGGGCAACCTGCCGGCGGTGACCCGGGTCGATGGCGCCACCGGGCGCTTCACCTGGACGCCGACCACCACGACTCCGGGCGTGTACGACGTCACGGTCCGGGCGACCGACCCGACGACGCTGTTCGCCGAGCGCACGTTGCGCGTCACCGTGACCGACGACACGACCCCCCCCACGGTGACGGCCGCCCCGAGCGGCGCGTTCACGATGGCGTTGAGCCAGTTGCTAATGACCTTTAGCGAGCCCGTCACGGCGGCGTCGCTGGCGGTGGCGAACTTCTCGCTGAACAACATCAGCGGCCTGACTCCCGTTCCCGTGACGCTCAATCGCGTAGAGTTCAGGCCGTCCGGCAACGACGCGATCGCCGTGGTTCCAACGACGGCGCTCGGCGAGGGGACCTACGAGCTAACCCTCACTAGCGCCGGGATCCGCGACCTCGCCGGCAACACCCTCGGGGCGCCGTTCCGGTTTGTGTTCACGATCGACTTCACCCCCGCGTCGAGCAACTAAGGGGAGAGACCTCGGCGAACCTTTCTGTCGAGAACGTCGCGCACGCGAGCGGGGGAGTGGCCATCCGGGTCACTCCCCCGCTCGCGTTTCCAAACCAAGCTCGTCTTGGTGGCGCCACGAGGGGGCCGCCCGAACGCCCAACGCGACCCGTATTCTCGCCGCAACCGGAAACTCTTCAGGAACCCCCAATCTCCACCCGATTGTTGAGGGCATGCCGACGGCGCCGTGCGCGGTTCGGCAGATTTGCCAGCACACACCAGGCCGAGGCGACTACCGCGATGGAACGCACTTACCGCCGACAGGCGTTCGCGACGCCGCACTTCGCCGCGCTAGTATCGCTGTCATTTCTGGCGACCGACTCCGTCGGGCAGACCCCCGTGCGAATGGCCTACAACCCGGTAACGCGCCGCACCGAGCCCGAAGCACGGCCGCGCGTCACGCCGCCGATCGCGACGCGGGCCGCCGCCGAAGTCGCCCGGGAGCCGCATCCGGTCGAGCCCGTCAGCTACGGGATCGATCACGCGGACTGCGACCCCGCCTGTGGATTCCCCGCCGACTCGTGCGCGTCCCCGGTAGGCTGCGACCCGTGCGGAGGGAGAGCGAGTTACACCGCCGGCGTCGAGCTCACGTTCCTCAAGCCGCGGTTCGAGAGCAACGTCGCGTTCACCACGCTGCAGAGCGACGGTGCGCTGTTTGAATCGACGTCCGACTCTGAGTTCCAGTACGACACCGAGCTCGCGCCGCGGGTGTTCATCGAGCGGACTGGCAGCGACGGCGGGACGCTCCGGGCGACGTGGTGGCAGTTCGACCAAGACGCTTCGGCCCTCGCCGCGAGCCCTCCGGCAAACGGCTTCGGATCGATCACGCACCCGCAGTTCGGCGACATCGACATCTCGACGGTCACGCCGAGCGACGACTTCATCGCGGGCTCCGACCTTCGCGCAATGGCGATCGACCTCGAAGGGATCACGTCGGCCGACCTGTGCGGCTGGGAGGTCGGCGTCGGCGGAGGCGTTCGCTGCGCCGAAGTCGAGCAGGGTTACCTGGCCGAGCTGCGCAGCGGCGCCAACACGCTACGCGGCCGGATCGACTACGAGCAATCGATCAGCGGGTTCGGCCCGACGATCTCGCTCTCCGCCTACCGCCCGGTCGCGACCGACGCCGGGTTCTTCTGCAAGGGTCGCGCGTCGGTCCTGTTCGGGGACGGCGAGAGCCGCCTTTCGGCCGTCGAGGACGCCGACCTGACCACGCCGTTCACGACGACCCGCACCACGAACCGCGACGACCTGCTGTCGATCGGCGAGGTTCAGCTCGGCTTCCGCTGGCAAAGCGCCGGCCGCCGCAGCCGCGTCTTCCGCCCGTTCCTGTCGGCCGCGCTCGAGGGGCAAGTCTGGAACGGCGCCGGCAGCGCCACGAGCGAAGACGGGTCGCTCGGCTTCGTCGGCGTGAACGCGGCCGTCGGGACCACGTGGTAGCATCGACGCAGGGCGCCCCGTCGCGTTGGGTTTCGCGAAGCGCGCCGCGCAACCGATCCCGAGCGATGCGGCCGTCTCGTCGGCTCAGCCCACGAGCGGCACGGCGGTCACGCGGCTCACTCCTCGTCTAGCTTCGTGCGATCCGATCGACTCAACGAGCCGACGACGCACCACGTCCACACGACGAACGTCACCAACGCAGCGGCCCCGGCTGCCGAAGCGAGCGCCCACTCCGCGTGAAGAGCGCGCTCCTCTGGTGAATCGGAAAAACTCCCTGCCCAAACGTGGAAGGCCACGAGGGTGAAGAGGCAGCACACCGCGCCACAAGCGAAGAGCGACTGCAGGCTCGTCAAGATCAGGAGTGTGTATCTCAAGGCCGTCTGGCTGCGACGAAGAGGTATGCGACCGCCTGTTGCGCGCTACAATCTATGCGCGATCGACGCGCCGGTCCAGGCCGCCGGCGACCGGGCGGGCTTCGCGAGCGGGCGTGCTAACTGCGGGCGACCAGGGCGACGGGTTGTCGCAACCGCCGGATGGCCTCGCGAATCGTCTGGTGACGTCAAGTCTCAAACGCAACGCCTATGGACGCCGGTTCAGCAGTCAAATCGCAGCAAGCAACGCTGGCACTTTGGCTTGTGTGCCATGAATCTCAGGCTTGACTCGGAGAGGCTACGAATTCTCGGTGAAAGTAGCGTTGCGTTTCAGATTAGACGCCGCCTCTCGAGAGTATCGGCCGCGGCGCCCTGGGTCCGGGTATCAGTAGTCGACCGCGGCGTCGCTCGGGGGACGCCGATCGAACTGCGTCAGCAGCCTGTTGATTTTTCCAACAGGCTGCGTCGTCGCACGGAGGCGACGTCGAAACCACGGCGTTTTCGCCGCGGTTTCGCGAGCCGCAAGCGGCTCGGCCGCGAGCTTGGCGAGGTTGAAAAACGCCACGAAGGCGTTTTTCAACAGGCTGTTAGATCTCGGTGGCTTCTTCCGCGAGCTGGGAATCGCCGCCGGATACTTCGACCGGTGCGCGCGAGACGGGTCGCCGAGTGCCCCACGCGACCGTAGCGACCGCGAGCAGGGCGATCGCCGCGGCCACCAGCGTTCCGGCGTTGAGAGGGCCCGTTTGCGCGCCCCAGACGGCGGCGTACCCGAGGGCGCCGGCGAGCAGCGCGTAGTAGGTGAAGACGGGCATCGTCTTCCTCAAGACCGCCCCCTCCTTGCCAACCAGGCCGACCACGGCCGCGGCGGCGACGACGTTGTGCACGCAGATCGTGTTCCCCGCGGCGCCCCCCACCGCCTGAAGCGCGGCGACCCAGGTCGGGTCGGCGCCGATCTGTTTGGCCACGCTCCACTGGAACAACGAGAACATCATGTTGCTCACCGTGTTGCTCCCGGCGATCGCTGCGCCAACGCCTCCGACGAACGTGGCCGCGAAGGGCCACGCTTCGCCCACCAGCGACGCCACCCCTTGCGCCAAGGCGATTGGCATCGACGGGTAGCCCTGCGAACCGCCGCCGCTGTTGAGGAATACCTGGACCATCGGGACCGTGAACACCAGTGCGAACGACGCGCCGACCATCAGTCGCGCCGAGCGGCTCAGCGCCGCCAGCGCCTTCCTCGGGGGGACGCGGTGCATCGCCACCACCAACAGCGAGACCAGGACGAAGAATGACCCGGGAAGGTACAGCGGTTCGATCGACTCGCTCATCCCGGTCCCGAGGATGTTGTCCCACCTGAGCGACACGCCACGTAACCAGTCCTTGACCGGTAACTGCGGCAGTCGCGAGAGGACGAGCATCACGGCGACGATCACGTAGGGGGACCACGCCGAGGCGAGCGACATCCCGCGCGGGTAGTCGTCCTTCGGCGGAGCGACCAAACCGGTCCACTCGTCGAGCCACGTTCGGCGGTCGCCGAAGTCCCACGGGGGCTCGCCCTTCGGAAGAAACCAGCGCGCTTGGGCGGCCGGGGTAACCACGGCGAGTCCGATCAAGCCGCCGACGATCGTCGGGAACTCGGGGCCCAGCAGCCAAGCGACGCACAGGTACGGCCCTGTCATTGCGATCGAGGCGAACAGGGCGAAGGGCCAGATCGCCAGCCCGTCGCGGGCTGAACGATTGGGACCGAAGAACTTGGTGAGAGTCGCCACCAAGAGCAACGGAACCAAGAGGCCGCACGTCGCGTGCAACACGGCGACCTTCAAGGCGACGGCGTTGAGTAGCGCTTCGCCGTTGAGGAACCCCTGGGCGATTGCGAACTCGTCGATCGAGCCCGCCCCGCGGAGCCCGTCGTGGAGCCCGACCATGATCGGCGTCCCGCATGCGCCAAACGAGACGGGCGTGCTCTGGATGATCATCCCGGCCGTCACAGCCGCCATCGCCGGGAACCCCAAGCCAACCATCAGCGGCACGGCGACCGCGGCGGGGGTGCCGAATCCCGCGGCGCCCTCAATGAACGAGCCGAACAACCAAGCGACGAGGATCGCTTGGACTCGTTTGTCGGGGTTCACCGTGTGGAACGCGTGGTTGATCCGCGCGAGAGCGCCACTCGCCTCGAGCGCGTTCAGCAGCAGGATCGCCCCGAAGACGATGAACATCAGCTCGACGGTGATCACCAAACCCTTGAGGCTCGCGGCAACGACCACCACCGAGGGCGTCTGCCAAGCAACGAGCGCAAGCACGACGACGATCGCGTAGCAGAGCGGCATTGCCCGATAGGCGGGCCATCGCATGCCGACGAGGAGAACCGCCACCGCCACGATCGGGAGCGTGGCAAGGATCGCCAGCGCGGCGTCACTCATCTCGGCTTCCCGTCCGTCGCGAGACGCGCCAGCGCCTTAGGGAGAAGTGGGCCTCGTCAGTTGCCGGCGTTCCGAACGACGACGATCCCAAACATGTTCAGCCTCGACTTGACGCCCCGCTGCGATTGGTCGGAGAGCTCTGCCTCGAGCGGCTTGATCGTCAACGACTCGCCCCCGGGCTGTTTTTGCCGCCAGACCGAATGGACTTGGTCGATGCTGCGGCCAGCCTCCTTGGCGAGCGTCCGCGAGTCGTTCTCGACCTTCGGAGCCTCGTCAATGCCGACGTCGTCACCCGTGTCCTCGAACGAGGCCTGCAGCCACTCGCTCGGGCCCAGGCGGTCGTCCACCAACAGGTAGACGGTCGCGTCGGTGACCATGGATAGCGAGATCTCTAGGTGGGGGGTGACCTTGTCGTCGTTAAACGTCTTCACGTAGTCGCCCCCGACCAGGTAGTCGGGCATACCGGCTTTCGAGACGCCGTTCCACTCGTGCTGTCGATCGACGAACGCCGACGCGTCCTCGCGCATCCCGCTGGCGACGATCTCGTAGTACTTGCGCGTCTCGCCGCGGACCACGTTGTCGCGCACCTCGCGCAGCACCGGCTTGGGTCGCTCGCCGGTGAGCGGGTCTCGGCGAACGTTGACGATCCGGCTGAGAGTGCCGTCGCCGCTGACGTGCAGCCCTTCACCCTTGAGCAGCCGCTGTTTGCCCTCGCCCGCGCGGGTATCCGCTGCGCCCGGCACGACATCGACTTTCCCCTGGAAGACCACGACGTCGGTCCCCCCCTCGTCGGTCACATCGACCCGAAAGGTCGTTCCCAGGTCGATCACTTCGGCGGCCGACGTCTCGACGCGGAAGCCCTCGGCGCCCTTAGGGACATCGACCGTCATCCGGCCCTTGAGCACCCGAGCGCAGTCGAGCGCGACCATCTCGAGCACGATCGGCGACTCGAGCTGCGCGACCACGCCGCTACGGAGACGGAGCTCCGCGGCGCCACGGTTGACCATCAACAATTCGCCCTGCCGGAGCTCGCTGCGATCGGCGGCGCCCGGTTCGCCGAACGACCAGCGGACATCGCCCGAGATCGGCCTCACGGTGCCGACGACGGCGTGCGCCGTCTGCGACGCGCTGCGACCCCGTTCGAGGCCGAACCAGCCGACGAGCGCGAGAGACGCCGCGAGGCATAGCGCAACGACCCACGCTCTGTGCGAACCCGTGACCGGCGTGGCGTTCGCCAGACTAAGGTGAGGTTCCAGAACGGCCTGCCCCTTGCCGCCGTGGAGCCACCTCAAACCCGATTCAACGCCCACGACGTCGTTGTACGCTCTGCGGGCTTCGGCGCTGGTCACCACGGCACGGTCGAGCTCTCTCCGCTGGGCATCGTCGGCGCGCCCATCGAGCACTCGCAGGACCAGAGCCTGGAACGCGTCGCGGTCGGATTGTGGCATGCCATTGGCCATAGGACTCGATCCCGATCGGCTCCCTACGGATCGACCAAGTTCAGCTAGACGGGGTGATTCGCGCTGGCGACCGTCACCTCGACGCAGCGCACGAGTGCTTTCCGGATGCGATCGAGCAACTTGTAGACGGTCGATTGCGGCATCCGGCGCGCCTCGGCGAGGTCGCGGACCGAACGGTTGCGTCCGTAGAGGTCGTAAAGGATCTGGTTCTCGAGGTCTCCTAGCTTTCCGACGCAATTAGCGAGCGCCTCGAGTCGCGTCTGATGGTAGGAGTGGTCTTCCTGCCAGTCGGCCGCCAGCGCCTGAACCGCTTCGTCGCTGAACACCAGCTTGCTCTTCGCCGAGCGAGCGCGGTGGCTCAGCACCTGAGTCTTCGCGAACCCGATCGCCCACCGCAGGAACTCCTGCGACGGGTCGTACGAGGATCGTTTCCGCCACAGCGCGAGGTTCACCTCTTGGAGCAAGTCGTCTGCGTCCGACGGGTTTAGCGTCACCCCCAGCAGGTAGGAATGGAGCGACGACTGCGCCTTGCCGAACATCCGAATGAAATCGTCGTCGTGATCCACGGCTTGGGCCGGTACGTCGGACGGATCGTCGCCGCGTTCCATGCCGCACACTCTTGCGGGCGAGTTGGCCACCACCTGGAAAAACCGGCCGGCCTTGCGCCGCCGCACCTGTATCTACGAGGTTTGCCTCGATATTTCCAGCCAAAAGGCGGGGAACTGGGAATTCGTCCCGGGGCGAGCAAAGAGGCTCGGCATATCGTCCAAATCGCTCATTCTCGCCAGCGCGCCCGGCTAAAGCGAATTCCTGCGCCGACTCCCAACTCGCGGTAGTTGCGTCAGGAACAGAGATAGGGGGACCACGGGGGATGAGGGGGATGACGCAATGGCGCCACCCGCCCCGAGGGTTCGCCGAGCTCTTGAGCGCAAGGGACCGAGGTCCGAGCAACCCGTAGGAAGATCGATAGCTGGCTTCGCGCCATCCCAGGAGATTTGTCCCACCCGGCTGTCATCTCCTCCATCCCCTATCGTCCCCTCATCTCCATCGCCGTCCGTTAGCCCAAGTGAGAAACGGATTCGTCCAGGGCCGAAACGCTACCGTTCTGCCGCAGCGCGGATGCGTGCTTCGTTGACGATCAATCCGAGGCCGGGCGAGTCTGGAACGGCGATCGTCCCGTCCGGATCGGGCGCCAGCCGGTTCTCGAAGAACTCCCACAGGTGCTCTAGGCGGCCGGCGCCGGGGTGCTCCTGGGGTCGCGTGGCTGTCTGGCACGACGCCACGAAGTGTAGGTGGGCCGCCGTCAGCAGCGTCGGTCGCGCGTTGTGGACCACAATCGGGCGGTCGAACACCTCGGCCAGGACCGCGACTTTCTTCGCCTCGGTCAGGCCGGCGAGCTTGCTCACGTCCGGATTCAAGATGTCGGCTTTGCCGTGCAGGATCAGGTCGCGGAACTGCCAGCGGGTGTACTCGTGCTCGCCGGCGGCGATGGCCATCGGTAGCGCCTCGGCAACCTGCGCCAGCGAGTCGTAGTGGTGCATCGCCACGGGCTCCTCGAACACGCTCACGCCGAACTCGTCGTGCAGCATCCGTCCGACCTCGATTGCGCGCGAGGGGGAGTACCCATTGTTGGCATCGACGTACAGCGCGACGTCGTCGCCAATCGCCCGCCGCACGGCGGCGACGAAGGGTCGCGCCGGGTCGTCGGCCGGGTCTTGGTTCTCCTCGCGGATCGCCAGCCGAATCTTGATCGCGCGGAAGCCCTCGGCGACGAGATCGGAGGCCTTCTCGGCAGCTTTGTCGGGGGTCGGGGCCTTGTCGCGCGAGAACGACCCGTAGAGCGGGACACGGTCGCGGAACTTGCCCCCCAGCAAGGCCCACACGGGGAGCCCGACGAGCTTGCCGCGCAGGTCCCACAAGGCGCAATCGACTCCCGCAAGGGCCTGGCTGGCGATCCCACCCGGGCCCAGCTCGTCGGCCTCGAAGTACATCCGCGACCATAGCGGCTCGGCCGAGAACACGTCCCCACCGAGGATCAGCGGCCTGAGAACCCTGTGAACCACTTGGGCCACCAGCGACTCGCCGCTGTGCCCCGCTTCTCCCCAGCCGCTGGCGCCATCGTCGGCCGTCACCTTGACGAACACGGCCCCGTCAAGGGCGAAGGCCTCGACGTCGGCGATCTTGGCGAGCGGACGATCGGGGGTGGTGGCCTCCGCCTGACCGGGCAGCGCCGCGAGCAACGGGCTCGCGGCCCCCGCCCCGAGCAAGGCCCGTCGACTCAGTTGGTTGCTATTCATCGATTCGCTTCGAGGAGTTCGTGCTACGGCGGCGGGGCGTCGCGCTCGGCCCCAAGCCGTTGTTCACCGTCAGGTCCAGTTCCGATCCAGCCGGCGCGACGACGAATCGATCGACCTCGATCCACTCCCCCGGCCCCGGCCACAACTGCAGGGTCGCCGCACGGCCGGCGACGCCGGGGACGTCGATCGCTCGCCAAGTCCAGTTGTCGTGTTCCTCAGCCGTTATCGTCGCTAACTCCCGGACGTCCGCGGCGCACGCCGCAAGGGCCACCTTCAGGTCACAGCGGCCCCGGACGCGGGCCCAAAGTCGCAGCGGCCCGTCCGGCAGCCCGCCGAGGCGGTAGTCGAGCTTCGGCGGGTCGCGGGTCGGGTCGTACGAGGGTCGCCGCTCGCTGGTCGGCGGCGTTCCGCGCGTGACGAGGGCGGCGCCCGAGGCGCCGGCCCCATTGCTTAGGCCCCACGAGCCGCCGGACTGCTCGACGTTCGTGTCGAAGTCCTCGGCCTCGACCACGATCGATTGCGACGCCTCGTCGGGGAGGAACCGCGGCTTCAACGGGGGATGCCGCAGGCGATACAGGTTGACGACCCCCTCGTCCCCGCCGACGGCGACCAACCCGCCTCGGACGTCGATGAATTCGATCCCCCGGAGGGGCGCCTGTGCCTGTCGCCAATCGACGAGCGACCAGTCGTCCCGCCGCCAAACCCGCATCACTCCGTCGATCAGCCCCGAGGTAAACAGCAGCGCTCCGTCCTCGGACCACGCGACGGCCTCGACGGCGACGTTCTTATCGTCGTCGTCCCCAGGCAGGTAGCGGCGGTTCCCCTCCTGTGGCAAATCGACGACCAGCTCCCCGGAGTCGAGCGCAAACACCCGCGCGCGTTCGTCGCGAGCGCCGATCGCCACCAAGGCGCCGTCCGGCGAGATTCGGACCGACTTCACGCTGCCACTGCGGCCCTCGTTGGGAATCCTGCGTACGGGGTGAAAGGCGCCCCCGGCAAAGCGGTAGAGGGCAACCACTTTGAGCCCCGCGGCGGCGAGCAACCGGCTGTCCTGGGCCCAACTCACCGAGTTGACCTCTCCCTCGGCCGCGACCCGTTCGTCGAGTACCGCTGGTCCGGCGGTCCCGTTCTGCGGGTCGAAGGGCCGAATCACCAGGCGGTTGCCGGCGGCCGACGCGAGCCAGCAACCGTCGGGCGAGAACGCCGCCCCGTCGGTGTTTGTTCCGTCGTCCAGATGCTGGGACTCCCGGCCCGTGGCGACCTCCCAGACGAGCAGCCCCCCTTGATCGATCCCTCCCGCGAGCCACCTCCCGTCGGGCGAGAAGACCACGGCGTTCATCTCAGCGGCCGACGCGTGTCCCGGCTTGGGGCCGACCGAACCGTGCCTGAACGCCGTCGGCCGCTGGAACGGCCTTGCAGGGTCTTGAAGGTCGTAGACCCGAGCGGTCGCCGCGTTGTCGGAGGCCGCCAGCAGGCGTCCGTCCGCCGAAAACGCCAGCCCATCGACGGCCCCCGCCGGCCCCGCGGGATCGACCGGAATCGTCGCCAGAAGCCGCAGCACGCCCTCGGCTGACACGGGCTGGCCGAGCGTCGCGGCCAGCACAAGCAACCCCGAGCGGCAGACTACGTCGCGCAGCCGTTTCTTTTGCCTCACTTGCGCATCTTGCGAGCGAGTCGCGGCACGGCTGTTTCGTCGCAGCACGGGGAGAAGCTCTCGATAAGTGGGTCAAGAAAAGGATGGCTAGACGAAGGGCGAGCGCCTAGGCTAGCGGTCTGGCTGGCTCTGTTTTCGCACCCGCACGCGGTTTTTTTCTCCCTTTTCTTACGGAACGCCCGGTAAACGCTCGGCGCCGCGAGCGATACCAGCAGACGCGGTGGACGTAACGTTCAGCCGCACGCATCGACCTTTTCTTCCTTTGCCGGTTTCAAGCCGTCCCGCTCCAGGGTCGGCCGACGCGATGGCGACGCCCCTCTGACGCTGGCTGCCTCTGCCGGCCGAGGGTCGCCCCCTGCGACGGCGGACGCCTTCGCGGCCTTGATGTCTTGCGACCGACGGCGGTCCTGTCCTTCCAGTTCCGGAGTAGGAGACCCCGATGGCGACTTCTCGTTTCTTGCCGCGCGGGCATTCGAGCCGAGCCGGCTTCACTTTGGTGGAGCTGCTGGTGGTGATCGCGATCATCGGCATCCTCGTGGCGCTGCTGTTGCCGGCGGTGCAAGCCGCCCGAGCGGCCGCACGGCGCACCCAATGCCAAAACAACCTCAAGCAGGTGGGTTTGGCCCTGATGAACTACGAGTCGGCGCGCAAGCGGCTCCCCCCGGGGGCGTTGCACGCCTCGAAGTTCACCACGGCGACTCGGAACGACTTTCTGCCCAGCAGCCGCAACTGGCGGGGTACCTGGGTAACAGCGGTGCTCAGCTACTTCGAGGAGGGCGCCCTGGCGAGCCAGCTCGACCTGAAGCAGTCGGTGTTCGTACCGCTCAACCAGCGGCTGTTGTCCACGACGATCGGTTCGATCCGCTGCCCCGACGACGCGGAGAGCGAGCTCCGGTTCTTCGACCCGAGCGACCCCACCGGCGCGCTCGGCGGCTTCGCGAAGGGGAACTACGCGGTCGCCTACAACCGCGACGACTCGTTCTCGATCAGCGATCACGAGAAGGTCGAGTACCGCGCCGCCTTCAACGCCGTCGCCCAGTACGGCGCCAAGCTCGGCGAGCTCGTGGACGGCACGAGCAAGACGATCCTGGCGTCGGAGATCCTCACGTTCCCGTCGAACGTCGATATCCGCGGCGCGTGGGGCCACCCCGCGGGATCGGGGTTCGTGGCCGACCGTAACGAACGGGCCGCCTTCCAGGATCGGGTGTTCGGTTCGCCGGCCGCGATGACCCCCAACAAGGCGCCGCTGCAGGTGCTCGAGTTCGATCGCCCCGCCTACTGCGGCGACGATTCGGCCGGCCAGTCGGGGAGTGGCAATTCGTGCATCGAGGCGCTCGAAGGCCAGGAAGCGAACATCGGCGCTCGGAGCAACCACTCCGGCGGCGTGCACGCCTGCTTCGGGGACGGCTCGGTGCAGTTCATCGCCGAGGACGTCAACGCGTTCGCCTGGGCGTTCATGATCTCGATCGCCGACGGCCAGGTCCTGGGGGATTGAAGCGATGACGCGATTGTCGATGACCGCACTACGGCTGGCTCCCCTGATTGTCTCCGCGACCCTGGCCGTTTGTTCGGCCGGGTGCGGCGGCGGGGGAGGGGGGGAGTCGCAGCTCAAGAACCCCGAGGTCTACGCCTCGTACGTCAAGAGCCGCGTCTGCCGCGAGCTCGATCAAGTGACCAAAAACTCGGGGGGCGGTCAGGCTCGGATCAAGTCGCTCGTGACTACGCTGCAGAAGTGCCCCAAGGATACCGTTGGCGACGACGCGGCGATTTACCAAGAGCTGCTGACCGGGTGCGAGCAGCTCGCGGGCTCGTCGGACGCCGAGCTCAAAAAGTCGCACGCCAAGATCAAGCAGGTCATGGAGACCGCCAAGAAGCTTCCGGGCGAGTTCATCGGGTACTCCGGCTGACTCGCGACGCGGACGACAACCTCGCGCCAGGTGGTAGCCGCGAAGGCGTCCGCACGGCCGACCTTTTCTCGCAGACTTCTTCCCTCTTCTCGAGACGCACCAAGGACTCGCTCATGACCCCTTCCGCTCGCGCCATCCTGGCTACGCTCGTCGTGCTGACGGCCGCCCCAATCGCCAGCGCGCAGACCGAGACGTACGGCTGGGACGGCTCGTCCAGCACCGACTGGTCGACCTCGACCAACTGGTTCGACACCACCACGCTCGTCGATCCGGTCTCCCCGCTAGTTCCGGGCAACGGCACGCGGGTGGAAGTCAGCGTGAGCGGGGCGAACGCCCCGGTGATGGACTCCGAGTCGGCCCAGGCCCATCAGGTGCGGCTCGGGCGTGCGACCGGGGCGGGTGAGCTGACGATCAGCGGCGGATCGCTTACGACTTCATCGACCGGGACCGTCTTCCGGGTCGGCAACGGCGCGCCCGGGACGCTCAACGTGAACGGCGGCGTTGTCAACACGCCCGGCGGAACGATGACGACCGGCGACGGAGGCAACTGGAAGGGGCAGATCAACGTCACGTCGGGGGCGATCAACATCACCGGCGCCGACCGCGACCTCAACATGGACGAGTTCGCCGCCAGCACAGCGGCCAGCAACCTGAACATCAGCGGGGGTTCGATCTCGATCGCCGACGTGCTGCTGATCGACAACCTTGCCAGCATCGACATGTCAGGGGGGACGATCACGTCCGCCGCGACCCAGGCCGGTGGCACACGGATCCGCCGCGGTGGCGAGGTGCGGATCACGGGGGGCCTGTTCTTGACCCGCGACGACCTGGAGCTCGGCACCTCGACGATCGCCGGCGGAAGCCTGCTGATCGATGGCGGCATCGCTCGGGCACTGACGCTCAGCAGCACCGGCGCAACGGCGCAGATCGCTGTGAACGGGACCGGCCTGCTGCAGTTCTCCAACGCGTTGCAGTCGGTCGCCGCCATCGAAGGTCTGATCTCCAGCGGGCTGATCGTCAGTAACAGCCTGCTGCTTGTGAGTATCGTGGACGTGGCGGGGGCGCCCTACACGCAGGTGTCGGTCGTCCCCGAGCCGACGTCCTTCGCGATTGTCGCGTTGGGCGCGTCGATCGCCTTCGCCGCGCGGCGGCGCTGAACCGCTCCTCGTAGCCAATTACTTTTCGGTCCGAGTACGCGTGGCGACGCGCCGCGGTCGCGTCGCCACGCCTGATTCGACTCCTGGGAATCCTCAAGATGAAGCTCGATCGTCTCGTCAGCGCTGCGCTGCTCGTCGCCCTCGTCACCTCTTGCCGTGCTTCGTTCGCCCAGGACGAAACCTTCGGCTGGGACGGCGAAACCAATGGCAACTGGTTCACGACGACGAACTGGACCGTGTTCGGGGCGAACCCCAACCCGGGGCTCGGCGACCCGCCGATCCCCGACGCGGGGACGCGAGTCGAGATCGACACCGACGGGCTCGGCGTGCGGCCGGCGCCGTCGATTTCGACCGGCGACGCGCTCGCCCATCAGGTGCGAATCGGGCTCGCGACTCCCGGCGTACTGAACATGAGCGGCGGCTCGTTGACTACCAGTCCCGGGACGATCACGTTCCGCGTTGGGGCGGGCGCCCCGGGGACGCTCAACCTGTCGGGGGGGACGTTGAACGTCGCCGGGGGGACGATGGTCACGGGGAGCGGCGTCAACTCCCGCGGGCAGGTCACGGTCACCGGGGGGACGATCAACGTCACGGGGGCCAACCGCGACTTCAACCTGGACGAGGCCCTCGACGCGGCGACCGCCGCCAGCAACCTCACCATGTCGGCCGGCGTAATCTCGATCGCCGACGTGCTGCTGATCGACAACATGGCGAGCATCGACCTCTCGGGAGGCACGATCACCTCGGCCGTCGAGCAGGCCGGCGCCACGCGCATCCGCCGCGACGGCGCTGTCCGCGTCTCGGGGGGATTGTTCGAGACCAAGGACGACCTCGAGTTCGGCAACGCCACTTCGCCCGGCGGGAGCCTCGCGATCACCGGCGGCGCGGTCCGGGCGTTCCGGATCAGCGACGTCGGGGCCACCGCCTCGATCACGGTCAACGGCAGCGGAGTGCTGCAAGTCGCCTCGGCGAACGAGTCCACGGCGGCCATGCAGGCTCGGGTCACCTCCGGCTTGATCAGCAGCTCCGGCGCGCTGGCCGTCAGCACCGTCAACGTCGGCGGAACGAACTACACGCAGGTCGCAGTGGCGGCCCCCGTGCTGCTGGGGGACTACAACAACAACGGAGTCGTCGATGCGGCCGATTACACCGTGTGGCGGGACGGACTGGGAGGTCCCTCTTCGGTGCTCAACGGCAGGGGGAGCGGCGCCGCGACCGTAGTCCAAGCCGACTACGACCTGTGGGTCGCCAACTACGGTCGCGCGGGGAGCTTCGCGACCGCGATCCCCGAGCCCTTGTCTGCCGCGATCCTTACGGTAGGGCTTGCGCTCACGGGCGTTTGCGGACGTCGCCGTTGAACCGATCGATCGCCCGTCGTCATTGACCAACGCAACGCGGTCGCTACCCTTCGATGGGAGCGGCCGCGTTTCCTTTTTCCCGAAGCTTTGCCCATGCGCCGCTCGCTCGCTACGTTCGCGGTTCTTGCTCTCTCACTCGTAGCGCCGGAACGGGGCGTCGCCGACCGTTGGCTCCGATTCGAGCACAACGGCGCGGCTACCTACGGGGTAGTCGAGCAAGACGGCTTCGTCGCGGTCGTCGAGGGCGAGCCGTGGGAATCGCCGACGAAGACGGGCGAGCGCGTAGCGCTGTCGTCGGTCAAGCCGCTCGTGCCGACCGAGCCGACGAACGTGCTCGGGGGAGCCTTTAACTTCCGCTCACACCTCGGCGAGCGGACGGCGCCGACGAAGCCCGAGTTCTTCTGGAAACCGGCGTCGTGCCTGATCGCGACCGGAGAGGCGATCGCGCTCCCGTCGGACGCGACCGACGCGCACTACGAAGCAGAGCTGGTGATCGTCATCGGCCGGCGCGTCGAGCACGCTACCGAAACGGAAGCCGCCGCAGCGATCTTCGGATACACGTGCGGCAACGACGTCACCGAGAGAACCTGGGCCAAGACCGACGTTCAGTGGTGGCGCGCGAAGGCGACTCGTACGTTTGGAACGGTTGGGCCGGAGATCGTAACGGGCCTCGACTGGTCGAAGTTGCGGGTGCAAGGCGTCCACAACGACCGCGTTGCGCAGGACGAAGCCGCGTCGGACCTGCTGTTTAGCCCCGCGCAGATCGTGGCCTTCGCGAGCCGCTACGTGACTCTGCTCCCCGGCGACTTGATCTACACGGGGTCCCCGGGAGCGACGCAGCCGCTGCGGGCGGGTGACACCTTCGAGGTCCGTATCGAAGGGGTGGGTTCGCTCGTGAACCCGGTGGTAACGGCTGCCGAGTAGCGCGATCGCCTGCGGGCAGGGCGGGGGACGCCCCCCAACCGCGGATCACGCCGCGACACAAGGCAGCGACCACGTCGATCTCTACGGCGTCCTCTACTGCGTCCTCTACGGCGTCGGGAACATCCGCGCGCCGGGCGTCGGCTTGTGCGCGGCGTCCATCAGCGCCACAAGTCGCCGAACGATCGTTGGCCGGCTCGCCGCGAGATCGACTTTCTCCGACGGGTCGCTCGCCAGGTCGTACAGCTCGACCGAGTTGGGATCCGTGGTGAAGACCCCCCTTTGAACGGCCTTCCAACGACCGTCGCGTATCGCTCGCGCGCCGCCGCGCTCGTCGAACTCCCAGTAGAGGGGCGATGGCCGCGCGCCGGATGACGCATCGCCACGTAGTAAGTCGATGATGCTCACTCCGTCGATGTCCTGGGGGACCGAAGTCTCCGCCAGCTCGGCGAACGTTGGCACCCAGTCCTGGAAGCCGGTCGGCGTATCGAGCCGTCCTCCGGCGGGGATCCAACCGGGCATCCGCGCAACGGTCGGCACGCGGATTCCTCCCTCGTAGAGCTCGCGTTTCTGCCCCCGCAGGCCGCCGCTCGAGCGAAAAAACTTGGCCTCGTGCCCCCCTTCGGAGTGCGGCCCGTTGTCGCTGGTGAACACGACCAGTGTCGTGCGCGCGAGCCCCGCTTCGTCGATCGCGTCGAGCACACCCCCGACCGCTTCGTCAACGCGGCGCATGAGCTCCGCGAAGCCGCGCTCGGGCGCCGGCCAAGGTTGATCGGCGAAGGGGCCGAAATCGGGCGTCTCCATTCCACGCTCGGGCCGCGCGGAGTCACCGGCCTCGTTGTTGGCGTGGGGCGTGTTGAGAGCGAGGAACAGGAAGAAGGGCCGCTCGCGACTCTCCTCGATGAATCGCAGTGCCTCCTTGACTACGAGATCGGGCGCGTAGTCGCGCCGAACCGTGGCAACGCCGCGACCGCCCTGGTCGCGCCACTTCGGTGAGAGCACGTTGCCCAACCGCTCACGCTTGCCGTTGCGGACGAGGAACTCCGGGTAGGGGTTGTGGGCGTGATCCGGATGGATGTAGCCGAAGAACTCCTCGAAGCCCGCGAGCCGCGGTGCGTCCTCCGACGGCGGCCGTCCAACGCCCCACTTGCCGAAGCATCCGCAGCGGTACCCCCCCTCGCGCAGGACCGACGCGATGGTCGGCTCGCCATCGGAGAGGTCTCCGGGCCCGTTGCTGCGAATGCTAGCGCGGCCGGTGTGCTTGCCGGTCAGCAGGACGCACCGCGACGGAGCGCACACGGTGCTCCCCGCGTAGTGATCCGTGAGGACGACCCCCTCGGAGGCCATCCGGTCGAGCCGCGGGGTGGCGAGCATGGCGCCGCCGACCGCGTTCACGTCGCCGTAGCCCAGGTCGTCGGCCAGCACCAGCACGACATTGGGCGGGGACGCCGACGCGGCGCCCCCTGCCGCAAGCAACAGCACCAGCGTCGCCGAGATTGAGCTTCCCATTGCCGGAAAGCCGATCGAACCGGGGAGTTGCAGTTTCCGCGCCATCGCCATCTTGTATGGACATGGCACGCGCCGTCAACGTGCGTGCTCAACAAGCTCCTCGACGAGCTTGGGCCTGATGCGATAGCCCACGACGTTCGGACAGCGGGGCGCTCTGGAAAACGAACGGTAACCTTCCGACGCCGCTCTGACCCGCGTCAGTCGGCTGCCCTGTCTCTCGTGCTCGCCCTCGGCGAGCTTTTGCTAGCCGCACCGGGCGGCTCGACGGCGGCTGGTTGGCGTCATCGACTTCGCATGCTGGTCGAGGAACATTCCTCGAGCCCCGGCGATCCCGATGAGTCAGCCCGTCCGACGTATCCTGGTCCTCAAGCGGCCCGGTGGCCGGTCCCCCAACTGGTACCTCCGCTACTGGGAACCCAACCCCACGACGGGGAAGCAGCGAGAGCGTTGGAGATCGACGGGAACCACCGTTCGAAAGCACGCGGAGCATCAGCGGCGTGAGCTTGAACGGCAGTTGGAGTCCGCAGAACCGGTGTCGCTTCGCGCAACGTGGCAAGCCTTTCGCAACACCTACCTGGAGATGCAGGCGTCGCGTAAGCCACCTTCGACGGTCGGCCGCGGCCTCCATTGAGCGGCGGTTCTTTTCGCGTTTGTGGCCACAACTCGATGTTCTCACCCGCACTCCGCCGCCACGCTCACGGCCCGCGCCTCGTCCCGTTCGGCGTACACCTGGGTGACGGTCACGCCGCGGTGGCCGAGGAGGATGCTGGCCGCTTCGATCCCGTGGAGACGACGGATCTCGGTGGCCGCCGTGTGGCGGAGCTGGTTGGGGCGCCAAGACGCGACGCCCGCCTTGCCGCAGGCGCGTCGGATGGCGTAGTAGTAGGAATCCGTCGTGTAGCACTCCTGCGGAGCACGACCCCTACCCCCTGTGGCGCGACGCTGTTGACTGGGCTGCACCTTCGTCTTGCGGGCCGCTCGCGCCGCGGCCCGTTGCTCGGCGACCGCTTCGCGTGGCGAGAACAGATACGCCTCGGGTTCGGCGTGCAGCCACGGCTGGAGCACCCCCTGGGCTTGCGGCCCCAGGTAAACGCGGCGGACGTGGCCGTGGTGCTCGGTCTTGTGCTCGCGGGGGACGTAGACCCACACGTTCCCCGAGCGGTCGATGTCGATGGCTCGCATCTGGCAGACCTCCCCCGGGCGCATCGCGGTGATGCGTTGCAGTTCGACCATCGCCCAGACCTGACGCGAGACGAAGGGGCGGATCGCGTCGACACGGGGGGCCTCGGCGGGCCGGACCGGCTCCGACTCGCGGACGGAGGTTCGCCCCTTCTTGAGCCCCCTACCTGGGCGAGGGCGTGGTGCGCCATCGGCGGCACGAGCTCTTGCTCGACGCCCCACTTGAAGACCCGCACGACGCGACTGACCCGTTTGTTGACCTCGCTGCGACAGAGCCCGTCGTCGATCATCGCCTGCCGGACGGTCTTCAGCGCGAGCGGGCCGAAGTCGCCCGCCGCGGTCATGCCGTAGAGCCGCTTCAGCGGCCGGAGCGAGACGCGGATAGCGTCGTACTCGCCAGTCGGGCGGCGGTTCTTGCGGTAGTAACCGTCGGCGTAGTCGAGGTAGGCCAGGAGCAGCTCGTTGATCGAGGCTCCTCCAACCATCGCTGAGTCCGTTGAAGGAGCGGAGCGACGGCCGGCGAGCAGCCACTCGCCGACGACGCGGTCGTACTGCGCGCGGCTCTCGTCGGAGCCGTACGCGCCGAGGTAGACGTCGCGTCCAGCGACCGAGACGACGGCCCGACCGGAGGGCTTGTGGCGCCGGTAGGCGGGGGCCGGAGAACGTCGGGCGGTGAAGAATGCGGGCATGGCGCGACCTCTCGGGTGCGATTGCCGGTAATTACCGGATTCGGACCGTTGGAGCCGCGCCACCCGGACCTCGGGCGGGTGAGCGTAAGTTCCGCTCTCAGCTGAAGATACGACTAGTGGACAGGGGGGGGATCGAACCCCCGACACCAGGATTTTCAGTCCTGTGCTCTACCAACTGAGCTACCTGTCCTCGAAGCTCTATCGTAGCCCCGGCTGGGGGGATGTAAACCCCGTCGCCGGCAAGGGTTGGGTCATGACGGATGGGGTGGCGGCGGAGCGCATGACCGACCAATTCTGGCCGCACGACGCCCGCAAACCGAAGTTCGATCGCAGCGCGGCAACCGGCCGACGCTGGGGGACACGCGACGGATCGCCGTTTTGGGGGTAGAACCGTCGGCAGTTGGCCTCGGCCGACGGATTCTCCAGCCCACCAGCGGATCCCCTCCGATGACCCCACCCTCCCACGACCCCCGGCCGCGTCACTCGGTTCGCTCCGTAGGCATCCTTCCGGTGATCGCCCTGCTCGCGGCGGCCGGGCCAGGTCTCACGCTCGCCGCGGGGGGGGCGCCGGCCGACACCGAGCGCGTCGGGTACATCGACGGTCGAGGGGTGACCCCCGTCAACCAGTGGGTGACGCCGATCGGCCAGCAGGTCGATCTCCCCGGGCTTCGGCCGCAAGCCGTCGCGTTGTCGCCCGACGGAGCGCTCTTAGTGACCTCGGGTAAGACTTCGGACCTCGTCGTTCTCAACGCGGCGACCGGCGCCGAGCTCCAGCGCCTGACGATGCCCGCCGACTCAGAGCCCGACGAGAAGATCCTCACCGGCGCCGACCACGACGGGCAGTTGAGCTACACGGGGCTCGTCTTCTCGCCCGACGGCAAGCGGCTGCTGCTGAGCAATGTCGGGGGGACCGTGAAGGTCTTCTCGGTCGATGCGGGCAGAATCACGCCGCGAGGGGCTTGGAAGCTGCCGGCCGCCAACGCGCCGCGGCGCGCGAACGAGGTCCCCGCGGGGATCGCGTACTCGGCCGACGGGTCGAAGGTCTACGTGGCCGGAAACCTGTCGAACACGCTCGTCGAGCTCGACGCGACTTCCGGCAAGGTGCTGCGCACGTTCGACGTGGGGGTCGCGCCGTACGACGTCATCGTCGTCGGCGCGAAGGCGTATGTGAGCAACTGGGGTGGCCGCCGTCCCGGGGAAGGGGACCTCACCGGGCCCGCCGGCCGCGGCACGACGGTTCGCGTCGATCCCGTGCGTCACATCGCCAGTGAGGGCTCGGTGAGCGTAGTCGATCTGACGTCGGGGGGCGTCACAAAGGAACTGATCGTCGGCCTCCACGCGAGCGGCCTCGCCGCTTCGCCCGACGGTCGCCACGTCGTCTGCTGCAACGCGGCGAGCGACCACCTGAGCGTGATCGACACGACCTCCGACACGGTGGTCGCCACCGTGTGGGCGAAGCCCAACGCGGCCGACCTGCTGGGGGCCGCCCCCAACGCGGTAGTGTTCGCGCCGAACGGCGCGCGCTTGTACGTCGCCAACGGCTCGCAGAACGCGGTCGCCGTGTTCGCCTTCGACCGGACGAACCCGCAGGAGTCGAAGCTCCGCGGCATGTTCCCCGTCGGATGGTACCCGGGGGCGCTCGTGCTCGACGCGGCCCGCGACCGGCTCGTCGTGGCGAACATCAAGGGACTGGCGAAGCAGCCGAAAGAGCACCCGGGGGAGGACGATCAGCGAGCGGGGGCGCGGGGGTTCAATTCGCACCACTATCACGGGTCGCTGTCGCTCGTCTCGCTGCCGAAGGACGACGCCTTGCCAACGCTCTCCGAGCGTGTGGCGACGAACCTCCGCGCCCCGCGGATCGCCGCGGCGCTCGCGAAGCCCCGCCCCGACCAGCCGCCACGGGCGATCCTCCAGCGCGTCGGCGAGCCGAGCCTCATCGAGCACGTCGTCTACATCATCAAGGAGAATCGCACCTACGACCAAGTCTTCGGCGCGCACCCGCGCGGCGACGGCGACGCGTCGCTCGCGCTCTACGGGCCCGAGGTCACGCCGAACCACCACAAGATCGCCGACGAGTTCGTGCTGCTCGACAACACCTACTGCAGCGGCATCTGCAGCGCCGACGGGCACCAGTGGACCACCACCGCCTACTCGACCGACTACATGGAGAAGAGCTTCGCCGGCTTCCCGCGTAGCTACCCCGACGGCATGGGGATCGACGAGGACGACGCCCTCGCCTACTCGCCGGCCGGGTTCCTGTGGGACAACGCCCTCGCCCACGGCAAGACGGTCCGCAACTACGGCGAGTTCATGGGCCCGTCGGTGTCTTGGCGTGACAAGACACGCAAGGGGGAACCCGGCTTCCTCGCCTGCTACAAGGCGTGGAAGAAAGGGGACTGGAAGAACGGCGGCGGGGAAGTGGTGTTCGCCTGCTGGCCGAGCGTCGAGTCGCTGCGCGCAATCTCGCCGCTCGAAACCGTCGGCTGGAACATGTCGGTCCCCGACCAGTTCCGCGCCGACTACTTCCTACGCGACCTGGCGCGCGACGAGGCGCGGGGCGACTTCCCAAACCTCACTTTCGTCTGCCTGCCGCAGGACCACACCAGCGGCACGAGCCCCGGGACCCCCACGCCGGCGGCCTGCATGGCCGACAACGACCTGGCGCTCGGCCGGATCCTGGAAGGGCTGAGCCGCTCGAAGTTCTGGCCGAAGACGGCCGTCTTCGTCATCGAGGACGACCCGCAGGGGGGCTGGGACCACGTCAGCGGCTACCGCACGATCGCCTTCGTCGCCGGTCCGCACGTGAAGCGCGGCGCGGTGGTGAGCACGCAGTACAACACGACGAGCCTGATCCGCACGATGGAGCAGATCCTCGGCCTGCCCCCGATGAACCAGTTCGACGCCTCGGCCGAGCCGATGAGCGACTGCTTCACCGACACGCCGGACACCCGCCCGTTCGAGGCGGCGCCGAGCGCCGTTCCGCTCGACCAGATGAACCCCGATCCGCAGGCGATCGACGACCCGCAGCTGCGTCGCGACGCGCTCGTTTCGGCGAGCCTCAACTTCCGGCAAGTCGATCGCGCCCCGGAGGACGTGCTGAACCGTATCCTGTGGCGCGCGCTGCGCGGCGTCCAAACGCCCTACCCCGAGTGGGCGATCACCGCCGGCGCCGAGGACGACGAGTAGGGGGCGCCGTCCTGAGCCGTCGGCGCCAGCCGGCCCAGTGATCGCAGCACGGCAGACTCAACCGCTCGCGCGACAACTGCGACGACTGACGTCGGCCGGCTCGCCTAAAGGTTAGCGGGCCGCGTCGGGCTCGTCCGCTTCGCCGGCCGGGACCGCGCGGCGTAGCGGTTGGACGTCGAGCGTGTCGATCGGCACGACCGTCGGGTCATCGACCCCCAGCGCGGCGAGGTACTCGGCCCGCGCCAGGTAGAACTCGAGCAGCGCGATCACCCGCTCGATCGCCGCTTCGGCGTACTGCACCTCGCGGAGGTTGAGGTTCAGTAGGTTGCTGTCCCCCGCCTCGTACAGCGTTTGCTCGGCGACTTGCATCTGGGCCGCCAGGTCGACCGCCTCGGCGGTCCACTCGACGCGCTCGGCCGCGGCGACGAGCGCCGCCCGCGACACCTGGACCTCGGCGGCGATCTTGTCGGCCGCGAACCGCGTCTTCGCCCGCACCTGGGCGAACTTGCCGCGGAGTTGCCGCAGCTTGCCGTAGGCCTTGCGGCGTTCGAGTGGGACGCTGAGCATCAGCGTTGCTTCGAGCTCCATCTCCGACTTGTCGCGTTTTGCGCTCGCCGGCTCGCCGACGTCTTGGCCGACCATCAGGCCGCCGTCGATGTCGGGGATCGTCTCGTTCGACGCCTGCCGGTACGCGACGTCGAGCTGCCGCCGGACGAGCGACAGCTCGGCGAGCTCGGGGCGCGTGGCGAGCGCCAGCGCGACGTCGCGCTCGGCGGCGAGCGGGTCGAGCGCGGCGACGGGGGGGAACTGCGGCGGCAGCAGGTCGCGCGGGGGAACGACCGGCGCCCCGTCGGGGCCGCGGAGGAACAGCGACAGCTTGACCGCCGACTGCTCGAGCTTGCGCCGCGCGTCGATCGCCTTCGCCTCGCGCGAGGCGATGCTGCGACGATTATCGACGACGTCGATCGCCGCCTTCTCCCCCGCCTGAACCTCACGGGCGATGAACTCGTTGCGGCGGGCGGCGAGGTCGAGTAGTCCCTCGGCGACGCGGAAGTTCTGCCCGGCGGCGACCCAGTCCCAGTACGCGAACGAGCCGTCGCGGACGTACAGGATCACTTGCGCGAGGATCTCGGGCTCGACGCGGCTCGTCTCGAGCTGCGCGCGCCAGAACTCGGCGCGGTTCTCGTCGATCCAGCGGTCCTTCGCCAGCGGGGCGACGAAACCCGCCTTGAACTCGCCCCCTTTGTTCGTCTCGCGCTCGAGGTACCACGGCTCGAACTCGCCGCGTCCGTTGCGGTAGCCTGCGAAGACCTGCCCCCCCCAGAACGTGTCGCGCTTCACGCCGACTTGGTGGCGGTAGTTCTCGTAGAAGTCGAGCGGCTGGTTGTTGCTGTAGGCCTCGAGCTTGTGGTCGAAGGCCCCCGCGGCCGCGAGCGCTTCGCCCGAGGCGATCGTGCGCGAGGCGACCGCCGAGTCGATCAGCGGGAAGTGCAGGCGCACACTACGGACGACGTCCGCGAGGTCGATCGGCGTGGGAGTCGGGAGCCCGGCGGGGACCGCTTCGGCCGGCGCCACGCCGACGGGCTGCTCAAGGGCAGGGGAGGGGAGCCGGTTAGGCTGGGTCGTCGATCGCTCGAACCGCGGCGCCTGCGCGCACGCCGGCGCCGCAGCGCACAACGCCGCGAGCACGACGGCCACGTTGCCGCGCGGCGACATTGCGTAAGGACCTGGCGGCGCGGAGCGACGCGGGCGCCCCCCCGGAGCACCACAACACACGCTACATCGGCTCGCCGCCCCCCCCGGAGCGACGTGCTCCGAATTCCGCGATCCCTCCTGCCGAAGGCGCCCAAACTGACCCGCGCAGCAGGCGTGCTAGCACTCGATCCGCGGCATTCGACGGTCGCTAGTGCAACCTACGCCGCCCCGTCGAGCCATCGAACCAGCCCCGTCTCGACTTCGTACATCGCGCCGACGACGGCGATCTCCCCGCCGTGCTCACGCTTAGTGAGCTGGGGGCTCTCGCGGCGGATCACCTCGATCGTGCGGCGTACGTTAGCCTCGGCCAGTCGATCGACCCACAGGCGGTGCTCGTCGGGGTCGGTGGGGGGCTTTGCGGGGGGGTGGATCGAGGGGAGCGCCTGCTGGATCTCGCTGAGCAGGAAGTCGATGTTCGGGCAGCCAATCCGTTCGGCTGCCGTCGCGCCGGTCAAGGCGAAGTCGAACGCCGTGGTCACGGCGCCGCAACGCGTGTGTCCGAGGACGACCACCAGCTTCGCCCCCGCGACGGCGCAGGCGTACTCGAGGCTCCCGAGCATCTTGCGATGGGTGACGTTCCCCGCGACTCGGGCGACGAACAAGTCCCCCAGGCCGACGTCGAAGATCATCTCGGCCGGCACGCGCGAGTCGATGCACCCGACGAGCGCCGCGATCGGGAACTGCCCCTGGGCGGCCGCGGCGATCTGGCGGTTGAAGTCGTGTTTTAAACGCTCGCCCGATCGGAATCGCTCGTTGCCGTGCTTCAGGAGGTCAAGGACCTCGGCCGGCGAGAGGGCCTGCTGTGCAGCGCGGTCGGCCACGTCGCGGTAGCGGACGTCGTCGTCGATGCCGGGGACGTTCGTGAAGCCCTCGAGCGAGAGATCGACGCCGTGTGCCGGGGCGGTGTTGTCTCGGAAGTCGAGGAGCAAGTCGATGACGTCGGGATCGACCTGCTGGGTCTCGGAGGCGTCGATCACCAAGTGGGTCCCGGGCTCGGCCTCGCCGAGCGTCCGCGACAGCGACGCCCGGTTGAGAAAGCTCACGTCGCGCGGCAGCTCGATGCGAATCACGTCCCCCGCGGGACGGCGTTCGAGGCGGGCGTGCACGGGGCGACGGATGCTGTCGTGGAGGATGAACGCGACGCTCACCCCCAGGCCGATCAACACGCCGACCAACAGGTCGGTCATCACGATCGCGACGACGGTCACAACGAACGGCAGGAACTGCCCCCAGCCGCGCCCCCACATCGACTTGAACTCCTTGTGGCTGGCGAGTTTGACGCCGGTCATCAGGAGGATCGCCGCGAGCGCCGCCAGCGGGATGCGGTTGAGCATCCACGGCACAAACGCCACCGAGGCGCCGAGCAGCACGCCGTGCACAAGCGTCGCTAGCTTCGTGCGCCCCCCCGACTGCAGGTTCACCGAGCTGCGGATGATGACGCTCGTCACCGGCAGTCCGCCGAGCACGCCGCACGCCACGTTCCCGACTCCCTGCGCGATCAGCTCGCGGCTGGGGGGGGATTGGCGGCGCTGGGGGTCGATGCGGTCAATCGCTTCGATGTTGAGCAGCGTCTCTAACGAAGCCACCAGCGCAATCGTGAGCCCCGACAGGTAAACGGCAGGTACAGCGAGCGCCGACCAGTCGGGCACTATGAACTGCTGGGCGAAATCGCCGAGCGACTTCGCAACCGGGACGGCGACCATGTGGCTGGGGTGGATGCGCCACGGCGCCCCGAACGGTTCGAGCAACACCGCGAGCACGACCCCAACGGCCACGACCACCAGCGACGACGGGACCGCCGACTTGCGCAGCACACCCCAGCGCTGCCAAAGGACCAGGATCGCCAAACAAGTGAGTCCGACGAGCGCGACGCCGGGACGAAAGCTGCTGAACATCTCCAGCAGCTCGCTGAACGTGTTCTCGTGGTCGGGCTGAGCAAACGCCATGTCCCCCTCGGGGTCCTTGTCGTTCCCAACAAGGTGCGGCAACTGCTTGAGGATCAGGATCACGCCGATCGCGGCGAGCAGGCCCTTGATGACGGGCGTGGGGACGAACTCGGCCAGGAAGCCGAGCTTCGCCAATCCCATAACGACCTGGATCATGCCGGCGAGGGTGACGGCGACCAAGAACGCCTCGAACGAGCCGAGGCGGGCGATCTCGGCGGCGACGACCGCCGTGAGGCCAGCCGCGGGGCCGCTGACGCTGGTGTGCGAACCACTGAGGGCCCCGACAACGAAGCCCCCGACCACCCCCGCCACGAGCCCCGAGAACAGCGGCGCCCCTGACGCCAGGGCGATCCCCAGGCAGAGCGGGAGCGCAACAAGGAACACCACGAGCCCCGCCACGGCGTCGGGCCCGGGGTGCGACCAGAGCGAGACGGGGGCGCGACGCGTGGCGTTGGTCATCGTGGGAAGCGTTCGGAGGGGCTGGCGACGGTCGGAAACGGCTCATCGTAGCCGACAGGCCGCTCCGCGGCACCGCGGGTCCGCGAACGCGACGCGATCTGCGGCCCCCTCCCCAATCGACTCGCGCCACCGCGTCGGCGAGCGCGGTCACCCCACCTTAGGGGGTTTGGCGATCTTTTCCGGCTTGCTTTGGTCGCGGTTCTTGAGAGCGGGGGGGAAGCCGTTCATCCGGCGCCACACCTCGTAGCCCAGGGGGACCGTGTCGAGCAGCACCCAGCCCTTGGCGAGTCCCCCTTGGCGGAGGTACTTCGAGGACGGCCACGGGGTCGCGGTCGGGTCGTTGGAGTCCACCGCGACATCGGGCCGAATCAAAATCCGGAAGCGTCCGCTCCCGTCGTCGGTCGGATCGACGATCGCCACCGTGCCGCCAAAAGTGCCGACCGCGATCGCCGGCCAGCCGCTGAACTGAACGGCGGGCCAACCCTCGAACTGCAATCGGACGTGCCGACCGGGCTCGATGAACGGCACGTCGTTCCCGTCGATCCATAGCTGCACGGCGAAGTCCTCGGTCTTCGGGACGACGACGCACGCTTGGTCCTTCGCGGCGACAATCTGCCCCTCGAACACGCTCAGGCTGTTGATGTAGCCGTCGCACGGGGCGAGCACGTCCTGGGTGCTCTGGGCGGCGATCTTGCCGTCCTGCTCGCTGATCTTGAGAGTCTTCTGCTGGATCTCCTGCTTGGTCTTGAGGATTCCCGACTCCGCCTTCTGAACCTCGCTCTGCGCTTTGTTGAGATCGGAGCTGATCTTGTCGATTTTCGCCTGCCACTCCTTGCGCTTCCCTTCACGCTCACGCGTCTTGCCCTCGATCTCGTTGCGAGCGGCCTCGACGTACTGCTGTGCTTTCTCGAGCTCTTGCTGCGACTTGCGGAACTTCGCTTCGGCCTGCTGACGGTCGTATTGCGACTTCAGGCCCCCCGCCTCAAGGGTGTTCTTCCGCTCCGAGTCTGCCTGGGTTAGGTCGAGCTCGGCCTGGGCCGCGATCGCAGCCGCTTCCTCGGCGCGAAGTTTGTTTTCGGCGCCCATCACCAGCGCGTTGTACGCCGCGACAACCTCGGTTTGCGCCGCCTTAGTCGATTCGAGCTCTTCGGTCGTCGTCTGCACGGTGCGGATCGCGAACTCCTTGGCGTCCAGGGCCCGCAGCTCGCGGTCCTTCGCGGCGAAAAGCTCCCTCTCGAGCATCGCCCGCTGCTCCCCCAGTCGCGGCAGGTAGTTGGCGTCGAGGTCGGTGATCCGGAACAGCAACTGGCCCTTCTTCACCTCGGTGTTCTCGAAGACGTTCGGGGCCCGCGCGGCGACTTGGCCTTTGACCGGAATGAGGACCGGCTGGGGCCGACTCAGCGGGTCGAAGGCGACCACCGAGCCGTCGCCGACGATCGACTGCTGCCAAGGAAGCAACAACATCGCCAGCACTCCAACCAACATCAGCCCGGTGAGCCAGCGCGCGATCCGGCGCGCGACACGCGACGATCGCGTCAGCCGCAACGCGGGGAATTCCTCCTCGCGGTAGGCGACGCTGCTGAGCATCGGCAGCGCGGGCTGCGTTTTTCGCTCTTCGCGATGCGATGGTGGGTGCGTTGCGATCATCGCGGGATGTCCCGGGTCGTGCGTTGGAACTCGTCGCTGCGGCGGAACACAATCGGCGAGTCGTAGTCCGCGGCCGGGGGGCCTGCCAGCGGAACGACTCGCTCGAAGCGCTCGGCGACGTCACGGCGCCCTGTCGAGACGACGACGGTCCAGTCGGGGACCGTGCCATCGGCGCCGCGCGTCAGCAGGGCGTTCAGGACCTTGTCGGCATCGGCGTCAGGCAGGAGATCGAGGGTCCCGTCGAGGAGCAGCAATCGCGGTTCGCCGGCGATCGCGCGGGCCACCACGAGCAGCACGACTTGAATCGGCGACAGCGGCGCGGCGCCGGCGTTGATCGACGTTTCGAGCCCTTCGGGGAGCTTCAGCAGGTCGCCGAGGAGGCCGACGTCGGCGAGCGCCGCACGGACTTCCTGCACCGTCACACCCGGCCGGCGCAGGTGGACGTTCTCGGCGATCGTTCCCTCGAACACCTCCGGACCACGAACGAGCGCGACGTGCGTCCGCAGGATGTCGGGACGGAGGTCACGCGGGTCGCAACCTTCGATCTCGAGGTGGCCGCTCTCCGGCGCGCGCAAGCCGTACAGCATGTCGAGGATCAGGCGCTTGCCCGCGTCACGCGGCCCGAACAGGGCGACCCGCTCCCCACCGGCGATATCGACCGAGAACCCAAGGGCGAGGTCGGGGCCGCCGGCCGAGTGGGTCACGCCGTGTAGGCGGACGCCAACCCCTTCGCCGTCGCGGAGGTGGACGAGTCCGTCCTGGCGTTCCTCGACGAGGTCGAACAGGTAACCCAGCTTGTCGATCGAAGCGGTCGCGTCGAAGAACCCTTCAATGTGCTTGCCGACTTTCGCCAACGACCCGAGGATCATCGCCACGATCAGCTCCGCGGCGACGAGCTGCCCCAGGGTGAGCTGCCCCTGGATCACGAGCCATCCCCCGAATCCCAGCAAGACGGTCCCCGCAACGGCTTGCAGGAGGAGGATGAACACGAGCTGTCGAAACAGGACGTGGAAGTGCTCGCGCCGGGTTTGCAAGTAACCGGCCGTCAGATGGTTTGCGCGGTCCAGGGCGAACTGCGGCGCCCCCGCGAGCTTGAAGCTCACTTGGCAGCGGGCGATGTCTTCGAACCACGCCGCGAGTTGGAACTTGTACTTCGACTCGTTGATCGCCGTCGTGACGCCCCCTCGACCGAGCCCGTACAGACCGCCGACAACAAACACCAACAGCAACAGGTCGAATCCCAAGAGCCACGGGTGATAAAAGCCGAGCACCGCCATGCCAATCACGGTCGCGAGCACGATTGCGATGCCGTCGAGCAGCAACTGGGCCGTGACCTTCTGGACCGTCACAACCTCGAAGAAACGATTGGTCAGCTCGGGAAGGTAGTTCCCTTCGGCTTCAGCGGCGCGAACGCGCGGCATGACGTGCGCGACGTCCGCCGCGATGCGGGCGAACAGCCGCATCTCAATGATCTCGACGACTACCGCCTGCAACGCCTGCATGACGCCGTAGAACGTCAGGAAGCCGAACAGTAGCGCGGCGAGCCAAAGCACCGGCTGGTAGGCGCGGCCGAATGCCACCGTCGTTACGAGCGCTTCCACCGCGATCGGGGTTGCAAGGCTCAAGATGCCGGCGAAGAACGCGAAGGCGACCACCGTCAAGACGTCGCTACGCTCCGGCCGCCACAGGTTCAACAAGCGGCGAATCGGGTTCGCGTGGCGTTGATCGTCGGCCACGAGGGTCGCCGACGGGACGACCGCGAGCCACTCGTACCTCGTCGTCAGGTCGATCCCCAGCACGCTCGCCAACCGCGTGCGAGGGGTCATAACGCCGTGGTCTTCGGCCAGCCGAGCGACGGCCACGCGGCCCCGGTCGCCGCGGGTCACCATCACCGGCTCACTCTCCCCGGGCGCCCACAGGACCAGGGCGGCGCCGTCCTCGACTAGGTCCGCCGCCTCGCCGAGCGAGAGCTTGATCGCTCGGCAGCGGAGTCCCAGGCTCGAGCCGGCCTCGGCGAGCCATATGGTCCACATCGTCCGCGGATCGCCGGGCCACGCCTCCCGCGCCTCGGCCACCAGTTGCGTTGCGCGCAGCGTCTCGGCGCCCCGCTCGCAGCGCCAGGCGAGCCGCGAGAGCAGCGAGGCAAAGTCCTCGTTACGCAACGAGAGTTCGGGCATCGTGGCCCCCCCGTTCGGGGGACAGGCTAGCGGAGGGGCGAAACAGGGGCCAAAGATCCCATCGGATTCTTGGAAATCATAGGTCGCCAACCCGAAAGATACCATTACACTAGGGCCGCTTATCCATAGACTTCTTCTATTCAATTATCGCATTAGATCGTGAAAAAACTTGAAGAACTCAACTTCCACCACCTGCTCTACTTCTGGATCGTGGCCCACGAGGGGAGCGTCACTGGCGCGAGCCGCAGGCTCGGACTGGCCCAACCAAGCGTGTCAGCGCAGGTCCGAAAGCTCGAGGAGACGCTCGGTGGCGAGCTGTTCGAGAGGGCGGGACGCGGCCGGATGCTGTCGGACCTCGGGCGCGAAGTCCTGCGGCACGCCGAACACGTGTTCGGCGCAGGTCAGGAACTCATCGACTCCCTGAACAGCCGGCAAGCCGGATCGACGGTGTCGTTGGTGGTTGGCGTCCCCGACGTGATGCCGCGCCTCGTGGCGCAGCGGTTGATCCTGCCACTCTGTCAGCATCGACCCGCGATCGCCGTGGAGTGTCACGGGAGTCGCTTCGAGGAGTTACTCGGAGACCTCGCCGTAAGCCGTTTCGACGTCGTGCTTTCGCACGCCCCGATGGCTTCGCACTTACGCATCAAGGCGTACAACCACAAGCTCGGAGAAAGCGGCGTGACCGTCTTCGCGCACCCCGGCGACGCGCGGCGGTTGCGCGAGGGCTTCCCCGGATCGCTGGCGGGATCGCCGATGCTGCTCCCCACCGAGGGGACCGAGCTGCGGCGGTCGCTCGACCAATGGTTCGACCAGCGGCACATAGCGCCGCGCGTCGTCGGCGAGTTCTCCGACAGCGCGCTGCTCAAGGAGTTGGGGGGCGCCGGCGTCGGCGCCTTCGTCTCGCCGTCGGTCGTTGAGAACGAGGTGTGCCGCCAGTACGGGGTCGAGTCGGTCGGCCGCATGGCCGAGCTTCGCGAAGAGTACTTCGCAATCACGACGCAGCGGCGGATCCAGCACCCCGGCGTCGCGCTGATCGTCGATGCGGCCCGTGCGAACGTGTTCACCTAGCAGCCTGTTGATTTGTCGACGGGCTGCGTCGTCGCAGGAAGGCGACGTCGAAACGGTGGCGCTTTCGCCGCGGTTTCGCGAGCCGCGAGCGGCTCGGCCGTGAGCTTGGCGACGTTGTAAAAAGCCACGACGG
>JBOFFC010000080.1:0-13018 GCA_051648405.1 Lacipirellulaceae bacterium
GCCGGCGGCGCAAGCCGGCGGAGTCTCTACGACGTCGCTGAGTCTACCCTATCGCAGCAACTCCGACGGCTTTCGCCGCCGGCTCGCCTACGAGTTGTCAGCGAGGCTTGCGGCCATCGACCGTCACGCGGCCGATGCTGTGGTAGCAGTAGCCGCGGGCCTTCATGCGGTTGGGGTCGTACAGGTTCCGGCCGTCGAAGACCACCGGCGAGCGGAGCAGTTGGTACATCTCGGCGAAGTCCGGCTGGTGGTACGCCTTCCAGTCGGTGCAGATGCAGACCGCGTCGGCGCCCTTGAGGGCCTGCATCGGGCGTTCGGCGAACTCGACCCCGCTGGTCTCGGCGCGGACGTTGTCCATCGCCTCGGGGTCGTGGCAGACGACGGTCGCCCCGTGGCCTTGCAGCCAATTGATCAGCACCAGCGCGGGGGCCTCGCGGATGTCGTCGGTCTCGGGCTTGAAGGCCATCCCCCAGATGGCGATCCGCTTGCCCGCCAGGTCGGCGCCGAAGTGCGCCTCGACCTTGCTGGCCATGACCGACTTCTGTCGTTCGTTCACGTTATCGACCGCCCGCAGCATCTCGGGGACGCAGCCGTGCTGCTCGGTCATGGCGACCAGCGCGCGGACGTCCTTCGGGAAGCAACTCCCGCCGTAGCCAACGCCGGGGAACAGGAACGCGAAGCCGATGCGGCTGTCGTGGCCGATGCCGCGGCGGACGTCGTTGATGTCCCCCCCCATCTTCTCGCAGAGATTAGCCATCTCGTTGATGAAGCTGATCTTGGTGGCCAGCAGGGCGTTGGCGACGTACTTGGTCATCTCCGCCGACTCGGGGGACATCGACAGGAACGGCTTCTCGGTCCGCAGGAACGGGGCGTAGAGCTGCTGGAGCTTGTCGGCCACCTCGGGGCGACGGACACCGACGACCACGCGGTCGGGCTTCATGAAGTCGTCGATCGCGGCCCCTTCCTTGAGGAACTCGGGGTTGCTCGCGACGTCGCAGTCGCGCCCGGTGAGCTCCTTGAGCATCTTGAAGATCGTGGCGTTGGTCCCCACGGGGACCGTGCTCTTGGTGACGACGATCGCGTCGTCACGCAGGTGCGGCGCGATTGCCCGCACCACGGCCCACATGGCCGACAGGTCGGCGGCGCCGTCGTCCGCTTGGGGGGTGCCGACCGCCAGGTAGACCATCTCCGCCTCTTTGACCGCCGCGCCGGTGTCGGTGCTGAAGTGCAGGGTCCCTTCTTCGGCGTTGCGCAGCACGAGCTCGGTCAGGCCAGGCTCGTAGATCGGGATCACCCCGTTCCGCAGCCCTTCGATCTTCTTCTCGTTGATGTCGATGCAGGTGACATCGTTGCCGCTGTTCGCGAAGCAGGTCCCCGTGACGAGGCCGACGTAGCCGGTGCCGATGACTGCGATCTTCATAGAGAATGAACGAAGCGAAGGAACGGGTAGGAAAGGAACGGGAGGGAGCGGCCCGAAGGCCTGGGGCTGGGGTGGGGGTCGGCCGTGGGCCGCCACGGGGGCGCCTAACAGAGGTTGACCCCCGGGGACCGAGCCGAGATTCGCCAGTGTAGTCGAGGGGGCTGCGGAGTCGAGGTTCTGACCTCCCCTTATGAGGCCCTACAAGCGGTGGCGGCGGCGCAATCGCGCCATCCGGGCACAAATCCGCGGGAAACCGCCTGCGGCCTGCGGGGCGCGCTTGCGACGGTTGAACCACCTACGACCGCCGATCGAGACCCCCGAGGGCTCGTCGGGCGAACGTCGTGGACGTTTTGACGCTTGGCGACGCGCCACCCACCGGCCGGCCGCACCGAGCGCTCCGGGCGCCGCGGCGCCGGCCGTAACCAATGTTGACACATGCCCCCGCAGCGGCGTTCCCAAAGCAGAGCGTACCCGTCTACTCCACCGACCGAATCGAATCACCCCCACCGAGGCCTGTAGGACCATGTTCCTGACGAAGTCGAAGAAGTCGCGAATCGCGAACTTGGCGTCCGACGAGAGCTCCGCGTCGCCCACTTGGAACGAGGTGCAGGCCACGCTCGACGCGTTCGGGCGAGCGGCGGCGATTATCGAGTTCACGCCCCAGGGCGAGATCCTCAACGCGAACGCAAACTTCTGCGCGGCACTCGGCTACCGAATCGAAGAGATCGTCGGGCAGCACCACCGGATGTTCGTTGATCCGGCCGAAGCGACCACCGACGCGTACCGCGACTTCTGGCGCTCGCTGGCCGCGGGTCGGTTGGCGTCCGCCGAGTTCAAGCGCTTCCGCAAGGGGGGCGCGACGATCTGGATCTCGGCGTCGTACAACCCCGTGCTCGGCGTCAACGGCGAGGTGGTGAAGGTCGTCAAGATCGCCTCCGACATCACCGCCACGAAGCTCGCGAGCGACGACGCGGCCCGAATGGCGAACATGATCGAGAACCTGCCGATCAACGTCATGTTCGCCGACCGCGACCTGGTGGTCCGCTACATGAACCCCGCGTCGCTGCAGACGCTGCGGAAGGTGCAGCACCTCCTGCCGGTGCCGGTGGACTCGATCATCGGCACGAACATCGACCGCTTCCACAAGGACCCCAGCCACCAGCGCCGGATCCTGGCCGACCCCAAGAATCTACCGGTGCGGCGTAACATCCCGCTCGGCGACGAGACGCTCGACTTGCTCGTCACGGCGATCGTCGATGGCAAGGGGGAGTTCCTCGGGTCGATGGCCACCTGGAGCATCATCACCGACCAGCTCCGCACGAAGGAGCAGGCGAAGTCGGTCGGACAGTCGATCGCCACCAGCACCACCGAGATGGCGGCGACGATCGACGAGATCGCCAAGAACGTCACCCGCACCGCGAGCCTCGCCCAGCAGGCCGAGCAGCACGCCCTGACCAGCACTTCCGCGACCGCGGCGCTGCAAGAGAGCAGCAAGGCGATCGGCAAGGTGGTCGGCGTGATCCAAGAGCTGGCCGACCAGACGAACCTGCTGGCCCTCAACGCCACGATCGAAGCGGCCCGCGCCGGTGAGAGCGGGCGCAGCTTCGCGGTGGTCGCCAGCGAGGTAAAGGACCTTGCCTCGGAGACGTCCAGCGCCACCGGCAGCATCGAACAGAGCGTTCTCGAGATCCAGGCGCGGATCGCCGAGGTCGCCGAGTCGATCCGGCTGATCACCGAGAGCGTCAGCGAGGTGTCCGGCAACACCAACACCATCGCCGCCGCGATCGAGGAGCAGTCGATCACGATGGGCGACCTGTCGAAGACCGCCGAGGGGCTCGTGCGGGTCGCCGACTAGGCAGCGAGATAGACTCGGCCCCCGCGCTCGCACCGGGCGCGTCGGCCTACCGCTGGGGCAGGCGGCGGTGGGCGTTGCACGAGGCAACGCTCGCCGCCGCTCTTTTTCTACGCCGAGCCCGTCACGGCTCGAGGCCCGCCGGGACCCCGTTGGGGAACTTCTGCTGGAGCACTTCCTGGATGTACTTCATCCGGTTGGCGGGCTTGGGGTGGGTGCTCATCATCTCGGGGGGTCCGCCGCCGGGGGAGGCCTCGTCGAGCACCTTCATGACCCCGATCATCGCCCGCGGGTCGAATCCGGCGAGCGCGCAGAGCTCGACCCCCCAGCCGTCGGACTCGAGCTCGTCCTCGCGGCCGTACTTCATGCTCAGGAACTGCGTGACCATCTGCGAAATGCGGGCCGAGTTCGCGTCTCCCCCCGCCACGCCCCCGGCGGCCGCCAGGCCGCTGAAGAGCTGCTGCTTGGCCATCCGCTTGTTGCCGTGGCGCTCGAGGACGTGCCCCACCTCGTGACCCAGCACGCCGGCGAGCTGGCCGACCGTGTCGAGGCGGTCGTAGAGCGCCTCGGTGATGAACACCTGGCCCCCGGGGAGGGCGAACGCGTTGACCGTTTGGTCGTCGGCCAGCAGTGTGAACTCGAACTGGTACGGGTTCCGCAGCTCGACGTCCTTGCCGGTCCGCTGCGAGAGCTCTTGCTCTTTGTTCGCGATCCACACATCGACCGCGCCGAGCAGTTGCCGCCCCACTTGCGCGACTTGATTGCGACCGACTTCGTTGTCGCTCTCGCCGCCGTGCTGCTGCGCCATCTCGGGCGCCGCCTGCCGACCGAGGGCCATCTCTTGTTCTTCCTCGACCATCGCCACACGCTCGCTGTTGCCGGTGATCTGGTTGGGATCGCCCGGGTTGGCGTAGTAGGAGAAGAGCGCGAAGGCGGCGAGCGCCAGCGCGATCAGCAGGCGGATCTTCAAGCCCCCCATCCCGCCGCCCGCTTGGCCGCGGTAGCCGGCCTCGGCCTGCGGACGGCCCACGCCGAACATCGGACGGTTCCCTTGTCCGTATCCGCCGGGGACTCGGCCCCCGTAGGGATCGCCGTAGCGCCGCTCGGCCTGGGGATCCATCGGGGGGCGTCGGGAAGGCATCGGGAACGGGAAGCGTGACACGGCCGCGGCGCCCTCGGGGGGTGGTTGCGGGAATCAAGGTCCGCTGGACAGCGGCAGGGGATGTTCCGTTAGCATAACGGTCGCCGCGGGGGCGTACACGCCTCGGCCCCCCCGTGCGTCGCCCCCCGGAACGGGCGACGCATGGCCGCCGTCCAACCCGCATTGAGGAGGCTCACGATGCGTCGATCGACGCCCGTCGCGCCGCTGCGCGCCTTCACCCTGGTCGAGCTGCTGGTGGTGATCGCCATCATCGGCATCCTGGTCGCCCTGCTGCTGCCCGCGGTCCAGGCGGCGCGCGAGGCTGCCCGCCGCAACGCGTGCTCGAACAACGTCAAGCAACTCTCGCTGGCCGTGATGAACTACGAGAGCGTCCGCGGCAGCCTCCCGCCCAGTGTGACGATCGTCCCCGGTGTGACGACCAACAACGCCGGCTGGGGGATTCACGGGCGGGTTCTCCCGTTCCTCGAGGAAGGAAGCCTCTACAGCCAGGTGAAGCTCGACGTCGCGTGGGACACGCAGCAGGCGATCAACGGCCTCAAGATCCCGGTCTTCGCCTGCCCGAGCGACGACGAGGCGTTCCGCGTCCGCGACCCGGGGGGCGGCAAGGTGCTGCTGTACCCCACGACCTACGGGTTCAACTTCGGGACGTGGTTCGTCTACGATCCGGCCACGAGGCGCGGCGGCGACGGACCGTTCTACCCCGACAGCAACCTGAAGCTCGCGCGGATCACCGACGGGACGAGCCAAACCCTGTTGCTAGCCGAGGTGAAGGCGTGGCAGCACTACCGTCGCAACGCCCCCCCGAGCGCGACCGGCGCCCCCAACACGGCCGAGGAGGCGGCGCAGCGCGTCCCTACGAGCGCCGAGTACAAGGACACCGGCCACACCGAGTGGCCCGACGGCCGTGTGCATCACACGGGCTTCACCACGACGATGACCCCCAACACGCGGGTCCCCGTCGTGAAGGACGGGCAGCCGCTCGACCACGACTTCAACTCGTGGCAAGAGGGGCGCTCCAGCGGCGGACCAGACGTCACTTACGCGATGATCACGTCGCGCAGCACGCACGCCGGCGGAGTCAACTCGGCGCGGCTCGACGGCTCGGTCCACTTCGTCGGGGACGGCATCGCACTCGCCGCGTGGCGAGCCCTCGGAACGCGCGGCAACGGCGACGTCGTCGGACCCTGAGCGCCGCGAGTAGCGCCGTGCCGAAGGCGTCGCGGCGGAACCGAACGCCCCGCAGTCATTCCCCCATCAGCCGCGCGACGTGCGGCTCGATCGCGTCGGCCCACAGGCCGTAGCCCCGCTCGCTGAGGTGCAGCAGGTCGGGCATGATCTCCTTACTCAACGTGCCGTCGTCGTTCAGAAACTTGGCGGCGATGTCGAGGAAGTGAACCGAGTCGTTGTCGGCCAGCTTGGCGATCCGCTCGTTCACCCCGTCGTTGAGCTTGCGCAACGGGTCGTCGGTCGTCGCGCCGCGCGGGAAGACGGCGAGCAGCAGCACGTGCGCCTCGGGGGACGCCTCGCGAAGCCGCTCGACGATCAGCCGGACCCCCTCGGCCGTGTCTTCGGCGGGGTCCTGCAGGTGGCCCGTGTTGTTCGTGCCGATCATCACCACGTAGAGCGCGGGGCTCAGGCCGTCGAGCTCGCCGCCCTTGGTCGTACCTTGGTCCGCGGGTTCACCCGGGGCGAGGCGCCAAAGGACGTGCTGTGTGCGGTCGCCGCTGAAGCCGAGGTTCAGCACGCGGCGCGGGACGAACCGCTCGGCCCACAGCCCTTTGGCGCTGTCCGACTCCCAGCTCTGGGTGATCGAGTCCCCGACGAACACGAGCCGCACGCCGCTGGGCTCGGCGAGCATGCGATCCTTTGTGGCGAGCTTGTCGCGGTGTCGGTCGCGCCACCAGTCGGCGTCTTGGGGAACGGCTGTCACCGCGGCCGGGGGCTCGGCGGTCGCGACCGCACCTTCGGCGCCCGACGCGTTTGTAGCTAGGAGCGAGCAGGCGATTGCGAGGGCCCCCAGCGCAGGGGCGAGCGAGTAGGGGGGCATCGGTACGATCCAGACGAGCGGGTGGTTCGGGCTAACTGGGCCCGAGTATGGCCCACTGGCGCCGGCATGCCAACCAGCGCGGGGCCGCTTCCTTTAGTCGCCCGGCCGCGTGAGCGCGATGTCGATGACGTTCGAGCCCCGCTCGACGGCGTACTCCAGACCCGACGTGTCGATTTGCAGGTACTTCTTGGGGACAAGCGGCTCGGAGGGCTTCATCGATCGTTCGCCCGGCTTCAGGCCCTCGGGGGATTTGAAGGCTTGCACGGCAATACGGTATGTGCCGGGGGCGGCCCCCGGCTTGCCGTTCGTTCTCAGCGAGTACGAGCCGTCGGACGCGAGGTCGCTTGCGGCCGGCGCTTCGCCCGCCCGGTCGGAAGCGAAGGTCACCAGCCCCGGGGTCACCGCCGCTCCGTCGAGCGTCACCTTCCCCGTGACCGTCGCGCCGAACTCGCTGCCGCATCCACCCACGGACGCCAGAACGACGGCGCAGGCGAGCAACGCAACTCTTATCACAATCCGATCAGGCATCGAGGGTTCACCCAAGAGCATTGCTGAGACACGACGACCACACGCCGAGCAGTCGCGAACCCGTCACTCTGCGACCACTTCGCCCCCAGCCCGTGTCGATCGGGCGCGGTAGAGAAGAGGGTTGATGTCGTTGCCGATGAAGGCGACCGAACCATCGGTCGAAGCGAAGTTCGCGCCGCCGGGGTGCTTGCTGCGGAATCCACGGTAACGGGTCCAGCACTCCAGCGCGCCGGGGTTTGTGCAGGCCCCCGAGGCGAGGGCGTCCCAGTTGAGCTGGATCGCCGTGACAGCCCAGTCGCCGTCGCTCGACCACGCGGCGCTGTTGGTGTCTTCCGGGGACGACTCACCGATCAGGAACGTCTTGCTTGTGCCGTCGGCGACCTGATTGAGCTTCACTCCCCCGCGGATGTACGTGGTCCGCCAGAACATCCCCACGCAATCGTCCCCCGTGTAGCACTGGAAGAGCGGGTTGTAGGTGTAGAGCCCGGGTGGTTGGGGGGCGAAGGCGGCAGTGAACTCGAAGTGCCCGTCCCCCGCGTTCCCCTTGTAGCAAGTCGTCGCCACGATTGGTGGCCCGGTGGTCCCCGGAGTGCTGGGGACGCGCACGCCGTCGGTGTAGGGGAACTGGTTGGTCTTCGCCCCGCCCGCCTCGTCCGACGGACAAGCGAGCACCTGAGGCTGCTGCGCGATCGCCTGCCGGAAGGATGCGTCGCGGTGGTTCATCCCCAGGCGGTTGCGGTCGTTCCAGTCGCCGTTGACGCCGCCGTTGGGGATGTCGAACTGGTCGTAGAGCGACTGTTCCTCGACGAACGGCAGGACACGCACGATCCAGCCACCGCCGTCGCGGCCCCCTTTCGGGTCGGGAAACTGATTCCTACTGGTCCAGGTCGCTGTCAGCTCGTTGATCTTCACCTTCTGGACTCCCGTCCCGAAGTAGTAGTCCTCATCGACCGGGAAGTGCCCCTTCTGGTCGTGATAGTTGAGCGCAGCCAGGGCGATGTTCTTCAGGTTGTTGACGCAGCTCGACCGCCGAGCCGCCTCGCGTGCGGCCTGCACCGCGGGGAGCAGCAGCGCGACCAGGATCCCGATGATCGCGATCACAACGAGGAGCTCGACGAGCGTGAACGCCGGTCGGTTCGTTCTCGACAACATGGCTTCCAAACCTTGGAAAGAAACAGACTGCCCCGATCCTCTTCACGGCTCCACGAGCGGGGCCCACCCCAACTCTGCCTCGCCCCGCCCGCGGAGCCGATCTCCCCCCCGTACTACTCACGCCGCGACGCGACGGCCCGCGCCGAGAGCGACAGCGACGCAGCAGACCATCGCGAGCGAAGTGGGCTCGGGGATGGCGGTGGCTGTCGATGCGCCGGTCCCATAGTTCAGCGACCAAACGTTGTAGTCCGCCTGAGTGACCGTCCCGGGAGTCGTGTCCCCCGGCAGCGCCACTGACGTCCCCAGGGCGTCACGCCACACGGTGTAGTCGGCGGCATTGACCACGCCATCGCCGTTGTAGTCTCCGTCGCCGGCCGGCGGTCGCGCGACGAGCCGGAAGCTCTGAACCTCCAGCGCCAGGCGGCCGGTATCCGTGTCATTGGCTTGGATCTGCATCTGGAACATCCCGAAGTTCTGCAACCCGTCGCCGTCGTTGTTCAGTCCGAATGAGCGCACGATCTGCGACTGGGACCCCGAGCCGAGCGGGATCGTGAACGTCGAGAATCCGGTCGAGTCGAACGCTGACGTGGGGACCGCGAAGTAGAAGTCTTCGCTACCCAGGCCGGGACCACTGTCGTTCCCGTCCCGGTCGCCTAGCACCACGTTGAACGTGCTGGCGGCGTTCCCGGGGCTCAACTTGGCGAGCACCTCGATCTGGTACTCGGCGGCGTTGAAGTCCACGTTCAGCCCGCTGAACCCGGCGCCACCGCCAGGGCCACCCGCCGCAGCCGGGTCAGCGTTGATCAGGATCGTGCTTCCCGACGTGTCAAACGCGCCCGGCTGCTGAAAGGAACCGAATGTGAACCGGGCGACCTGAGCGTTGTACTGGGACGAGGTGTACTCAAACAGCAACGGGTTGCCCGGGTCCTCGACCTTGACGCTGCCGATGTCGATCTTGAGCCGATTCGTGCCGCCGAACAGGCTCTGGACCTGAACCTGCCGCAAGCCGTAGTTCTGGACCTCGTCGCCGGGAAGCTGGTTGAAGGCCGTTTGACGGAAGACCGGGCCGGGGCTCACAAGAGACTGCGTCAACGTGATTGGCGTCCCGACGGCGGCGAACTGTAGGTCGAAGTAGTACTGGTACTCTTCACCCGCCCCGGGTCCGTCGTTGTCCACCAGCACCACGTTGAAGCCCGGCGCGGTGTTGAGCGGGTCGATCGTCAGATTCACGACGATCTGTGTCGTCGCGGCGCTGAAGTCCGGCGACGTGATGTCCGACCCCATCCCGCCGAACAGGCCGTTGCCGGGATCGACGTCGTTGGCGATGTCAAGCCGGATCACGCTACCGGTGGCGTCGAGCGCGTCGAAATCGTTGAAGTCGCCGAACGCGAACCCGTTCGTGCGGTACTGGACCGCGTCAAAGTTCGCGAACACCGCTGCTTCGCTACAAGGGGCTACCGCCCCCACGAAAAGCGCCGCCAACAGATGAGCCGCTAGGGCCCGGTTGCCAATCGACATGGAGTCTCCGATAAGAGTCTGGGCGGTCGCGACGGGCCGGCGTCCGGCTGGCATCGCGGCTGGCGTCCATAGGGGAGGAGTAGTCTGTTTGCGTAACGAGGTCTGGTCGGTTTGCGACTGCGTGTTCGTCTCACGCCCCTCGATTCAATCTCTTGCTCAGTTCAATCGGTTGCTCCGTGTCGGCGGCGGGCAACGGCCACCAACGCGGTTACCGACAGCAGCAATGCGGACGACTCGGGCACAACGTCCAGACGAAAGCAGTCGATCTCGACGTACAGCCGATCGGCCGCACCGATGCTAGCGTCGCCAGACAAACGCCGAGCGCGCAGGCTGCACGGGCCCAGGGTTCGCGGGTTGAATAGGGAATCATGAGGTCACTCAAGAGGTGAGTCAGTTCGCGGAGTAGCGAGGCAGTACGAAGATCCGAGCAGAAAGAAAAGGTGTCGAGACGAACGCCGCAGAGGGCACGAGCACGGCGCACCGCGAGTCGGTGCGTGCCGCGCGGCGAAAGCCCCGGCGACTCATTTGCCCTTGGAGGAGTCAGCACCGGCCCACGAGCACCCGGCGGCACGTCCGCGAGTGCGGTCCGGGAAGCCCGGCGCTTCGGAATAGAGAGCTGGTCCGCCAACCCCGAATCCCGGCTCCGAGTTTGCTCAATCGGGGCGTCCGCTGCACTGAGAACGAGCATCAATCGGCTGCGGTTTTATCGCAGTGGCTGCCGCAAGGCACTCGGGATCGACGCGATCTTATGCCGGTGCCTTGCGAAAAACCCGGTCAAAAACTACTTTCGCAGTCCGTGCGTGCGGTGACGCAATTTCTCTCCCTCGTCGATTGGTGGGGCCCGGACGTGATTGCCGCTGGGCGCCGAATCGCGGCAAACCTGCGCGGCGTCCGTCGTCCGCTAATCGCCTCTATCGCACGTCGCACGCTTCCTTGAGCGGCCGTCGAAGCCCCTTCCCGCTGGCCTTTGCCGGCCATCCCGATCGTCGTCCCGGTCATGCTCAAACGCGTCGCCGTACTCATAAATCCGGTCCGTTCGTGGGGGCGTGGCGTACTCACCGGGATTGCCTCGTTCGCACGGGGGCACCGGGCGTGGAGCGTCTACCACGACGAACGCCCCCACGGCGCTCGCTTCCCGGAATGGCTGAAGACTTGGCGTGGGGACGGCATGATCGCCGCGATCGACAGCGCTGCGATGGCGGAGTTCGTTCGCAATTCGGGCACGCCGACGGTTGATCTCAGCGACGAGTTTCCCCTGCCCGGAGTCCCGGTGCTCCGCCAGCACGACGCCCTGGCGGCGCGAGTCGCGTACGAGCACCTCCACGGCCTGGGGCTCCGTCGCTTCGCGTTCTGCGGCTTTCAAGGGTTCAACTACTCGGAAGCGCGGAAGGCCGAGCTCGCGCGACTCACCACCGAAGCGGGCCTGTCGCTCGAGTGCCTCGACATCCCGTTCGCGGCCGGGATGATGTCCGCCGGCATCGAAGCCGACGGCATGATGCACCAACCGGAGCTAATCCGCTGGCTCGAAGGACTCGAGAAGCCGGCGGGTCTCGTCGCTTGCAACGACGTTCGTGCGCTCCAGGTTCTTAACGCGGCGCGGGAGGCCGGCCTCCGTTCGCCGGACCAGATCGCGGTCGTCGGCATCGACAACGACAAGATCGTCTGCGACCTCGCCGACCCCCCGCTGTCGAGCGTCGACCTCGACATGGCGCGGCTCGGCTACCGGGCCGCGTCGATGCTCGCGCGGATGATGGAGGGCGAAGCCCCGCCGACCGAGAAGACGCTCAGCGAGCCCGCCGGGATCGTCGTGCGCCAGTCGAGCGACGTCCTCGCAGTCGCCGACCCCGAGATGGCCGAGATCGCCCGCTTCATCCAGCAGAATGCTTGCAAGGGGATCTCGGTCGAGGACGTCGTCGCCGCGGCAGGCGTCTCGCGTAGCACGCTCGAGCGGCGGTTTGGGAAAGCCGTTGGCCGTAGCGTGAAGGCCGAGGTCAACCGCGTCCGACTGCGGCGGATCATGGACCTCCTCGCGGGGACCGACTACAAGCTCGAGACGATCGCCCGCATGACCGGTTTCTCGCACGCAGAGTACATGAGCGCGCTGTTCAAGAAGTTCACCGGCATGACCCCCGGCGCCTACCGTCGCGAGCACAGCGACCTGCTCGGCGAGGCGGCGGTTGCAGCCGAACGCCGTTAGCAGCCCAGCGGCTGGCCCCCGGCGCCCTCCCCCCGCGGGCGAGTACACTCGGCAGCGCCAACCCCAGGCCGTCCCCTGCGCGCTCGCTCCGATGCCCAACACCGTCTTCATCGCCGCACGATTTTGCGGGCCGGGGAGCACGCGGTTCCCCGAAGCGACGGCGATCGCAGCGGTTGAGGGGCGGCTGGTGGCGATCGGCACGCCGGACGACTGCCGGGCGGCAGCCGGCGCCGGCGCCAGGCGCATCGACCTCGGCGGCCGAACGATCTGCGCAGGGTTCCGCGACCCGCACGTCCACCTCTGGAAGGTCGGCCGGTTGGTGAGCGCGCTGGCCGACTTGCGCGGCGCCCGGTCGCTGGACGACGTGCGGGCGCGCCTCGACGCGCACGCGGCGCGCCTCGCGCCGGGGGAGTGGCTCCTCGCGCGCGGCGTCAACGAGCTCAAGCTCGCCGAAGGGCGGCTCCCCGATCGCAAGCTGCTCGACCAGTGGTTCGGAGCGACGCCGACCCTGCTGACGCGGGCTTGCGCCCATGTGGCGATCGCGAGCTCCGCGGCGCTCGTCGCCGCGGGGATCGGCCCCACGTCGGCCGATCCGCCGGGGGGCGAGCTCGAGCGCGACGCGCACGGCGCGCCAACGGGGCTCCTCAAGGAGACGGCGATCGCGCTCGTCGAACGCGCCGCCCCGGCGCCGACCGAGCGCGACTACCGCGAGTGGATCTCCACGGCGCAGCGCCACCTGGCCGCTTCGGGGGTCGTGGCGGCGACCGACCCCGGAGTGGACGACGCGCTCCTCGACGCCTACCGGGAGATGGACGCGGCCGGCGAGCTGCTTCTGCGGACCGCGGCGATGCGCCTGGCCCCCGAGGGCCGCCCGGCGACTCTCGAAGAGACCTCCCTCCCCGAGTTCGGCGATCGCCTCTCGATCGACACGGCCAAGTTCTTCCTCGACGGGGGCCTCAGCGGCGCAACCGCCGCGATCAGCCGTGACTACCGCCACGCCCCTACGCGCGGCGTGCTGCGGATGACGGCCGACGAGTTCGCCGAGCGTGTCGCCCCCTACGAGCGGGCCGGCTACAGCGTCGCGGCGCACGCGATCGGCGACGTGGCGATCGACGCGGCGCTCGCGGCGTGGGAGTCGCTGC
>JBOFFC010000081.1:0-38920 GCA_051648405.1 Lacipirellulaceae bacterium
TCAGGGGGAGGGGCCGGGGGAGGGGGCGACCCGGGTACCAGCCCGCAGCCCGTTCCGCGAAAGCGCTACGAGGGACCTGGCTGTTCAGCCCTCCCCCTTCCCCCTTCCCCCTTCCAATCGGTTCTCATGCGCCGCCGGCGAGGCTAAGCTGGCGCGGTACTGATCCCCGACCGCGTGACCCCCTCGCCGTGACCGACCCGCTGATCCGCCGTGCCGATCAGGTGACGATCGCGGCCTTGCTGGTCGTGTCGCTGGCTGGGATCGTCGTCTGGTGGGTCGGCGCCGGCGGTTGGCGTGGCGAGCTGGTCGAGATCGACAACCAGGCGCCGCTCGACTACCGCTTCCTGGTGGACGTGAACCGGGCCGAGTGGCCCGAGCTCGCGCAGCTCCCCGGCGTCGGGCCGGAGCTCGCCCGACGGATCGTCCGCCAACGCGGCGCCGGCGCGTACCGCTCGGCCGAGGACTTGCTCGACGTGCCGGGGATCGGCCCGCGGCGGCTCGAGGCGATCCGCCGCCACTTGCTGCCGATCGCGGGCGACACGCAAGTGGCCGGGGACGACGAGAAGAAGGGAACCACAGATGAACACGGATGAACGCAGATAAAGACGAAGCGGCGCTGGTGACTCCTTCATCTGCGTCAATCTGCGTTCATCGGCGGCCATTCTTTCCGTAGCTTTGTTTGGTAATCACGTTCGGAGCCCGCGATGCGGATCACGATCCTCGACGGCCACCCCGACCAGACGAGCCTCACGACGGCGCTCTTGGGCGCCTACGCGCAGGGCGCGGCCAGCGGCGGGCACGAGGTGCGTCGTGTCGTCGTTCGCGACCTTCAGTTCGAGCCGGTGCTGCGCGGCTACCGGCAAGGGCGCGAGCTAGAGGCCGACCTCGCCACCGCGCAGGAAGCGATCTCCTGGTGTCGGCACCTAGTGGTCGGCTACCCCGTTTGGTGGGGGGCGCCGCCGGCGCTGCTCAAGGGGTTCATCGACCGGGCGTTCCTCCCCGGCTTCGCGTTCAAGTTCCACGAGACCGACCCGTGGTGGGACCGCCTGCTAGCCGGCCGCTCGGCGCGGATGGTCGTCACGTCGGCGACCCCCGTGTGGGCGATGAACCTCGCCTATCGCAACGCGCCGATCGCCGCGACGCGCGACTCGGTGCTCGCCTTCTGCGGCTTCAAGCCGGTCCGCGTGAGCCACTTCGGCGGCGTCGGCAAGGACTTCACGCCCGAGAAGGCCCAGCCGTGGCTGGCGCGGGTGGAGAAGCTCGGGCGAGCGGGAAAATGAAAGAAGGCCGTCACTGCAGCCGGTCCGCGTCCAGCAAACGCGCGGAGTGGACGACCGTGACGACGATCGCCCGCTCCCCTTCGACGCGGTAGATCAGACGGTAGGGGCCCTGAAGCAGCTCGCGGTAGGGTCCTTCGGGGAGCTCTACGACTGGCCCGACGGAGTGCGGATGCCGTTCAAGTTGGTCCACGCGTCCCACAAGCTTCTGGGCGTAGCGACGCGCAGCGGACGGCGACCGGTCCGCGATGTAGGCGAGGATGTCTTCTAGGTCCCGAAGCGACCGCTCGGACCAAACTACGCGAGCCATCGCGACAGCCTTCGCTTCGCGTCCTCGTGCTCCAGTACGCGGCCTTCGGCAACGTCCGCCTCGCCGGCCTCGATCTGCTGCCGCAGGTAGAGCTCGCCGACGAACCGATCGACATCGAGGTGGTCCGGCTGGGCGTCGAGCAGGTTCTGGACTGTGGTCTTTTCCATAGCGTTCTCCTCCGCCGGCATTCTAGCCGAGCGACTTTCGCGTCGGAAGCAATTTCGATCCCGCCAGCGAGCTCAAGCCCGGGCGTAGGCCTCGCGACCGCCATCGGGTTCAATCAGGGGTCCCCCCGCCCGAGGCCCCCCCATGCCGCAGTTCCAGCTCGTTTCCGAGTTCCAGCCCGCCGGTGACCAGCCGGCCGCGATCCGCGCGCTCGTCGAGGGCTTCCGCTCGGGCAAGAACGAGCAGGTGCTGATGGGGGTCACCGGCAGCGGCAAGACGTTCACGATGGCGAACGTCATCCAGCAGTTGCAGCGCCCGGCGCTCGTGCTGTCGCACAACAAGACGCTCGCCGCGCAGCTCTACAGCGAGTTCAAGGAGTTCTTCCCCCAGAACGCGGTCAGCTACTTCGTCAGCTACTACGACTACTACCAGCCCGAAGCCTACATCCCGCAGCGCGACATCTACATCGAGAAGGACGCGTCGATCAACGAGGAGATCGACCGCATGCGGCTCGCGACCACCAGCTCGCTGGTCAGCCGTCGCGACGTGATCGTCGTCGCCAGCGTGTCGTGCATCTACGGCTTGGGCTCGCCCGACGACTACAAGCAGATGATGGTCGGCCTGGCGGTCGGCGAGACGGTCGATCGCGACGAGGTGCTCGCGCGACTGATCGACATCCACTACCAGCGCAACGACTACGACCCGGGCCGCGGCAAGTTCCGCGTCCGCGGCGACTCGGTCGAGGTCTGGCCGGCCTACGAGGAGTTCTCGTACCGCATCGAGTTCTGGGGGGACGAGGTCGAGAAGCTTTCGATCATTGACCCCGTCTCGGGGCGCGTCGTCGATTCGCTCCAGCAGGTGTACGTCTACCCGGCAAAGCACTTCGTGCTCCCCGAGGAGCGCGTCGCCAAGGCGGTCGAGCAGATCCGGCTCGAACTGTCGGGCCGGCTCGAGCTGTTCAAGTCGCAGGGCAAGCTGCTCGAAGCGCAGCGCCTCAACGCGCGGACGCGCTACGACATCGAGATGATGCTCGAGATGGGCTACTGCCCGGGAGTCGAGAACTACAGCGGGCCGCTGTCGGGCCGCGCGCCGGGCTCGACCCCCAGCACGCTGTTCGACTTCTTCCCCAAGGACTACCTGCTGTTCGTCGACGAGAGCCACGCCACGGTGAGCCAAGTCGGCGCGATGTACAACGGCGACCGCGCGCGGAAGACGACGCTCGTCGAGCACGGCTTCCGTCTCCCCAGCGCGCTCGACAACCGGCCGCTGAAGTTCAATGAGTGGCAAGAGCGGATCGGCAACTGCGTGTACGTCAGCGCGACGCCGGCCGACTACGAGCTGTCGCGGACCGGCGGCGAGGTTGTCGAGCAGATCGTCCGCCCCACCGGCCTGCTCGACCCGGTGATCGAGCTCTCCCCCGCGCGCGGCCAGGTGCCGCACCTGCTGGAGCGCGTCCGCGAGCGCGCGGCCGCGAACGAGCGGGTCCTCGTGACGACGCTCACCAAGCGGCTCGCCGAGGACCTCGCCGCGTACTTCACCGAGCAAGGGGTGCTCTGCAAGTGGCTGCACTCCGAGCTCGACGCGTTCGAGCGCGTCGAGCTGCTGCGCGACCTGCGGCTCGGGAAGTTCGAGGCGCTGATCGGCGTCAATCTATTGCGCGAGGGGCTCGACCTCCCCGAGGTGTCGCTCGTGGCGATCCTCGACGCCGACAAGGAGGGGTTCTTGCGGAGCGAGACGTCGCTTATGCAGACCATCGGCCGCGCCGCGCGGAACGTCAACGCCCGCGTGATCCTCTACGGCGACAAGGTGACCGGCAGCATGCAGCGGGCGATCGACGAGACGGAGCGTCGCCGCCGCGTGCAGCAGGCGTACAACGAGGAGCACGGGATCACCCCCGAGACGATCAAGAAGGCGATCCGCGCCGGGATCGAGGGGGAAGCCGCCGCCCACGCCCGCGCCAACGCCGCGGTGGGGATGAACGACGAGACGCGTTACGTCACCGAGGAGTACATCAACGAGCTCGAGAAGGAGATGTACGAGGCGGCCGACCAGATGGAGTTCGAGCGCGCCGCGACCCTCCGCGACCGAATCGAGAAGATGCGCGAGTCGATCGGCCAGAGCGTGACGGCGGTCGAGGCGGGGATCAAATCGGCGAACAACACGGGCCCCCGAGGCCGCCGCGGGGCAAAGAAGGCGAAGGTCCCGCGGCCGAAGAAGGGGGTGTGAGGGGGGGCGGCAGGAGCGAGTGACTCGGCCACGTTTCCTGGCTACGCTGTATCTTATGGGTAAGGCACGCGAACTCACATGGCGGCAGGCGATCGAGCAGGTTTTGCAGGCCTCCGACGAGCCGCTTCATGTCCAAGAGGTCGTCACATCGATTCGCGAACGCCGCTTGCGTGAGAATTTCGGCGCTACTCCGTACGCGACCGTCACATCGCATTTGCACACCGCACTCAAGTCGACCTCCACTCGCTGCCCATGGGAGAAGGTCGGCAAAGCGACGTTTCGCTGGCGAAGCAGCGGTATGCCACTGAGCAGCGAGCCTTCGGTACAGAACGTCCCAATTGACGACTCCGACTCGGAGTCGTCGATCGTTACTTCCTTCGGGATGTTCTGGCGTCGTGATCACGTGCGGTGGGCCAACCGACCGAGCCTTCTCGGCATGCAGCAGATCGGCGCCGAGTCGGTCAACTTCAGCGACCAGCTCGGCGTCTACTTGCTGTACGACGGCCGCGAAGCCGTTTACGTTGGCAGGGCTACCGAACGCCCCCTCGGCGTCCGCCTCTTCGAGCACACGCGCGATCGTCTCGGTTCGCGTTGGGACCGGGTCTCGTGGTTTGGCGTGCGGCCCGTCGCTGAGGACGGCTCGCTCGGCACAGTGCCCGCGACGTACAAAGCGCCAGATTTGCTGCCGGTGCTCGAAGCCGTACTCATCGAAGCGCTCGAGCCCCGCCAGAACCGCAAGCGCGGCGACGATCTGGGGGCCGTCGAATACCTGCAAGTGCTCGACGAGTCGATCCGAAACAGCCAGGCGATCGAAACAATGATCACCGCCATCCAGTCGAAGTGAGGGACGTCCGATGCTCAGTCAGCAGACGATACGAACCTATCAGTCGATGTCGCTTGACAAGAAGTTACAGCTTGTGCTCGACATGTGCCGCGAGTCGACGCCGTTCTTGCTGACGGGCGAGCCTGACCACGTCGCTAGGAAGTTCGCGCTGTTGAAGCGAGAGAACGACCTGCGGAACGAGAACATGCTCCGTGCGATCGCCCGCACCCGCGAGGAATGAGATGCCCACGATCGAGGAAGTCGAGGAATCACTGCTGGCGATCGTCGCGCTCCTGGATCGCGAACGCATCCGCTACGCGGTGATGGGAGGTCTCGCCGTTCGGGTCTACACGATCCCGCGAGCGACGCAGGACGTCGATATCACGATCGAGGTCGAAGAAGACCGGCTTCCGAACCTTCGCGACGCGCTGTACGACGCGGGTTGTTCGATCCCACCGGTCTACGACTCCGGTTGGCTGGACCGAGTCGCCGGGATGCCGCTCTTCAAGGTCGCCCGCCACGTGGATAGCGGGGTGGTCGACGTCGATCTGTTCGTCGTCGAGTCAGCGTTTCAGGCAAGTATGCTCCGCAGGACAGTGCGCACCGAGCTGAAGGGCCGCACGATCTGGCTGGTGAGCCCGGAAGACCTTGTTCTGCTGAAGCTCGCCGCCGATCGGCCCCGCGACCGAATCGACGTGCAGGACCTGCTCTTCGCTCTCGGCGACCTCGACGAAGCGTACCTCGACCAATGGGCCGAGCGGCTGGGGGTGACCACGCACCTCGCCACGGCCGTCGAGGAGTTCCGCCGGCCGTAGTTGGGGTGCGACGATTGACCGCGGTCCGGTAGCGGCCGCAGAAGGTTAGACTCTGCGTCGTTAGCCCCCGATCGCGCGCACCTCCCTTTCATGAGCAAGAAGCAACGCCCACTCGACCTCCGCTCCCTCGACGACGTCGCCGACGAAGTGCGGCGCCTCCGCGACGGCGGCTACACGCCGAGCGGAAGGTGGAACCTGTCGCAAGCTTGCGACCACTTGCACGAGACGATGCGAATCGGGCTCGACGGCGACCAACCGCGGGTCCCCTGGCTCGCGCGGAAGGTGATGGGGGTGCTGTTCCGCCGCCGGGTCCTTCCGTCACGAGCGATGCGGGCGGGGATCCCGACGATCTCGCGCCTGACGCCCGATTCGATCACCGAGGACGATCCCGCGCGGGTAGACCGCTGCCTCGCCACACTCGCCGAGGCCCGCGACTTCGCCGGACCGATCCGCGAGTACCCGCTGTTCGACGGGATCACGCTCGACGAGTGGAAGGAGCTAATGGTCGTCCACTCGCAACACCACCTCGCGTTCCTCTGGCCCAGCTCGACAGGGCGCTAGCGATCCAGCAGCGACAACCGGCGTTCGAGGCGCCGCTTCTCGGCGGGGGTCACGTCGAGCCACGACTTCCCGCCGAGCGCCCCGTGCAGCGCCCAGAGCAGGTTGCGGCTGGGGCGCACGCCGGTCGCCTTCACACGCAAGAACGCGGGCGCCGCTCTGAGCTCGCGCAGTCGCTCGGCTGTTTCGATCCCCGCCGCGCGCAGCCACGACGCCGACTTCGGCCCGAGGTTCGGGAGCGACTCGATCGGTTCGCCGAAGGTGGGGTTCACTCCGCCATCTTGGTCGCTCGCACGAACTGCGCGAAGTTCGTGTTCCGCTCGCGCAGGCCCCCTGTGCCGCGCCACAGGACGTCGGCCGCCGGGCCGTTGGGGTCATCGACGTCGCGCACGAGGCCGGCCATCTGGAAGCTCTCCCACTTCCCGGCCTGGGCGCGGTCCAGGAGTGTCGTCGGGAGCGAGACCTCGACGTCGTAGCCCGACTGCGTACGGCGGACGGCGCCAACGACCCCCTCGATCACCTGCGACCGGCGGCCGCGGCCAACCCGCGCGGTGACCTTCGCGGGGGCGTCGCCGACCGGCGGCGTCACGCGGACGCGGGCGCCCTGCCAGCGGAAGTTGGGGTCGGCGCGGCGGGCCTCCAAGGGCCGGCCGTCGAGCATCAGCTCGAGGAAGTCCCCCGACGCGACGCGGTCGTCGGTCACCCGTGCGAGCAGGTAGAGCCGCTCGTCGTCGTGCGCCGTGGCGACCTCGAGCGACGCGTCGGACGGCCCCTGCCACGAACCGGGCGAACCGAGCACCAGCGGGCGGTTGGGGGTCTTGTAAGCCGGGCCGGGCCAGGCGGGAATGACCCCATCGACCTCGATGGCGCCGACGAGCGGGCTGTCGTGCCGGCGGTCAATCACGATCGGGATCGACAGCTCGGCGGAAAGGGGCCCCTCGCCCGTCGCCGCGTCGCCCTGCCGCGTGCGGAGCTTCGCCGTGAAGTTCGCGCGCTGCAAGTCGTCCACGGCGATCGGCTGCTCGAACCGCAAGCGGACCGATTGCTCGGCGACGCCGGTCGGCCCGCAACCGAGTTGGATCGCCTCGGGTTCGACCGTCAGGCCGCGCAGAGGCAAGCCGTCGATCGTCCCGGTCAGCTCGACGTGCTCGCCGAAGCGGTTCTGCAAGCGGACCGCGAGCACCCCCTCCGAGAAATGTGCCGACTCGGTCCCGTCCCCCTCGCCGACGAAGATCGGGGCGACCTCGACCTTCGCGCGGCGCAGGAAGCGGCCGAACCGCTCGGCGCTCCGCTCGGTCACGACGTCGGGGGTCAGGATGCCGTCGAGTTTAAGGTTCGCCACGCGCGGCCCGTCGGGTTCCATTGTCAGCCAGGTGACGTGGTCGAACTCGCCGTACGCCTCGCCGCGGAGCTGCGATCCGCCACCGGTGGTCGCGAGGGCGTAGTACTCACGCCCCTGCCGCGAGAACTGCACGTAGTGATGGATGTGGCCGGAGAAGACCGTGTGCGGGCGGTCGGCCAGTTGGGCCTCGACTTCCTTCCACCCGGTGCGGTCCTTGCCGTCGTTCGCGACCTGCGCCTCGGCGGTGGTCCACAGCGGCTTGTGCAGGAAGACGAGCGTCCACCGCGCGCCCGCGTGCTTGGCGAGGTCTTCGCGGACGAAGGCGAGCTGCTCGGGCCCGAGCGATGTCGCGGGGTCTTCGCTGTTGAGGCACAGGAAGTGGACCCCCTTGTAGTCGAACGAGTACCACTCGGCGCCGAACTTCTTGCGCCACAGGGCGTGCATCCTGGGGTTGGTCGTGTCGTGGTTCCCGGCGACGAAGAAGAAGCGCATCTGCAGCTCGTCGATGAAGCCGAGGAACTCGGCCCATTGGCGTTCGAGCTCGGCGTCGTCCTCAGTGTAACCCTCGATCAGGTCGCCGACCGACACCACGAACTCGGGGCGGAGCAGGTTGAGTTTGCGCACGGCGCTCAGCCAAACCCCCGGGCGGTGCCCCCCCGTGTTGTCGGTCATGATCGCGATTTGAAAGCGATCGGGGTGGTTGAGTACCGGTTTGGACGACCAAGGGCGCGCCCCTTCGAGCGCCGGCAGCACGAGCGCCGCCGGGAATTGCGGCGCCGCCGGCTGCTCGGCGACGACCCCCAGGTGGTCCCCCGCCGGGTGGTCGTGCCCCTCGTGAGCGGGGGAAAGGGCGGCAACCAGGCAAACAACCAACGCGACGACGGGGCGGAACATGGCGATCAGGGGCTGCGGGGCTCAGAGGGTGAGCCTCGACCCTAAGCCAAAATCCTTGACCGGGCAACCAAACGCCCAGCGCAACGGAACCGACGCCGGGCGATCGCCGCACCGCCGAAGCCGCTTGCGGCCACAGCGGCACAAAGACCCGTCGGCTCCGGGACCGCAGTGATCTCACCGATCTCCGCGACAACCTCGACCGTTTCGAAGGCGCCGATGCGCAGGTACAAGCGCCGGCGAGTTGTGAGGTCGTTCCACGAGATCATGTCGTCCCGATCGAACGGCGTTCCCGGTGTCCCGACGAGCGCGAGTAGGGCGTCCCACCAAACGCCGGCCGCGTTGCCCCCCCAACCGGGATAGACGTCTGTGAACGACCAGTAGGTGAGTGATACCCCGGGCGACTCCACAGGCAACGGCTCGGAGGGGTCGTTCACCGCTCCGCCCGCCAGGTTGAACCTGTGTCGTAGCACTTCACCTTGCGCGGTCATGTCCATCAACCCCGAGGAAAACGCGCTCGGCCCATCGAAAAGCTCTTGCAGCACATCTCGGCTCGGGAATTCAAGAGAGCACGCAAGCTCGTCCCCGACTCGGAACGAGATGGGGAAACCCGCCGCGCCAGCGCCATCGGAGACGGAGGTGACACGAGCGACAAACGCGAACTGAAGCGACCCCGCCTTAACTGCCAAAGGCAGCGCAAAGGCTGCTGAAAACGCCAAGCCGAAGAGGTTGTGGCGGGTCATGGAGGCGAGCCGACAGGAGTGAAGTAACCAAACCCTACCGGTCTAGGCCGGGTCGGATTATCCCTGTCACGCCAGAACTTCCGCAATCACCCGCGCCGGCTCGACCCCGGTCAGCTTCTGGTCGAGCCCCAGGTGCGGCTTCACCAGCCGCGTGTGGTCGAGGCCGAGCAGGTGCAGCATCGTGGCGTGCAGGTCGCGGACCTTCGTCGGCCGCGTCACGGGGGCGAAGCCGATCGGGTCGGTCTCGCCGAACGAAACGCCCGGCTTCACACCGCCGCCGGCCATCCAGATGGTGAACGCCTTGGCGTGGTGGTCGCGGCCGACGAACTCGGTGTTCACGCCGCCGCGGTTCTCGCGCATCGGGGTGCGGCCGAACTCGGCGCCCCACACGACCAGCGTCTCGTCGAGCAGCCCGCGCCGTTCGAGGTCGGTCAGCAAGGCGTAGAGCGGGCGGTCCATCTCGCTGCATTTCTTGACCATGCCGCGGTCGATCGACGAGTCCTCGCTGTTGCCGTGCGAGTCCCATCCCCAGTCGAAGAGCTGCACGTAACGGACGCCCCGTTCCGCCAGCCGCCGCGCGAGGAGGCAGTTGTTGGCGAAGCTCTCCTTGCCCGGCTCGGCGCCGTACAGGGCGAGCGACTCGGGGGACTCGTCGCGGAGGTCCATCGCCGTCGATGCTTCGAGCTGCATGCGGCAGGCGAGCTCGTACTGCGAGATGCGCGTGAGCGTCTCCGGGTCGCCCCACTGGTCGTGCGTTGTTTGGTTGACGCGGTTCACGGCTTCGACAAACCGCCCGCGGAGCCCCGCGTCGATGCCCGGGGGGTTCGACAAGTAGAGGACCGGGTCCCCTTCGCTGCGGCACTGCACCCCTTGGTAGACGCTCGGCAGGAAGCCGCTCCCCCAGCCGGCGTGGCCGACGTCGGGCGTGCGCCCACCGGAGAGCAGCACGACGAAGCCCGGCAGGTCTTGGTTGTCGCTCCCCAGTCCGTAGGTCACCCACGAACCGGCCGCGGCGCTCCCCGCGCGGGCCGAGCCGGTCATGGTGAGCAGCTGCGCGGGGGCGTGGTTGAACTGATCGGTCTGCATGGTGTGGACCATCGCGACCTTGTCGATCACCTCCGCGAAAAGCGGCAGGCGGTCGGAGAGCCAGCGTCCCGAATCGCCGACCTGCTTGAACGGGAAGTACGAGCCGAGCAGCTCGGGCGTGCCGCGAAGGAACGCGAAGCGTTCGCCGGCCAGCAGCGACTCGGGGCACGGCTTGCCGCTCAGCTTGGTGAGCTCGGGCTTGTGGTCGAACAGTTCGAGCTGGCTGGGGGCGCCGGCCATGTGCAGGTAGATCACACGCTTCGCCTTGGCGGCGAAGTGCGGCGCGCGGGGCGCCATCGGGTTGACGATCTGCGCCGCGGGTGCGCCCCCTGCGTTCCCGGCGAGCCACAGCGCGCCGAGGCCCGCCATCCCTTGCTGCAAGAACAAGCGGCGCGTGGCGATCTCGGCGGCGCGGTCGCGTCGTTCGCGTTGGTGCATAGCCATCGCCTTACTTGCTGAGGGTCGCGTCGAGGTTCAGGATCGCGCTCGCGACGATCGTCATCGCGAAGCGGTCGGGCGTAGCGGGCGCGCTCGGCGCGTCGGCCGTAGGGCACGCACCTTCCGAGGTCGGAGCGTCGGGCGTCGCGGGCGTTTCGGCCCCCTCGGCTGCCGCAGCCCTTGCATCGATGGAGGGCTTGTCCTCGGTGGAGGGCTTCGCGACCGGTGCGGCGGCGAGGGCGGCGGCGTGCAGCGACACCAGCTCGGCGACGACCCCCTCGGCCGGCGGCAAGCCGGTGGCTTCCTCCACGCCCCATGCGATCCGCTCGGCAAGGCCCGCACCCCCGCGCTGGGCGATCCGCTCGCCCAAGCGCTCGGCGAGCTCCATGTACGCCGGGTCGTTCATCGTCACGAGCGCCTGAAGCGGCGTGTTCGTCTTCGGCCGCGCGACGACGCACGTCTCACGCGGCGTCGCGTCGAACGCAAGCATGCTGGGGTAAGCGGAGGTCCGCTTCCAGTACGTGTAAACGGCGCGGCGGAACCGCTGGCTGTCGGTCGCCGTCTTCCAGACCTCGCCGCTGTAGGCCGACCGCCAGATGCCGTCGGGCTGGTGCGGCATGACCGGCGGGCCGAACCTCTGAGGGTTCCAGTGACCCGACAGCACGAGAGCCTGGTCGCGGACCATCTCCGCCGACAGGCGCGTCCGCGGGCCGCGGGCGAGCAACCGGTTCGTGGGATCGTTCGCAAGGGACGCTGCCGAACCGCGCGAGTCCTGGCGGTAGGTCGCCGAAAGGACGATCTCGCGCAACAGCCGCTTGAGCGACCAGTCGTAGTCGTTCGCAAATCGCACCGCGAGCGTGTCGAGCAGCTCGGGGTGCGACGGCGTGCCCCCTGTGGCGCCGAAGTCGTCGAGCGTCTCGACCAGCCCGGCGCCGAACAGCTCGGACCACACGCGGTTCACCAGCACCCGCGACGTCTGCGGGTGCTCGGGCGACGCGATCCAGCGGGCGACGGAGAGCCGATCCACCGGGGTCCCGGCGGGGAGTTGCGGCCACGCGCGCGGCACGCCCGGCTCGACGTAGTCGCCCGGCGAAAGCCACGCCCCGCGGGTGTGGACGAACGTGTCGCGGGCCAGCGGCGCGGGGCGCTCGGTCATCACGGGGACGCTCACCGACGCGATCTTGCCGCGCTCGGCGGCGATCTCCGCCAATCGCTCGCGGCGGCGCTGGAACGGCTCTCCGGCGACGAGCGACGGCCAGCTCGGGTCGGCGCTCGCGTCGATCCGCAGGCGATAGAAGACGACGGCGCCCTGGCCGTCGGTTGTCTTCTCCTGCTTCACGTCGACCCGCAGGCGGTCCCCCGCGGCGAGGGTCACCGGCTTGTCGAGCGTGAACACGCCCCACCGCGGCCGGTCGAGACGCGAGTAAACGCCCCAGCCATCTACCGTGTCGCGGAGCGATTCCTCGGGGTCGAAGAACGGCTCCGCCTCGTCGGCGAAGGCCGCGCTGAAGAACACCTCTTCCTCGGGCGCAGCGGGTGTGGTTTGTGGTTTGCTTTCGCTCTCGCTGTGGTCGCTTCCCTTCACTTGATCGACATCGCTCGCCTCGGTCTGGGCGACGGGCGGGGCCTCCGCGGCGCCGGCGCGCTCGACGAACACACGCAGCCGCGAAACGACGAAACCCATCTCGGGGTTCGTGCGGGCTTTGGCGACGTCTTTCGGCATCGCCGTGAAGCGAAAGGCCGTGAGCGGCTTGTCGGCGAGCTCCCCGGGGGCGACGCGCAGCGTGTAGCGCGAACGATCGACGACCGTCCCCTCGGCGACGATTTCCGTCGTCGCCTCCCCCGCTTCGTCCTGGTTGGCGCGGACCGAGACAGGGGCCGGGTCCCCACGGCGGACGAGGCGCGTGAACTCGGTCGATCGGGCCGCCGTGAACCCCAGGGGGCGCCACTGGTTCTCGTCCCCCGTTAGCTCGCACACGGCCGCGTGCCGCGTCTGCTTGAGCGCGCTGGACTCGTCGTCGAGGCGCTGGGCCGCGGCAAACTCGGCGGGGTCAGTCGGGACCGCGAGCTTCGGGAACTCCTCGGAGAGGTCCGCGTCGGCCGTCTGATTGAAGACGGCGAGGAAGCGGTAGTAGTCAACCTGCGTGATTGGCTCGTAAGGGTGGTCGTGGCAGCGGGCGCAGCCGAACGTCGTGGCGCCGAGCCCCTTCCAGGTGCTATCGACGCGGTCGATGACGGCCGCCAGGCGGAACTCCTCGTCGTCGGTCCCCCCCTCGGTGTTCGTCTGCGAGTTCCGGTGGAACGTCGTCGCGAGTCGGTCGTCGAGCGTGGCGCCCGGCAGCAGGTCCCCCGCGAGCTGCTTCACCAGGAACGCGTCGAACGGCACGTCGCTGGAGAGCGCCCGGACGACCCAGTCGCGGTACGGCCACGCGTTGCGCGCGGGGTCGCGCTCGAAACCCATGGTGTCGGCGTAGCGCGCCAAGTCGAGCCAGGGGGTTGCCCAGCGCTCGCCGAAGTGCTCGGAAGCGAGCAGTCGATCGACGACACGGTCGGCCGCGCCGGGCGCCGTGTCGGTGAGCAACGCCACGCGCTCGGCCTCCGTCGGCGGCAACCCGACTAGGTCGAGCGACACGCGCCGCAGCCAGACGAGTCGGTCTGCCTCCTGCGCAGGGGCGAGGCCTTCGGCCTCGAGGCGGGCGAGGACGAACGGATCGACCTCGGTTCGGGCCCAGCCGTCGCGCGCAACCTTCGGCGCGATCGAAGCCATCGGCGGCTTCATCGCCCAGCCGGAGCCCCACGGGGCGCCCTCTTCAACCCAGCGCCGCAGCGTGGCGACGTCGTCGTCCGAGAGCCGCGGGCCGTGCTCGGGGGGGGGCATCCTGGTTTCGTCGCTCGGGTCGCTGACGCGATCCAGCAGGTACGAACCGGCGACGTCCCCCGGTGCGATTGCGGCGAGGCCCGACTCCCCCTCGGCGAGGGCCGTCTCGCGGAAGACGAACGACAGCCCGCCGCCGGCCTTCACCCCGCCGTGGCAGGCAAGGCAATGCTTGGTGAAGATCGGCTTCACCTGCCGATCGAAGTCGATCGCGGTCGCGGCACGGGCGCCAAGCGGTGCGCCGAGCACGAGGCACACCACGAGGGCGACCGGCATGGAGCGTGAGACGAGCATCCCCCCAGCCTAACAGGAGCCGCGACGCCCCGCGTAGGGTTCTTCGCGAGCGCCGGCGTCAAAGCCCGACGATCCGCGCCAACCGAGCGCCCCAACCGCGGCGCCTTCAGCGGCCCTGTTTCCGCCACGGGGGAGCGCCGCCGGCGCCCCGGTCCGCTTCCGCCGGGGTCGCCCCGGTGCGCGCCCGGCGGCGGGCGCCGAGCGTCCACACGAGCGACGCCGTCAGAATCGCGGTGGTCGTTTCGATGGTCGGCCGCGCGATCGAGACCGTATCGGCCGCCGGCTCGGGCGTCTCGGCCGCGGCGGAGCTGCCGGACGGCTTGGCCGGCGACCCCAGCGGCAGATCGGCGCCGGGCGACGACTGCGCGGCGCCGGGGATGCCCGGCGCGTTGGAGGGCTTCGGGTCGCTGCTCGCCGACGGTTGGGAGGACATGCCGGGCAAGCCGATCAAGTCCCAGAAACCCCAGGCCGACTCCGCGGCGTCGCTGCCGGGGGACGCGAGTGCCGCCAGCGGCGCCGACGGCCCCTCGACCTCGAACGCGACGGGTCGCGACCAACCGGCGACTGCGAAGACGGCGTCGTGCGCCGCCGCGCGCTCCGCGTCGCGGGCGACCACCCGCTCGCTCGCGGGGGCTTCGGCCTGGAGCCGGTCTTCGTGCTCGGGTTCGCCGAGGATCGCCGCGAGGTCGATCGACCCCGCGCCGATCGCTTCGCTGTTGATCGGGGGCGCTGGCGCCGGCGGGGCGCGATCGACGACCGGGGTGGTCTCGATGCCGATCATGTCGTCGTCGGCGAATCCGGTGTCGAGCCCGTCGCCGCTGGTCGGCCCTTGGTCCGTCGAGTCGATCGATCCCGACGGTCCGTCGTCGATCACCACGCCGGCGCCCGTCTCGAACTCTTCGGCGAGCGATCCGAGCCCGCCGACGGGAGACGTGTACTGCTTCGCCGAACTCGTCGAATCGGACGACCCACTTGGCGCCACGGTCAACACGCTGCTCGACCCCATGGCGACGACGTCGCCTTCGCTCCCGAAACCGTTGGTGTCGCCGAACAGGTACGTGCCGCCGTCGCCGAGGACGTCGCGCACGTCGCGGTAGCTCAGTCCATCGATCGAGAGCAAGCGTGTGACCGACACATCCGAGAGCCGGACGCCCAGAAATCCAGCGGCGCCGCGCGTCGAACCGAGCATCGCGTCTTGGTAGTAATCGACGGAACCGGACCCGTTGTATTCCACGACGTCGAAGGACGAGTCCGCCAGCGTGAAGTTCAGCCGCCAGTCGCTGTCGAACGCCCCTGCGCTACCACCCGAGGCGTCGAGCGCGGCCCCCAACGGCGTCTGCCGATTGAGGCCGGTGAACGCGTCCCCCGGGATCGGCGCCAGGATCGCCTCGATCGACGCCTCGCCGGTGGTTGGGGCCAGGCCCGCTACGAAGGCGGCGGTCGGGTACATGACCGTGAACCCGCCCGGCGCCTCGACGACTGCGACGACGTCCGAGGGATCGGCGCCTTGCGGCGGCTCGCCCACCACGGCCGCCAGCACGCGGCGATCCTCGCACGCCTCGATCCGCAGCACGCGGCTCGAGCGACCGGTCGCGTCACGTTTGCTTCGACTGCTCATCGGATTCTCTCCGCGGCGCTGGCCGCTTTTTCGATCGCGATCCGGCGCGAGTGCACCTCGGCCGCTTCTTCGATACGCCCCAGGCGCCCAAGCACCTGGGCCTGGTTCGCGTAGTGCGTCGCCAGCAGCGTCGCGCTGCCGGGCGACTTGCGGAGGCGGCGCTCTTCCAGCTCGATCGATCGGCCGAGCGCCACGGACGCCTCGTCGAGCCGCCCCGCGTCGCGGAGCGCGACGCCGCGGTTGTTCCACATCGCCGCGAGGCTGCGTCGGTAGCGATCCTCCGCGGGGAAGTCCTCGACGAGCCCTTCGAGCGTGCGCGTCGCGTCGTCGAACATCCTGTCCGACTCGTCGGCCTTCCCGTCCCGCGCGAGGGCCATCGCCAGGTTCCCCTCGGCAAGGGCCTGCTCGCTGCGATGCCGCGGCACCAGCGGCGCGCGGCGCGTCAGGCGGTCGAGCTCGCGCACGGCGCGCTCGTACGCCTCGATCGCCGCGTCCCAGTCGCCGGCAGTGACCGCGATCGCCCCGCGGTTGTTGGCGGCCATCGCCATGTCGCAGCGGTAGGCGTCGTTGCCCGGCTCGGCGACGACGAGCGCCTCGAGGATCGCCGCCGCGCGATCGCTGGCCGCGAGCGCTTCGGTGGCCGAACTCGCACGGAGGACGAAGCTCAGGTTGTCGTTCGCCACCGCCAGCCGCCGCGAGTGCTCGGCGTTCGCCGGATCGACGCGATGGGCGTGCTCTAGCAGCCCGATCGCCTCGCGGAGCTGCCGGCTGGCGGCGCTCGCCCCTGCCGGGCCATCGACCATCGCCCGTCCGGAGAGCGCCTCGGCGAGGTCGGCGCTGCGCTGCGGGTCCTTCGGCTGGGCGGCGAGCAACTCCCGGCCCAAGGCGATCGCTTCGTCCAGGGCGAGCCGCGCCGCTTGGGATTCGCCGCGCGACGCGAGCAGCCGCCCGCGGTTGCCGGTCGAGCGCCCGAGCCATTCGAGCGTCGCGTGGTCCCCCGGCTCGGTGGCCAGTCGCTCGCGGAGCGCGACCTCGGCCGCGTCGTACGAGGCGAGCGCCGCGTCGAGCCGGCCGAGTCGCTCCGAGGCGGCCGCAGCCTTGACGCGCGTCTGGGCGACCGCGACGGCGAGCGTCGGGTCCCCAGCGGCGTCGGCCAGGAACTCTTCGTAGTAGGCCAGCGTGTCCTGCAGCATCCGCCGCCGCAGCCCCTCGCTCCCGGGGAGCGTCGCCACGCGGTCGGCGAGGTCGCCGCCGAACAGCTCGACCAAGCCACGAGCCTGGTGGTAGTGCTTTTCCGCTCGGGCCGCGTTGTGCTGCGACTCGGCGAGCGCCGCCGAGGTGCGCTGCTGCTCGCGGTAGACGAGTAGTGCGCCAACCAACGAACACGCCGCGACGACCGCCAGGCAGGCGACCGCGGCGGCGACCACGCGGTGATGGCGCCGCAGCCAGCGGGCGACGCGCTCGGCGCCCGAGGGGGGCCGAGCGACGGTCGGCCGGCCGTCGAGGAACCGGCGCAGGTCGTCGGCCAGCTCGCGCGCGGTCGCGTAGCGCGCGTCGCGGTCCTTGGCCATCGCGCGGAGGATGATCGTCTCGAGGTCGATCGGGATCGCCGCGTTCAGCCGCCGCGGCGCGACGGGCTCGTGGCGCTCGACGCGGTCGAGCAGCTCCTGCCGCGACTCGCCGCGGTGGGCGTGTTCGAGGGTCACCAGCTCGTACAGGGTCGCCCCGAGCGCGTAGACGTCGGTCCGCCCGTCGATCTGGTCGGCGCGGCCCCGCGCCTGCTCGGGGCTCATGTAGCGGAGCGTGCCGACGACGTCCCCCGTGTGGGTGACCCCCAGGTCGGACTGCATCCGGGCGAGGCCGAAGTCGGCGACCCACACCTTCCCCTGGCGGTCGAGCAGCAGGTTCGACGGCTTGATGTCGCGGTGCACCACGCCGTAGTCGTGGGCGTGTTGCAGGGCGTCGGCGGCGTCGGCCGCGAGCTTGGCGGAGGAGCAGAGCTGGGCCGACCTACGCGGCCGGCTCCCCTGCCCCGTGACCGAGAACCCGATCGGACCGGCGCCGACGGGGTTGGCGCCTTGCGTCGGATCGCCAGCGGGAGGCGTCGCTCGGCCGGCGGCCGCGTCGATCGTCGTCGCCGACGGGGGGGCGCCGCGCACGGCCCCCTCCCCTTCCGCCTCGGCGCGCATCTCAGCGATCGCCTGCGCGACCGATTGCCCCTCGATGTGCTGCATCGCGTAATAGTGGACGCCGCGCTCTTGGCCGATCGCGAAGACCGGCACGATGTGCGGGTGGTGGAGCTGCGCGGCGGCCTGCGCCTCGTTCCGGAACCGTGTGATCTGCCGCTGGTCGAGCACCGCGGCAAACGGCAGCACCTTGAGCGCCACGCGCCGGCGTAACGAGCGCTCGACCGCTTCGTAGACGACCCCCATGCCGCCGCGGCCGATCTCGCGGACCAACAGGTAGTCGCCGATCTCGCGCGGCGCCTCGGCGTCGATCGGCAGCGAGTCGATCGCTGTGGCTTTTTCGCCGCGAACGCCGCTGGCCGGTTTGCCGGCCCGCGCCCCCACAACGGCGCCGTGGATCACGCGGACCCCTTCGAGGCACTCGGCCAGCTCGTCGCCGAGGTCGGCGTGCCGCGCGACGACGCTCGCGATCGGCTCGTCGTCGCCGCGTTCGAGCGCCGCGACGTACTCGTCGAGCACCGCCACCAGGCGCGGGTCGGCGACCGAGGCGTCGACGGTCGCGTTCGGCCCGATCAAGGGGGTCCTTGTGTGCGTCACGGCTGGTCCCCTACCCGGTACTGGGCCCGCAACCGCTTGATGCCCCGCAACCACAGCATCCTCACGGCGCCGGCGGTGCGCCCCATGCGGTCGGCGATCGCGGCGAAGTCGAGCCCCTCTTGGTGCCGGAGGCGCAGAACCTCGCGGTAGTCGTCGGGGAGCGAGTCGAGGAGCGACGCGAGCTCCTCGGCGTTCTCTTGACGCTCGAAGCAGGCCGACGGGGTCTCCTGCGACGGGTGCTGCATGCGGGCCCCCCCGGCGACGCCGCTGCCGGCCGGCTCGGCCCGGTCGAGGGGGACCTCGCGGCGCACGTCGCGTTTGGCAGCCTTGACGTGCAGCTCGACCGCCCGCAGCAGGTTGTTCATCAGGATCCGCCGCAGCCAGCCGAGGAACTCGTCGGGCGAGGCCCCGCGAAAGCTGGGGAAGTCGCGGTGGGCCTCGTAGAACGTCTCCTGGACGACGTCCGACGAGCTAACCCGGGTGCGCAGCCGATCGTCGAGCTGTGCTGCGACGACGAGCTTCAGGTACTCGCCGTGCAGTTGCATGAGCCGACCCAACGACGCCTCCGACCCGCGCCGGGCGTCGGCGAGGAGTTCGGCAGCGTAGGATCCGGATTGACTGACCATAAGTGCGCAGAGCCTCCGCATGGTTAGGCCGAAGCTCATCTTAGTTGTCACTTGCGAATTTCGCGCCCCGGCATGAAGGCCGTTTACCCCCCCCATCTGGGCCACCGACCGGCCTGACCGGGCCGCGGCCCCTTGCCTCCAAGCCCTTGTCGGGAAAACACTTGCGGCGTCGCTGGCCCACCTCTGTACCCCACCCGTGGAGTCTGCCGTGTTCCGCTCGATCGTCGCTAGCTCGATTTCCCTCGTCGCCCTTAGTCTCTCCGCCGGAGCCCCCATGCTGGCGCAAGCCGACGATAAACCGCTGATCGCCCGCGCTAAGGCCGAACTCGCCGACCACACAAAGCCGTTCGTCATGGTTGTCAAGTTCCGCGTCCTTGCGGGTCAGGAAGAAGCGTTCACCGAGGCCTTCCAGGCGTCGCTCGCGGAGACGTTCAAAGAGCCGGGGAATATCGCCTACGTCCTCGGCCGATCGCGGACCAACCCCGGCGAGTTCCTGCTCTACGAACGCTGGAAGAGCGCCGCGGACCTCGACCTGCACCTCGACTTCCCCTACCTCGTGAAGCTCGCCGAGGCCTTCCCCACGCTGCTCGACGGCGACCCCGAGATCGAGTTCTTCGACCCGATCGCGCCGTAGCTCACGCCCCCCGGCCCTACTCCCCCGAGGCCCGTGCCCGAAGGCCACACGATCCATCGCGTCGCTCGGGACCACGGCGGGTGGTTCGTTGGCCAAACGCTGCGAGCCACGAGCCCCCAGGGTCGATTCTCCGAAGGCGCCGAGCGGCTCGACGGCAAACGCCTCGACGCGGTCGAGGCCTACGGCAAGCACTTGTTCTATCGCTGGTCGGGGCGGCCGAAGCCGGTGCTGCACGTCCACCTGGGGCTCTACGGCAAGTTCCGTGTCCACTCGCTCGGCAAGGCGAACGAGGCGCCCCCCGCCCCGCGTGGCGCCGTGCGGCTGCGTGTCGTGGGGAGTGAGCGGGCGTTCGACCTCAACGGTCCCAACTGCTGCGAGCTGCTCGACCGCGACGGCGTGGCGGCGATCCTAGCGCGACTCGGCCCCGACCCGCTGCGCCCCGACGCCGACCCCGAGCGCGCCTGGGACCGCATCCGCACCAGCCGCGTGGCGATCGGCGGCTTGCTGCTGAACCAGCAAGTGATCGCCGGGGTAGGGAACATCTACCGCTGCGAAGCGCTTCACTTGCTGGGGGTCCACCCGCGGCGCCTGGGGCGCGACCTCGACCGGCGCGAGTTCGACTGGCTGTGGGAGAAGCTCGTCGAGCTGCTCGAGGTCGGCGTGAAGCACAACCGGATCATCGTTAGTGACCCGGCGGTGGTCGGCAAACCGCGCAGCCGGATGACACGCGACGAGCGATTGCGGGTCTACAAGAAGCAGACGTGCCCCGACTGCGGCGCCAGCATCGAAGAGTTCGTCCAGGCGGCCCGCAAGATGTTCGCTTGCAACCGTTGTCAGAGCTGAAGGGCCGCGCCCTCCCGGAATCCGAGACGCCGATGGCCACGCAGCTCGTCTGGTTCAAGCGTGACTTGCGTCTGGCGGACCACGCCCCGCTGGTGGAAGCGGCGAAGCGCGGTCCCTGCCTCTGCCTGTACGTGTACGAGCCCGAGTGGTTCCGGTCGCCCGAGTTTGACACGTCGCACCTGGTGTTCGTCAACGAGTCGCTCGCCGAGCTGCGCGAGGGGCTCCGCCGCCGGGGGGGCGAGCTCGTAGTGCGCAGCGGCGCGATGCCCGACGTGCTGATCGACCTGCACGCGACGCACCCCTTCAGCACGGTCTGGGCGCACGAGGAAACCGGCCCGCTGTGGAGCTACGCCCGCGATCGGCGCGTTGCGCACTGGGCGCGCGACCACGGCGTGAAGTTCTACGAGGCGCCCTCGGGAGGCGTGGTCCGGCGCCTGGCGAGCCGCGACGGCTGGGCGGGCGCCTGGCAGCAGCGCATGAACCCGCCCCCGCTGCCGGCGCCTGAACGGGTTCCCGGCCCCGAGGCGCTCGCGGAGACCCTTGAACCCGGCGCGATCCTCGCGTCGCACGAGCTTGGTCTCGCCGGCAGCACGAAGCACGCCGCGCAGCGCGGCGGCGAGTCGTTAGCGATCGAGACCCTCGGGTCGTTCCTGCGCGACCGCGGCGCCCACTACCGGCGTGACATGTCGAGCCCTAACGAGGGGTGGGACGGCTGCAGCCGGCTGAGCCCCTACTTGGCGTACGGTGCGATCTCCACTCGCCAGGCCTACCACGCCACGCGCCGCCGCGTGGCCGAGGTCCGCGGGCTGATCGCCTCGGGGCGCGGCGCGGGGCTCGACCCCGAGTGGCCCAAGTCGCTCGAGTCGTTCGAGGCGCGGCTCCGCTGGCGCTGCCACTTCATGCAGAAGCTCGAGGACCAGCCCGATCTCGAACTAACCAATATGAACCGCGCACTCGACGGCCTGCGTCCCATCCCCGACGAACCCGCACGCGACGGCACGCGCTGGAACGCCGAGCACTTCGCCGCCTGGCGCGAGGGCCGCACCGGCTACCCGATGATCGACGCGACGATGCGCTGCCTGCACGCCACGGGCTGGGTCAACTTCCGCATGCGGGCGATGCTCGCTTCGTTCGCCGCGTACCACCTGTGGCTCGACTGGCGCGAGCCGGCCCGCTACCTAGCGACGCAGTTCCTCGACTACGAGCCGGGGATCCACTACGCCCAGTTCCAGATGCAGTCGGGCGTGACGGGGATGAACACGATCCGCATCTACTCCCCCGTGAAGCAGGCCGCCGACCAAGACCCCCACGGAGCGTTCATCCGCCGCTGGGTCCCCGAGCTGGCCGAGGTCCCCGACGAGCACCTGGCCGAGCCGCACAAGCTGCCGCCAATCTTGCAGCAGGACTGCGGCTGCGTCGTCGGCCGCGACTACCCTTTACCAATCGTCGAGCACCGCGTGGCGTACGCCTTCGCCCGCGACCGGATGCACGCCCTGAAGCGCGACCCCGCGGTGCGGGCCGAGGCGCAGCGGGTGCATCGGAAGCACGGGAGCCGGAAGCGCGGGCGCAGGGGGTGAGCCGGCTCAACGGAGAGACGAAGGTCAAGGTGCCTCCGCGTAGAGGCGAATCCGTTTAACTCACCCTCGCAGATGAACGGGCGGCAATCGTCCTGACCGTGTTTGGCTGCCTCATGGTATTGAGTGCCGTGATCAGATTCGCGACCCTCTACACCACCCGTAACTTGAGCGAGCTTTTCGGCGGGCTTGGCGTCTCTGCCGCTATCCTTGTTGCCGGTCTGATTCTGATGGAGAAATCTAAGTCTAAGCGCTAGTTCGAGTTGCGAGGCTCTTTACGCGCCTTCCTACCGCGTTTCGCCCAGGTCGAGCGGCCGACGGCTCCCGTGCCGAAAACCCTGGACAATGACGACGCGATCGACTTCATCGACGGTGAAGAGCACTAGCAGCGTCTTCTTCACGATCAAGACACGCACCTCTCGCTCGCAGGTCCTGCTCTCAGGGGCGACCGCGCAGCGTTGTGGCATAGCCGACAGAGACTCGACACCTTCGCTGATCGCGTTCAACAAACGGGCCGCGTTGACCGGCTCCTGCTTGACACACGCGACGTACTCGATGAACTCGTCGATCTCAGCGTCGGCTCGGCTGGTGATCCGAACGCGGTAGGTCATCGTTTGAACGGGATGCCGTGCCTCGCGGCGATGTCGCGCATCGCTTCACGAAAGTCTTGCGTGCGACCTGCCTCCACGTCGGCGAAGCTCGCCTGGAGTCGCGCGACGCTGTCCGCCAGCTCGTCGTCCGAAAGCGGCTCGCGGGGGTCAACCGGCGCCGCGTCCGCCAGGGCGATCACGTAGGCCGTCACGTCGGCGTAGCCGGCCGCCGCCGCGCCGGTCGCGAGGCGCTCGTAGTCGTCGTTGGGGATCTCGATGTGCATGGCAGTATTCTCTGACGATCGTGGCCGGTGCGTCAAACGCTTTCGCGGAGCCCAGTCACCCGCAGGGCAACTCCGACGGCTTACGCCGCCGGCTCGCCTTACGATCGGGCAGCCCACCCCGGCACTTTCACCGTCGCCCCGCTATAGTGAATCGATGTCCACGCTCGACGCCGTCGCCGCCGAACCGCTTGCGGGGTTTCACCTCGCGACGCGAACCTGGTTCGCCGAGGCGTTCGCTTCGCCGACCAAGGCCCAACGGCTCGCGTGGCCGGCGATCGCCTCGGGCCAGAGCACGCTGCTGCTCGCGCCCACGGGGTCGGGCAAGACGCTCGCCGCGTTCCTGGCGTCGCTCGACGGGCTGATGTTCGCCGACGACACGCGCCCGCGCGAGCCGCAGCGACGCCAGCCCGCCCCCTCGTCGCCGGGAAAGCGCCTCCCTAAGCCACGCAACCACGTGCGCGTGCTGTACGTTTCACCCCTCAAGGCGCTGGGGGTCGATATCGACCGCAACCTCCGCGCGCCGATCGCCGGCGTCCGCGCCGTGGCGCAGCGTCTGGCCTCGCAGGGGCTGGCCGACCAGGAAAGGGGCGGTGCGTTCCGCGAGCCAACCGTCGCGATCCGCTCGGGGGACACCACCACGAAGGAGCGTCAGCGGATCCTGCGCGACCCGCCGGACGTGCTGATCACGACCCCCGAGTCGCTCTACCTGATGCTCACGGGGAAGGCGAAGGAGGTCCTCGAGCGCGTCGATACGGTGATCATCGACGAGATCCACGTGATGGTCCCCACCAAGCGCGGCGTCCACCTGTTCCTGACGCTCGAACGGCTCGAACGCTTGCGACGCCTCGCCGCCGTGCGCGACGGCCGCGAGCACCAACCCTTACAACGTGTCGGCCTGTCGGCGACGCAGCGGCCGCTCGACGAGGTCGCCCGCCTGCTGGGGGGCGCCGACGCGACGGCCGACCCCGACGAACCGGTCCGACCGCGGCCGGTGCGGATCGTCGATGCCAGCGAGCCGAAGCGCTTCGAGCTGCGCGTCGAAGTGCCGGTCGAGGACATGGCGCGGCTAGGCCAACCAGCGCCACTGGGTCCCGTGTCGGAAAACGGCGACGCCCTTGAGGACGACGACGGGGGGAACCCGTTCGCCGTCCCGCCGGGCGAAGCGCTGGGCAACGCCCAGAACGGCCCTTCGACGCCGAGTATCTGGCCGGCGATCCACCCGCGTCTGCTGGAGCTGATCCGCGCTCATCGCTCGACGATGATCTTCGTCAACAGCCGGCGACTCGCCGAGCGGCTCGCGGGGGCGATCAACGAGCTGGCGAGCGAAGGCACGCCGGACGAGATCGACTCCGAGGGGAACAGCTTCCGCCCCGCGGCGGTCGAGATCTGCCTCGCGCACCACGGCAGCGTGGCGAAGGACAAGCGGGCCGAGATCGAGGACCGACTCAAACGCGGCACGCTGCCGGCGATCGTCGCGACCAGTTCGCTCGAGCTGGGGATCGACATGGGCGCCGTGGACCTAGTGATCCAGATCGAGGCCCCGCCGACGATCGCCTCGGGGATCCAGCGGATCGGCCGCAGCGGGCGCGGCATCGACCTCGTGTCGACCGGGATCATCTTCCCGAAGTACCGCGGCGACCTGCTGGCGTGCGCGGGGGCGACGGGGCGGATGCTGCGGGGAGACGTCGAAGAGACCTACTACCCGCGGAACCCACTCGACCTGCTCGCGCAGCAGGTGGTGGCGATCGCCGCCGACGGGCCGATCGACGTCGGCGAGCTGTACGCGACGGTCCGCTCGGCCGCTCCCTACGCGGAACTGCCGCACGGCGCGTTCGAGGGGGTGCTCGACCTGCTGTCGGGTCGCTACCCGTCGGACGAGTTCGCCGAGCTCCGGCCGCGGATCACCTGGGACCGCGTGGCGGGGACCGTGTCGCCGCGCGGCGGGACGCAGCGCCTGGCGATTCTGAACGGGGGGACGATCCCCGACCGCGGCCTCTACGGCGTGTTCCTGGTCGGCGACGGCCCCGAGGGGTCGGGCGGGAGCCGCGTCGGCGAGCTCGACGAAGAGATGGTCTTCGAGACCCACCCGGGCGACGTGTTCCTGCTTGGCGCCAGCAGTTGGCGCGTGCTCGACATCACCAAGGACCGGGTGCTCGTCGCCCCCGCGCCGGGCGAGCCGGGCAAGATGCCGTTCTGGCGTGGCGACGGGCCGGGGCGGCCGCTCGAGTTCGGCCGCGCGATCGGCGAGCTGGCCCGCGAGCTGGCGCGCGGCGACGAGGGGACGCTCACCAAGCGGCTCGTCGAGCGCCACGCCCTCGAGCCCCGGGCGGCCGACAACCTGCTGCGTTACCTGCGCGATCAGGCCGAGGCGACCGGCGAGACGCCGAGCGACAAGACGTTGATCGTCGAGTCGTTCCTCGACGAGATCGGCGACTGGCGCGTCTGCGTGCTCTCGCCGTTCGGCGCCCGGGTCCACGCCCCGTGGGCGATGGCGGTCGCCGCGCGCTTGCGCGAAGAGGACCTCGGCGAGGTCGACATGAGCTGGACCGACGACGGGATGGTCTTCCGCCTCCCGGAGTCCGCCACCCCGCCGCCGATCGACCTGTTCTTGCCGAAGGCCGACGAGGTCGAAGAGCAAGTCACGCGGCAACTCGGTTCGACGGCGCTGTTCGCCGCCCGGTTCCGCGAGAACGCGGCCCGCGCGCTGCTGCTCCCCAAGCGCCAGCCCGGCCGGCGATCGCCCCTCTGGATGCAGCGCCGCAAGGCGGCCGACCTGCTCGCCGTCGCCGCTCGCTACCCAAGCTTCCCGATCTTGCTCGAGACGTACCGCGAGTGCCTGCGTGACGTGTTCGACCTGCCGGGGCTTATCTCGGTGCTGCGCGACGTCGAGCGCCGCGCGATCCGCGTCGAAGCGGTCGAGTCGCGTCAGCCGTCGCCGTTCGCTTCGTCGCTGCTGTTCAACTACGTCGGCAATTTCGTCTACGAGGGGGACGCCCCCCTCGCCGAGCGCCGCGCCGCGGCGCTCGCGCTCGACCACGCACAATTGCGCGAGCTGCTCGGGGGCGCCGACCTGCGCGAGCTGCTCGACGGCGAGGTGATCGACCGGCTCGGCCTCGAGCTGCAGCGCGTTGCGGAGCCGCACGTCCGCACGATCGACGCCACACACGACCTGCTGCTGTCGCTCGGGGACCTGACCGAAGAGGAGGTGTGGGCCCGCTGCGACCACGCCGCGGTCACCCACGACGAGGTCACGGCGTGGCTCGGGCAACTGGTCCGCGAGCGGAGGGCGATCGCCGTGCGACTCGCGGGCGAGCCGCGCTACGCCGCCGCCGAGGACGCGGCCCGCCTGCGCGACGCGCTCGGCGTAAACCCGCCCCCGGGGCTGCCGGGGGCGTTCCTCGAAGCGGTCGCCGACCCCCTGGGGGACCTCGTCTCGCGTTACGCGCGGACGCACGGGCCGTTCCCCGCCACCGAGTGCGCGCGGCGTTTGGGCCTCGGCGAGGCGCCGGTCCGTACGGCGCTCGAACGCCTGCGTGACGCGGGCCGCGTCGTCGAAGGGGAGTTCGTCCCCGGCCGGCGCGGGCGAGAGTGGTGCGACGTCGGCGTCATGCGCGCCGTCAAGCGGCGTTCGCTCGCCAAGCTCCGTCAGCAGGTCGAGGCCGCCCCCCCCGAGGCGCTCGCCCGGCTATTGCCTGTCTGGCACGGCATCACGCAGCCGCGGCGTGGGCTCGACGGCGTGCTCGATGCGGTCGAGCAACTGCAAGGGGCGCCGCTGCCGGCGACGACCCTCGAACGCGAGGTCCTCCCGGCGCGCGTCAGCGGCTACGCCCCCGGGCTGCTCGACGAACTGTTCCTCGCCGGCGAGGTCGTCTGGCAGGGGATCGACAGCCTGGGGACGGGGGACGGCCGCGTCGCGCTCTACCTGACCGACCGCTTCCCCTTGCTGGGGCGCGAGCCCGAACCACCCCTCGCCGAGGGCGCCGCGGGTCACGACCCGCTCGACGACGCGGTCCGCGCGACGCTCGCCCAAAGCGGCGCGGTCTTCTTCGACGCGGTCGCCCGCGCCACCGGGGGCTTCCCTAACGACGTGCTGGCCGCGCTCTGGCGACTGGTGTGGCTCGGCGAAGTGACGAACGACACGCTCGCCCCGCTGCGGTCGCTGGCGGCCCAGTCGAACAGCGCATCGGGTGGCGGAGCGGCGGTGCGCGGCGAGCGGTCGTCGTCGCGACGCGGCGGGAGGATGTTCCGTTCGCGACGCCGCGCGCGGCTGCCGGGGTCCGAAGGGCGTTGGTCGCTGTTGCCAAGGCCCAGCGCATGCGGCGTCACTCCGACCGAGCGCCTCGCGGCCCTCGCCGCGCAGCTCGTCGAACGCCACGGCGTGCTGACGCGCGACCAGGTCGCCCGCGAGCAGGTCCCCGGCGGTTTCTCGGCGGTCTACCCGGTGCTGAAGGCGATGGAAGAGGCGGGCAAGGTGCGTCGCGGGTACTTCGTCGAGGGGCTCGGCGGGGCGCAGTTCGCCGCCGCGGGCGCCGACGACCTGCTCCGCGCCGCGCCGCGCGAAGACGAGCCACAGGTCGTAGTCCTCGCCGCGACCGACCCGGCGAGCGCCTACGGGGCTTCGCTCCCGTGGCCGAGCGCCACGGGCCGCAACGACGCCGACCCCGCCGCGCGCCCTCAGCGCGCCGCCGGCGCGCGGGTAGTGCTGAGCGACGGCCGCTTGCTGGGCTACCTCAACCGCACCGCGCAGACGCTCGACACGTACCTCGCCGAAGCGGAGCCCGACCGCGGCCATCAGGGGCAGCACCTGGCTAGGGCGCTCGTGGCGAGCGCGCGAGCGGGCCGCTCGCTGCTGCTGACAAAGATCGACGGCGGCACGGCGCTCGCCTCGCCGCTGGCCGAGACGCTCTGCCGAGCCGGCTTCGCGGCGACCCTCCGCGGGCTGCTCTGCCGCCCGGAGCCCCGCGCCGCACCTCAAGCTAAGCGCAGCTCCCCGTAGGCGAGTCGACGGCGCCAGCCTGACAGGATGACAGGATGGAAGAAGGGATCGACAAGATGAAGGACGGCTTCGTTCGGCGTTTCCTGTCGATCCGCTTCCGTCATCCTGCAATCCTGTCAAGCTTCCGTCGCCCCGCGATTGACGAACGTCCTACCCCGCGCGTACTATACGCCCGTGCGCTGCCGCCCACCCCCGCTAGACGGAGCTAGCCGACCATGCCCGAAGGGGACACGCTTTACCGCGCCGCGGCGAACGTCCGGCCGGTGCTCGAGGGGCGGGTGGTCGTCGAAGCCACCAGCAACCCGACGCCCGGCAATCACGCGGTCGATGCCGCGGCGCTCGTCGGGCGCGTGGCGACCAAGGTCCGTGCTTCGGGCAAGCAGCTCTTCGTCTTCTTCGAGGGGGAGCTGGTGGTCCACTCGCACCTGGGGATGACCGGCTCGTGGCACGTCTATCCACAGGGAGAGACGTGGAACAAGCCGGCGAGCCGCGCGGGGCTCACCCTCTCGACCGGCACGCACGACGTGGTGCTGTTCAGCCCCAAGCTGCTCGAGCTCGTCACGGCGACCGCCTTCCGTCGGAACGACTACCTGCGGCGGCTGGGCCCCGACCTGATGCTCGTCGAGAGCGACCTGGCCGCGGCGGTCGCGCGGATGCGCGTCCACAACGCGGCGCCGATCGGCGAGGTCGTGATGAACCAAACGATCGCCGCGGGGATCGGCAACATCTACAAATCGGAGACGCTGTTCCTGGCGCGGATCAACCCCTGGACACGCGTCGCCGAGCTGTCGGACGAACGGCTCCGCACGTACCTGGAAGACGCCCGCACGCTGATGCGCCGCAACCGCGGCAGCGGGCCGCGCGTCACGCGGTTCCGCGGCGACGGCGGTCACTTCTGGGTCTACGGCCGGCGCGGCGAGCCGTGCTACGTGTGCGGCGGCGTGGTGACGGTCCGTCGCCAAGGGGACGCCGGGAGGACGACCTACTGGTGCGCCGCGTGCCAGCCCGCGACGGGCTGCGCGCCGCCTGTCGATCCGCGCCGCCAACGGGGGCTCCCCCCAATCAAGGGGTGCGGCTGAAGACGCGCAGCGCTAGTCGGTCGGCGCGTCGCGCTCGGCCGGGGCGTCGCGCAGCGATTGATGGGACGCAGTGTAGTGGGGGGGCGCCACGGGGCACTTTCCCTGTGCAAAGCCTCGCTACGAAACGGCGGCCGGGTCGCGGAAGCGGTAGCCGACGCCGCGCACCGTCTCGATCAGGTCGGCGTGCTCGTCGAGCTTCTTCCGCAGCGCGCGGACGTGGACGTCGATTGTCCGCTCGAGCACCAGCGCGTCCCCCCCGAGCGCCGCGTCGATCAGCTCCGAACGGCTGAACACGCGCCCCGGTTGACGGATCAGCGCTTCGAGCAAGCCGAACTCGCTCGGCGTGAGATCGAGCACCTTGTCTTCGGCCGACACGCGGTGCCGCTCGCGGTCGAGCAGCACCCCTTGACTGACGAGGACGTCCCCCTGCTGGGCGCCCCCCTGACGACGACGGAGCAGCGCGCGGACGCGCTCGAGCAAGACCTTGACGCTGAACGGCTTGGGGACGTAGTCGTCGGCGCCGACCGAGAACCCGGCGACCTGGTCGGTCTCCTCGTTCTTGGCGGTGAGCATCAACACGAGCATCGGCCGAGTGACGGGGTCGGCGCGCAGGCGGCGGCAGACCTCGAGGCCGTCGATCCCAGGCAGCATCAGGTCGAGCACTACGAGGTCGGGCCCGCGCAGCTTCGCCTGGTTCAGCCCGTCGAGTCCGTCCATCGCGACGGTCGTCTCGTAACCGTCCTGGCGGAGGTTGTAGTCGAGCACGTCGGAGAGCGATCGATCGTCTTCAACGATCAAGACCTTGGCCTTGGCCATCGGCGCGTCCCTATTCGGGGTAGTGGTTTCAGCGTCGTCGTATCAAAGTCGTCGCGTCGTGGTCGAAGCCGCTGCGAGTCGTTCGCTAACCGCGCGACGCGGGGTTCTTGGGCTCCATGTCGAGCGAACCGCGTCGGTGGCGAGCGATTTCCCCTTCGACGAGGTAGACGACGTCCTCGGCGATGTTCGTCGCGTGGTCGGCGATCCGCTCGACGTGGCGCGAGGCGCTGAACAGGTGCAGGGCGGGCTCGATCAGGTGCGGGCTCTCGCGGACGATCTGGTAGACCTCGTCGATGATCCGCCGGTTGAAGGCATCGACCTCGTCGTCGCGGCGGCAGACGCTCCGCGCCGCGGCCACGTCGGAATCGACGAACGCGTCGAGCGCGTCGCGCACCATGCCGATCGCCGTGTCGCTCATCGACTCTAGGAAGTCGGGCATCGGCAGCGTGGGACACATCGCGAGCGCGTCGGTCCGCTCGCCGATGTTCACCGCCAGGTCCGCGATCCGCTCGAGGTCGCTGTTCACCTTGAGGACCGTCGCGACGCGCCGCAGATCGACCGCCACCGGTTGGTGCAGCGCGAGGATCTTGAGGCACTCCTCCTCGATCCGCACCTCGCGGACGTTGATCGACGGCTCGCGCGCGAGCAGTTCGTCCGACACGCCTAAGCGGCGCTCGCAGAGCCCGCGGCAGGCGAGGCGGATCATCTCCTCGACTACCGCCGACTGCGCCAGCAGGTCTTGCTCGAGGGAGTCGAGGTCGCGTTCCAGGTGCTTGGTCATGTAGCTGTCGGCTGTCGGCTGTCGGCCTTCAGCGGTTGAGGGGTGACGATCGGGATAAAGCGCGGATCAGCCGAAACGGCCGGTGATGTAGTCTTCGGTCTGCTTCTTCGTGGGGTTGGTGAAGATCTCGGTCGTCTGGCCGGCTTCGATCAACTCGCCCTGGAAGAAGAACGCGGTTTGATCGGAGACGCGGGCCGCCTGCTGCATGTTGTGCGTGACGATGACGATCGTGTAGCGATCCTTGAGCTCAAAGATCAGGTCCTCGATGCGCGCCGTCGATGCCGGGTCGAGGGCGCTGGCCGGCTCGTCCATCAGGAGGACCTGCGGGTCGGTGGCGAGCGCCCGGGCGATGCACAGGCGTTGCTGCTGGCCCCCCGAGAGGGCGAGCGCCGAGTCGTCCAGGCGGTCCTTCACCTCGTCCCACAGCGCCGCCTGCCGCAGGCAGCGTTCGGTGATCTCGTAGAGCCGCGCCTTGCTGCGCTGCCCCGCGACGCGCGGGCCGTAGGCGACGTTCTCGAAGATCGACTTCGGAAACGGGTTCGACTTCTGGAACACCATGCCGACGCGCTTGCGGAGCTCGACCACATCGACCCGCGGTCCGCGGATACTGTGGCCGTCGAGCAGGATCTCCCCCTCGACGCGGGTCCCCTCGATCATGTCGTTCATGCGGTTCAGACAGCGCAGGAACGTGCTCTTGCCGCAGCCCGAGGGGCCAATGAACGCGGTCACGCAGTGCTCGGGGACATCGAGCGAGATCCGGTCGAGCGCGAGCTTCTCGCCGTAGAAGAAGTTTACGTCGGTGACCGAGATCTTGTCCGACGCCCCCGCCAGTTCGTCGGCCGAGCGCCCACCGCGCGACACATCGACCGTCGGGGGACGGAGCACAGTCTGTTGAGAGGGGGTCTGCGACATGAGCATTTTTGGTCGGGCCTCGGGGGACGGGCCGACAACTAACCACGGGGACGTCGTTCGAACATGCGGCCTGACGCCGCCACACGCTTCACCATTTTATCTTTCTACCGTACTTCGACCGCACCCACACTGCGCCGGCATTCATCAGGATCAGCACGCCGAGCAGCACGACGATCGCCGCCGACGCCAACCCGTGAAACTCCTTTTGCGGGCGCGAGGCCCAGTCGAAGACTTGCAGCGGCAGGGCCGTGTACTCGTCCATCAGGGCCGTCGGGATGAACGCCACATACGCGACAGCGCCAACGGCCACCAGCGGCGCCGCCTCGCCCAACGCCCGCGCAACCGCGAGGATCACCCCCGTCATCACACCGGGGAGCGCCGCCGGCAGCACCTGCCCCCACACGGTTTGCCAGCGCGTCGCGCCGAGCGCGTAGGAAGCCTGGCGGATCGATCCGGGGACGGCGCGGAGCGCCTCTTGCGAGGCGAGGATCACGATCGGCAGTACGACGAGCGTCAGCGTCAGCGCTCCGGAGACGATGCTCCTGTCGAGCGCCATGGCCCGCACGAACAGCCCCAGTCCGAGGATGCCGTAAACGATCGACGGCACACCGGCGAGGTTCGCGATGTTGAGCTGCACGAGGCGCTTCCACCACGAGTTCGAGGCGTACTCTTCGAGGTACAGGGCGGCGCCGATGCCGATCGGGACCGACACCAGGGTCGTCAGGCCGATCAGCCACAGGCTCCCCATCAGGGCGGGGAAGATGCCCGCCTTCTCGGCGAAGCGGGACGGGAGCCCCATGACCATCTGCGACGATAGCCACGGCAGCCCCTCGACGAGCACCGACACCAGCAGCCCGACGAGGACCAGCAAGCAGAGCGCGGTCGCCAACCCGCACAACCAACCGAAGGCGGCCGACGCCCAGTAGCCACGGCTGCGCAGTCCCGCCCCGGTGGAGAGGTCGCCAGAGGTCGGGGGGCTCGCGGGGGGGACGCTCATTCGTAACGCTCCCGCATGCGGCCGAGGATCCACTGGGCGACGATGTTCAGCAGCATCGTGCTGACGAACAGCGCGAGGCCGACCGCAAAGATCGTCCGGTACTCGAGCGACCCCGCCGGGGTGTCCCCCTTGCTCACCTGGACGATGAACGCGGTCATCGTCTGCACACTGTCGAGCGGATTGAGCGTCAGCCGCGGCGTCGCCCCGGCCGCGAGCGTGACGGCCATCGTCTCGCCGATCGCCCGCGAGATCGCCAGCAGCAGCGCCGCCATGATCCCCGAGAGGGCCGCCGGCACGACGACCCGCAGCGTGACGTCGAGCTTCGTCGCCCCCAGCGCGTAGGCGGCCAGTCGCAGGTCACGCGGCACGCTCCGCAGGACTTCTTCGCTGAGCGAGACGATCATCGGCAGCACCATGAACCCCACGACGATGCTGCCGCTCAGCGCGTTGAAGGGGCTCGTGTCGGGGAACCACCAGCGAACCATCGGCGAAACGGTCGTCACCGCGAGCACGCCGAAGACCACCGACGGGATCCCGGCGAGCACCTCGATGACGGGCTTGACGACCTCGCGGACCCACGGCGGGGCGTACTCGCTGAGGAAGATTGCGGCGCCCAAGCCGATCGGCGCCGCGACCAGCACGGCGCCGGCTGTCACCAGCAGCGTGCCGCACATCAGCGGTCCGATGCCGAAGTGCTTGTCCTTGTAGAGCGGCGTCCACTGGGTGTCGAACAGGAAGTCGCTGATCGGCACCTCGCGGAAGAACTGCAGCGACTCGACCAGCAGCACGACGACGATGCCAACGGTGGTCGCGACCGACACCGCGGCGCAGGCGGCGAGGAACCCGTGGATCAGGCGCTCGCCGTAGTGCCCCGACGCGAAGCCATCGAGGCTGCCGGTCGCCGCGCGGACGGCCGCGTCGCGCGGCTGCGCGGGCCGGGGCGGCGTCGGGGAGGCGGGGTCTTGGGCGGGCATGCTGGGTCAGTCGGTTGGATCGCGGCCTAGCGCGGTGCGGCGGGTTCGGCGACGCTCGCGGACTTCGTCTCGACCGGGTTGTCCTCGGCGAGCGCCGCGGAAGTCGCCTTGGCGAAGGCCGCTGTGTTCGCTTTCTCTACGGCGTCGGAAACGGCCACGTACCCGACGTCCGACGACATGGCGGCCGCTTGGTCGAGGTAGAACTTCACGAACTCGCGCCCCTCGGGGCGACGCAACGCCTGGTTCCGCACGTACACGAAGAGTGGTCGCGACAGGGGGGCGTACTCGTTCGTGCGGATCGTCTCGACGCTGGGGAACACCGGCTTGCCTCCCTCGGGCTCGATTCCGACGAGCTTCAGGCTTTCCTTGTTTTCAACGTAGAAGGCGTACCCGAAGTACCCCAGGGCGTAGTGGTCTTCCTTGATCCCCGACACGAGGACGTTGTCGTCCTCGCTCGCGGTGAAGTCGGGCCGGCACGCCTTTTCTTCGCCGACGATCACCTCGGTGAAGTAGTCGAACGTCCCCGAGTCGGTCCCCGGGCCGTAGAGGTTGATCGGCTTGTCGGGCCAGCTCGGGTTGACGTCGCTCCACTTGACGGCCGGTTCGTCGGGCCGCCAGATCGAGGCGAGCTGCGCGACGGTCAGCGAGTCGCACCAGTCGTTGGCCGGGTTCACGAGGATCGCGATCCCGTCGAACGCGACCGAGAGCTCGGTGTACTGGATGTCGGCGGCGGCGCAGGCCTCGACCTCGAGGGGCTTGATCCCCCGAGACGCGTTGCAGATGTCGATCTCGCCGTTGCAGAACTTCTTGAAGCCCCCCCCGGTCCCCGACTGGCCGATCGTCACCCGCACGTCGGGGCGGACGGCGCGGAACTCCTCGGCCACCGCCTCGCTGATCGGGAAGACGGTGCTCGACCCGTCGAGCTTGACCCGCGGGGCGTCGCTGCTGCACCCCGCCACAAGGCCCGCGGACGAGAGCGCCCCGACGCAGAGCCCCGTCAAAGCGCGACCAGCGAGCGAAGCTCGGCGGCCGGCGCGGGGGGCAGGGCGATACGTCACGATGGCGGACAACGCCTAGATTTTGGGCTTCCGCGATCCCAACCGGGGGGCTCGCGATCGGCAGCTTTATAGGCAAGAGCCTAGCCACCGAGTATTAAGCCAGTATGAAGATTTCGCGAGGGGAGCGCCCCGCGACAATTCACGCCGCCGGAAGCGTGACAGAAAACGTCGCGCCCCGGCCCGTGCTCGACTCGACGCTTACCCCCCCGCCGAACGACTGGGCGAGGTGCTTGACGATTGCCAACCCCAGCCCGGTCCCCCCCGCCTCGCGAGTCCGAGCCTCGTCGACTCGATAAAACCGCTCGAACACCCGGCCGAGCTTCCCCTCGGGGATCCCGATCCCCGTATCGACCACGTCGATGCGGACCATCGCCCCGTCGGGTCGCCAGCGGACCTGCACCTGACCCCCGTCCGGAGTGTACTTGATCGCGTTATCGACCAGGTTCCCCAGGATCACTCGGAGCCCCTCGGGGTCGGCCCGCACCTGCAAGCGGTCGTGGTCGGCGTCGGGTCCGAGGCGGATCTGCTTCGCTTCGGCCCGCGGCTGGTACGCCCGCAGGCACGCCTCGACCGCCGGCAGCACCGGCACCGGCTTGATGTCGAAGACCTCGCGGGCCGACTCGATGCGGGCGAGGTTCAGCATGTCCTGCACCAACTCGGCGAGTCGGTCGGCTTGTTCCTCGATGCGGCCGAGGAACTTTGTGCGGGTCGCCGAATCCATCGACTCGGCGCCGGTAATCAGAGTCTCAGCGTAGGCCTTGATCGACGCGAGTGGCGTCTTCAGCTCGTGCGAGACGTTCGCCACGAAGTCGCGGCGCATCCCCTCCAATCGACGGAGCTCGGTCGTGTCGTGGAGCACGACGACGGCCCCCCCGGTCGGCTCCCCCAGCAGCGGCGAGACCTGCACCGAGAGCTGCCGGTCTTGCCACTCGATGTCGAGCCGCTCGGGGACGCGGGACTCGATCGCTTTGCCAACCGCGTCGTGCAGCAAGTGGTTTCGCACCGCTTCGAGCAGCGGCCGCCCCTCGGCCTGCGGCGGCAGGAAGCCGAACAGCCGCCCGGCGGCGTCGTTAGCGAACAGCACGCGTTGGCGGGCGTCGATGGCGATCACCCCTTCGATCATGCCCCCCAGGACCGTCGCCTGGCGGCGGTCGCTCTCCCGCAGCTCCGAGAGCTGATCCCCGAGCTCCTGGCTCATGCGGTTGAAGCTGCGGGCCAGCGTCCCCAGCTCGTCCCGGTTCGAGACGAACGCCCGCTGTCGGTACTCTCCCCCGGCCATCGCCAGGGCGGCGTCGTTCAGCTCGCGCACCGGTCCCACAACGTGCCGCACGAGCCCGTACCCGATGCCGATCAGCAGCAGCGAACCGACCAGACCGAACAGGACGTACAAGCGGCGGAGCTCGGCGAACTCCTCTTCGAGCCGCTCGACCGACCGCGCGACGCGCACCGTTCCCAGCAACGGCGGGTCGCCGTTGACCACGGCGCCGGGGGCGGGGACGCGCCGCGTGTGGCTCGCGATCGCCGCGGCGCTCCCGAGCGGGGCGACGCGATAGACCGTCTTCCCCTTGGCGTCGGCGAGCGTCACCTCGCCCCCGACCGCGGCGGCGACCTTCCGTAGCCGGTCGGTCGCCTCCGGCGACAGGGGCGCCTCGAACCACGGGGGGGCGAGCTCGGCGAGCAGCGCCGTTGCCGAACGCAGCTCCTGATCGGCAAGCTCGCGCGCACGCTGGTGCTGCCATTGCCACGTGACTTGCAACAGCGCGATCGCCGACAGCAGGTTGACGGCGGTCAACCCGAGGAACAGCTTCCAGAACAGCCGGCTACGAAACATGCCACCATGATCGGCAGCGGGGCCCGCGTGTCGAGCCACAACGGAGCGATTTCGCCCGAACGCGCCCGAAAACTCATCGAGGACTCGGGAGCCGGCGCGGGCTCGCCTCTGCCGGCTCGACGTGGCCCAGTGGGCGAATCATCCCCCGGCTGCCGACCGGCTCGGCGGCCGAGACGGGGCGCAGCAGCGTCGGTGACGCCTCGACCGGCTCGTCTTTGGGAGGCAACGGTTGCTGAGGCCCCGCGGGGACCCCGCTCGACGGAACCGTTGTCGCCGGCGTCGCGGCGGGGGGGTCGATCACCGACGCGCCGGCCGACATCGACCCCTGCGATACGGGCCCGGCCGACAACCGTGGGGCGCGGGACGAGGCGTAGTTGAGCGGCCGCGGCTTGCCGCGCCGTGCGGCGCGCTCGGCGGCGTCGGCGTATGCGTCGCTAACCCACGGCCCCTCGGCGAGGCGGACCCCGTCGAAGTCGAGCAGCGTCCCCTTCGTGAAGTGGACGTTCTTCAGCGCCACCGCGTGCTCGACCAGCGCCCGGTAGTACCGCGACTCGGCCTCGGCCAGCATCCGCTGCGCTTCGAGGAACAGGTCGAGGGGCGCCTTGTCCGCCTCGAAAGCCGCGCGCGTCGCTTCGAGCTGCTCTTTGGTGGCGACCAATCGGTTGTACGCGGTCTGCGAGACTTCGTACGCGCGGTCGAGCTCGGCCACCGCCTCGGCGACTTGGTGGACGACCCCCGCTTGCTGGTCGGCCAGTAGCGCCCGCTCGCGCGACAACAGCAGCTCGGAGTTCCGCACGGCCGAGTGCGCGCGACGGTAGCCGATCGGCACGTCGAGCTCGAACCCGAGCTGCCACTCTTGAAAGTCTCCCGAAGTGAGGTCCCCGTAGGCGTCGTCGAACCGCGCGCCGTTGCCGCCGCTGTCGAGCAGGTCGTCGCCGAAACCGCGGAAGCGGTAGCGACCGACCGCGTCGAGCCTCGGCAACAGGTGGTTCTTGCTGGCGACAAGCTCGAGCTCGCGGCGGCGGACTTTCCAGCGCTGGCGGCGGAGCTCCGCGCGGCGACCCATCGCCTCGGCCGACACGTCGTCCCAGTCGAACGCGATCTTCGCGACGACCGGGTCGGCCGTCGGCCGCAGCAGCGCGCCGTCGCTCGCCGGCAGGCCCATCAGGCGTCGCAAGCGACGCTCGGCGACGAGCACCCCGCCGGCGCCGCGGAACGTCCCCCCCGGGCTGCCGTTCGCCACCTGCGTGCTATCGACGGGCCTCCCGCTGAGGGCGTTCTGCACTTCCTCTTGGAAGCGGAAGTACTGCTCACGCGCTTGGGCTTCCTTCTCCGCCTCGCCCCCGCGGCGTCCCGATTCGTACAGCGCCCGGACTCGGCGCCAGGTGTCGAGCGCCGCATCGCGCGCCGCCACGCGGGCGGCGAGGTCGCGGTAGGCGAAGTAGAGGTCCCAGTAAGCGTTCTCGAGGTTGCTGACGTAGTCGCGCACCGCGAGCTCGAAGTCGGCGAGCTCGACGTCGGCGTTCACCCGTGCTAGCAGCACGCCGCCGGCGACTCCCGGAACGTTCGTCGGCCCGGCGATGCGGTTGTACTCGAGGCCCGCCCCTTGCAGCAGCGGCTGGCGGACCTCCCCTTCGTACTTGGTCGTCCAGGCGCTGTCGAACAGGTTGCCCGGCGCGTTGTTCGAGTCGAACTCGATGACCTGCCGCAGGGCCATCTCTGTGCCGGTGACCGACCGCTTGGCGAGCTGCGTCTGCGAGACGCTCGAGTCCTGCGTCAGCAGCCGCGTGCCGCCGCCGAAGAACTCGTTGTTGAGCGCGCGGTCGTTCTTCTCGTTGAACAGGCTCGTCGTGAACTGCGCGTCGAAGGCCGACAAGGCCGCCTCGACCCCGACCCCGGGATCGGTCTCACGGATCGCCGGGTCGTACACGGTGCGCGTCGCGTCGGGCGAGCGCACGACGGCCCCCCCCGCGTCGCGCAGGACCGGCGCGTTCTCGAGCCCTAGGCGAATCACCTCCTCGAGCGGCGCGTCGCGGTACGAAGCCGGCGCGCCGTCGGCCAGCGTCCGCGGCGCGAGCGACAGGGCCGAGTCGGCGAGCGCTTGCTCGGTCGCTTGGCTCGTCGCGGCGTAGTCGAGCGACGTCGCCTGAATGACGTACGGGTCGGGGCCGGCGCTCGCGTTGCCGTGGGGGGCAAACGGCTTGCCCCCGCGCTGGCTGCAACCAACGGCGGCCAGCACGGCGCAGCAGCCGACGGCCAGCGGGCGTATCGCGCCGCGCCGCTGACGATTCGTGCTGGGTCGTAGCGCTACGGGCACGCGACGAGCTCTCGAAAGGACCGGACCGACGCAAGCTGCGGAGGACCGTCCTCGGCCGCGGTGCGCGCACGCACTCGGCCCCAACACGTCCCCCCGGTGGCCTCGATCGGCAAGCGGGTCGCAGCGCGTCCAGCAGAACCGGCAAACTCGCCCCGCGCGGCGTGACCAGAACCCATCGCGCCGGCCGGACGGGGCGTCGTTCGCACTCTTCCGGCGGGATTTGAAGCCGCGTCGCTATCATCAAGGTCGATGGCCGCCAACGCACCACCCTCTGGCCGCGACCCTGCTGCGCCCCCGGACTGCGCCTCGCCGGACCGCGCGCCGCTAGCTGCGGGCCACTGCGGGAACGAAGACGACGCCGTCT
>JBOFFC010000082.1:0-8230 GCA_051648405.1 Lacipirellulaceae bacterium
TCGCCGCGGACCACTTCGCGGAGCAGCGCTTCGGTCGATCCGCCGGAAACCATCGATAGAATATCGATCCAGACCTGTCGGTACGCGGCGACCCAGCTCGCCTCGCGCGAGGGGACACAGGCGCCGGGGTCGGAGAAGCACGTGTCGCGTAGGCCTCCGGCGAACTGCCGACGGTCGCTCGCGGCGCCCCTGAACATCGTTGCCAAGCGTTCGTCGGTCGCGACGTCGGCCACCGCGTCGAACCCCTCGGCACTATCAAAGATGGCCTGGTGCAGCTGGCGGAGCGAGTCGAGCTGTTCGTCGGAGTAGGCTCGATCGCGTGTGGTCGTTGCGGGGGGGGCTAGGGTCATCGACGGTGTTCCTGGGGGCGAGAGTTCGGGCACGTTCCTGCCCGTCCAGAGGTGCAACACGCATGCCACCGGGAGAAGAAGAACCGGTCCGCGACCGCGGCCACCGCGCTGGCGAGGCGCCGAACGAGCCGATCAGCGACCGCCGCCCGGCGATCACTCTTCGACCGGCGATTCTCAACATCGGAGGTGTCCGCGCGGCGATCGCAGCGCGATCATCGCCGACCGACGTTGGCGTCAACGGAGCCTACCCGGTCGTCGGGAGCGCACCCGTTGACGGTGGCAGCAGCGTCTCGAACGCGACTCGCGATGATCGCGCCGCACGGCACGGGTCTTGCTTTCCCAACGACCACGTTGGAAGATCAGAACTCAACTCTATGGCGCGCTGCTCGCGGCGTTCGCTTATGCCCCTCCTGATTTCGATCGACGACGACCGAGCCGTTCACCACGTCATCTCGCGCACGCTGGGCGCCAGGGGGATCGAGGTCAGAGTCGCGTTCTCGGCGCAGGAGGGGCTGGCGCTCATCGAACAAACAAACCCCGACACGGTGCTGCTGGACGTTCGACTCCCCGACATGTCGGGGCTCGAAGCGCTGAAACTCATCCGCCAGCGCGACCCGCGGCTGCCGGTCATCCTGGTGACGGGGTCGGGGTCGAGTGACACGGCGATCGAGTCGATGAAGCTCGGGGCATTCGACTACCTCCACAAGCCGATCGACCTCGATCGGCTTGAGGCGCTCGTCACGCAGGCGCTCGAGACGCGGCGACTGGCGAGCGTACGCGTGGGGATCGACAGTCTGTTGGCCCCCGACGAGAGCGGCGACGCCTTCATCGGTCGCTGCACTGCGATGCAAGAAGTGTTCAAGGCGATTGGACGCGTGGCCCCCCAAGACGTTCCGGTGCTCGTACGCGGCGAGAGTGGCGCCGGCAAGGAGCTCGTCGCGCGGGCCCTCTTCCAACACAGCACCAGGCCCAACGGCCCGTTCTTGGCCGTGAACTGCGCAGCGCTCTCCGAAACATTGCTCGAGAGCGAGCTGTTCGGCCACGAGAAAGGGGCGTTCACCGGCGCGCACGAGCGTCGGATCGGCAAGTTCGAGCAATGCGATGGCGGAACCATCTTCCTCGACGAGGTCGGCGACATGTCGCCGCTCGTGCAGAGCAAGGTGCTGCGGCTGCTGCAAGAACAGCGTTTCGAACGGGTCGGTGGCAACCAGACGATCGAGACCAACGCGCGGGTGATCTCCGCCACCAACCGCGACCTCGAAGCCATGTGCGACGCGGGCGACTTTCGGTTGGACCTGTTCTATCGACTGAACGGTTTTACCGTGACGCTCCCGCCGCTGCGCGAGCGCGGAGACGATCGCGTCATGTTGCTGCAGCACTTCCTCGCACGGTTCAACCGAGAGCTCGGACTCGACGTGCAAGGGATCGCCCCCGACGCGCTGAGCCGCCTGACGGCTTATGAATGGCCGGGCAACCTACGCGAGCTTCAGAGCGTGGTGAAGCAGTCGATGCTCTGCTGCGCCGGTCAGGTGCTGCTGGCGTCAAACCTCCCCGCCGAGCTTAACGCGATCCCATCGGTCGGTGCGGCGCCGCAGTCCAGCAAGGCGGAACGGTCCGCGATCGCATCCGAAGGTACCTCGACCGGTGAGCACCGCGCGCTCGCCGCCTTCATTACCGAGCGGCTCGCGGCGGGGTCCTCGGAGCTCTACTCCGAGTCCGTCGCGCTTCTGGAACGCCAGCTTCTCACCGGCGTGCTGACGCACACGTGCGGCAACCAATCCGAGGCTTCACGCATCCTCGGGATCACGCGTGGCAGCCTACGCAACAAGATCCGCTTGCATCGGATCCAGATCGGCCAGACCGTGGTCTTCACGCCCGCCCCCGGGAGCGACGCGCACGAGAGCGTCTAGCCTTGCGTTGCACCCGCTCGCCAAGCCGCGAGCGATGCGCCGAGTCGTTTAGCGTTAACCGTCAATCGCGGCACGAGCGGCGCCAGCAGTTGACGATCGCCGCGTCCGGCAAACGACTCTACCGTCGCCGCGAGGTGCGTGACGTCGTCCGCGTCGAACGTCGAGGCCATGCCCCTCAAGGTGTGGGCCGCCCTCCTCAACTCGTCCCAATCGCCGCGGTCGAGCGCCGCGTCGAGGCGGTCGCAGAGCGCTGGGTGGTCGTCGGTATAAAACGAGGTCATGTCGAGCAAGAGCTGGACGTCGCCGCGGAACCGCCGCAGCGCCACGGAGAGATCGATCGCTCCACGCGGCGCTTCGTCACCACCCGGCGCGTCGTGCGGATCGGTGGATTCGTGCTGGTTGGCGCTGCTATTCATCTCGTCGATAGGCATGATCAACTCGACGTGCGCTCCAAAACAGGGCAACTTCGGCGAGCCGGCGGGTTCGCCGGATTCCCGTCAGCTGCGGCTCACGGTTGTGCTGATCGTTCGGCGCTCCTCGACACCATGGTAATCGCGCCCCCTCCCGGAGCGTGTTCCGCCCGCGGCTCGGGCGTCCTCGAGTTGCCCTCGGTCCCTCATCGCGCGACGATCAACAAGGATTTTGCACTCACTAGCAACCCAGCGGTCAACGGCCGCGCGGCCGCTCGCCGGTCGTTAGTGGAGTTCCCGACTCCGCGAAGTGGCGTAGCGTAGGTTCTGCACCCGAGATCCGCTAGAAGGATTGCTGGCGTGCGCCCGCCGGCACGCTCCGGATCGGGGGCCCGCGACCTCCATCATGGGCGGACTCCCAAGCACCGCGACGTTCTTACCGCGGGTCTCAACGCCGTTTGTCCGTCCCTTCGGGGGGCCAACGACGCAGCTTACCGACAGCAAGTCCGGCGCCGCTCTCGGTGGCCACCGAGCGTTTATCGCCGCGACTTCGCCCGTTCTCCGCCGTAAGCGCACGTGGACCCGAACTCGATCTAGCGGTGCGACGCGAGACCCGCTCGGGGGCGTGGGCCGACGCCAAGTGGGGTTCCCGACCTCCGGTCTCGACGGACTTCTGCCACTCCCTGGCATACCGATTGCCTGTGAGGGTGTCGTAAGCGTTGACAAAGCTCGCTCGGTAAACGAGTGGCTGGGCCCCACCAACATCAGGCAGCTAACAATGAACACGCAGCCTTGCTACCTCCTTGGCGCCCTCGTCGCTGCGTCGATCTGGCTCCCTGTGGCCGCCGACGAGCCAGGCAGGTCAGCGCAGGGCCAGGACGTACGGCGACCCGTCGCCAACGCGGAAGGAGACGAGGCTCGACCAGAATTGCGGGTCCTCGGCCTGACGCTGGTTGAGAAGCGGGACGCCGATAGCGGGTTCACCGGTCCCTACGTCGAGGCGGTCTTCCCGAACTCTCCTGCGTGGGACGCGGGCCTCCGCGAGGGGGACCGCATCCTCGCCTTCGCGTCGATCGAGGACGTTGATTTCGAGACTTTCGCCGACGGAATTCGGAGTGTGTGCGAAGAGAAGCATGTGGGGGAGAAAATCCCGGTGAAGTACCACCGCGACGACGAGGAGATCGACACGACAATCGCCGCCCAGGGGCTACCACCGGAAGAGGCCGCTGCCGAACGCAAAGCGCGGTCGGTCGATCGCGACGCCGACACCCTGGCCTCGCAGGCGAAGTCGGCGACGGCTCCCCAGGGCCAGCCGGCAGTCGATACGGAAATGCTTGAAGAAATGGCGGCGCTCGTGGAGAGGAGTCGCGGCGGTGCGCTCGCCGCCGAAGAGGAGGCGCGACTCTGGCAACTCGAAGCCCGTGTGTACGGGCGAGGCTACGGGGGAGGCTACTGGGGAGGCTACGGTGGGGGCTTGGGCTTCGCCGACCAAGGCCTGTCCGAAGGCCGAAGGGACGGCGCAGCGATCGATCCCCAACAGCCCGGTCAACAGGGGGGGACACCCGAGGGGTTCCTGCCCGATACAGGGCCCGCAGCGCCGGGCAATCGCGCCGGGGAGCTCGGCGCAAACCGCCCCGCAGGCCCGGGGAGAGAAGGCGCCAATGGCCTGTCTGGTGAGTTCGCAGAACTCCAGCAGGCGTTCCGCTCGAGGGCCCGGTTTACCCCCGCACAGCAGCGACGCTTCGAGTCGTTGTCCCGTGTTCTTGGGCCCGACGCATCGACGCGTCGGGAAGCGTTCACACGCGGCGCTGAGCAGTACCGGCAATCGACCCTCGACCTCCAGGAACTCAACGCAGTCCAGCAACGAGGAGGTCGGCTGAACCCGCAGCAGACCCGCCGTGTGAACGAGCTTCAGCAATCACTCGGCGAGTACCAGCAGCGGTACGGGCTCGACGCCAACGGCCAACTCACCGGCGGAGGCCAAGCGCCTGGCTTCGGCGCCGCGGGGGCGAACGGCGCCAGGACTGGCCCCGGAGGACGGCCGAATGCCCAGCAACGCCAGTCGCAGCAGCTGCAATCGCAGCAACAACAACAGCAACGGCAGCAACAACCGCAGCAGCAGCAGTCGAACGGGTTCCCCGGCGGAGCCCCCGCGGCGGGCGCGAACCCAACCGGTCAAGCCCTCGGAGCGGGGTCTACGTCCGGGGGGGCGATCGGCCAGGGAACGTCGGGGGCTGGGGCCCCCGCTCCGGCTTCAGGCGCCGGGACGGCCCAATAGTGACCGCGTTCCATCCGACCGACTACCAGCACCTCGTTTCACCCTCGGTTGGAGCGTCGCCATCGCGGTACTGACGGTGGCCGCCCAGCTTGCAGCCGTCCACGAAGCGTCGCGGAGGACCGCTCTTGAATGCTACCGACGCAACTCTCGTATCACATCCCCAAGGACCAAACCCATGAAACGAACGATCCTCGGATTGGCCGCTCTGGCCGCGCTTGGCTGCAACGACTCGGCGACACCGAGCCCCGACGCGACGAGGTCGCCGGAGTCACCGACGGCACAAACCGTCAACGACGCCGACCCGCACGTGGCTGCGGACAACACGGGTGTAAACACCCGCGACCGGGACGGCATCGCGAAGACGCCGTTCGATCAAAGCAACGCGAGTGGCGACATCGCCGTGACGGCCGACATCCGCAAGCAGATCGTCGCCACGAGCATGTCTGTGTCGGCGCACAACGTGAAGATCATCACCCAGAACGGGAAAGTGACGCTACGCGGCCCCGTAGCGACCGACGGCGAGAAGGTTAACGTCGAGCGTATCGCAGGAACCGTAGCCGGCGAAGGCAACGTGACGAGCGAGATCGAAGTCGACAACCAGTAAGCGACCGCGCGCGACGCGCTGCGCATTTCTTCACAACACTTTACAGGGAGACTCTCATGGCCCAAGCCATTTTCTGCACCGCTCACCCGCGCCAGGCGGAAGTCATCATTCAGAAGCTCCAGTCGGACGGCTTTTCCGGCGATAGCATCTCGGTGCTGATGTCCGACAAGGGGGGGACGCGGGACTTCGCCCACGAGCACAACACCAAGGCCCCCGAGGGGATCGCCACGGGGGGCAGCACCGGGGCGATTGTCGGCGGCGCGTTGGGTTGGATGGCCGGGATCGGCGCCCTGGCGATCCCCGGGCTCGGCCCGTTCATCGCCGCCGGTCCGATCATGGCGGCGCTCGGCGGCGCCACCGTCGGGGGGGCTTTGGGAGGACTGACCGGTGGCCTGATCGGCATGGGGATCCCCGAGTTCGAGGCGAAGCAGTACGAGGGCCGCATCAAGACCGGCTCGGCGCTTATCTCGGTCCACGCGAAGGACAGCGAGCAAGCGACGCGCGTCAGGACGATCTTCGAGCAGAACAACGCCGAAGACATCACCGCGGCGGCCGAGGTCGCCGTCTGAAGCGGTGTCCCTGTTCACCACGCCGCATCGGCCTCGCGCCGGTGCGGCGCGATGGGGGCGTCGGCGCGAAACAGAAGTTCACGACACTAAAGCACGAAGCGACCCATCGGCGCATGGCGGCCGACAGCGAAACGCACAATGGTGAGCGGATCGCCGGCACAGTCGCTTGCGACGGAGACGAGGCGATCCAGCAGCAAGCCGCGCGATATTGATTGCCGGCGCGTGACGCGCTGTGTATCCCCCTCCCACCGTCGAGAAACGGAGCCTCCCATGGCGCAATCGGTGTCCTGCACTGCCCACCCTAACCTGGCGGAGATCCTTATGCAGAAGCTCGAGTCCGAAGGGTTCTCGAGCGACAGCATTTCGGTGGTGATGGCCGACGAGGTGCGGGCGTTGGACAGCGCCTCGCGCGGGATCACCAAAGGGCAGAGCACCGGGGCCCTGGTTGGCGGCGCGTTGGGGTGGATGGCGGGGATCGCCGCGCTGGGGATCCCCGGAATCGGGCCGTTCATCGTCGCCGGTCCCATCATGGCGGTGCTCAGCGGCGCCGTCGTCGGGGGCGCGGTGGGGGGATTGGCCGGTGGATTGCAGGGGATTGGGATCCCCGAAATCGAGGCGAAGCAATACGAGGACCGCATCAAGACCGGCTCGGCGCTCATCTCGGTCCACACGAAGGACGGCGAGCAAGCGACCCGCGTCAGGGCGATCTTCGAGCAGAACAACGCCGAAGACATCACCGCGGCGGCCGAGGTCGCCGTCTGACGCGGCGGCGCCATTTACAACGCAGTGCCAACGCAACGTTGGCGCGGCGTTCTCTTAACAAACAGCGAGACCCACATGGCACTCCACACGCTACACGACCTGCTGGTGAGCGAGCTGAAGGACCTGTACAGCGCCGAGAACCAGCTGCTGAAGGCCCTGCCAAAGATGGCGAAGGCGGCCAGCGACGAGCGGCTCGCCGAGGCGTTCCGCGAACACGCCAAGGAGACCGAGGTCCACGTCGAGCGACTGGGCACGGTCTTCGAGGGACTCGGGGGAAGCCCCAAGGGCAAGAAGTGCAAGGCGATGGAGGGGTTGCTCGAGGAGGGGAAGGACTTGATGGCCGAGGAGGCCGACCCCGCCGTTCGCGACGCCGCGCTCATCGCGACCGCCCAGCGCGTCGAGCACTACGAGATGGCCGGCTACGGCTGCGTCCGGACGTTCGCCAAGCTCCTCGGGATGTCCGAAGCGACGGAGCTGTTGCAGCAAACACTCGACGAGGAAGGGGCCGCCGACCAGAAGCTCACCGACCTCGCGGAGTCGGTCATCAACGCCGAGGCGGTAGCCCCCGCCGCGGCGACCTAACGGTCAGCCCGTCGGGCGAGGCCCGGGCCTTCGCAGCGGCGCCGACAAGTTTACAGCGGTGGCGTGTAGCCCCCGCGCGATGGAGACACAGTGTAAATCAAGGAGACCGACATGAGTACAAAGACACGGTTCTGCCACGTGCTGTCGCTTGGACTAGTCGCCGCTGCGACCGCCGCGATGACCATGACGTGGGCCACGGCCCAGACCACCGCCGCTCCGTACGCGGCATCCGAGAAGTCAGCCGCGCAGACGACCCACGACGGGGTCATCGTCAGCATGTCGAGCGACCAGCTCGTCATGGTGGGTGAAGACGGCGCCGAGCACTCCCACGCCATCACCAAAGACGCGACGCTGCTGTTCGACGGGAAGGCGTGCAAGGAGCGCGAGCTGAAGGCCGGCACGAAAATTCGTGTGACCACCAAGAGCGACGACGCGTCGGCGGTGGTGCAGGTCGAAGGGATCGAGAAGAACACGGAGTTCTCCGCGGTCGCCCGAGAGGGAAAGCTCGTCAGCGTCAGCGGGCAGTCGCTCGTGATGACCGACAACAAGGGACTCGACCGTCGCAGCTGCCCGATGATGTCGGACGTCAAGATCACGTGTGACGGCAAGGCGTGCAAGTGGTCGGACCTGAAGGCGGGGGCCAGCGTCCGCGTGACGTGCCAAGAGAAGGCGCCGCACGCGGCGACCAAGGTCGAAGCGATCGAGAAGAACCAGAAGTTCGCGAGCCTCTGAGTCGGTTGTCGGGTCGGGGGGGGGGGGGGGGGG
>JBOFFC010000083.1:0-7078 GCA_051648405.1 Lacipirellulaceae bacterium
CGCCGGCGAGGATCGCCGTCGCCTCGTCGAACTGCCGGTGGACAGTAGGCCGGCCGCGACGCAGGTCGTCGTCGTCCATCGCCGGCAGGTCGTCGTGGATCAGCGAGTAAGCGTGGACCATCTCGACAGCGCAGGCCGCTGGGACCGCGTCGGTCACCTCGCCGCCGCAGGACCGCGTCGCCATCAGCACGAGCTGCGGCCGCAGCCGCTTGCCGGGCCCGAGCACCGCGTACCGCATCGCCTCGAGCAGCCGCTCGGGCCGGCCGCGGGCTGGGCTCAGCGCCGCGTCGAGCGCTCGCTCCACCAAGAGCAGCTCGTCGGACGAATCCGGGGCGCTGGCCATGAACAAACGGACGCGAAGGGGAGGGGGGAGGACCGGCAGCACACGGGGCGTTCGGCCCCCGAGCGGCGTCGGATTCGAGCAGCGTACGAAAATCCTAGAAGAGCTGCCCGCGAGCGTCCACGCCGTCGCCCGCTCGCCCCTGCGGAGCGGCGGTGCGCTTCGCCCCCCGTGCGGAGGCGCTCGCTTCGAGCGACTCGCCCGACCCCTCGTCGAACGGGCGCACGACGGGGTTCCCCTGCGCATCGACTCCGCTCAAGAGCTCGATCCGTCGTTCGGCGCGCTCGAGCTCGGTGTGGCAAGCGCGCAGCCGCGCGACCCCCGCCTCGTAGGCCTCGAGCGCGCGGGCGAGCGGCAGGTCACCCCCCTCGAGCTCGGCGACCATCCGCTCGAGCCCCCCGAGCGCCTCCTCGAACGACTCGCCGCTCTCGGCGGGTGGGGACTTCTTCGCGATCTTCTTGGCCACTCGTCACCTCACGGAAGAAAACTGAACCGCCACGACGCCACGAGCGCCAAGGACGCTACGGAAGCGATGCACCACAGAGGGCACGGAGGGCACGGAGGAACGACGGAGAGGGGAACCACAGATGAACACCGATCAACACAGATAAAGAAAACGCCGCACGCGCCATCGCTCTCCGTCTATCTGCGTTCATCCTTGTTCATCTGTGGTTCCTCTTCTTCCTTCTCCGTGTCCTCTGTGGTGAACTACTTCGCTTCAATCGAATCGACCGTCGAGTGGACGCGGCCTTCGCCGAGGGTCGTCACCAGGCGTTCGCCCGGTTTCACGTGGTGTGCGGCGCGGACCAGCTTGCCCTCGGCGGTCGTCGTCAGGCTGTAGCCGCGCCCCAAGACTTGCAGCGGGCTGAGCGTCTCGAGTTTGCCCGCGAGCGCCGCCAGCCGCCCCTTGTTGGTCGCGACGGCTTGCAGCGAAGCCCGCCGCGCGCGGGCGTCGAGCTCGTCGAGCCTCCGCGCCAGGTCGCCGACGATCGTGTGCGGTCGGGCCAGCGGCCGACGCGACGCGAGCGATCGCAAGCGCTCGGCAAGACGGCGGTGCGAACGCCAAGCCCCCTGCGAAAGCCGACCGCCGAGAGCCGACAGCCGCTGCATCATTTCGTCCGCCGACGGCACGACACGCTCCGCCGCCTCGCTGGGGGTGAGCGCCCGCACGTCGGCGACGAAGTCGGCGAGCGTCACGTCGATCTCGTGCCCGACAGCCGACACCACGGGGACCTGCGACGCGTGGATCGCGCGGACCACGACCTCTTCGTTGAACGCCCACAGGTCCTCGAGGCTCCCCCCGCCGCGGCCGACCACCAGCACGTCGAGGGGCGTCGCGAGGCGGTTGGCGAGCCGCACCCCGGCGGCAATTTCCTCGGCGGCGCCGTCGCCCTGCACCCGCGCGGGGATCACCAGCACGTGGACGCCGCGCCAGCGACGGCGCACGACCTCGAGGAAGTCGCGGACCGCGGCGCCGGTGGGGCTGGTGACGAAGCCGATCCGCCGCGGGAACGGCGGCAGCGGACGCTTCCGCTCGGCGTCGAACAGCCCCTCGGCGGCGAGCTTCTCGCGCAGCCGCCTGAGCCGCTCCTCCAGCGCGCCCGCCCCCAGCGCTTCGGCCCGGTCGATGACGATCTGGTAGGTGCCGCGCGGGCCGTAGAGTTCCACCCTGCCGTGGCAGACGATCTCGACCCCGTCGCGAAGCGGGAAGCCGAGCTTCTCCGCCGCGCCACGCCACACGACCGCGCGGAGCTGCGCCTGGTCGTCCTTGAGCGTGAAGTAGCAGTGCCCCGAACTGGGACGCGAGAAGTTCGAGACCTCGCCGGCAACCCACACGCTGGGGAACGCCCCTTCGAGGACCCCCTTGAGCCGATCGGTGAGCTCGGCGACCGACATCGCCTCGGGCCGCGCTGGGGCGCCGCTGGCCGCCGCCTCGCTCGGCGCCGCGCGCGGCAGCGTCCGAGGCTTGGGGGTCGGTCCTGTCAGCGGCGGTCGTCCGGCGGGCATGCGCGGATTCTAGCCGAGTTCCGTAGGGACGCGCAGGACGGGAGCGAGGGGGATCACGGGGAGTGACGAACCTCAAGCCGCGCGGCGGGCGTCGTCGTTGCGCGCGATGGCACGCGGGCGCCGGCTCGTGCGTTCGCGCCGTGCCTTCGCGGCGCCGGCCGGGGTGGGGCCGCCGGCGGCCCACGCCTCGGCGGCCTCGGTCACACGGTTCAGTTCTCCCTCGACTCGCGCGCGGGCCGCTTCGAGCCCCTCGCGGTCGAGGTCCGCGGGGACGGTGATCGGCGCCCCCATCCAGGCCTTCACACGCGCGAACGGCTTGGGGATCAGGAACTGGTCCCAGGTCGGGGTCCGCCACGCGCGGTCGGCGGCGAAGCCCATCGGGACGATCGGCCGCCCGAGCTTCGACGCCAAGTAGACCGGCCCCGCGGCCATCGTCCGACGCGGCCCTTGCGGCCCGTCGGGGGTGATCACCAGGTGCTGGCGCTGGCCGCGCTCGACCAGTTCTCGCAGCGCCGCGGCGCCCCCGCGGGCCGTCGAACCGCGCACGCACTCGAAGCCGCTGCGCCGGGCGATCACGTCGAGGGCGTCGGCGTCGCGGTGCTTGCTCACCAGGATCGCGATCCCACAGTCGGCCCGCAGGTAGATCGGGACCCCCATGTGCTCGTGCCACAGCACGTAGATAAAGGGCTCGTTGGTGTGGTGGGCCGGGTCCACGAGCGGGTCGTCGTAGACCGCCTCGTAGCGCATGGTCGACATCCACGCCCGGACCGTCGTGGCCATGGTCGAAGCGACCAGTCCCTGCAGTAGCGGCGAGCGGAGTTTCATCAGGGGGTGCTAGCGGGGAGCGAGGCGATTCAAAGCGAGGTGGTGTACCCGAAGCGCGGCTCACGGGCGAAGAGCGCTTACGCGGATGCAAACCGAGGCGATCGTAGTGCCACTGCTGGCTTGCCAGCAGTGAGCCCCGGGTACCAGCCGTCCAATGCCGAACGACGAACCGAGGGGCCACCCGTGTACCCGCTTCGCACTGCTGGCGAGCCAGCAGTGGCACACAACCACCCCCTCGGGCCCCGATCGAACCAGCCCCGGAGGAGCGAAAGCGGATAGCCAGAGACGAAGCCCCAAGACCGACGCCCCCTGAAGGAGCGAAGCCCCGGAGGGGCGACAGAGGCGTCGGCGTGGGCGTGGGCGTCTCTGTCGCCCCTCCGGGCGCGGTCGTCGTGAAGAAAACGAGGGGCTGCTCGCGTCCGCCCTACTTGAGGTCGTGCTCCTTAATCAGCCTGTCCATCTCAGCTCGTGAGACTTGGTTGAACTTGGAGCCGCCACGAGGGTTTTCAAGCTTTACCGTTATGGTTGGTTCGGGGTCTGAGTCGTCAGACTTGCACCAATAGACTTCCGACTCTCCATCGATCTTGTCGTTGATCTCGACGACGCCGTCTTTGGGCACGATCAGCAGGACGATGGACTTTCCGTCGATTTTTGCATTGAACACTACTCTCGACGCCTCGATCAACACCTTGGACGCGCCGTCGATCTTGGAACCGTCGTTGAACGGAGCGGGACCGGTCGAGAACTTGACAGTCCCTTTTGGAGCGCGAATCACGACAACAGACTTCCCGTCAACCTTTCCAGTAAAATCGTACGTCACATCGTCTGCCGAAGATCGTCTAACCTCCGCGTGGACAATCGTCGGGAAGACTTCAGCAGTAGCGGGACTTGTAAGCCCAAACAACAAGGATGCTGTAGCGATGCAAACGACTTGCCTTACCATGATTGACTCCGAGTTTACATCGATGGAGGAACAATTGAAAGAAGCCGCTGACGGGTATCGAGACCAGGTTAATACATCGCCGACCGCATTCGCGCAATCCGGAATGTGCAAGCTACGGCGAGCGCTCGCGGTTCCGCTTACGCGTGAATGCTCAACAACACACACGGCTCCGCAATGACGTGACCACAATAAAAACTGTGCCTGCGATTGCGCAAGTGCCTGCAGTTGGTTCGGGAACGGCCGCGAACGCATCGCGGCCGACGTCGCCTAGCCCAAGATTGTCCCGCCAGACCGTGTAGTCACCGGCGTCGATGATCCCATCGCCGTTCCCGTCTGAGCGTCGACCGACGGCCGAAAAGCCGTAGTCCTGTTGCCACACTAACAGGTCGTCGCCATCGACATCCATGTCGCGATCATAGTCACCGGGCAGCTCGGACGGAGGGCCGGGGACGATCACGTCTCGCGCTACGACATCCGGGTACTGGAAGCCCGGCGGCACAACCGCTGGAAGGGGCGCCAACATCGTCCAGGGTTGGTCGATCTGGACAACCCGGTAAAGATCTTCGCCGTTTGAGCCCTTTGGAAACGAAAGCAGATTCGGATCGGTCACGTATGCCCTTATATCGGCAACCAACTGATTGGGTTCGTTCGTTGCCGTGTATGAATCAGCACCCAACTCGAATCCGAAGGGAACGTACATCTGGTACGGGAAATTCGCTTGACGGACATGCTGGTTGCTGCCGTCACTCCATCGCTCATTCAATACGTTATACTGCGATACCAGCTGCCCGTTTATGGGGGTGTAGAAGTGCGCAAAATACCCAGTGTCCGTTTTGCTGTTTAATGGAGGCTGTGGTGTCGGTGCTAACGTGACATTCCTCGTTTCCACCGCAACCGTGAGCGTCGCCGTGAATGCGCTAGGTAGGGGCGTGGTGTGATTTGGGTTCGCTGGAACAACCATAAGCCCGTCAATTTGACTGCGCGCCGATCCGATGGTCACTCCGAAATGTCCGCCGCTGATCCCCGCTGTTCGCACAAAAACAGGACTTGAGTAGGCCCATACCGCCCCCAGTCCTGTTGAAGTGGTGCGGGTGGTGACCGCATGCGCAAACTGCGGGTCTTGATCCGCAACTGGCGACAGCCCGCCCTCCGCAGCGATATTCACGTGCGCGGAGTTCGATGGACCCGTGTAGACGATTTGTGATAGCGCCTGCCCTGTACAAAAGCAGAGACACGATGTCATCGCACCGAGCACTACGATGTTGATGTGGCACATTGAGGTCACCTTGAGCACGTGGGTGATACTCTGTTAGAGCGTCGCGATCTCTATCCCTCCAGAAGCCGTCACGTTCTCTGAGCAGGGTACCACGACTCACAAAGCTGTCCAGATTCTTTCCGCGGCCACCCCCCACTCTCCCCGAAAAACCTCCACCGCCGGCCCCGCGAGGACGACGTGGCCGTCCCCTTCGCGCCACTCGACTTCGACCTCCCCCCCAAGCAGTTCGATCGTGACGCGGCGCTCGGCGAGGCCGCCGAGCGACGCGGCGACCGCCACGGCGCACGCGCCGCTGCCGCAGGCGAGCGTCTCGCCGGCGCCCCGTTCCCAGGTCCGTTGACGCAGGCGTGAGCGCGAGAGGACCTCGACGAACTCGACGTTCGTGCGCTGCGGGAACGCCGCGTGGTGTTCGACCAGCGGGCCTAGGCCGAGCACGTCGGGCTCGGGCTCGCCCGCGGCGCGGAACGTCACGGCGTGGGGGTTCCCCATCGAGACGCAGGTGAACCGCAGTGTGTGGCCGGCCACCTCGAGCGGCGCATCGCGGACAAAACCCTGACCATCAGCGCCGAGCGTCGTCGGCACCTCCGCGGGGGCGAAGGCCGGGGACCCGAGGTCAGCGGCGACGCGGACGACGCGATCGGCTTCGATGCTGAGGTCGAGCGTTACGCGGCGCTCGCCGGTGACGACGTTTAGGCGTGGCTTGCGCAAGCCGGCGCGCTCGTAGAGGAACTTGCCGACGCAGCGCAGGGCGTTGCCGCACATCGCCGAGTACGAACCGTCGGGGTTGTGCATGCGCATCTCGGCGTCGGCGCCGGGGTGCGGCACCAGCACGACGAGGCCGTCGGCGCCGATCCCGCGCCGTCGGTCGCACGCGTCGCGGGCCAGGCGCTCGACGTCGGTCGGCGGGGGGCCTGCGAGGGCCGAGACGACGACGTAGTCGTTCGCCGTGCCGTGCATCTTGGTGAACAGCATAGCGCGGTGCGAAGCAAGGAGGAACGACGCTGGCGACACATATCCCCCTCCCCCTTCAGGGGGAGGCCGAGTCCTCGATGGAAAACGGGGGGAGGGGCGAACCCGCCCAACAGCGTAACGCCGTGCTTTCGCACGACCAACGAACCCGACGAACGGCTTCCCTAGCAACACGACTAGACCGCGCCTCAGCCCGTCAGGTCGAGGGCGCCCCCCGAGCCGTCGAGCGACGGCGGCCGCGGGCGATTCAGCTCGGCGGCCCTCAGCTCCGCGGCCTTCTGCTCGGCCGCTTCTTGCTCGGACGAGCGCTCGTCGGGGAACTCCCAAGCGCGGCGGCCGTCGGCGTCGCGGTCGCTCGCCTGCTGGTCCCCTTCGGTCCGGCCGATCCCCGCGGCGCCCTCGGCGCGGCGGTCGGCGTCGGCCGATCGCTCGACCGAAGTGGCGTCCTGCCGCGCGCGCTCGGCGGCCGACCCGTGCGTCTGCGACAGCGGCGCCCCGGCGACGCTACTGACAATCCCCCCCAGCGGCATTGCACTCATGCGAGATGCGAGAGGTTAGAGGAAAGACGATAGAGGGCAGAGAGGAGCGTGCGAGTCGTGACGTGTCGTCGCGGAGTGAAGAACGCGAATGACCAATGACCAATGACCAACCGGAGTAGACAGCATGCAGTGGGCGGATGCTTTTTCCCCCCTTCTCCTTCAGGGGGAGGGGTCGGGGG
>JBOFFC010000084.1:0-1565 GCA_051648405.1 Lacipirellulaceae bacterium
CACCCCCTCGGGGGTGACCTCGATGGTGACCCCCTTGGCGGCCAGCACCTCGGCCAGCACGCGGGCCTTGTGGTGGGTGTCGATGACGATCTGCGTGGGGTCGGTCGGCGTGTCGTTGGTGCTCATAGCAGGAGGCTCCCGTCTTGGGCGAAGGTGAGGGGGTCGAACGTGTTTTCCGGGGTGGCGACACGGGCGACGGCGACAGATTCGCCGGAAACGCGGGTTTCCCGTGAATGTGCCGCCGCCGCCGCCAGGGTGAAGACGCGGGCTTGGTTGGTCGCGCTGGCCGACACTCGCCAAGCGCCGAGGCCCGCATCGACCAAAGCTTGCAGCCCCCGCTCTGCCGCATCGCTACTGCGGTACTGCCGCGGGCCCTTGGCCAAGTCGCGGGCCGTGACCTCGCCGCCGCGGGCTTCGATCCAAGCGACGAGCTTCTCGGCCAGCGCGAGCTTTGGGTCGGCCTTGGCGCCGCGGTAAAAGCGCTCGGCCTCGCCGGCGAACCAGCCGACCAGTTCGATGGCGTGCTCCAGGGTGTCGAGCGAGACCTCGGCCCCCTCGGGGTCTTCGATCAGGTGCAGCACCAGCGCCAGCCGCGCGGCGTAGCCTTCGAGTTTGCTCCAGGCCGCTAGCTCGGCCCCGTCACGCTCCATCCCTTCGGCGCCGTGCTCGTTGACGAAGGCGATCCACCGTCGCTGGGCGTCGCGAGACAGCCGGCAGTCGATCGGCTCGGGTGCGTCGCTGTCCCCCTCGGGAAGGGCGAACTCCAGGTCGAGTAGATCGGTCAGGCGGTCGGCCCAAGCGCGGGTGGTCCGCTCGCTCACCTCGTCGTCGGTCCAGCGCTTCCCCCTCCGCGGCGGGTGCGCGAACAGCAGCCGCGCGGCGAGCCCCGACTCTCGGTGCTCGCCGCTCAGGCACTCGGAAAGGATCGCCGGTTGGACGGTCCCCGAGACACTCGCGCAGGCCCGGTCGATGTACAGCGGCAGGGCGAGCCCCGCGCGGTTGACCTTCAGGCGGCCCCCGCCGTGCATCATCATCCAGTGCTGGGCGTCGGCCCCGTCGCGGTACTGGTTGAAACTCTTGAACCACGCCGCCAGCTCGTCGGACTCGACCAGCAGTCCGCGGGGGTTGCGCTGCAACGCCCGAGCGGCCCCCTCGACGGTCGTGTCGCTGAGCGTGAACTCGACCAGCTCGGGCTTTGCCGGCGCCTCGGGTGGGGGCCCGCCGTCTTTGCTTTTCTTCCACGCCGCGACCTCGCGTTCGTGCTCGTTACTCAGCGCGTCGAACTCGCGCAGCGCCGCTTGGTGGCGCTTCAGTTCGTCACGCTCGCGCTTCCACAGCGGCGCCAGGACCAGCTTGCGGCCCTGCGACTTGGTCGCCCCCGAGGGGCTCACGACAACGCACCACAGCACGCACGGCTCGCGCCAGTCACGCTTGAGACGCAGCACGCGGGTCGCCCCGATCGCCCCCGCCGCAGCCGCCAGGCCGGGCAGCGCTACGAACGACTCGTCGCAGCCGATCGACTTGGCGCCCTCGACGACCAGCGAGCGGAGCGGCTCGGGGAGGGC
>JBOFFC010000085.1:0-2690 GCA_051648405.1 Lacipirellulaceae bacterium
CCTCAACGCGACGCGGAACCGCATCGTCGCCGTCAAGCACCGCACCGAGTTGCTCGACATCGCTTACCGGGCGATGGCAACCGACCCCAAGAACCGCTATGCGACGGTGGGCGACTTCATCGCCGCGATCAAGGAGTACCAGGCGCATGCCGAGAGCCGCGTGATCACGCGCCGCGCGACGCGCGACTTGGCATTGGGAGACGAGCTGCGCGAGAACCCCGAAGCGGCCGACGCGAAGCGCCGGATGTACGAGGCGTACGCCCGCGCTCGCCACGGGTACGACAACGCCCTGGAGCTCTGGCCGCAGAACAGCAAGGCCAAGCGGCGACTGGCGCGCGCGCGGCGCCGACACGCCGAGGCGGCATTCACGGCCGGCGACTACGACCTGGCGATGACGCTCACCGACGAGAAGAGCGAAGCCGACACAGCGCTCCGCATGGAGATCGCCGAGAGCCAACGAAAACGCGACACGCAAGCGAAGTGGTTCAAGGGACTTCTGTACACTACCGCGGCGTCTTTGGTCGCTATGGTTCTCGGTTCGGCCGGCTTCAGTGTCTTCCTGCTTCGAGCGTACGGGAACGCGGATCACGCAGAGGAGAGGCAGCGGATCGCCGAGAGTCAGCTTAAGCAAGTCGAGAAGGACACCGAACAGAAGGTCCAGCAGGCTGATGCGCGGGTAGCAAAAGCAGATGCCAGGGCAGTGCGCGTCAAGGCCGAGGCGGACACAGTGACGCGGGCAGCTGACACAACTGTCAAAAAAGCACGCGAGCAGGTGAAAGATGCACGCCGGGAAGTAGCAAACGCCGCGACCGAAGCCGAACGCAAGCGAGTCGAATCCGACCTGCTGGTACAGGAAGCAAACGAGAAGGCGGAAGCGAAGTCGGCTCAAGCGAAGTTGAGCGAAGTGCGGCTCGAGCTCTTCTCGTCGGGGATGTACGCCGCGTCGAAGATGCTGGCAACCGTCCCCGAAGAAGCGCGGGAGAGCGAAGAGTATCCCGATCTGCTACGCGCGTGCGACTGGCGAAAAGAAGCCGCCGAGGTCGCCGCCGGACGGGACGACTTGGGTCGGCTCGTCGCGACCAGCCCCAGCGGCGAGTGGGTCGCCGTCGCCGAGCTCAACGCCGGCGACGCGACCGTGCGGCTAGCCCGCGTCGGAGAGCCGTTGCCAGCGGGTTGGAAGGTGAACGGCGAGTTGACGTTGATTGGCGTGTCGGCCGACGGCTCACTGGTTAGCGCGGTGGTTGGCGGAGGCCTTCATGTCTTCGACGCCGCGACGGGGGGTTCGTACTCGATCGCCGAGGGTGCCCCCCCTGGGCGCCTCACGTCGCTGGCGTTTCACCCCCAGCGACCCGAGCTGGTCACCGGCTCGACCTCGACGGCGGTTGAGCGATGGAGCATCGACCCGAAGAAACGCAGCGTCACGCGCATCGCTACTGACGAGGGGCGGAATCACGGCGCCCAGGTAACCGCCGTGGCGTACTCGTCGGAGGGCGACGCGTTTGTGTCGGCGGACCTGAAGGGGCGCGTGTTCATGTCGTCACTCAACGACGAAGTCGCGTCCGTACCTCACTCGCACGCCGAGAGAGCGACCGGGTCCCCCCTTATCACGGCCGTCGCCTTCGACGACAAACGGCTCGCCTACGGCTGCGACGACGGGTTGGTCCACCTGGTCGATACCCGACGGGTGCAGGCGCCGAGCGACGCGATCCCAGAATGGGAGGACGTCGTGGTCCAAACACTCCCCGGCCAACACGCCGGGGCAGTGGTCGGTGTCGCGATCGACCGCGCGACCGGCACGGTCGTCTCCGCCGGAGGCGGCACGGCCCTCGTGCGGGCGCTCGCCGGGCCGGGCGACCGAGTCGAGTACGAACCGGTGCGGCAGTACCACGACCAGCCACTGCGTTCGCTCGCGCTCGACGCTCAGGGACACGCCTATTCAAGCGACAAGTCGGGCCGCGTAGTCCGCTGGAGAATCGCCGTCGAAAGGAAGAACACGTTGGTCGAGACTTCACAGGCTGGAAAGCCGGTCCGACCGGTCCGCGTCGCGCTGTTCAACTCGCAAGATCGCTCAACCCTCGTCGCCGACGGCGACGGCTTCGTTACTCGCGCACAGTGGGACGGCGCGAGCCGGAGCCTCTTCGCCGGGCACCGCGACCACGCCCGCATGAAGGCGTGGTCGGTCGCCACACCCGCGCCGCGCTTGGTCACGGTTGCCGCTGACGGCGTGGCGTGCGTCTGGGACGGCGTCGCCGAGGGGAAGCTGTTGCGGACCATCGACCTTGGCGGACGCGACGTGGTCTCCGTCACACCCGACGGGTTGGTCGTCGCATCGACCAGCCGCTCCGGCACGGGAGCGAAACCGAGCGTCGCGTTCTCCGTCGATGGCGGAAGGCCGCGACCACTCTGGCCCGATCGGGCGCGCGTCGCCGCGACCCTCAGGATCAGCCCAGCCGGCGACGGGCGCGAGCGCTTCGCGATCGGTCTGCGCGACGGTCAGTTGAGCACGTGGGAACCCGGCGCAACTCGCACGCCGCTGTGCCGCTCGGTCGTCCGGCCACACCGCACGCCCATCACGGCGCTCGCGGCTTCGAGCGATGGCCGCGTACTCTACGCCGGCGACAAAGTGGGTGTCGTGACGGTGTGGCGGCTAGACGCCGGAGCGTGGAAGCAGACCGCTGCGCGTCGATACG
>JBOFFC010000086.1:0-1874 GCA_051648405.1 Lacipirellulaceae bacterium
TCGTCTCCAGGTCGTCGGGGAACTGCGGAAGTCGCGTGAACGAGTGGCAGTCGTCGGTCGTGATGAACGCCGAGGGCTGCGCGGCGAGCGGGATCGACACGGCCGCACGCATCTCGCGCAGCAGCCCGAGCATCCGCGGGGGGTCCTGCTCGCAGTTCGCCCCGACCGCCGCCGCGCCGTGGTCGGCCATCACCCGCGCGCAGTCGGCCGGCGAGTGCCCGTCGCTGCACGCCGTGACCAGCGGGCGGAAGCTCATCGTCGCCACCACGGGGAGCCCCGTGGCGACCGCAACGTCGAGCGCGGCGGTCATCTCGGAGAGGTGGAAGAACGTCTCGAGGATCAGGAAATCGACCCCCGCTTCGTGGAGCAGCCGGACTTGCTCGGCGATGTGGTCGCGGGCCTTGTCGAGCGCTTCGATCCCTTCGCGTTCGATCAACTGCGTGCGCGACACGCTCCCCGCGACGTACGCGCGGTCGGCCGCCACGCGCTTCGCCAGCGCGACCGCCGCGGCGTTGATCTCTTCGGTCTGGGCCCCGTAGCCGGCGCGGCTCAGTTTCTCGCGAGTGCCGAAGAAGGTGAGGGCCTGGATCGCCTGCGACCCGGCGTCGAGGAACTCGCTGTGCAACTGCTCAAGGGCCGCGGGGTGCTCGATCGCAACCTCGGGGGTGAACTGGCCGCTGCCGCGCCCGGTCCCGACGCGCTCGCGTCCCGAGCCGCTATCGACGTAGCCGCGACGCTCGAGTTCGATCAGGTAGCCCCCGTCACCGATGACGGGGCGCGTGCGGAGTGCTTCGGCGAACGGGGTCATGCGTCGAGTCCCAGTGGTGAGGAGGGGTCTGCGACTCCGGACGCGGGGCCCGCGGAGTCGTTCGGTGTTGCGTCGGTCGTCGTTGCGGTGAGAAGTGCGACCCCGGCGAGCGCCGCGGCGATGCCAGCGTATTGTGGCCACGCCAGCCGCTCGCCGAGAACCCCCACCGCCAGCGGGATGCTCACGAGCGGGTAGAGCCCCGACAGGGGCGCGACGATCGACGCGCTCCCCCCCGCGGCCAACGCCCACAGGATGGTCACGTTCCCGAACCCGAGCGTGAATCCCAGCGCGCACGTCAGCGTCCACGCCCGCCAGGTGATGCTCGCCTCGATCGGGGACCAGACCAAGATCGCGACCCCGACCGGGACGAACGCCGCCAAGAACCAAAGGGCCGCCGTTCGCCCCGAGACGTAGCGCGTCGAGAGCTTCTGCAACAGCAGGGTGATCCCCCACAGCACCAGGGGGATGGCCGCCAGCGGGAGCGGATCGAGGCGTCCTTCGTCCCCCGTCGTGAGGTTGAAGAGCAGGATGGCGACCAGCGACAATGCGATCCCCCCCCACTGCCACGGCGCGAGTCGCTCGCCGAGCACCGGCCACGCGAGCAGCACCGCGATCGCCGGCGACATGGCGGTGAACGGCACCACGATCGACGCGGGGGCCGTCGCGAGGGTCGCGTAGAACGCGACGTTCCCGATGCTCGACACGACCCCCGCGGCGATCGCCAGCCAAACGCCGCGCGCGACCTCGGACGTCGGCTCGGGCTCGCGCAGCCTCCACAGCAGCACGAAGATCGGCAGCAGCCCAAGGGTCGAGAGCGCTTGGCACTGCGCGGGGCTCAGGTCGGTGGGGGCGATGCGCAGCAGCACCCCCCAAACGCCCCAGCAGGCGAGAGTGACCATTATCCAGAACAGCCAGCGCGGCACGGCCAACCCTCGCGCGACCCGCAGATAAGACAAGCACGCGGAGTGTAGCAGCCTGTTGATTTTTCGACAGGCAGCGTCGTCGCAGGGAGGCGACGTCGAAACCGTGGCGCTTTCGCCGCGGTTTCGCGAGCCGCGAGCGGCTC
>JBOFFC010000087.1:0-25034 GCA_051648405.1 Lacipirellulaceae bacterium
CGACACGAAGGCGACAGCGAACGAACGAATCGGTGTGGTCATCAAGGTCCCCCCCGGAACCAAGTCGTTGGCTGCGGCGCTACGGCGCCGGGTGTGGCAGGCGGCGCGGCGCGGCTTGCGAGTCGGTCGGCGCCCCGTAGCTGACGGCGGCGACCTCGTCGTCGCGCTTCGGCGCTTGGTCTTTCAGAGCCCCCCCGTGCGGGTTGCTGGCCGGGAGGGCCGCGACGCCGCCGGGCATGGCGAGCTCGACCTCGGCCGGCACCCCCCCCGGGAAGCAGGCCGGGGCGTCGCTCCAGTCCGAGCCGCGTGTCCGCAGGCCGGACGGGCCGTGCATCTCGATCACGTCTCCCAGGACCCAGCTCATCCGCGACGACTCGACTTGCTTGATCATCTCGGCATCGACCTGCGACGTGACGACGCGCGGCGTCATGATGATCAGCAGCTCGGTCCGCGACTCCTCGGTCCCGTCGTAACGGAACAGGCTCCCGAGCAGCGGGATGTCGGCCAGCAGCGGCACGCGCCGGTGGATGTCGAACGTCCGCTTGGTGAGCAGGCCGCTGAGGACCACCGTCTGGCCGCTGGTGGCGCTGATCGTCGTCTCGGCCTGGGTCGCCTTGATCTGCGGGGCGCGGAGCACCTCGCCGTCGGCCGAGACGCTGATCGCGATCCCGTCTTCCTCCTCGCCGACCTCCGACTTCTCGGCGTAGACGGTCATCACCACCTGCCCGTCGGGGCTGATCCGCGGCGTGACGCGCAGGATGATGCCCACGGGCTCGTACTCGACGCCGTTGGTCTGGCCGAACTGGCTGAGCTGCGTGCTGGTGATGCGTGGCACGCGGGCGCCGACCTGCACGAGCCCCTCCTGGCCGTCGAGCGTCATGATCTGCGGGCGGCTGAGGACCTCCAGGCGGCGGCTCTCTTGCAGCGCTCTTAGCAGGAAGCTCAAGTTGCTGCTGCTGGCCGAGAAGACGAAGCCGCCGAAGTCGAGCTCGCTGTTCACACGGTTGAGCGAGAAGCTCGACAGCGCCTGGGCGCCGACGTTGCCGGCCCGCGACAGGGCCCGCGTCGAGCCGTTGTTGCCGAGCGACTGGTTGTTGAAGTTGAAGCCGGGGGTCAGGTTGCTCGAGATGACGTTTTGTTCTTGGACAGAGACCGTCGCCCCCCCCGCCTGCTGCGTGTTGGTGGTCGTCTGCACCGTTTGGATTTCGGACAGCAGCGAGCGGTCGAACAGCAGCGAGTCCTGCAGGCCGAGCTCGACGCCGAACTCGTCGGTGTCGTTGAGCGCCACCTCGGCGATCAGGACCTGGATCATGACCATCGGCGGGCGCTCGTCGAGCTCGGAGATGATCCGCCGCACCTCGGCCTCGTAGCGTGGCGTGGCGCTGACGATCAGGCTGTTGCTGACGTCCTCGGCGACGACGACGACCTCGCGTTCGATCTGCTCGAAGGGGCTGATCGCGATCTCGGCCGCTTCTTCGGCGTCGCGTTCGGTCTGCAACCACTGGTTGAGAACCAGCGCGACGTCGCTCGCCTTGGCGTTCCTCAATCGGTAGACGCTCGTTTGGCGCTCGCGGACCTCGCTGTCGTCGAGCCGCAGCAGGATCGCCTCGACCACGGCGAGGTCGTCGGCCGACCCGGCGGCGAGGATGCTGTTGGTGCGCTCATCGACCGAGAACGACAGCGGCGCGAGGCCGCCGCTGCCGTAGCCCCCCTCTTCTTGATCGTCGGCCTCGCCGAACAGCGAGCGCAGCATCTCGGCGAGCGCCACGGCGTCACCGTTGGCGACCGTGAAGACTTTCAGCTCGGCGGCGGCGTCGGGGGCCCGGTCGAGCTGCGCGATGAGCTCGGCGAGGACCTGCATGCTCTCGACCGGGGCGGTGACCACGAGCGCGTTGGCGCGGGTGTCGGCCGCCACGCGGGCCCCGATCAACACGCCCGACTCGATCTTGTCCACCCCGTCGCCTTGGATCGACAGGCCGGCGGTGCGCGGCGTCGCTGCCGTCTCGCCGTCGCCGGTCGATGCGGGGTTCAGCGCCCCGGTGATCACCTCGGCGAGCTGCTCGGCGAGGGCGTGCTTCAGCGGGAAGACGCGGACCTCGTCGATCGCTTCGCCGCGCGCCGTGTCGATCTTCGCGAGCAAAGCCTGCACCTCGGCAAGGTCACGCGGCGCGGCGCTGACGAAGAGCGTGTTGCTGCGGTAGTCGGCAACCACCAGCGCCCGCGAACGCAGCAGCGATGCCGAGCCGTCGTTCGTCTGCGGCTGCTGTTGTTGGAAGTACTGATCGACGAGGGTCTTGGCGTCGACCGCCGAGGCGTGCTTCAGGGTGATCGCCGTGAACGTCGCGGAGGGCTCGATCGGCTGGTCGAGTTGGTCCACCAACCCGAGCGCGAGCTTGACGTTCTCGGCCCGGCCGACGAGCAGCAGCGCGTTCGGCTTGGCGAGCCCCGTGATGCTGAGGTCTCCCGTCCGCGGCCCGAGCGCCTTGCCGTACACGCCGGTCAGCAGCCGCGCCAGCGAGTCGCTGTCGGCGTGCTTCAGCAGCCGGACCTCGACCGTGGGGACCGTCTCGGCGCTGAGGCGTTCGATCTGCTCGACGAGCGACGTGACGCGATCGACGTCGGCTTGGTCGCCGCGCAGGACGATCACGTCGAGGCCATCGACGAACTCGATCTGCACCGGCCCGAGCACCTCGCCCGCCTCGGCGCCGCGCGGGGCTTCCGCCGCCGCGGGGGCTGGTTCGGTGACGGGTGTGTCGGCGGCTTCGGTTGCGGGCTGCGGGGCGGCGACTTGCAGCGCGCGCACCGCACGGCGCACACGCCCGTCCCCGGTGTCCTTGGCGGCGAGGAGTTGAACGCCCGCGCCGCCGTCCCCCGCCGCTTCGAGCGACGCGTTCACGGCCGAGATCACGTCGGCCCACGCCCGCGTCGAGGACGCCGGACCGAGCAGCTCGACGACGCCGGATTTCGCGTCGACGCGGAGCGTGACCCCCCCTTCGTCGCGGAGGCTCAGCGGGAACGAGAGCCGCGTCCGCGACGCGTCCCAGGTCGCAGGCAACGGGCGACGCGCGAGGGCTTCGAGGCGCTCGTGAAGCTCGTTGGGGGTCAGGTGCGTGAGCCGCAGGCTCGCCGTCGATTCGTTAGCGGCGATCGGCGCGCGGCCGGGCGCCTCGTTGGTGATCGTTGTCCTGGGAGCGCTGGTCGCGCCGCCGGGGAGCGACAGCAGTCGAAGCAGCTCGCCGTGGGTCTCGAGCGGCGCCACCAGGAGCAGGCGCCCCGTGCGTTCGTCCCAGACGGTGCGGGCCGGCGCCGCGAGGCCCGCGCGCCAGCGTTCGACCTCGGCACGGCGTTCGGTCGGGATCGCGTGCGCTTCGAGCACGGGCTCGGGCTGCTGGGCTACGCCCGAGCCGGCAATCGAACTCGCGATCGCAACCGCCGCCAGGGCGGCGCGCAAGCGCGTGGACGCTTGCCTCGAGTGCTTCGTGCTTACTGGCGCTGGCCGCATCGTTGCCCCCCCTGCCGCGATCCCCCGCTGCGCGGACACACCCCGCGCGCACGCCGGGCGTACAACCCGCAGTATCGGCAAGATCGGCAGGCCTTACCCAGCTTGGCGAGGAAAAGGTCTGCGGCGTGGCGAGAATCGGTCGGCGCTCTTCCGCATCGCGAGCGGCGCCAGCGTCAAGCCGAGGCGCGTTCGAGGGGCTCGACTGCCGTCACGTGCAGCAGCGAGCAGATCTTGAACTCGGCCGGCACCCCGTCCTCGACGTCGATGCCGACGAGGATGTCGGTCTTGGTGAGCATCGCCATCTCGGGGTGGCGGACCTCGTAGCGCTCGCCGCTCGACATCACGAGTCGGAAGGGTCGGAACGGCTGCCATTTGAGCAGGTTGCGGAACGTCTGGACGGTCATGGAGTGCGACTTTCCGAGAGGCCAGATCAACTGTTCAGTTGGATCGTCCGGACGATCGCGTCGAGGTCGTTCTCGACCTTCACGGCGCGGTTGGCGAACGCGGCCGTGTTGACGCCGCGGCTCCCCAGGACGCGGTTGAACTCGGTTTGGTCGCTCGAATGGTAGGCGACCGTCGCCGTGGGGTCCTTCAGTTGGTGCCCGGTGAGGACGCAGACGACCCGCTCGTCGGGGTGGATGACCCCCTCCTCGCGCAGCATCTTGGCGCCGGCGACGCTGGCTGCGCTAGCCGGTTCACAGCCCAGGCCGTTGGCGGCGATCTGCGCCTTGGCGTCGAGGATCTGCTGGTCGGTCGCCTCGCGCACCACCCCCCCGCAGCACTCCAGGGCGCGCAGGCATTTCATCAGGTTCACCGGGCGATTGATCTCGATCGCGCTGGCGATCGTGTCGGCGCGCTTCGACGCCGCGTCGAGCTCGGCGTAGTAGCCGTCGATGATCCCCGTGTCGGGCTGGCCGCTGTTCCAGCGGAGCCCGCGCTTCTCGTAGAGCTCGTAAAGCGTGTCGGCGCCCGCCGCGTTGACGACCGCCAGGCGCGGCGCGCGATCGATCAGGCCCAGCTTCTTGAGCTCGTGGAACGCCTTCCCGAACGAACTGCTGTTCCCCAGGTTCCCGCCGGCGACGACCACCCAGTCGGGGACCTCCCAGTTGAGGCTCTCCAGGACGCGGAACATGATCGTCTTCTGCCCCTCGAGGCGGAACGGGTTCACGCTGTTCACGAGGTAGATCCCGAGCTGCGACGACACCTGTCGGACGCGCAGCATCGCGTCGTCGAAGTCGCCGGCGATCTGGATCGTTAGCGCCCCGTAATCGAGCGCCTGCGAGAGCTTGCCGTAGCTGATCTTGCCCGACCCGATGAAGATCACCGCCTGCATCAGCTGGCTCATGCCGCAGTACAGCGCCAGCGACGCCGACGTGTTGCCGGTCGATGCGCAGGCCGCGCGCTTGGCCCCGATCATCCGCGCGTGCGTGAACGCGGCCGTCATGCCGTTGTCCTTGAAACTCCCCGAGGGGTTCATCCCCTCGTACTGCAGCAGCAGGTTGCCGGGGTTCATGCCGACGTACTCGGCCACTCCCGTCGAGGGGTGCAGCGGGGTCTGCCCCTCGCCGATCGTCACGATCTGCGAGTCGGGTGCGAAGGGGAGCAGCTCGCGGAACCGCCACACGCCGCTCCGCTCGAGCGGCTCGTTGCGGCGCGACCATTTGCGCTCGAACCACCGCAGCGAGTCGGGGGTCGGCAGCGCGTCCCAGTCGTAGCAGATGTCGAGCAGCGCGCCGCACGCCGCGCAGCTGGTGCGGACCTCGCTCAGCTCGTACGTCGCCCCGCAGCGGGGCATCATGCACTGCTGGAAGGCGACGGCGGTCTTGGTCGGGGGCGAGGCGGAGGCCATAGGACGTGGCGGCGACGGGGTCGGGGTGACGGCGCGGGTGAGCGGGACCGGCGCGCCGGCAGGTTCAAACGGTCAATTTGTCGGGGCGCTTGCTCCGCACGCCCCCCGCTGTACCAGCTTAACGCAGCAAGCAGGGGCCATGCGAAAGATCGTGCAGCGGGCCTAAGGCCCTATCGGTCAACGACTTAGAGGAAGTCTAGCCCCGCCCGATGCGACCCGCAACTTGCGCCGTCCGGGCCGCCGACGGGTTCGATCGGTGGACCTGCACGGCAAACCGTGCTTAGACTTAAAAGTCTACCGGCCGAGGCCCGGCCTAAGCTGGGCGGACCGATACTGCCATGGAGTTGACGTCGGATGAATAAGGCTGAGATGCAGGCGTACCGTGACCGCCTGGTTGTGCTGCGTGGCAGGCTGCGTGGCGACGTAACGGCGATGGTTAAGACGGCCCTCCACAAGTCAGCGGACGACGCGGGGGGCGCTTCGTCGATGCCGATCCACATGGCGGAGCTCGGTAGCGATAACTTCGAGCAAGAGTTCACGCTCAGCCTGATGGAGAGCGAAGAAGGGACGCTGACCCTGATCGAAACGGCCCTGGAGCGTGTCGAACGCGGGGTCTATGGGAAGTGCGCCGAGTGCGAAGGGGTGATCCCCAAGCAGCGACTCAACGCGATCCCGTACGCCGTCACCTGCGTCCGCTGCGCCGAGAAGCTCGAGAACGGGTCGCACTCCTGAGTTGATGCGGGGGCCCGCGGCGCGGCGTTTGCGAACCGCCAGCCCGTGCTCACCGCCAGCCCGTGCGCACTGATCCCCCGTGCTCCACGTCATGGAGAGCGGATACCTTTGGGCAGGGAGGCCCAGCGCGATGACCGGCAAAACCCCTCCGCCCCCAACAGCGCAGACGACCGGCACGCCAGCACGTCGCGCTGCAGTATTCGCCCTGATCGCCTCGGTCGCGCTCGCGCTCGACCTGGGGACGAAGGCCTGGGTCTTCTCATGGCCCGGGACGCTCACCGGCAAGGTCTACTGGGTCTTGCCCGGTTACGCCGGATTCCAAACCAGCCTGAACGAAGGCGCGTTGTTTGGCATGGGTCAGGGTCGCGTCGGGTGGTTCGCCGTCGTGAGCGTGGTGGCGGCGGTCGCGATCCCGCTGTGGCTGTTTGTCGGGGGCGCGGCGCGCGACCCGTGGCTCAACGCCTCCCTGGGGGGGGTCATGGCGGGGGTGCTCGGCAACCTCTACGACCGCCTCGGGCTCCACGGCATGACGTGGCCCGACGGCGCCCCCCGGGCCGGCGAAGCGGTCTACGCCGTGCGCGACTGGGTCCTGGTGCAGGCGGGCGACCAACTGCGCTGGCCGAACTTCAACATCGCCGACTCGCTGCTCGTGGTCGGGGCGGCGGTGCTGTTGTTGCGAGCGCTCACCGAGCAGCCGGCGACCACCGATCATGCCGTCGCTCAAGACGCGGTCGAGCCCGAGGCGGACGCCGACGCGAGCTGACGCCTACTGCAGCACCGACGTCCTGCCGCCGGGGCTGAACGTGATCGCTTGGCCGTCACGCTGCATCGTCTTCGCGACGCGGAACCCGCGGTCCCGCAGGCGCTTCTCGAAGTCCGGCAAGGTGTCGAAGCTGTCGGGGAAAACCACCACCGTGACGACGGTCTTCGCCGGGTTCACGCGGTCCAGGCGTCGGGCCACGGTGCTCCCCGAGGTCGTCGCGTCGTCGATCGACTCGGTGACGACGTTGGCCTGCGGTTCGAGCCGCGCGAGGATCAGTTGCGTCAGCAGCATCGTCCCTTGTTGCGAGCGCGCTAGCGAGCGCTCGAACAAGCAGCGGAGCGAGTACCCGTCGATCGGGCCCACCAGCCGCTCGAACCGCGCGGGCTTGCTCAGGTCGCCGCCGGTGTTCGTCGCGACGCCGTTGAGGCTCAGCTCGACCGCCTGCTTGAGCTCGTCGAGGGGGAGGTACGACACCCGGTCCCCTTCGAGTCGCACGAGCACCTCGTCATCGACGCGTTCGCGGACGATGGGCTTCGAGTCGAACTCGATCTCGGTGACCTCGGCGTCGGCCTCGGAAGCGGCGAGCGCCACTTGCTGGCGGGCCAGTTCGTCGAGCTTCATCCGCGCTTGGGCGAGCTGGTTCGAGGTGTCGAAGCTGCGGCGGTCTTGCTCGGAGAGCTTCGCGCGCTCGGCGTCAAGTTCCGCGCGCAGCTTGGCCGCGTAGACGGCGATGTCGGCGCGGGCTTGGTCGCGGATCGCCGACTCGTTGCGTGTGATCTGCGCCTGCTCGACCAGCTTCGACAGCTCGCGGCGGTCGGCCATCACCTCGCGGAGTGCCAGGTTGGCCTCGGCCTCGGCGGCCTCGACCTCGGCCGGGTCGGTCGCCGCGACCGGCGTGGCCACCTTCTGCGACGCGCGCACACCGACGCAGACGATCAGCAGCACGAGGATCCCCACCAGGTTGGCGATCACGTCCAGGAACGTGTCCCCACCGGGGATTTCGTCCTCTTGGTCAGCGGAGTTGCGACGCATCGCTCCCTCCTGATCCCGAAGCGGACGTCGCCGTCGATGGCTGTACCGAGAGGCCCGACGCCTCGAACAGCGTAACGAGCTCGCTCGCCCGCGATTCCCCCCCCGGAGCAACCCGCAGTTGCAGCCGCGGCTGCCAGTACATGCCGTCGCCCGGGATCCCCCAGGTGTCGGCGTGTTGCTTGAGGGCGCTGAACACCGCTTCGCGGGCGGCGTACGCCGAGTCGCCGAGCGCCACTTGGGCGCCGCTCCCCGCGACGCCACGTCGGTCTTCGACGATCGCCATCGCGTCGGCCGAGACCTCGAGGCTGATCGTGCGGACCATCGCGACCCCCTCGCGAGTCCGGTCGGCGCTGCGCCCCTTGGGCGGCTGCGGCGCGGCCGGCGCAGGTGCGTCTTTCGCGAGCGCGCTCGCCGATGGCGGCGCTTGCGGGTTAAGGTGCGAAGCGGGGGCGCCCGAGGTAGCCCCCTGAGGGCGCTCGAGCGCCAGTGGGTCAGGAACACCCCCGGCCGCTGCCGAGGTCATCCCCCCCGACGCCGCCGTACCGATGGTCCCGCCGGCCCCGGGCGCCGGCGGCTGGCCTGATGGATCGCCGCCGAAGGGGTTGCCCGAGGGGCCCGCTCCCCCCCCCTGCCCCGGGTTCATGACGATTCGGTCGGATCGGGTATTCGACGCGTCTCCGCCGCTCGGACGAACGCCGGAAGAGGCTGCCCCTTGCGCCAGCGTTCCGCCCGCGCCCCCCGCCGAGGGGTCCGCTGCTCCGCTGCCGGCGCCGCCGGTTCCCCCCCCTTGCCGATCGGACCTGAGCGGGTCTTCCAGGAGCGGGTGGCCCCCACCCCCTTGAGCGCCGAGCGACGGCCCTACGAGCTCTTCAGCTCCCGGCGGTCCGGCGGCACGGCCGCCGGCGCCCGGCGCGAACGTCCCCCCGACGGCCCCGGCGCCCGGCGCGAAGTCGTTGTCGGCAGCGGACCCGCTGGACGGGCCGCCGTTCGCCGCCCGCAGCCGCGCCGCTTGCGCTTCGTTGAGGACCACCGACCCGTGTCCGGGCGAACCACTCACGAGCCCGACGAACGGGTTGTGCGACGCGGCGCCGACCGATCCCGGGGCGCCGTTGTCCCCTCCGGTCGTCATGCCGGCCGAGGCGAACGAGCCGCGGCCCATCGCCGGGTCGGTGTCGTCGGTCCCCGTTTCCCAGCCCGGGCCCTTCGGCCGAAACAGTTGCGGCGCCGCGGCTGCAAGACGCTCGCGCTCGAGCCGCGCCAGGTCGATCGCGCGCAGCGCCTGCTCGGCGAGCAGCGGGTTGGGGGACTCGTACTCGATCGGCCAGTCGCGATCGACCGGTTGGTAGCCGTAGTCAAAGTCGATCGCCTCGAACACCGCGCGGGCGCGGAAGTACGCGGAGACCCCCTCGGGGCGAACGACCAGCAGCGGGTAGGGGGCGCCCTCTTCCCCCGCTGCGCGGGCCTCGGGATGGTCCTTGTAGAACTGCTCGACCGCGCGGGCCGCGGCGGCCAGCGGGCTGCTCACGTGCACCGGCGGCATGAAGTCTTGCCGCGACAACTTGACCCCTTCCGGCTGCATGATCACGCCGTCTTCGACGCACTCGAAGTAGACGGCGGGGCGGTTCGACCCCCCGCGGCCCTCACGCAACGGGACGATCGCGTAGCGGCGTTGGCGTCCGGTGGCGGCGGTGCGGAGCTCATCGACTTCTTTCGACTGGTCTTCGACGAGCTCGTTGAGTCGCCGCAGCTCGCGCGCGGCCATCGCCGCGTCGTCGTAGTGGTCCTGTTCGAGTGCGAACAGCTCGGTCGCCTCGGCGCGGAGCTTCTCCACCTGGTCCTGGAGCTTTCGCACGTGCCCCTCGATCCCCCGGAGGCGTGTTTGCTCGTCGGCGAGCGTGCGGGACGACTCGTCGCGGGCTTGGTCGAGCTTCGCGCGGTAGGCGCGGGCCTCGTCGAGACGCTTGCGGGCCTCGGCGGCGCGGGGCGCGGCGTCGGCCGAGTCGACGGCGGCTTCAGCAGCCCGCGAGGCGAGCGCCGCCTTGCGGGCGCCGATCTGGTTCATCACGACGAGCAACACGACGAGCGCGCCGACGCTGCAAAGCAGCACCGCGATGAACGGGAACAGCGCAAACGGCGGCGCTTGCTCGCCGCGCGAGCGTCTCATGCTGCGTGGCTCGTCGGCAGGGCGACGCGCTGCGCCCCTTCGCGATCACGCCCGACCCGCGCGCTGAGGAGCTGGATCGCCGCCGAAAGGCTAAGCAGTGTTTCTTCGAAGTTGTGCGCCCGACCGAGCGAAGCCAGGTTGCGGTTAAGCGTGTCTTCCAACCGCGAGATCTGCGCCGTGGACTCGACCACCTTGAGCAGCACTTCGCCTTGGCGTACGAGCTGACCCTGGTGGGCGACCGTGGCGCCCGCAGCCGTGACGAGCGACTCCTGCATCTCTTGGAGCAGGGCCTCGCTCTGCCGGATGAGCTTCTCCTGCCGGTCGGCGGCGACGACCATCGCCTCGCCGAGCGCGGCCTCGACCTCGGAGAGGTGCCGGCGGTTCTCGCTCGCGAGGCTCTCTTCGGCTTGCGTCAGCGTCTCGCCGTGCTTTTGCAGCGCCTCGACGAGCAGCTCGGCCATCCGTTCGAGCCCGTCGCGGAGGTGCCCCACGAGCCCTTCGGCGCTCGTGACGAGCCGCGTCGAGTGCTCGCGCGTGGCGGCTTCCATGCGGTTGGCCTGCATCGACTCGAACTCGGCGAGCTTGCCGAGCTGGCGTTCGACGAGGGACCCGACGAGCGACGTTTGCTTGTCGATGCTGTCGGCGAGCCGCGCGACTTGACGCTGGGCCCCCTCGACGAGCCCCGCCGAGTGATCCTGTAGGTTCTCGCGCAGCGCCCCACGCAGCGAATCGACGAGCAAGTCGCCGGCCGACGCCGTCGCCGAAGCCCAGCGGGCGTGCGTCTGGTCGATCGCCGACTGCCACGTGTCGGCCTGCTGGGCGGCGAGGCGTTCTACCGCGAGGACGACCTGCTCGCCCATCCGCCGCATCGAGGCAACCCCGGGATCGGAGGCGCCGCCGAGCGTCTGAAACCGGCTGAGCAACAGCCGAGAAGTCTCGTCATCGACCCGTTGCAGCAGCCGTTCTTCCATCACCTCGACGCCGAAGATCGTGAACCACAGCACGATCATCCCGACCATCGCCTGGGCGGTGGTGTCGAACGCGATGCTGAGCGACGCGGTGACCTTCGAGAGCAGTTCCTCGAGGTTGTCGGGATTCAGCTCGCCGATCGCGACCGTGATGCCGACGACTGTCCCGAGCATCCCGACGATCGGCAGCACCGCGCGGACGAGCCTCGGCAGGGCGTAGGCGGCGCTCACGCGGTCGCGGTCGAGGTTTGACAGCCGCTCGAGCTGGTCTTCGAGCGTGTCGGCCGAGTCGGTGTCGCGGACGTACACGAGCGCCGACCGAAGCCGCGCCACCATGTGCGTCCCCTGGACCATCGGCGGCAGCGTGTCGAGCTGTCCGATTAGCGCCGGGGCGTCGCTCACTGGCTGACCCCCCGCGGGGGCGGGGCCAAGCGTCTCGGCGCCGAGGACGCCGAACTGGCCGAGTACCTTCAGGCTGCGGATTACTACCGCCGCTAGCCCAATGAAGAACATCACCTGCGAGGCGACGTTGATCGGGTGGGCGTCGCAGTAGCGGTCGAGGAACGGCGAGTCGATCCAGTTGTTCCGCAGCGCCGCGAAGAACGCCAGCGAGACCAGCCCCCCCCACAACAGGGGTGAACGCAACAGGCTATTGGCCATCGACGAGAGTCGGTGCACGGCGGGCATCCTTTCGGGCGGAGCTACTGGCGAGTCGGGGATCGCCCGGGGTTAAGCCCAGGAGTGCTAGCGTCCTGTCGGCCGCGCGGTCCGCCTCAACGGGACGATCGGCCCGATCGTCAAAGTCGCTTGAGCGATTCGCACGTGGCGCTCGATCTTTGGGCCTCGCCGACCGATGGGCGGCAGATCCTACGGAACCGGCACGTTTTCCCCAAGGCGAACCGTCGTGGGGGCCGATACCCTTTTCACGCCAAGAGGTTGCGCCGCGAAGACGGCGACGCTTGCGGGGGGTCACGGCCCGCCGCAGAGGCGATAACACACTCAGGGGGGGTGTAGCCCGGCCGGGGCTCAGGTCTCGGCCGGGCTGCTTTTTTGGCGGGCCCCCGAGCCGGCCGCGCCGTGACGGCGCCATCGCCATTCCCCGCAGGACGCGGTGGAATCTTCTCGTTCGCGATGAGCGAAATGGTATCGCCACCGTGGCGGTGCGCTTAAACTCAGGGCTGTGCGGGAGTTCCGGTGGGACAGCCGGGCCCCGCGACTATTCGACGCCGCAGAAGGGGCGATCTATGGGTGCGGATCAAGCTGAGTTGTCTTCGGTTCGTTCGCGACGCGCTGCGATCGTGGCTGTCGGTTTGGCAGCGTTGCTGTCGCCGGCGATCCGGTCCGATGCGCTGGTCGTCAAGACGTGGAACGGTCCGGGCACCCCGGTCGGGATCAACCAAACGGCCCCGGCCGATGACCCCGGTTGGCACAACACATCGACCAATCGCTCGGCGATCTACCTGGGCGACCAATGGGTGCTGACGGCCAAGCACGCGGGGGTGAGCGACATCGTCCTCCCGAGCGGCGCCTACAGCGTGGTTCCGAACTCGGTCGTCACGCTTAAGAATCCGACGACCCCGTTCGCCGGGCAGACGCTCTCGACCGATTCCGATCTGATCATGTACCGGATCAACACGCACTCGACGACGGGGCTGTCGCCCGAGTCGATGGACCCCAACATCCGCCAAGTCAGCATCGCCACGACGAGCCCCACGGTGGGTCGGGACGTGCTGATGATCGGGTCGGGCAACGAGCGGGCGCTGAACACGACCGACGCCAACGGCCAGTGGCACTGGAACGTGCAGTCGGGCGGGTTGGTGGGGGGGCCGTCGGTTGGCGCCCAAGAACATGGTTACTTTGTTGGTTCGCCGCGAACCACCTGGGGCACCAACCGCGTTGCGAACGCCTCGCAGGTCTCCGGCGCCGTCACCTCGGGCAACAACGTGTTGGTGCGTTTCGGCGGCAACGGCTTCAACGACGTGATCGGCCTCGCCGTTCAGTTTGACCGCGGCCTGAGCGATAACGACACGCCGATCGCCGATGGCTCGACCCCGGACGAGGCGCAAGGGGTGGGGGGGGACTCGGGAGGGCCGGTCTTCTTCCGCGATGGGTCGAACCAGTGGGTGCTCGGGGGGGTGATGCACGCCATCTACCTGAAGAGCTTTCAGCCGGCGTTCCTGACTCTGTTCGAGACGCAGACGGTGTTTACCGACCTGTCGATCCCCGAGTACGGCAACCAGATTGCCGCCCTGCGGGCGAGCAACAACTACTCGGTCCTAGGGGACGTCAACCTCGACGGCGTGGCGCAGGGGGGCATCGTCGGGGACGCCGCGACCGGCGACCTGGGGATCCTCGTCCAGAATTGGGGCTACACGCAGACGGCTGGCGACGTTGTCTCGTGGAAACGAGGCGACTTGAACCAAGACGGCCGCGTTGGGTTGGCCGACTACGCCCTGATGCGCCAGTCCCTCGGGGGGATGGTGAGTGAAACGGCGATGGCGGCGTTGCTCGCGGGACTGGCGATCCCCGAGCCCTCAACGGCGCTCCTGTTGCTTTGCGCCGCGGCGGGGGTTGGCGGCCGGCGGAGGCGCTGAGCTCCGGCCGAGCGCGCTGGGTTGTCGGACCGCATCGGCGGCTCGATACTCGCGGCTCGATTTCGGCCACTCCGGACTGGTCCGCCGGGCCGCTGCCCGCACCCACGCCACGCAGCCGGCGCGCTGCGCACTTCGCCATGTCGTTGCACGCCGGTCGGCGCCAAAAACTGCGCCAGCTCGTTCGCCGAGAGAAGGCCGACGCCCTCCTCGTGACCGACTTCGTCAACGTCACCTACCTCACCGGGTTCACCGGTGACGACAGCTACCTGCTGCTGACGCTCGACGGCGAGGTGCTCGTCACCGACCCCCGGTACACGACGCAGCTCGGAGAGGAGTGCCCGGGGCTGGCGCTTTACGTCCGCGACCCGGGGACGCGGATGCTCCCGGCGACGATCACGGCGATTCAGCAAGCCGGGATCGACTCGCTCGCAGTGGAAGGCGAAGCGCTTTCCGTCAACGCATTGCAAACGCTGACCAAGGGTCTCGAACGGGTCGTCCTTCAGGCGACCGACGGGCTCGTCGAGGCGCTCCGAGTCGTCAAGGACCGGACCGAGATCGACGAGGTCCGCGCGGCCGGCGTCATGGCCCGTCGGGCGTTCGACGTTGTTCGGGCCGGCTGGACCCCCGACGCCACGGAACGCGACGTCGCACGGGAGCTCGAGTACCAAGCCCGCCGCTTCGGCGCGCGGGGGCTGAGCTTCGAGGCGATCGTCGCCGCCGGCCCGCGATCGGCGCTGCCGCACGCTCGCGCGACGGACCGTCGCGTCGGCGACGAAGCGTTCACGCTCATTGACTGGGGGGCGTACGGCCGGCTCTACGCGAGCGACCTGACGCGGATGCTGCACGTAGGGACACCGTCGAAGAAGTTCGCCCGGGTCTACAGTGTGGTGCTCGAGGCCCAGCTCGAAGGGATCGAAGCGATCCGCCCGGGGGTCAAGTGCGAGGACGTCGATGGCGTCGCACGCCGCCGCATCGAGTCCGCCGGCTACGGCAAGCGTTTCGGCCACGGCCTCGGCCACGGCCTCGGGTTGCAGGTCCACGAGGCGCCGCGGCTCGCGCGGAACCAGGAGACGGTCCTCCGGCCGGGGATGGTAGTCACGGTCGAGCCGGGCATCTATTTGCCAGGTTGGGGGGGCATCCGGATCGAGGACGACGTCCTGGTGACCAAAACGGGGTACGAACTGCTCACCGACGTGCCGAAGCGGCTGGAGGACTGCATTCTGTAGCAGCTTAGCGGGCTGGCCGGTCGGTTTGGCCGCAGCTAAACTGCGGTGCTTGCAGCAGTTGGTTCCTCGACCCTCCCCCTCGCGTGAGACACGCTGCCGTGGCGAATGACGACGTAACCGCGGGCGGCAGCGCCCCACGAGGCGACACGGATAAGGGCGAGGTGTTCGACGTCGGCCGAGTCCGCTCGCTGGTCGAGCTGATGAACGAGCACGACCTGGCGGAGATCGATCTGCGGCAGGGCCCGCAGCGGATCCGCTTGCGGCGTGGCGTCGATGCGCCGGTGTTCGCCGCGCCGGCGATGGCCGCTCTTCCCTCGCCGGCGCCGATCACGGCCTTGGGGCCGGCTACGCCCACCGGCCCGTCGGCCGCGGCTCCCGCGGCGAGCCCCGCGGGGCCGGTTATCAAGAGCCCGATGGTCGGCACCTACTACGCGTCCGCGAGCCCCGACGCGGCCCCGTTCGTCAAAATCGGCGACCAAGTCGGCCCCGACACCACGGTCTGCATCATCGAGGCGATGAAGGTCTTCAACGAGATCCCCGCCGAGTGCTCGGGCCGGGTCGCCGCGGTGCTGGTCACCACCGGCGCTGCGGTCGAATACGGCCAGCCTCTGTTCCGCCTCGAGTAGTCGCGCCGGTTTTGGGGCGCCGCCGGCCTCCCGTGCGGGCGGCTTGGTGTCGCTCGAATCGCTCCGCTTGTTGACCGGTGCCGCTCGGACGCAGCGCCCCACGCACCTCACTCCGCTCGGCAACGATGTACCGTCGAATCTTGATCGCGAACCGTGGTGAGATCGCCCTGCGGGTGATCCGCGCCTGCCGCGAGCTGGGGATCGAAACGGTCGCCATCTACAGCGAGGGGGATCGGGGCTCGCAGTACTTGGAGCTCGCCGACGAGGCTTACTGCGTCGGCCCGGCGCGTGCGAGCGAAAGTTATCTGAAGATCGCCAACGTCATCAGCGCGGCCGAGGTGGGGAACGTCGAAGCGATCCACCCGGGGTACGGGTTTCTGTCGGAGAACGCCCACTTCAACGAGATCTGCCGGAGCTGCAACATCGACTTCATCGGGCCGAGTCCCGAGGCGATGGCGAAGCTCGGCGACAAGAACACGGCCAAGGCGATCGCCCGTTCGGCCAACGTGCCGGTGGTCCCCGGGAGCGACGGGTGCATCGCCGACGAGGCGGAAGCCCTCAAGTTCGCCCATCAGGTGGGTTTCCCGGTGCTGATCAAGGCGACCGCCGGCGGTGGCGGTCGCGGCATGCGGGTGGCGTCGAACGACCTGGCGCTCAAGTCGGCGCTGCAGCAGGCGCAGGTCGAGGCCGAGGCGGCGTTCGGCAACGGCGCCGTGTACCTAGAGAAGTACGTCGAGAACCCACGGCACGTCGAGGTGCAGGTGCTCGCCGACCTGCACGGCAACGCCGTTCACCTGTGGGAACGCGACTGCTCGACCCAGCGCCGCCACCAAAAGCTGATCGAAGAGAGCCCCAGCCCCAACATCTCCGAAGAGACGCGCGCCCAGATGTGCGAGGCGGCCGTGCGGATGATCAAGGCGGCGAACTACTCGAACGCCGCGACGGTCGAGTTCATCGTCGATGGCACAGGGAGCTTCTATTTCATCGAGGTCAACGCCCGGATCCAGGTCGAGCACCCGGTCACCGAGCTCGTGACGGGCATCGACCTGATCAAGGCGCAGCTCCGCGTCGCCTCCGGCGAGCCGCTGTGGTTCACTCAGGCCGACGTCCCGCGTCGCGGCCACGCGATCGAGTGCCGCATCAACGCCGAGGACCCGGCGCGGAACTTCCAACCATCGCCGGGCAAGATCGATCGGTTGATCGTCCCCGGGGGGTTCGGCGTGCGGTTCGAGTCGCACGCCCACACGGGCTACGTGGTCCCCCCCTACTACGACTCAATGATCGGCAAGCTGTTGGTGCACCAGCCGACGAGGCAAGAGGCGATCGCCTCCATGCTGCGGGCGCTCTCGGAGTTGCGGGTTGAAGGGATCAAGACCACCGTGCCGCTGCACCAAGAGATCCTGCGGCACACGGCGTTCTCCGAGGCGCGGATCGACACGACCTTCGTCGAACGGACGTTTACGAAGCCGGCCGGCTGAGGCCGGCGGGTGGCCACCGGAAGCCGTGGCCGCGCCGCCGCCCCTAAACGGTGGGGCGCCGAGCGGGTAAACTCGGGGCCGGTCGCGTCGATCGCGATCTCCCCCCTCGATCCCCTCCCCCCACGCTCTGCCGGCCCCCCGTGTGAGGCCGCCCCGCGAAGCCATGCCCAAAAGCAGCCTCGGTCGTCCCGCCCGGCACACCAGCAAGTTCAAGCGTGTCGCGATCCTGTTCGCCGGCGGCCCCGCGCCGGCGGCCAACGCCGTGATTTCGGCCGCGGCCGTGTCGTTCTTGCGGAACGACATCGAGGTCGTGGGGATAAAGCACGGCTACTCGGGGCTGATCGAATACGGCGCCGGTAGGCCGCTGGTCGAGGGCTCCGACTACGTAATGATCGACCACCGGATGCTCAGCCGCACCCGCAACCGGGGGGGCATCATCATCGGCACCGCGCGAGCGAACCCGGGGAAGCTCGTGTCGCACCCGTCGCACCTCGACGACGCCGAGCGCGTCGCCCCGCTGGCGGCAGTGTACGAGGGCCTTAAGTCTCTGGGGGTCGATGCGCTGATCTCGATCGGCGGCGACGACACGCTGAAGACGGCCAACAAGTTCAAGCTCTACCAGGACAAGCTCCCCGCCGGGTCGCACCGGATCCCGGTGGTCCACCTGCCGAAGACGATCGACAACGACTACAGCGGCATCGACTTCACGTTCGGCTACTTCACGGCCGTTGACTTCCTCGCCCAGGAAGTGCGCAACCTGCTCGCCGATGCCGAGGCCAATCGTTGCTACTTCCTCGTCGAGTCGATGGGACGCAGCGCCGGGTGGCTCGCCTACGGCGTGGCGATCGCCGGCGAGGCGAGCCTCGTCATCAGCGTCGAGGACATCACCGGCAAGTACCGGACGACCGAAGAATACACCGACCCGAAGACCGGCGAGACGCACACCCGCGAGGTGATGAACCTAGAAGAAGTCGTCCGGCGCATCGTGCTGACGATGACCGCCCGCGAGCGCGAGGGGAAGGAGTACGGCATCGTCGTCGTCGCCGAAGGCCTCGCCGAGCTGCTGCCGCACGAGTTCGTCGCCGGCGCGTCGCGCGACGACCACGGGCACATCAAGATCTCGGACATCAGCCTGCACGAGCTGTTCAGCAAGCTCATCGCCGACGAGTACACCCGCCAGAAGACGGGGAAGAAGCGGTCCGTCAAGCCGGTCCAGTTGGGCTACGAGGCGCGGTGCGCACCGCCGCTGGCCTACGACGTGATGCTCGGCAGCCAGCTCGGCGTCGGCGCCTACCGCGCACTCGTGGAGAACGCGCTCAACGGCGTGATGGTGTCGGTCGAGGGGCAGCTCCAGCTGCGCTACGTCCCCTTCGAGCAACTGGTCGACCCCGAGACCCTGGTCACCAAGGTCCGTTACATCGACCAAGAGAGTGACTTCCACAAGCTCACGCGGTTCCTCGAGACGTACGTCAACGAAGAAGACGTGATGCCGTAGCGAATGGCGCGGCGAGCGTTCGCGCATGCCGCGCCGTAACCGATTCGGCAAGGCGTACCGAAACAGGCGGAGACCCCAGCCGCGGCGATCGGATCGCCGGGCTAACCTCCGTCCACAACAGCCCCCGGGCCTCCGCATGAGCTTCCCGCAACCGTTCTTCCGCTGGCGCCCGCACCCCTGGCACGGACTGGAGATCGGCCCCAACCCCCCCGAGGTTGTGCACGCCTACATCGAGCTCACCCCGTTCGACCGCGTCAAGTACGAGCTCGATAAGAAGACCGGCTACCTGCGCGTCGATCGGCCCAACCGCACGTCGGCGTTCGCCCCGTCGCTCTACGGGTTCATCCCCCGCACGTTCTGCGGCAAGCGCGTGCGTTCGCTGATGCCCGAGGCGGCGGCCGGCGACGGCGACCCGCTCGACATCTGCGTCATCAGCGAGCGGCCGATCACGAACCCCGAAACAATCGTGAACGCTCGCGTCGTCGGCGGCCTGCCGATGCTCGACGACGGCGAGGCCGACGACAAGATCATCGCCGTGCTGCTGAACGACGCGATGTGGAACAACGTCCACGACGTGTCGGAGCTCCCCAAGGTCCACGTCGATCGCCTGCGGCACTACTTCAGCAGCTACAAGGCGCTCACCCCGGAAGAGGCGGTGGAGGTCAAGATCGACCACGCCTACGGCAAGGAGCACGCGTACCAGGTGGTGCTCGCCGCGATCGCCGACTACGAGGAAGAGTTCGGCGCGTAAGGCGCCTGACGTTCGCGACGTGGGGGCGTGCTTTGGCACTGGGTCCTTCGGCGGCACGGGGTCCTTCGGCGGCGCGGGGCCCTTCGTCGGCGCGGGAGCGTGCTGAGCACCGTGACCGCCGCGAGGATCGCCGTCGCCGGTTCGGGGATCGCGGCGGCGCCCGACGCCGCATCGACGAGCGACAGCCACGACCGGCCCAGGTTGTCTCGCCAGAGCGTGAAGTCGGCGGCGTTGACGACTCCGTCGGCGTTGCCGTCGGCCGACTGGTCGGTCGTGCCGTAGGTCGAGGCCCACACGGCGTAGTCGTCTTGATCGACGACCCCGTCGTCGTTGTAGTCGCCGGCGAGCAGCACGAACGGGTTCGAGAACAGGTCCGAAGTCAGGAAGGCCTCGTCGCTGAACGTCCTCAGGTAGGCCACCAGCGCCGCCTGCTGCGCAGCCGTAAAGCCCAAACCGCCGGGCCGCAGCCCGCGACCCAGGTTGGGGTTGTTCTCGACCCCGCTGCTGTAGAACTCGATGACCTCCTCGAGCGACGCGAAGCGGCCGTCGTGCATGTAGCGACCGCGCTCGGCGATGTTCCGCAGCGACGGGACCTTGAACTCGCCGTCGCCGGCGCCCTGGTCGGTGTTCGTCGCGTCGAGGCCGATGTTGTGGGTGTCGTTGGCGACCTGGGCGCGGCCGCCGTGGCAGCCGCCGCAGTTCGCGGCGAACAGGGTGTGGCCCTGGGCGACTTGCGTTGGGTTCGCGATCTCGGGGACCGCGGCGAAGTCGGGCGTCGCCAAGGGCCCTCCGCCGGCCGCGCCGACCGCGTCGTCGAACGGCGACTGGTAGCTGACCATCGAACGGACGAACTGCGCGAGCGACTTTGCGATTCGGTCGCTGGTGACCGTCGAGTCGCCGAACGCGCGCTCGAACAGCACGGGGTAGAACTCGGTCCCTTGCAACTCGGCGACGAGGGCAGTCAGGTTCGAGCCCATCTCGACCGCGTCCTGGATCGGGGCGAGGACCTGCGCTTCGAGCGTTGCGGCCCGCTCGTCCCAGAAGAAACGGCCACTTTGGTAGAAGCGGGCGTTGGTGAGCCCCATCGAGTGCCGGCCCGTAAGCCCGCCGTCGAAGCCCTCGCTGAACTGCTCGGGATCAGAAAACCCGGTCGATTGCGAGTGGCACGAAGCGCACGAGGTGCCGTCGTCGTGGCTCAGGCGGCCGTCGTAGAACAGCACGCGGCCGAGCTCGGCGCCGGCGTTGGTGATCGGGTTGTCGGCCGGCGTGTTGTCGGCCGCGGCGAGGGCCGCGGACTCGTACCACGACGGCAGGTCCTCGACGGCGTAGCCGGCGTAGTCGGCGACGCTGGCGGCCAGCCGTGGTACGCCGGGGGAAGTCGCGACCGCGGTCAACGGGGCGACGGTCAACAGCGCAAGTGCGCACGACACGAGCGGGTCGCGCATCGGTGCCTCCGTGGCGCGGGTCGGGAGGGGTTTGTGTTCCGCAACCACCCTGGCGACCGCGATGCCGCGCCCGCCCGTGGGGTCTGTGACGATGAACCCCGCCCGCCCCGACAAGGCGCCGCGGTATCCGACAGAAGACATTCGGAAACCCCGGCTGCAGGTGGCCGGAGTAAGCCGGTGCCGGCAACGGCCGCGAGGCCGACATGACGGCGTCGGGCCTATCGGAAGAGACTCAATCGGCAAGACGCACGCTCAGCCCCTGTCGCGGTGAGCAGGGCGCCTGGCCAGTGGTCGAGCGTGACTCGAGCACCAGTCTCTCTGACTTACCGAGCGTACTGCGGCGAATAGAATTGAACTTATCCGCGACTGTTTACTTCCCGGCAAACAAAGAGCTTTTCGTCGCATTCGCCCACGAGCGCGATCGATAATCCCTGAGTTGACGAACTGGATACGACCAGGGAATATCGCCGCGGTACACTAGCCGCGTGGAGGGTTCATTAGCTCCGAGGGGAGGAATAGGATCCCGGCGCCTTTGTGGCTCCCTTACTGGCTCCGGAGAAGAATGCCTTCACATCGCCACGTTCCAACAGGCGATTCACGTAGTCGGTGGCCTCGTCGGCGGCCATCTCTGGGCTAACTATCTGCATCGACCTTATGGTCAGATCATCCTGCGGGGCGATTAAAATGGTCCGGCCATACCTCAGGTTGAACAACCTCAGATTTACGACCGCAAAGGCATCACCACCTGCCGTATCAAACGCAACAAAATCGACCTGATTGTCGCTTGTCTTAATGAATCCGGCCCCGAGGTAGTCTGGGGTATTCCGCGAACTAACGTTCAGTCCGGCGTGCGAGTACCTTTCCTGATCGATGAAGTCCGTCAGCATCACGATGGTGAAGAAGACGCCATCGGGCTTGTCCTTGACAAAATCCCGACGAATCGAGGTCCGATTTGCACCCAAGTAGGCATAGACGATCTTTTTGCCAAAGTAGTCGATGCCGCTGAAGTTGCCACCATTACTAACCCCCTTGAAGCGAGCGGACCCGATTAAATCGTACCTTGGAACGGGGAACGCGCCGAAGGTAATTGGCTTCATTGGCTCGTCGTTCGCAACCTGCTCCAGATCCTTCTTCAGCAAGTTCTGATCCCACGTTGTCGGGTCTTGCCTGTACTGCAGACGCAGTCGCTCCAGCCGCTCGTTCCAATCGTCTTGCGACGGAGACTGAGCAGCTGGTAACGTAGCGGCGGAAGTGTCCTGCAAGTCAACCTCACCTAGCGACAAGCCAACGCCCGGGACTGCGGAGACGCAGAAGGCAACCATCCGAATCCATTTCGATCGCATCGAGAGTACCTCGAACTGTGGCCAAGGAAAAACTGTACAGCGCACGCCGCGTGGTGCCTGCCAGGGGTCCAGTAAGGTCCAAAGATGTGTCAGGACGAATGCAGTCAACTTGAGCCGGGCGCCGTGCACATCCGATGGGGTGGGCGTGTTCGTAGAGACTCATTCGCTAGGTCAAACGCTCATCCCCTGACGCGGTGGTCGCGGCGTCCGACCCTACGCCCCGTAGTCGGGCACGACGAAGGGTGCCCGGCACTTGCGGCGACGCAGCGCGACGGCCGCGTCGTTGCCAGAAAACGTCTCGGTCGCCGGATCGACATCGAGCCAATCGCCGAGCGTCAGCACCGGTTCCGAATCGACGTCGACCGCGTTGGCCCGCAGGTGCGATGCCATCCGCTCGAACGCGTCGCTCAGCAAGTCGTTCCCCACGATCCGCTCGGCGGCTGCGGCCGCCGTGGCCTTCGAACCGAGGCGGTGCGACACGCCCCCGACGTGGCAGAGGGCGCTCGAGACGTGCCCCTCCCCGATGTCGGCGTTGAGTCGCGACGGGTCCCCGGCGGCGACCGCGTCGAGCCAGTTCGCGTGGTGGCCGCCCCCCCCTTCAAACCGCTTGACCTCCTGCCCATCGAGGTCGTAGGCGATCGCCTCGGTGTAGCTCGGGATCAGGACGTGCCCCTTCTCGCACTGGACGATCACCCCCACGCCCGCGCCGCGGTAGCGGTCCATCGACTCTCCCCAGGCGGACTGAGCGGCAAGCGAGCGCGGCAAGCCGCGTGTCTCGAAGACGAGGGGCGCTGCCGCGTAGTCGTGGAGCACCACCTGGGTGTTGGGCGTGTTCCCCGCGTCGTCGTACCCCAGGCGGCCGCCGATCGAGATCGACCGCGGGGCCAGGCCCGACTCGCCGAGGAACCAGCGGGCGATGTCCATCTGGTGGATCCCCTGGTTCCCCATATCCCCGTTGCCCGTGTTCCAGTCCCAGTGCCAGTCGTAGTGCAGCTCCGAGCGGAGCAGCGCGCGCTTCTCGGCCGGCCCGCACCACAGGTCGTAGTCGATCGAGTCCGGGATCGGCAGCGGCTCGCTACGCTTCGGCACAGCCTTGCGGGGCTTGTAGCACGTCCCGACGGCGTACCGCGTCTTGCCGAGCGCGCCCGACTGCACCCACGCCACCGCTTGCTGCAGGCCGGGGCTCGAACGCGACTGCGTGCCGCACTGCACGACGCGCCCGTGCTTCCGTGCGGCCGCGACGAGTTGCCGCCCTTCCCAGATGTTGTGCGAGACGGGCTTCTCGACGTAGACGTGCTTGCCCGCTTCGATGGCGGCGATCGCCAGCAAGCAGTGCGTGTGGTTCGGCGTGGCGATCGAGACGCCGTCGATGTCGTCGCGCTCGAGCAGCTTCCGGTAATCGGAGAACGTATCGACCGCACGCCCCAGCCGCTCTTTGCACTGCGCGGCCCGCTCGGCGAGCACGCTGGCGTCGACGTCGCAGAGCGCGACGACGTTCTTGCCGAGGCTGTGGATGTGGCTGTCCCCCTGACCGCGGACGCCGATCACTGCAATCCGCAGGTCGGCGGCGTCAGCGGCGGCCTGCGCCACGCGCGACCCGAGTGCGAAGGTCGCCGCGCCGGCGGCGGTTGCCGTGAGAAAATCGCGTCGGTCGAGATTCATGATCGCGCCTTGTGGGTGATACGGAACGACTTACGCGGAGGAACGAGGGACGCGCAGAGCTACTCGGTCGGCGCGGATGCCGCCGCACGCGCGGCGAGCTGGAATGGGTGCTCGAGCGGCTCGGCCGCGAGCGTAGCGAGCCAGCCGTCGATCGTCGCCGCGTCCCCGTGCCTGTCGTGCAGCACGACGCGGTGGCGCAGGACGATCGAAGCCCCTTTCGCGAGTTTTGCGACGCCCTGGGGGGCGTCGTCGCTCTCGGGGAACTCCGCTTGGCCGAACGGGTTGGCGCCGAACAGCCCGTACGAGCGAACGTGCCACTTGCACGGCGCGCGGAACGCGCCCGGGTGCGTGAGGATCGCGATCCCTCCGACCGGCGCGTCGGCGCCCCCGGCCGGGGGCGTGAGTGGGCCCGAGTAATCGACCCACGGCGCACCCCTGCCCCAGGTGGCGTCCCCCTCGCGGCCGAGGCTGTCGATGATCTTGCCCCCCAGCTTCGCATCGACCTTCATCGACTCGGCGACGCGGACGGCGAACGTCCCCTCCTTGGTGTCGGCGAACTCGGCCGCCTCGTCGATCGCGGTCAGACGAATCGCGAAGTCAATCGACCGCGCCGGCGGATTCGACGCAGACGCCGAGCGATCGACGCCGAACACCAGCGCGCGTTCGTCGGCGAGGACGCGGCGCTCGCCCGCCATCCAGTCGTTGCGAGCGGCGACAACGGCGTTCCCCGCGACGACGACCAGCGCCGTGAAGCCGCGGTGGATGATCCGGTTTGCGGCGTTGCCGCCGTCCTCGGGGGCGTGCCAGAAATCGGCGCCATTGACCCCCCCGTGGGCGAACCACAGCGAGACGTGGTGCGGGTGATCGACGGCCTCCCCGGGTTCGCGGGGGCCGACGGGCCAACTTCGCGTCATCGGCAGCCCCCCGGGGCCGACGATCGGCCACACCGCGGGCTGGCGTCCGTCGTTCCTGCGGTACTCGGCGAAGGGCTGGCCGCCGACCGTGATGCGGACCCCTTCGGCCGTAGGCGCGATCGCTAACTCGGTGGCGTTGAGCCGCGTAGTTGCCGCGAACCGCGGGGGGGCCGCGCAGCACGCGGGGGGCGCTTCGGCAGTGGGCGTGCCCGAGTCGGCGACCTGCGCGACGCAGCGAGTCGCCAGCAGAAAAGCAGCGACGGCGAGCGCGGAGGGCTGCATTCGGGACGACTGTGGGAGACGAGCGAGGACGCACACCCGTGGAACGGCGGCGAGGCGTCAGTATACCGCCGCCGGATCGCCATGTGTTACCGACCCGGGCCGAGATCTCGTTGGGCGAACCCGCAGGGTACGCGCCGTGGCGAGCCGGCGGCGCCAGCCGTCGGAGTGATTGGGATGGGTACCCAGTAGAGCGCCGGCAATTGGGGTA
>JBOFFC010000088.1:0-20908 GCA_051648405.1 Lacipirellulaceae bacterium
GCATCCGGGCGCTCGGCCGATTCGTCGGCCGGGCGTTCGATCGGTTCGGGCGTAACCCTCAATGCGACCTCGTTCTTCGGACGTCGGCGCGGACGAACGTCGAGGCCCAGCAGCCACACCAAGCATGTCCCCCAAAGCACGCCAAAGTAGTTCAGGAGGATGACGAGCTCACTTGGGCCTTGGGAATAAGGCGACCGCGGCGGCAGCGTTAGCCCCGCTGCGATCCCAAGCCCCACCGTCGCGATCGTGAGCGGTAGCAGGAGTCGCCAACCATTCGTCAGCGTCACCATCGCGAGCGCCAGCGCTGGGAATAGCGCTTCCATAAAGATGGCAAACAGAAAGTCCGTGCTCTTGATCACGTCCCAGTTGAACCACCGGACGATCGTGATGACGACGGCGAGCGCGGTCGTCGCCGCGAACAGCGCGCCGATCGAGAACTGACGTCGTATCGCCGCGATGACTTGCGGGGCGCCGTTCCATGCCCTCACCCTTTCGATGGCCCAGCGCGTGACAGAGCAAGCGAGCGCCGACGCCGCGATGGCGAGCGTCGAAAACGTGAGCATCGTGGAGTAGTACTCGCCAGCAAACGCCGCGTGGATCGCGGCAAGCAGGCACGCCCCGCTCGCGACGAGCGTGACCCGACTCAGCAAGCCCTTGAGCGACGTCGCGAGCCACGACCCAAGCAGAGCCACTTGCCCGGCGAAGAAACCCATCGCCAACATCCGCACGGGGGCGTCTCTGCCGGGTGCAGGCGACAGCCACACCACCAGATTGAGCGCCACGGTCGCGGCCAGCAGGGGCCCCAGCAGGGGCCGCCGACGCAGCCGACGGCCGATCAGGCGCAGGTGAGGCTTCGGGAGCATTCGGTCATTTTACGCACACGGCGCCGCCCGGTCCGCGTTGCGGACCCCCGGCCGGCAGGCGACAATCGGGGCTCTCCACGGTACGACCGGCCCGACCGGATCCCGTCGAGCGATTGGCCCCGCTCACCCCCCTACCCCACCCTCCTCGACCGCGCTCGTGTCCGACTCCTCGACCCTCGTGAAGTGCTGCTCGATCGGCGAGGCGGTCAGCGGCGACCCGTCGCACTTCATGATCGAGCGCGTCTTCGACGAGCTGCGGCTCGACTGGCGGTTCCTCACGTTCCAGGTCGCCCCCGAGCGGCTCGCCGACGCCCTGCGCGGGGTCGATGCCCTGGGCTTCCGCGGCGTGCGGCTGCTGGGCGAGCTGCGGGGGTTGCACGGGCTCCCCGACGAACGGCTCAGCGAGCGGTCGCGACGCACGGGCCGCGTTTCGCACCTGGTCGGCCGGGGCCCGCTCGAGGGTGACGACTTCACCGGCGTTGCGCTCTGCGAAGCGGTCGGCGACCCGGCTGGCAAGCGGGTGCTGGTGCTCGGCGCCGGGGGGGCGGGCCCGAGCGTCGTCGATGCGCTCGTGGAGCGCCGCGCGGGGCTCGTTTGCGTCGCCGACCGCGACCCGGCGCTCGCCGAGTCGCTCGCCGCCGCCGGTCGGGCCCGCGCCGCGGCGATCGGCGGCGAGGCGCCGACTGAGGTCGCCACCGCCACCTGGGAAGCGACCTGGATCGAGCTCGCAGAGCATCCCGAGTGGATCGTCTCGACCGCCTGCTGGCCGAAGCGCGACAACCAGCGCGTCGCCGAGTCGATCGCCCCCGAAATCCAACCGTCGATGACCCTTATCGACCTGGGGGTCGGTTCGACCCGGGCGCCGCTGCTTCGCGCCGCCGACCGACGCGGCGCACGCGGCCTTAGCGGGCTGAGCGTCCTAGTGAGCGAGACGGCGCTCGTCCTCGAGGCGTGGACCGGGCTGCGCATCGACCGCGGCCCGCTGCGCGACGCGGGGGAAGAGTTCCTCGGGGTCTGACCTAACTCGCCCGGAGCCTCACTCGCCGCGGGCCTCACTCACCGGGACACCGATGCGCGGTCTGTTCATCACCGGCACGGGGACCGAGGTCGGCAAGACGCACGTCGCGGCCCTGATCGCGCGGCAGCTCGTCGCGGCGGGCGTGCGGGTTGGAGTCTACAAGCCGGTGGCGAGCGGCTGCCGACGAATCGAGAGCGCACTGGTCTCTGAGGACGCGCTCGCGCTGTGGGAAGCGGCCGGCCGGCCGCTGTCGCTCGACGCCGTCTGCCCGCAGCGGTTCGCTGCCCCGCTTGCGCCGCACCTGGCGGCCCGCGAGGAGGGGAAGCGCGTCGATTCGGCGCTGCTGCGCTCTGGCGCCAACGCCTGGCGCGACGCGTGCGACGTCCTCCTGGTCGAGGGCGCCGGGGGGCTGATGTCCCCCCTCTGCGACAACGACTACAACGCCGACCTGGCGATTGACCTCGGGTTTCCCGTAGTAGTCGTCGCGGCGAACCGCCTGGGGGTCATCAACGACTCGCTGCAGACCGTGATCACGGCGGGCGTGATCGACTCGCTGCGCCCGGGGCGCGCGCTCCGCGTCGCGGGGATCGTGCTCAACGACGTCACGGCCGCGGGCGACCCGAGCCGCGCGACGAACGCCGCCGAGATCACCGAGCGAGTCGGCCCCCCACTGCTGGCCTGCGTGGCGTACGGCGGTGGGTTCGATCGACGCGTCGATTGGCTCGCGCTGTGTCAGCCGACGATTTTTCGATTAACCCAGCCGGTCACAGCGCCCGACGACGACGCTTCTGGCGCGAGTTAAACGGAGCGGGCTTCGGCGGCGCCGGCTCGGCGGGCGCCGGCGCTTCGACGGCTGCCTCCTCGACCTCGTCCGCAGGCTCCTCCTGCGAACCCATGCCGTAGAACTTTGGCTTCGCGGGGGCGGGTCGCGAGGCGGACTCGGCCGATACGGACTCGAACCCTTCGATCTGGTCACGCTTCAGCAGCTTATTGATCAGGACCTCGATCCTAGTCAGCTCCTCTCCCTCTTCCTTCGTGACGAAGGTGAAGGCGACCCCTTCACGCCCCATGCGGCCGGTGCGGCCGACGCGGTGCACGTAGTCGTCGGACGACTGCGGGATGTCGTAGTTGACGATGTGCGAGATCCCGGTGACGTCGATCCCGCGCCCGACGACGTCCGTCGCCACAAGCACACGCACCTCGCCCGCGCGGAACTCCTTCATCACGCGGTCGCGCGATGTCTGCGGCATATCGCCGTGGATGCAATCGACCCCGTCGTACTTCTTGCGCACCAGCTTTTGATGGACCTTGTCGGTCCCCCGCTTGGTGCGGCAGAAGACGATCGCCTGCTGCGGTTGCTCGCGCTCGAGCAGCTTCCACAGGAGGTCGAACTTGCGGTCGCCATCGACCGTGAAGTAGTGCTGCTCGATCGTGTCGACCGACTTGCTCTTGGGCGAGAAGTCGAGCATCACCGGCTTGTGCATGTAGCGCTCGGCGAGGCGCTTCACGCCGGGCGCGACGGTCGCCGACAGCAGCAACGTTTGCCGCCGCGCGGGGCAGCGGCGGAGGATCTTCTCGATGTCCGGGCGGAAGCCGATGTCGAGCATCCGGTCGGCCTCGTCGAGCACGACCGTGCTGAGCGATCGCAGGTCGAGCGTCCCGCGGCTCAGGTGGTCGAGCACCCGGCCGGGCGTGCCGATCACCACGTCGACGCCGCGCTCGAGCTGGGTGATTTGCGACTTGATGGGCTTGCCGCCGTAGACGGCCGAGGTCCGCACCTTGCGGCCGTAGGCCAGCTTGTCGAACTCGCCGGCGACCTGCACGGCGAGCTCGCGCGTGGGGACCAGCACCAGCGCCTGCGGGGCGGGGCTCTCGACGAGCTTCTCGAGGATCGGGATCGCGAACGACGCCGTCTTGCCGGTGCCGGTGCGGGCCTGGCCCAGCACATCGACTCCCTCGAGCGCCTTGGGGATGACACCCCCTTGGACTGGCGAGGGGACCGAGTAACCCGCCTTCTCGAGGGCCGCCATCATCACGTCCGACAGCCCGAGCTCGGCGAAGCTCGCGTGGACGGCCGCGTCCGAGGCAGCGGGCTGCTTGTCGTCCTCGACGAAGCCCTGGCGGGGCTCGCCGTCGATCGTTGGCAGCTCGCCGGAAACGGGCTCGTCGTCGAAGACGGGCTCGGGGCGGCGGTGGGGGCGGCGGGGTCGGTCGCTCTTCGGTCGATTCACGGAGGGTGGCGGGGGGACAGGGGGTGGGGGCCCTCGGGCAGCCACGACCCCTCTTGCGAGCGGGGGTACCCCGCTCGCGAGCGGGAGGCAAGTCGCTACTTCAGGTGCTTAATGCCAGCCATGCTAACGACTTGGGTCATCAGGGGCAATCTCGCGGCAGATTCGACCAGGGCGGCGCCGAGATCCACCTGGCGGTCGATGCGTTAGGACAGGAGGCAGGGGAATGACGGGGAGATGAGGCGGATAACGCCGTGGCGCTGCCCTCCCCGAAGGCTCGCGGCGCTCGTCGGCGGCAACAGCACGAGATCGAAGCGCTCTGGAGGAAGCTCCTAAGCTGGATTCTCCCCGTCGCAGGGGGCTCGACCTAGATGGGCGCCATCCCTTAGTCCCCGATCATCCCCTCATCCCCTTCTCGGTCCGTTGGCCCAAGAAACGGTTTCGTCCTGCGGAGAGCGCGGCGGACGCGCAAACGAAAAGCCGGTCGGGGCCTTTGGAGGGCGCCGACCGGCTTGGCGTCGGTTTCGTGCTCATCGACTCGGCCCCGGGGGGGTGATCGCTCACCCCCGCCGGTCCCGAGATCGACGCGTCAAAGTCACTTAGCGGCGGCCTTGGAGGCGCGCGGCTTGGCGGCGGCCTTCGGCGTGCTGGCCTTGGCCTTCGTCGACTTCTTGGCGACCGTGGCCTTCGCCTTCGGCGCAGCCTTGGCAGCCGGCTTGGCCTTCAGCGACTTGGTCGCGGTGGCCTTCGCCTTCGGGGCGGCCTTGGCGGCCGGCTTGGCGGCCGTGCTGGCCTTGGCCTTCGTCGACTTCTTGGCGACAGTCGCCTTAGCCTTCGGCGCAGCCTTGGTGGTGCTGGCCTTGGCCTTGGTGGACTTGGCCGCAGTCGGCTTCTTGGCGACCGGCTTTTTGGCGGTCGCGGGCTTCTTCGTCGCTGCCATTCGTATGGCTCCTTCCCTGGCGGCGCCCGATTGGTTTGAAACGCCTCTCCCTTGGGCGCGACACAAAAAGGGAGTGGCGAGGTTGCTCCGAGTAGCAAAGCTTGTCCGGCTTGTCATCACGAATCGCGTGGTCGCTTCCGACCGTACCGCGAACGCAGACCCCCCGGGTTGCGCGGATTTAATCAATTACCTGCGCGCCGAGTCAAGCCGAATCGCAGCGATTCTGGCGCCGCCGTCAACGCTCGCCACGCAGCCACTGCTCCAGCGCGCGGACCTGCTCGGCGAGCGCGTGCTCTGTCGAGCCTTGCGGCGTCTTGAAGAACACCCCCAGCGCGGCGACCACGCCCGACTCGCCGCGCCGGGCCGCGACTTCGACGAGCCGCGCGAGGTCGAGCACCAGCGGCGCTGCGAGCGCCGAGTCGCACCCCTGCCACGTGAACTGCAGCGACATCGGAACGCCTAAAAAACCGCGGAAATGCACGTGGTCCCAGGCGGTTTTCCAGTCTCCCATGCTGGCGACGTGCTCGATCGACACCAGGCTCTGGGGGCGATATCCGAGCATCGTTTCGAGCAGTCGCTCCTTGCTCTCGACCTTCGCGCGCTTGTGCTCGGGGTCCGCGAGCACGCTCCCGTCGCGGTTCCCGAGGATGTTGTGACTGACCCAACTGAGGACCTCGAGCCGCCGCGCCGCGAACATCGGCGCGAGCGCCGATTTGAGGAGCGTCTCGCCCGTTTTTCCGTCGCGCCCCGCGTGCGGGACACTCCGTGCGAGCGCCAGCTCCTCGAGCGCCGGGAGGTCGGCGCCCTGCGAGGGGGTGAAGTTCACCAGCGCAGCGCCGCACTCGATGGCGGCGATCGCGTACAGGCTCGACGCGCGCAGCGGGCAGTCGGTCGATCCGAGCGATCGTTCGACCGCGGCCCACGTCGGTGGGACGCGCGACGCGTCGGTGGGGGGCTCGGTCGAACTGACGATCACCACGACGAGCGATGCTAGCTGGTGATCGTTGACGAACGCCGCGAGGTCGGCGTGGATCGCGTCGATCGCCTCGCGGGCCGTGCCGTGGGGGACGACGTACCCCCCTTCGGCGAGCGCGTCGATCGCCCCGCCGCTGCGGAACACGACCCCCGGGCGGACCCGCGCGTCGATCGCCGCCAGCTCGGCGGCGTAGCGCTCGGCCGATCCGGGGGGGAGTGCGCCGTGCTGCGTCTCGAGCTCGCGCGCCGACTCGGCGAGCGACCCGGCCCGGACTTCGTGGCCGCCGACCACGAAGTCGTCCCAAGGAGTCAGGCCCAGGCCCCCCCCGAGCGGCCCGAGCGACTCGGTCAGAAGGCCGGTTGCCGGCGCGTCGCCCCGCGCGAGGGCGGCGAGGCCGACAGTGACCGTCGTCGCCACCCCTCCGCGGGCCCCCACGAGCCACAGCCCAACGCGCTGCTTCGCCATGCTGATCGCCGCTCCCCGGACGAAGGCCTCTGCCGGGCGGCGCCCTTGGGCAGCGCTCCCCGCGACAACTACAGTGAGGGATTCTCGGGCCCCCGGCGCGTGAACGTCAGGGGGCGCTCGCCGGTCCCAGCAGCGGCTCGAAGCCCGTCGCCCCCCGCGCATCTCGCCTCTCGCCTCTCGCCACTTACCTCTCGCCTCTCGCCTCTCCCCCATGTTCGAATCGATCGAAGCGGCGCCGCGTGACCCAATCCTGGGCCTGACCGACGCCTTCAAGGCCGACCCCAATCCGCAGAAGATCAACCTGGGGGTTGGCATCTACCAGGACGACAACGGGGAGACGCCGGTCCTAGGGACCGTCGTCGAGGCGACGCGACGCGTGGTCGCGGCAGAGAAGACCAAGAGCTACCTGCCGATCCCCGGCGCTCCGGCGTTCGGCGCGGCCGTCGAGCGGCTGCTCCTGGGGTCCGGTCACGAGGCGACCGAAGCGAAGCGCTTGAGCACGTCGCACACCCCGGGGGGGACCGGCGCCCTGCGTGTCGTTGGCGACTTCCTCAAGCAGAACCTGCCGCGGGCAACGGTCTGGATGACCGACCCGACGTGGGCGAACCACCCGGCGATCTTCGCCGCCGCCGGAGTGGCGACGAAGACGTTCCCGTACTTCGACAAAGGGACCAACGCGCTGGCCCTCGACGCGATGCTCGACGCCCTCCGCCGGGCCCCCGCGGGGGACGCCGTCCTGCTGCACGCCTGCTGTCACAACCCGACGGGGATCGACCCTACGCCCGAGGAATGGCGGCAGATCGCCGACGCAGTGCTCGACGCGGGGCTGCTGCCGGTCCTCGACTTCGCCTACCAAGGGTTCGCCGAAGGGATCGAGGCCGACACGGCCGGCCTACGCGAGTTCTGCCGATCGGACGCCGAGCTCGTAGTCTGCGGGTCGTTCTCGAAGAACTTCGGCCTGTACCGCGAGCGTGTCGGCGCGGTGACGTTTGTGGCTGCGGACGCGGGCGCGTCGGGCCGCGTGCAGAGCCAGGTGAACCGGGCGATCCGCACGATCTACTCGAACCCGCCGGCGCACGGCGCGGCGGTCGTGCAGACGATCCTCGACGACGCCGACCTCCGCACGCAGTGGGAGGGGGAAGTCGCCGCCATGCGGAACCGTATCAACGGCATGCGGCGCCTGTTCGTGCAGAAGCTGGCCGAGCACGGCGTGGGCGGGGATTACTCTTTCATCGAACGCCAACGGGGCATGTTCAGCTTCTCGGGGCTGCAGCCCGAGCACGTCGAGGCCCTCAAGCAGCGGCACGCGATCTACGCCGTCGGCAACGGCCGGATCAACGTCGCGGGGATCACGACGGCGAACATCGACCGGCTCTGCGAGGCGATCGCGGCGGTCGTCGGTTCGTAGGGGCGAGTCCAACGGAGGCCGGTCGCGGCGTTCGCTGGTTCAACCCGTGACGATTGGGGCGGTTGGGCCGCGGGTCTGCGAAGCTGGGAGAGTTGGCGGGGGGGAATCGCTGGATAGAATCCGCCCTGAGGGTCGATCTAGGCAATCTAGGGAGAACGTGCGGGGCTCTCGCACTTCGCTCCGCTGAAAGAACGTCGCCTTCCCCCCGGCCCCGCTTCTCTCAACTCCCGACCAAAGCCCCGTGAACATCCTCTTCGCGACCACCGAGGCCGTGCCGTTCTGCAAGACCGGCGGACTGGGGGACGTGTGCGGCTCGCTCCCCCTGGCGCTGGCCGCGCGCGGTCTGCGTCCGACGCTGATCATGCCCGGGTTCCGGCACGCCCTCGAATCGGGGCAGCGGATCGAGCCGACCGGCGTGCGCTTCGAGTTGCAGATCGGCAGGAAGATGGTCGCCGGCGAGTACCTGCGGAGCACGCTCCCCGGGAGCGACGTCCCCGTGATCCTGGTCGAGCAGCACCACTACTTCAATCGCCCGCAACTATATCGCGAGCGCGACGAGGACTACCGGGACAACTGCGAGCGGTTCGTGTTCTTCAACCGCGCGGTGCTCGACGCGATCGAGCGGCTCGACCTGCGGCCCGACGTGCTGCACTGCCACGACTGGCCCACCGGCCTGCTGCCGGCATACCTCAAGACGACCCACGCCGACGTCCCCGCGCTGGCCGGCGTGGCGTCGCTGTTCACGATCCACAACCTGGCCTACCAGGGGAACTTCTGGCACTGGGACATGGAGCTCACCGGCCTCGGCTGGGAGCACTTCAACTGGCAGCAGCTCGAGTTCTACGGCCAGCTCAACTTCCTGAAGTCGGGGCTCGTGTTCGCCGACCTCTTAAGCACCGTCAGCCCGCGCTACGCGGTCGAGATCCAAGACCCGCCGATGAGCTGCGGCATGGAGGGGGTCCTGCGCCAGCGCCGCGACGAGTTGTTCGGGATCCTCAACGGGGCCGACTACGACGTTTGGGACCCGGCGATCGACCCGCACATCGCGGCGAACTACTCGGCCGACGACTACGCGGTCGGCAAGCCGCTCTGCAAAGCCGCGCTACAGGCCGAGCTGGGCCTGGCGCAACGTCCCGACGCGCCGCTGCTGGCGAGCGTCGGGCGGCTCGCCGACCAAAAGGGCTTCGACCTGATCGCCGACGTGTTGCCGCGGCTAGCCAAGCAGTCCGACGCGCAGTGGGTCCTCCTGGGGACCGGCGACCAGCGCTACGAAGCGCTGCTGACGCGCCTCGCCAGCGAGCACCCGGACCGCGTCGCCGTGCGGATCGGCTTCTCGAACGAGCTGGCGCACCGCATCGAGGCGGGCGCCGACATGTTCCTCATGCCAAGCCGCTACGAGCCTTGCGGGCTCAACCAACTGTACAGCCTGAAGTACGGCGCCGTGCCGATCGTCCGCGAGACGGGGGGCCTGGCCGACACCGTCACCAACGCGACCGACGCCACGCTCGCCGCCGGCACGGCCAACGGGTTCTCGTTCGGCGACGCGTCGTCCTACGCGCTGCAGATGGCGATCGACCGCGCCTGCCGCGCTTACCACCAGCCGGAAACGTGGCGGCAACTGGTCACCACCGGCATGCGACAGGATTGGTCGTGGGACCGCAGCGCGGGGCTCTACACCGAGCTGTACGGCAAGGCAGCCAACCGCGCGGCGCACCGCGCGCTCGCCTTCGCCTAACGGCCGGGCGCTCCAGACTGCTAGGAAATCGATTGAGCGAGTGGCGCGACGAACCGCTGACCGGCCGTCGGGTGCGCGTCGCCCGCGCTCGTGCCGAGCGCCCCAGCGACCTTCTTGATGGGGGAGTCCCCCCCGCGAGAGCCTGCCCGTTCTGCGCGGGCGCCGAGGGGATGACCCCCCCCGAGCTGAGCCGATTGCCCGACGACGCCGGCGGCTGGCGCGTGCGGGTGGTCCCGAATCGCTACCCGGCGCTCGACGGCCCCGACGGTTCGCAGGAGGTGATCGTCGAGGCGCCGCGTCACGCGCTGCGGTTCGCGGACCTCTCGCCCGACGAAGCGACGGCCGCCGTCGCGACCTGGGCGCAGCGGATCGCCCACCACCGCGATTCGGGTGAGTCGGCGTACACCGTGGTGTTCAAGAACGAGGGCGCCGCGGCGGGGGCCTCGCTGGGCCACGTTCACACGCAGCTCGTCACGCTGCGCGACCCGCCGCGCGGGCCGGCGCTCGCCGTGCCGCTGGGCCCCGGCGCGATCCGCGACCCGCTCGTCTTCGAGAGCCACGCGGCGGCCCCAGGACTCGTCGCGATGTCCTCCCCGGCGCCACGTTTCGCCTACGAGTGCTGGGTCGCCCCGCGCGACCCGCGGGCAGACTTCGCGGCGCTCGCCGACGCCCCCGACGAGGCCGCCGGCGTCGCGAGGCTGCTGCGGCGCGTGATCGTCGCCGCGACGGGCGCCGCCGGCGCCGCCGGATTCAACCTGGTGGTCCACACGCCGGGACGCGACGACCCGCGGAGCGGCTGGCTGATCGAGGTCACGCCGCGCGTCGCGCAGGTCGCCGGGTTCGAGCTCGCGACCGGCCTGTGGATCAACGTGGTTTCACCCGAAGCGGCTCGCGACCGCCTGGCGGAGATGGCGCGCGACGCGTGACCGGTCCGCGCGGAGGGCGCCCGTAATCTGCGAGGGTTCGGCAAACCGGACGGCTCGGGCGAACGCGCGAGGCCTTGCCGTTCGTGACGCGACCCGGGTTCCGGTTCTTCCACTCGGGGGGACGCAGACGCATGGACGGGACCCTCCGCGTTTCCGTAGGATGAGCGTCGCGCAAAGCAAGCGGCGCACACGCCGCCTGCGATCGCCTCGCCGCGCCGCGCCCCGGCAATCGACCCACCCCACGCAAGCTCTCCGTCTCCCCAAGTCGCCCGCTATGAGTCAACCGCTTCGGCTTGTGCTCGTCCTGCACAACCACCAACCGATCGGCAACTTCGACGGGGTCTGCGAGCAGGCGTACCAGGACAGCTACCTGCCGTTCCTGGACGTGTTCGAGCGCTACCACAACCTGCCGATCGGGCTGCACACCAGCGGCTCGCTAATGGAGTGGCTCGCCGACAAGCACCCCGAGTACCTGCACCGGTTGGCGCGACTCGTGAGCGAGGGGCGGATCGAGGTCCTCGGGGGGCCGTTCTTCGAGCCGATCCTGACGATGATCCCGTCGCGCGACCGGATCGGGCAGATCCGCCGCTACAGCGAGTGGCTTACCGAGCGCCTCGGCGCGAAGGTCCGCGGCATGTGGATGCCCGAGCGCGTCTGGGAGCAGTCGCTCGCCAGCGACCTGGCCGACGCGGGGATGGAGTACACGATCCTCGACGACTTCCACTTTAAGAACGCCGGCTGGACCGAGGACGAGCTGCACGGCTACTACCTGACCGAGGAGGACACGCGGCTGCTGTCGGTCTTCCCGGGGAGCGAGAAGCTGCGCTACACGATCCCCTTCCAAGAGCCGCACGAGACGATCGACTACCTGCGGGGGGTCGCCGCTCGGCAGCCCGGCGCGATCGTGCTGTTTGGAGACGACGGCGAGAAGCTCGGCACCTGGCCGAATACGAAGGACCACGTCTACAAGCACGGCTGGCTGGTGCGGTTCTTTAATGCCCTCGATCAGAACCGCGACTGGCTCAAGGTGACGACCCCCAGCGAGGCGCTGGGGGCCGTCGGCCCGCTCGGCAAGATGTTCATCCCCGAGGGGAGCTACCGCGAGATGACCGAGTGGGCCCTCCCCGCTCGGCAACAGAACCTGTTCCACGACGCGGCCCACGACCTGCAAGAGGCCGGCCGCTGGGAGCCGATCAAGCCGTTTGTCCGCGGCGGGTTCTGGCGGAACTTCAAGGCGCGGTACCCGGAAACGGCCGACATGTACGCGCGGATGCAGATGGTCAGCCGCCGCCTGGCCGCCGTGCGCGACGAGGCCGCCGACCGACACCACGCCCCGCTCGACGGCGCCGAAGCCCAGACGCTCGAAGACGCGACGATGGAGCTCTACCGCGGCCAGTGCAACTGCAGCTACTGGCACGGCGCGTTCGGCGGCGTGTACCTGCCGCACCTGCGGCACGCGGTCTACTCGCGCCTGATCTCGGCCGAGAACCTGCTCGACCGCTTCGAGGGGCGCGGCATCGAAGCGGGCGCCCCCGACTGGGTCGAGCTCGACGTCGATGACTACAACCTCGACGGCCGCCAGGAAGTCCGCCTGGCGTCGAACCGCCTCGTCGCGTTGCTCGCGCCCTCGGTCGGGGGCGAGCTGTACGGGCTCGACGTCCGCGCGATCCAGATGAACCTGGGCGCCACACTCGCCCGGCGCGAAGAGGCCTACCACCGCAAGGTCCTCGCCGGCCCCTCGGCAGCCGGGGGCGACGTCTCGAGCATCCACGACCTCGTGGTCTTCAAGCAGGAGGGCTTGGAGACGATGCTGCAGTACGACACGCGCCAGCGCAACAGCCTGGTCGATCACTTCTACGAGGGCACGGTGACCCCCGACGCCCTGCAACGCGGCGACGTGCGCGAGCTCGGCGACTTCGTCGGCGCCCATTACGAGGCCAAGCTGCGCCGCAAGCCCGAGCGCATGCAGGCCCAGTTCACGCGCGAGGGGTCCGTCGCCGGCCGCACCGTGCAGGTCACCAAGGGGGTGACGCTCGACGCAGGGGGCTCGACGCTCGAGATCGCGTACCTGCTCGAAGGCCTCAGCGACGCCCCGCTCCACTTCTCGACCGAGCTGAACCTCGCGGGCCTGCCGACCAACGCTTACGAGCGTTACTTCCACCGCGGCGACAACCAAGCGCTGGGGGACCTCGGCATGAAGCTCGACCTGCACGACGCCGACGAGCTCCACCTGGTCGATGGCTGGCTGGGGATCGACGTCGGCATCGCCGCCGACCGCCCGACGGGCTTCTGGACCTACCCGATCTCGACCGTCAGCCAGAGCGAAGGGGGCTTCGAGCTGGTGAACCAGTCGGTCGTCGTCCAGCCGCACTGGCGGGTCGTGGGGGACTCGAGCGGTCGCTGGAGCGTCACGCTGCGGCTGACGCTCGACACGTCGATGGCCGAGCAACGCGCGTCGGAACACCGTGCCGAGATGGCAGGGGTCTGAGGCTTACCCCCACCCTCGCTCACGGCGCGGGGCCGTACTCCTCGGTCAGGAAGCTCGACACGTCGGCCCAGCCGTCGGCGGCGGCGGCGAAGTCGGCCTTCATCGCCGTGACGGTCTTTGGCGTGCCGATCCGCGGCGGCGAATTCGAGTGGCGGTTCAGCGGGACGAACGCCCCGGGGCCATCGACCAGGCGGCACTCGACCATCGGCGTGAGCAGGAACTCGGCGAGCGCCTGCCCCCCGCGCGGCTCGGGGGACTTGTCGATCATCGCCACCACCTGCGGGACGAACAGCGTGCCGAGCGCGTCGTCGGGCGAGCCGGCCTCGGGCTGATCCGGATAAATCAGCTCGATCGGCGCCCCCTTCTCCTTCTCGAACATCGCGTCGTCGCTGTTCACCAGGCCGAGCCACAAGTCGCCGCGCGCGACGGCGGCCGCCACCTGCTTGCTTCCGGAGAGCACGCGACACGTGCGCTTCAGCTTCTTGAAGTACTCCTCGGCCCGCTCGGGCCCCCACGCCTTGAACAGGCAGGCGGAGTGCGTCGCGGAAGCCCCCGCGAGCGGGTGCGAGACGCCACACTTGTCGGTCCACTGCGGGTCGCTCAGCGCCTCGAGCGAGCGGGGCCAGCGGTCCTCCTTGAGGAGCTGCTTGTTCACCACGATCACCCGCGCACGCAACGCGAAGCCGAACCAGGCATGGTCGGGCGAGCGCGAATCGGCGGGGTACTCGGCCTCGGCTTCGAGCAACTGCTTCCGCAGGACGCCGAGTCCTTCCAGCCGCAGCAGCTCCAGCGGGTCGTCGGTCCAGTAGAGGTCGCACTTGGGCTGCTCACGCTCGGCCGCCAGTCGCTCGGAGAGGCTCGCCGCGACGGCGCGGCCGGCCTGGTGCGTGGCGACGACCGGGACCCCCGTCTGCCGCGTGAAGGCGTCGAAGATCGGCTTGCCGACCTCTTCGGGGACCGTGGTGTAGACGACGACCTGCAGGGGGCGGGGGTCGGTGCACCCGGCGAGGGCCGCCAGCAAGAAGGCCAGCAGTGGGGCGAAGCGAACGGCGAGCGTCATTGATTCTGCCGGGGTGGGTGTGCTAGGGTCCGCTCAAAATAGCCGTTTCGCCGCCCCGCGATAACCGCGGCTTCCGCCGGGCGGAGCGTGCGACCGCTCGTCCCAGCTCCTCGCCGAAGCCCGCCCCCGCCCCCCAGGCCCGCTGTCGATCATGCGTGTGCTGCTGTTGGGCGCCGGCGGCTACCACCCCAGCGAGCGAAGGCACACGGCCTGCGTCCTGCTGCCAGAGCTCGGGCTGGTGCTCGACGCCGGCACCGCGGCGTTCCGCGTTCACGGCCGGGTCGAGACGCCCCGGCTCGACGTCGTCCTGACGCACGGGCACCTCGACCACGTCGTCGGGCTGACCTACTTGCTGGGCGTTTCGCGGGACGACGCCGAGGTAGAGGTCGTGGTGCACGCCTCGCGGGCGACGATCGCGGCCGTCGAGGGGCTGATGCTCGCCCCGCCGCTGTTCCCGGTGAACCCCGTCGGCGCGTTCGTGCCGATCGAGAGTGAGTTCACCCTCGCTTCGGGGGCCGTCGTCCGCACGTTCCCGCTCGATCACCCCGGCGGTTCGCTCGGCGTGCGCATCGACCACCGCGGCAAGTCGCTCGCCTACGTCACCGACACGCTCCCGTTGGGGGACGAGGCGCTGGGGGCGGTCACGGGCGTTGACCTGCTGCTGCACGAGGCGCCGTACGTCGAACGGCAGCGCGCACTCGCGACGCTCGCGGGGCACTCGACCGCGGGGGACGCCGGCCTCGCCGCCCGGCGCTGCGGCGCCAAACGCCTGTTGCTGGTGCACCTCGACCCCCGCGCCGCAGACGACGCGAGCCACCTCGCCGAAGCGGCGGCCGAGTTCCCAACCGTTCAGTTGGGGCACGACCTGCAAGAGCTCGTCGTGTGACGCGGGCGCCAAGCCGAAGACGTCAGCCCCGGTTGATGGACGCGGGGCGAATCGACGTGACCCCCCTGCCGATCGCCCGATCGAGGCGGCGGTAGTGCCGGTCGAGCTGGCGACCGTACGAGTAGTGCTCGACCTCGAGCAGGTGCCGCGGCGTGTCGAGGTAGCGGATCTTACCGCGGCGACGCGCGAGGGCCGTCCATTGGGAGCGGAAGCGTCGGGCCGCCGCCGGGGCTACCTCGGCAGCCGCTAGATAGCCGGCTACCAACCGCGCCTGGCGATCGGCGAGTCCCCACTGCCCACTGTCGGGCTGGATCAGGCCGATGAACGAGAGCCCCTCGCGCGCCGGGGGGAACACGTTCAGCGCGAGGCCGGTCCGGACCGTTGCGCTCGGTTCCGCGCGCCAAGGCAGGTGCTCGTCCCCCAGAAACGGCAGCGTGAGGTTGTACCCCGTTGCGCAGAGGACGACGTCGAACCCCTCGACGGCGCCGTCGGTAAACCACACGCGGTCGCCGTCGAGCCGCGCCACGTCGGGTCGGATCGCCAGGTCGCCGTGGCGTAGCGCGTACACGAGCTGCGAGTTGATCGTCGGGTGCGTCTGGAACAGGAGGTGGTCGGGCTTCGGGAGTCCGGTCCCCGCGCGCGTGCCGAGCAATAGGAACGCCATCCCTTTCGCCAGCAGCCGCCTCAGGCTGAGGGGAACGCCCCAGCGCAGCAGCCGCTCGCCGCAGGCGTCGATCGGGGCGCCGTGGAAGAACTTTGGTAGGAAATGGTACCCGCGCCGCAGGCTCAGCCGCGTCACGGCCGCGTGCTGCGCGCTCTCGACCGCCAAGTCGCAGCCCGAGTTGCCCCCGCCGATCACCAGCACGCGCTTGCCGGAGAGGAGCTCCGGCGACTTGTACTCGTGCGCGTGGACCAGCAGGCCGCTGAACTCCCCCTCGAACCGCGGCCAATGGGGGTCCCAGTTGTGCCCGCTGGCGACACACACCCCCCGGTAGCGGCGGCGCTGGCCCCCGGCGAGCTCGACCACCCAGCCGCGATCACCGACCACGCGCTCCGATTCGAGTGGCGTGACGCCAAGCACCTCGGCGCCGAACTCGATCCGCTCGACCAGCCGGTGCTTTGTCGCGTAGCCGCGGAGGTACTCCAGCGCCTGGCGGTGGCTGGGGTACTCGGGCCACTCGTCGGGCATCGGGTGGTCGAGGTACTCGGTCAGCTTCTTCGACGAGATCAGGTGGGTCGAGTGGCAGACGCTGCTCGTCTCGAGGGAGATGTTCCAGTTCCCACCCAGGTCGGGTTCACGCTCGAGCACGTCGAACGGGACCCCCCGCTGCGACAGTCGCCGAGCCATCGCCAGTCCCGAGGTCCCCGCGCCGAGGACGCAGACGCGGTCCCCTCGGTCGTCAGCGGGGCCGCCTTCGCGCTCAGCGAACGCGCGCCCCCCCCGTTTGGGGGACGTGTGGAGCGCTGGGGGAAGAGCGAGATCAGTCGTGGCGGGGTCGGCGAGCAATCGTGGGAACCAGTGCAGCGCAGTTTGCGTAACTCGTACTGTCGATCACGCGCCGGCGCGCCTAGCGCGCCGAGCGACAAACAAACCCGCTGCTGTCGGGTGGTTCGACGGAATCTCTGGCGTTTCGGCGCCGATTGACGTTGACAGCGGCCGACGCCGCTTCCAATGCTGTTCCGCTTGGCGAGCCGGGCGGGGGGCGACATCCCCCCGCACGATTATCTCTCGCCTCGCGGCCGGCGCCTACCGGTCGAGAGCATCACCGCAGGACGCGGCGGGGGCCCTGGACCCGGGGTTCCCCCGACGAGGAGTCGCAAGACGATGGCGACACACGGCAAAGGCGTATCGCGGACCACCCGACCGAGCGGTCCCAGCACGGGCCCCTCGGGGAGCGTCCCTAAACCGCACATCAGTTTGTCGGCGGCGCGCCCCGCGAAGGGGTCGCGGCGATCGGCGATCGGCGACCGCTACCGGCTCGAAGGGACCTACGAGCGCCTGCGTCGCGCGCTGCTCGAAGCCCCGAACGACGGCCGCCTCGACCGCGCACTGTCGTACTGGGTCCTCCCCACCGACCGGCGACTGCCGATCGCGTTCCTCGACCGCGACCTGCGCGACCTGTTGTCCCTCCCGCTGGGGGACCTGATGGGGACCCAAGGGGTCGGCCAAAAGAAGATCCTCGGGTTCTTTGACCTCCTCCGCCGCGCAGTGAAGGCCCAAGCTCCGCACGCCCCATTCGGCCTGGGGACTTCGACCGAAGCCACGGCGCCGCAGCCCGCGGCGCGGACCGGCGTGATGCCGGCGTTCGACCCCGCCGGGGTGTCCGAGGCGGTCTGGGCGTCGTGGTGCGAGACGGTCACCCGGACCGGCCTGGCGAAGCAAAAGCTGGGGCGCGTCGCGCCGAGCCTGCGGTCGCTGCCGACGGTGATCTGGCACAAGACACTCGGCGAGTACTCGTCAATGCCGCTCGCCACGATCCGCGACCTCAAGACGCACGGCGAGAAGCGCGTCAACGCGATCCTCGAAGTGTTCCACTTCGCGCACGAGGCGCTCTCGACGGCCGTCCTGGCCGAGGAGCTCGAGCTCGACGTCCGGGCGCGGTTCGTGCCGACGATCGAGCGCTGGCTGGTCGAGGCGAACCGCGCCCCGCACCGCGTCACGCTGAGCGAACTGCACGAGCGCGTCGTCCGTCCCCTCGTCGAGCAAGTCGCCCGCGACCTGGGGGCGACCGTGGCGCAGCTCGTCGAAGAGCGTCTGCGGATCGACGGCGCCCCCCCCTCGGTGAAGCAGCAAGCCGACCGCCTCGGGGTCACCCGGGCCCGCATCTACCAACTGCTTGAAGAGTGCGGCAAGGCGATGGAAGTCCGCTGGCCCGAGGGGCGGTGGCTGCTCGCCCCGCTGGCGCAGCGCCCCGCCGAAACCGACCCCGCGATGCTCGGCCTGCTGCACGGGCTGCGGGCCATTTTTTACCCGACCGAGTCGGCGGGCTGAGCTGGCCGGTTCGCGGCGTGGCGGAAACCTTGGGGACCGAGCCCGGGGTGGCTGCTAAGATAGGGGACGCCTGTCCCCTATCCCGCGCGCGACGCCGTGAACGAAGCCCCCACCGCCGCCGCTCGCGACGCTCCGGGGGAGTCCGATCCCGTTGGCGACGGCCCGCCGGACGAGGCGCTGCTGGTGGTCCCCGGTCGCCCGGCGGTCGTCGCGCACAACCTGCGCCGGCTGATGGCCCGCGACGGTATGACGTACGAAGACGTCGTCGCTCGCACGGGGCTCGACACGCGCACGTTGCGCGGGATCCTCCGCGGCGAGCGCCGCCCCCACGCGCGGACGCTCACCAAGCTCGCCGAGGGGATGGGGGTTTCGACCGACGAGCTGTTCGCCGGCGACCCCGACGCGGCGGCCGCCGAGTTCGACTCCGCCACGAACCCCGCCATCGAGGCCGCGGTCGACGCCAACCCGTCGCTGTTCACCGCCTGGACCCCCGCCGATTTCGGCGAATTAGTGAGCCGCTTCGGCGTCGGGGGAGAGCTGACGATCGACGGCGTGCTGCTCGCGGCGCAGCGTCAGAACGCGAATCGGCGAACCCTGTCGCGGGCCCGCGTGGTGCTGGAGAGCGACCAAGCCACCCTGCTGCGAGGCCTAGTGGACTCGCTGTACGAGCGGGCCGCCGTCCGCGAGTAGCGCGCGTCACGCTTCCGCTTCGCCGTCTCCGGAGCGTTCCAGGCGGGCGTTCAGCTCGGGCTGGTGGCGTCTCACGAGGTCGAGCCACAGCGGCTGGCGGTACTCGGGCGAGGGGAGGTCGTCGATCGTCAGCAACGAGACCTGCGCCCCGGCGAGCTCGGCGGCTTTCGCGGCTTGGTGCGTCGCGAGCCTTCGCCCCAGGTCGAGCGTCTCGCCGACGTACAGCGCGTCGCGCTTCTTGCTACGCAGTAGGTACACGCCCGCCACGCCGTCCCACTTGTCGGCGCGCGTCCGGGCCAGCGGCGCGAACGCCTCGAAGTCGCGTGTCTTGAGCACGTAGTTGTAGCTGTGGGCGGCGGCCGCGAGGGAGTGCCGCGCCTTGCGCAGCTTGAGCGCGGCCCAGCGGACGATCGCGGCGCGGGCCTCGGCCTTGGCCCCCGGCACGGGCTCGAGGCGCTTCGCCGCGGCGCGGTCGAACTCTGCGCCGAACTCGTCGCTCGCGAGCAGCGCGTCGAGCGTCACGTCGGGTCGCCGGCGGTCGGACTCGCCCCAGGCGATCTCGGCCGCGAACGCGACGCGGTCGAGCTCCGCCGCATCGACGTGCGAGCGCTTGGCCTCTCCTTTCGATGCGGCGAGACCCTTCGAGAGCTTGCCCGCTTTGCGGAGTCGCAGCAGCTCGGCGGTCCAGTCGCTCCCGCTCCCGAGCAGCCCCGCCGCTGCGCACGCCTCGCAGAAAGCCTTGCGGAGCGACGCGTCGCACAACAGCCAATCGACCGACTGGCCGCCACTGGCCGCTGCGAACGCCTCGACGATCGCCTGGCGGCTCAGCTCGCGCAGCGACATCGGCTTTGGCGAGCCGGCGACGTGAGTCGTCGGAGCTGGCGGAGTTGGCGCTGGCGGGCTGGGCGGGGTCGCGTTCGGTTGGGGCGCCACTCCGACGACTGACGTCGTCGGCTCGCCTTCGACCGCTTCGACTGTGTTCTTCCGTAGCTTCTTGCTACCCGCTGCCGCCTGCCCACTGCCCGCTGCTTCCACCATCGGGTGCCCTGCAAGCCTGCGCCCCGCGGCGGTCGTGGGGCTGCTCGCCACCGGGTCCGCCGGGCCGCTCAGCTCGTCGCCGACGCGGCACGACTCGACGCGTTCCGAGCCGTACTTGGCGTAGTCCTTCGATAGCTCGAACCCCAAATAGCGGCGGCCGAGCTTCTTCGCGACGGCGAGCGTCGTGCCGCTCCCCGCGAAGGGGTCGAGCACCACCTCCCCCGCCGAGCTGCTGACGCGGATGACGCGGCCGAGCAGTTGCTCGGGCATCTGGCAGCCGTGGAACCCCTGCCGCTCCTTGAACGTCCCCGCCACGCGGCTGAAGTACCACGTGTCGTCCATCGGCTGGAACGCCTCGGGGGACTCGCGCAGGTCCTGCGGGCGGAGGATCCACGTGTCGTCGGGCAACCGACCGGTGGGGTTCGCGCGGCTGTCGCCGTAGACGAGCGCCCGGGCCGAAGGTACCCGCACCGCCGGGTCCTGGGCGTGGAACGTGTGCCGCTCCGGGTCCTTGACGAAATGGAACAGGTGGGCGTGCGAGCGGTTGAACTTCCACCGGCAGTTTTGGCCGAACGTGTAGTACCAGACGACCCAGTTGCGGGCCGTGAAGCCGAGGCGCTTGGCGGCGACCTTCAGCTCGGCGGCGTACTCGTCGCCGATCGCCAGCCAGAACGCGCCGGTCGGCCGCAGCACGCGGTGGAGCTCACGCATCCAGGCGCCACACCAGTCGAGGTAGTCGTCGTCCTCGTGCTCGTCGTGGTACTCGTCGTAGTGGAAGCCGATATTGAACGGCGGGTCGGCGAACGCCAGGTCGATGGTCTCGTCGCCGAGGCGCCCCAGCAGCTCGACGCAGTCCCCCTGGTGGATCGCGTCGAGGGGGAGTGCGGAAGTCGGAGTGCGGAATGCGGAGTCGCCGTGCGGCTCTCCCTCGCCCGATCCCGCATTCCGCATTCCGACTTCCGACTTGGTCAAGGTTTCGGTGCTCATGGGGTGCTAGCGTACCGATCTCGCGGGCGGAGCGCAAGCGGGAAACAAGCGGGCAGCCGGCAGAGGGCGGCGGGCAGTGAGTAGGACTCGATCAGAGTAAACGTCAGGCGAGCCGGCGGCGTTAGCCGTCGGAGTGATTGAACCCGGGTACCCGCCGCGATCCCTCCGACGGCTTTCGCCGCCGGCTCGCCTTTGGACGACTGACGTC
>JBOFFC010000089.1:0-43479 GCA_051648405.1 Lacipirellulaceae bacterium
CCGCGGCGCCCTCCAGCTCTTCCATTACCAGCTCGACCGCGCTCTCCGGCAGGCCGTGCCCCGGCGCGAGCGACACGGCGACCGCGGGCGCCGACGACGCCAGCGGCCCCGTGGCCGTGAACGGCTCGACTCGCATCCGCACCGCGGCCGTGTGCTGCACGCCGTTGATCTGCCGGTTGCACTCGCCGGTGACCTCAGCGGCCACGGCGACCGTCTCGCGGTAGCTGACGCGCGGCTTGTGGACCTTCACCTTCAGGCCGAAGTCGCGCTCGAGGCGGTGCTGGATCACCTCCAGGTGCAGCTCCCCCATGCCCGAGATCAGCGTCTGGCCCGTGTCGGGGTTCTCTTCGGCGTGGAACGTTGGGTCTTGCTTGCGGAGCATCGCCAGGACTTCGCCAAGCTTCTTCTTGTCCCCCGAGTTGTCCGCCTCGATCGCCATCGAGATGACCGTCGCCGGGAAATCGATCGACTCGAGGACCACGGGGGCGTGCGTGTCGCACAGCGTGTCCCCCGTGACGCTGTCGCGCAAGCCGAGCAACGCGACGATGTCCCCGGCCCGCGCGACGTCGAGTTGCTCGTCCTTCTTCGAGGCGTGGATCCGCCAAATCTGGGCGACGTTCTCTTTCAAGTCGCGCCCGGCGTTCAGAACGCGGCTGTTGGGCTTCAGCTCGCCCGAGTAGATGCGGACCCAGTACAGGTCCCCCGTCTTGGCCGGCAAGATCTTGAACACCAGCGCGCAGAGCGGCTCTTTGGCGTCGGGCTTACGCACGACCTTTGGCAGGTCGGCGACCTCGTCGGCCGCAGCGTGCTTCTTCGACTTGCCGCGCCCCGCGCGTCCGGTGGGATCGACCCCCTCGACGGGAGGCATCTCGAGCGGGTGCGGCAGGTACGCCGCCACGGCGTCGAGCAGCGGCTGGACCCCCACGCCGTGCAGTGCCGACCCAAACAACACCGGCTGCACTTGTAGGTGGGTGGTCGCGGCGCGGAGCACGCGGTGCACGAGGGTGTCGGGGATGTGCTCCCCCGACAGGGCCAGCTCCATCAGCTCGTCGCTGTAGTCGTAGAGTTGCTCGAGCATCCGCTCGCGCCACAGCTGCGCCTCGTCGGCCAGGTCCGGCGGGACCGGGGACTCGACGACCTCGCGCCCTTCTTTGCCACCCGGGAACGTCAGTAGCTTCATCTTCACGAGGTCGATAACCCCGTGGAACGGGTTCGCAACGTGCGGCGGCCCCTGCCCGGCCGGGATCTGCAGCGCGATCGGCCGGGCGTCGAGCCGGCGCTCGATCTCCACGAGGACCGACTCCCAGTCGGCGCCCTCGCGGTCGAGCTTGTTCACGAGCGCGATGCGCGGCACGTGGTACTTGTTCGCCTGCCGCCAGACCGTCTCGCTCTGCGCCTCGACCCCTTCGCGGGCGCTGAACACCACCACGGCGCCGTCGAGCACGCGCAGGCTGCGCTCGACCTCGGCGGTGAAATCGACGTGGCCGGGGGTGTCGATCAAGTTGATCGACACGTCCTTCCACGGGAACTGAACGCAGGCCGAGTAGATCGTGATGCCACGCTCTTGCTCCTCGGCGTCGTCGTCGGTGGTGGTGGTGCCGCGATCGACCTCCCCCGCGCGGTGCCGGGCGCCGCTGACGAACAGCATGCGCTCGGTGACGGTCGTCTTTCCCGCGTCGATGTGCGCGATGACGCCGATGTTGCGGAGCTTGGTGAGGTCAGTGGCCACGGCGGCGGAGCTTTCAGCGGTCAGCGGTCAGCGCGAGGAACGGAACCGTCACGAGCGCCACGGGGCGAACCCCGTCCGTCTCAGATATCGCGAAATCCCGTCTCAGTCATTGCACCCCGGAGGCGAGCTTCAGGATACGCCCAATCAGTGCTATCCCGCCAAATGCGGTGAGGACACCGAGAGACAACGCACCCCAAAAGTCCATCACTCGAATCGTTAGCGGAAAACGAGCTTCAGACACTCTGGACAGGAACAGGGTCAAGACGACAGCAACGAGTACGTAAAGCAGCCATCCACCTTGCGCAAGCTGGATCCCTACCGGCTCAGGACCCGGCGACAGAGCGGACAATTGGAACGCGGCGAATCCACCTATCGCAGCAGCAAGTAGTATCGTCAGAGAATGCGTCGCGACCTCAACCCGGCCAACCGCGCCGCACACGATCGAGTTCTTCAACTCTAGTGCCTGATCCTTCTTTGTTTCCAACATTCTATCGACACGCGACCCTCCAACATGCGTTGCGTCAACTTCCCTGGGCTCCAAGTACTCGACAATATCTTCCTCGCCGACGGAAGAAAATTTAGCCCTATAGAGCGCTGCGGCGTCGGGCTGTTCCACAAACAGATGCACCTGCGCTTGAAGATCGTATGTCCCTGGATGAAAGAACAAGTGCCACACAGACCATTCCCATAGGTCATGGACGATCCGAAAGATGCTCCGTCGTTTTCCTTTGTTAGCACTGGTGTTGTTGACTCTCCACAGCACCGTATAGGTGGTCCGTGGGGAGAGACATAGCAAATCGACTCCGGCACCTGACACTGTTGGAAATGAAGCATTCGAAGATTTGGTATCGCGATCCCGAGGAAACCGCACCTCACCAGGAAGGGAGCAAGTGGTAGTGAAATCAGTGATCCACACGCTCTCTGAGGCGGCGTTCGTTATCTCTAGAAGCAGCTCAAATGTCTCAGACAATTCGACTTGGCTACGCGATGCGTAGAGCTTCAAGAGTATGTCTCTTGGATCGACCCAAGAGCCACGTACGCCTCTTCGGTCGCCAACCTCGGACATCGACTTGGAGTCCCTCTGAGTTTGCGAATCGCCCTCTCGCATATCTTCAGGCTTCGACATTGCTAGGGTTGCCTCCTCTGATTTGGCTTCACCGGTGTGCGGTCGTCGCAAACGCCGACGGGCCACGGGGTTTGGATTCTAGCAAGAATCCAGCCCCCGCGGCCCGTTGGTTGTCTTTTGGGTTCTGCGCCCCCTCACCACGCGAAGTGGGCGAAGGCCTTGTTTGCGTCGGCCATGCGGTGGACGTTCTCGCGGCGGGCCATCGCGACCCCTTCGCGGTTGAACGCGGCGATCAGCTCGTCGGCGAGCTTCATGTGTGTGGGGCGGCCCTTCTTGTCGCGGATCGCGAGCAGGATCCAGCGGATCGCCAGCGACTGCTGCCGCGTGCGGTTAACCTGCATCGGGACCTGGTAGGCGGCGCCGCCGACGCGCTTCGAGCGGACCTCGATCGAGGGCTTCACGTGCTCGATCGCCTGCGTGAAGACGTTGATCGGCTCTTCGGCCGGCACGCGCTCCTTGATGATGTCCATCGCGTCGTAGAACACGCGCTGCGCAGTGCTCTTCTTCCCGCCGTGCATCAAGCAGTTGACGAACTTGCTCGCCAAGAGCGACCCGTAAATGGGGTCGGGCTTGAGGGTCTTGCGGCTTGCGGTGATGCGGGCCATAGGTCGGGGGCTGTCGGCGGTCGGCCTTCAGCGATCGGCGAGGAACACGGTTGGTTGCAAAGCCGCACGGCGATCGCCGGCGGCCGGTCGCTCGAAAGCGGGCCTCGTTACTTCTTCTTGGCGCCCTTGACCGGCGTCACGGGGGCGTCCTTCTTGGCGCCGTACAGGCTGCGCGACTGCTTTCGGCCACTGACCCCCAGGGTGTCGAGCGCGCCGCGGACGACGTGGTACCGCACGCCCGGCAGGTCGCGAACACGGCCGCCACGCACGAGCACGATCGAGTGCTCTTGCAGCGAGTGCCCCTCGCCCGGGATGTAAACCGTGACTTCCTTGCCGTTACTGAGCCGCACGCGGGTGATCTTCCGAAGGGCCGAGTTCGGCTTCTTCGGGGTCATCGTCTTGACCTGCAAGCAGACGCCCCGCTTGAACGGGCACTTTTGCAGCACCGGCGACTTGCTGAACTTCCGCTTGGGGCGGCGGTCCTTGCGGATGAGCTGGTTGACGGTAGGCATGGATCGCGCTCGGATTCGCCGCCCCGCAGGACGGTCGGCAAGGGGTTTCGCAGGACCCGTGAAGGCGCCCAAAGCGCCGCCGCGAGCCCCGCATCGTAGGGGATCGTCGCTCGTTGTCAACGGGTCGCCCGGGGGGCTGACTGCCCGGCCCGAACGCCCCGCGTTCCCATTCAGTCGCCGCCGCCGCCACCCAGGAGGTCGTCCAGGCTGGTCGGGCTGGCGGGCTTCGAGCTACTGGACGGGGCGCCGTCGCCCGAGTCGAGCAGCGGGAAGGTCCGGTCCAGCACCCCGGCCGTCTCGACGGCCAAGGCCTCGAGCGCCTCGGGGCGGATCCGAACCTCCGACTCGTTGATGCTGCGGAAGCCGGTCCCGGCGGGGATCAAGTGCCCGAGGATCACGTTCTCCTTGAGGCCGACCAGGTAGTCGGTCCGGCCCGCGAGCGCCGCCTCGGTCAGGACCTTGGTCGTCTCTTGGAAGCTCGCCGCCGAGATGAAGCTGCTCGACTGCACCGAAGCCTTGGTGATCCCCAGCAACTGCGTGCTGGCGGTCGCCTTCTTGGTCTTGGCGCCCTTGGCGATCTCGCCCCCGAGGGCCTCGATCTGGGCGTTCGCTTGCTCGAGCGAAGGCTTCGGCACGATCGACCCCACGGCGTACTCGCTGTCGCCCCGCTCGGTGATCTTGAGGCACTCGCCGATCGAGTCGTTCGCGCGGCGGAAGTCGTACTTGTCGAGCACCGCGCCCGGCAGCAGCGTCGTGTCGCCCGGCGTCTCGATCTTCACCTTCCGCAGCATCTGCGAAACGATGATCTCGATGTGCTTGTCGTTGATCTCGACACGCTGGCTGCGATAGACGTTCTGGATCTCGCGGGTCAGGTACTGCTGCACCGCCTCCTCGCCCGAAACGCGGAGGATGTCGTGCGGCACGAGCGGCCCATCGACCAGCGAGTCGCCGGCTCGGACGATGTCCCCCGAGTGGACGCGCAAGTGCTTGTTGTGCGTCACCAGGTGCTCGCGCTCGATCCCCGAGTCGCTGCGGACGACGATCGAACGCTTACCGCGCTTCTTCTCGGCGAGGATCTCGACCTTCCCGTCGATCTCGGCGATGACCGCCGGGTCCTTCGGCTTGCGGGCCTCGAAGATCTCGGTCACGCGGGGCAGACCGCCGGTGATGTCCTGCGTGCCCCCCGCTTCCCGCGGCGTCTTCGCAACCAGCGAGCCGGCGGCGATGATGTCCCCTTCGCGGACCTCGAGGTGCGCCTTCTCCGGCATGTAGTAGAAGTCGAGAATCTTCCCGTCGATCGGGTCCTCGACCACGATCTGCGGGTGCATGTCTCCCTTGTGCTCCATGACGACGTAGCGCATCTGACCCGAGGGGTCCTTCTCGCCGCGGATCGTCTCCCCTTCGAGCAGGTCCTCGAAGCGGATCTTGCCCCCCATCTCGGCCAGGATCGGGATCGAGTGCGGGTCCCACTCGCAGAGCGTTTCGCCCGTCTTGATCTCGTCCCCTTCGCGGAGCTTGATCACGGCGCCGGTCGGCACCTCGTACTTCTCGATCTCGCGGCCGCGGTCATCGACCACCGCCATCTCGCCGTTGCGGCCGAGCACGACGAGGTTCCCCTCGGCGTTTTGCACCGCGTTGAGCTTGGCGAAACGGACGAAGCCGGACTTCGAGGCCTTGATGTCGGACTGCTCGACGTCGCGCTGACCGACGCCGCCGATGTGGAAGGTCCGCATCGTGAGCTGCGTTCCCGGCTCGCCGATGCTCTGGGCGGCGATGATGCCGACGGCCATCCCCTCCTCGACCATGGCGCCGGTCGACATGTCCATGCCGTAGCACCGGCGGCAGACGCCGAGCGAGGCGACGCACGTCAGCGGGCTGCGGACCTGGATCTTCTCCAGGCCCAACTCCTCGATCTTCCGCGCGATGTCGGCCGTCATCATCTCGCTCTCGGCGACGATCACCTCGTCGGTGATCGGGTTGACGATGTTCTGCCGGCTGACGCGACCCTTGATCGAGTCGGCCAGACCGACCTCGACCTTCTCACCGCGGTAGATGATCCCCTTGGTGATCCCCTGCGTGGTGCCGCAGTCGTCCATCGTCACGACGACGTTCTGCGCGACGTCGGCCAGCTTACGCGTCAGGTAACCCGAGTCGGCCGTCTTCAGGGCCGTGTCGGCCAGGCCCTTGCGGGCCCCGTGCGTCGAGCTGAAGTACTCGAGCACCGTCAGGCCTTCGCGGAAGTTCGCCTTGATCGGCGTCTCGATGATCTTGCCCGACGGCTTCGCCATCAGACCCCGCATGCCGCCGAGCTGACGCATCTGCTCGACGCCACCACGGGCGCCGGAGTGCGCCATCAGGTAGATCGGGTTGACGTACTGGTTGCCGCGGTAGTCGATCTCCAGGGCCGCCATCATCTCCGAGGTGATCTCTTCACGGGCGTGCGTCCAGGCGTCGAGGACGCCGTTGTAGCGCTCCCCCTCGGTGATGATGCCGCGCTGGTAGAGCTTGTTCCGCTTGAGGACTTCCTTCTCGGCGTGGGCGATGATCCGCGTCTTCGCGTCGGGGGTCACCAGGTCGTCGGTCGCGAACGACAAACCGCTGAGGGTCGACACCTTGAAGCCCAGGCGGTTCATGTCGTCCAGCAGGTCGATCGTCCGGCGCCGGCCGAGGAACTCGTAGCAGTCGCTGATCACCTTCGAGAGCTGACCCGACCGCATCGCGACGTTGTAGTACGGCATCCCCTGCGGCAGCATCTGGTTGAAGAACACGCGGCCGGCGGTGGTCGCGATCACGCGACCCGCCTTCGTGAGGTCGCGCATCTCCTCACGCAGGTAGCGGCCGGCCGGGAGCCGGACCTTGATCTTCGCGTGCGTGTGGACCTTGCCCACCGAGTGGGCCATCTCCACCTCGGCGAAGTTGCTGAAGGTCATCCCGTCGCCGGGCGCCTCGGGGACGTCCATCGAGATGTAGTAGCATCCCATCACCACGTCCTGCGACGGGCTGATGATCGGCGCGCCGTTGGCCGGGCTGAAGATGTTGTGCGTCGACATCATCAGCGTGTGGGCCTCGACCTGCGCCTCGATCGACAGCGGAAGGTGGACCGCCATCTGGTCGCCGTCGAAGTCCGCGTTGAACCCCTTGCACACCAACGGGTGCAGGTTGATCGCGTTCCCCTCGACCAACGTCGGCTCGAACGCCTGGATGCCCATCCGGTGGAGTGTCGGCGCCCGGTTCAGCAGGACCGGGTGGTTGGTGATCACCTCCTCGAGGATGTCCCAAACCTCTTCGTCCTTGCGCTCGAGCATCTTCTTCGCCGACTTGATCGTGTCGGCGTGCCCCAGCTCCTTGAGCCGGCGGATGATGAACGGCTGGTACAGCTCGAGCGCGATCTTCTTGGGAAGACCGCACTGGTGCAGCCGCAGCGTCGGCCCGACGACGATCACGCTCCGCGCCGAGTAATCGACTCGCTTGCCGAGCAGGTTCTCGCGGAACCGGCCCTGCTTACCCTTGATCATGTCGGTCAGCGACTTCAGCGGACGGTTCGACGAACCGAGCACCGGCCGCTTGCAGCGGTTGTTGTCGAACAGCGCATCGACCGACTGCTGCAGCATCCGCTTCTCGTTGCGGATGATCACCTCGGGCGCGTTCAAATCGACGAGCTTCTTCAACCGGTTGTTACGGTTGATGATCCGACGGTAGAGGTCGTTCAGGTCGCTCGTGGCGAAGTTGCCGGAGTCGAGCAGCACGAGCGGGCGCAGGTCGGGCGGGATCACGGGGATCACGTCCATCACCATCCACTCGGGCTTGTTGTCCGAGTCGCGGATGCTCTCGACCGTCTTCAGCCGATTGATGAGGTCCTTGGCCTTCTGCTTGCTCCCCGTGTCGCGGAGGTCGATGCGCAGCTCGCCCGACATCTTCACCAGGTCGAGCGCCTGCAGCAGCTTGCGGACCGCCTCGGCGCCCATCTCGGCGTCGAAGGCCCCCTCGCCGAACTGCTCGCGGGCCTGGCGGTACTCTTCCTCGGTCAGCAGTTGCTGCGTCTTCAGACCCGGCGCGCTGTCCGAGGTCCGCGTGACGACGTAGTCCTGGAAGTAGATGACCTTCTCGAGGCTCGTGGTCTTCATGGCAAGCAGCGAGCCGAGCCGGCTCGGCATCGCCTTGAAGAACCAGATGTGGACGATCGGCGCCGCCAGCTCGATGTGCCCCATCCGCTTACGCCGCACGCGGCTGTGCGTGACCTTCACGCCGCAGCGGTCGCAGATCATCCCCTTGTACTTCATCCCGCGGTACTTGCCGCAGGCGCACTCCCAGTCCTTCTCGGGCCCGAAGATCCGCTCGCAGAACAGGCCGTCTTTCTCTGGACGGTACGTGCGGTAGTTGATCGTCTCGGGCTTCTTGACCTCGCCGAACGACCAACTGCGGATGTCGTGCGGGCGCGCAAGACTGATCTTCACCGACGCGTAGTCGTTGATCCGGTCGTAGTTGGAAGTTTCCAAGAGGCTCATAGCCGACCGCTCCTAGGAAGGAAACGTTACGAAGGGGGATGGGGGGGATAAACGGGGGATCGGGGGGATGGTCACTCGGAGGGCTTCAACTCGACTCGCCGGAAATCCGCTTTCTCTCTGGCGAAGTTGACTAGAAGCCCCGTGCGAAGTCCGCTCGCCTTCAAGTAGGACCGCAGCTGTGCGTAGTGCGCTTGGCTGAGGTCTTCTACCGCTTTCAACTCGACAACGACTCGTCCTTCGACGACAAGGTCCAGCCGTTGGTCGCCGACGGGTTTGCCGTCGTACTCGACGACGACCCTCTTCTCTGACTCAAAACTCAATCCCTCGCGCGCCAGCTCGACGACCAGTGAGTTGAGGTACACGGATTCAAGGAAACCCGGCCCCAAGGCGCGGTGGACCTTGATGACCGCTCGGATGATCTGCTCGGTGACCGTCGCATCGCCCGTCACGGCACGCCCCACCGAGTAACCATCCCCTTGTCCCCACGTACCTCGTCATCTCCCTTTCCTCGAGCCGTGACGCCTCAGATCAGCTCGCGCTTCTCGAGCTGCATGTTCAGGCCCAGGCCGCGGATCTCGTTGGTCAGCACGTCGAAGCTGGCGGGCGTTCCGGCCTCGAGCGTGTTCTCGCCCTTGACCATCGACTCGTAGATCTTCGTGCGTCCTTCGACGTCGTCGCTCTTCACCGTCAGCAGCTCTTGCAGGATGTACGCGGCCCCGTACGCCTCGAGGGCCCACACTTCCATCTCGCCGAACCGTTGGCCACCGAACCGCGCCTTGCCACCCAGCGGCTGCTGCGTGATCAGCGAGTACGGCCCCGTGCTGCGGGCGTGGACCTTGTCGTCCACCAAGTGGTGCAGCTTCAGCATGTAGATGAAGCCGACCGTCGTTTCTTGCTCGAACGGCTCGCCGGTCCGGCCGTCGTGCAGCCGCGCCTTGCCGTGACGCGGCAGGCCCGCGTCCTCCAAGCAGTCGTTGATCTGCTCTTCCGTGGCCCCGTCGAACACCGGCGTCACCGCGCGGAAGCCGAGCTTCGACCCGGCCCACCCGAGGTGCGTCTCGAGGATCTGCCCGACGTTCATGCGGCTCGGAACCCCCAGCGGGTTGAGCATGATCTGCACCGGCGTCCCGTCGGCGAGGAACGGCATGTCCTCGACCGGCATGATCTTCGAGATCACCCCCTTGTTGCCGTGTCGACCGGCCATCTTGTCGCCGACCGAGATCACGCGCTTCGTCGCGACGTAGACCTTGACCATCTGCAGCACGCCGCTGCGCAGCTCGTCGCCACGCTTCATGCTGTTGAGGGACCGATCTCTCGCGTCGATCGCCTCTTCGACCGCCGGCCAGAACTGCTTGTAGGCCTTCTCGACCTCTTTCTGCCGCTCGGGGCTGCGGACGTCGAGTCGGTCCAAGCGGAAGGCCGCGGCCTGCTCGGCGACGAACTTCGGGTCCTGCTCGTGTACCAGGCTGTTGCCGTCGTCGTCGGTGAGCTTCTTCTTCAGGAGCCCCTCGATCTCGGACACCAGCGCGGTGAAAGTCGCGGCGATCCGCGCGTTGCCGTCGGCCTCGGCCGCCTTGAGCGAGCGCTCGAACTCCTTACGCTCATCCTCGGTGAGGCTCATCCGGCGCGAGAACTTCTGCGTGTCGATGACGATCCCCTCGACCCCCGAGGGGACGTCCAGAGAGTCGTTCTTCACGTCCTCGCCGGCACGACCGAAGATCGCGTGCAGCAGCTTCTCTTCCGGCGTGAGCTCGGTCTTCGACTTCGGCGAGACCTTGCCGACGAGGATGTCCCCCGGGCCGACGAAGGTACCGATGCGGACGATGCCCCCCTCGTCGAGGTTGCGGAGCATCTTCTCGCTGACGTTCGGGATGTCGCGCGTGAACTCCTCGCGGCCGAGCTTCGTCTCGCGGATCTCGACGTCGAACTCCTCGATGTGGATCGACGTGTACGTGTCCTTCTGGACGAGCTCCTCGGAGAGGATGATCGCGTCTTCGTAGTTGTAGCCCTCGAACGACATGAACGCGACGAGCACGTTGCGGCCCAGGGCCAGGTCTCCCTGCCAGGTCGCGGCCCCGTCGGCGATGACTTGGCCCTTCTCGACCTTGTCGCCGGGGAGGACGATCGGCTTTTGGTTTTGGCAAGTCCGCTCGTTCAGACCCACGAACTTGCGCAGGTGGTGCACCTCGGGGCCAACCTCGATGCGGTTGGCATCGACGTACGTCACGGTCCCCTTGTGCCCGGCGCGGACCAGCATCCCCGAGTGCCGCGCCACGTCGCGCTCCAGTCCGGTCCCTACGATCGGCGGCTCGGCCACCAGCAGCGGCACCGCTTGCCGCTGCATGTTGGAGCCCATCAGCGCGCGGTTCGCGTCGTCGTGCTCGAGGAACGGGATCAGCCCCGCCGACACGCCGATCATCTGGCCCGGCGCGACGTCGATGTACTGGATCTTCTCGACCGGCACCAAACTGAAGTCCGCCCGGTAACGGGCGACCAGCAGGTCGCCGACGATCTTACCCTTCTCCAGCGGTGCGTCGGCCGAGGCGACGTACGCCTCGTGCTCTTCGTCCGCGCGGAGCCACACCACCTCGTCGATCAGCTTCCCCTTCTCGATCCGCTGGTAGGGGGTCACCAGGAACCCGTAGTCATCGACCGAGGCGTACATCGCCAGGCTCGAGATCAGGCCGATGTTCGTCCCTTCCGGCGTCTCGATCGGGCAGATCCGGCCGTAGTGCGAGATGTGCACGTCGCGGACCTCGAAACCGGCCCGCTTGCGGTTCAGACCACCGGGGCCGAGCGCCGACAACCGACGCTCGTGCGTCAGCATCGACAGCGGGTTCGTCTGGTCGACGACCTGCGACAACTCGCCGCGCCCGAAGAAGTACTCGATCGCCGCCGAGATGCTCTTGGGATTCACCAAGCTGCGCGGCGTCATGTCCTCGACGTCCTTCAGGCTCATCCGCTCCTGGACGGTGCGCCGGAGCTTCAAGAAGCCCTTCCGCAACTCGTCGCACGCCAGCTCGTCGATCGTCCGCAGGCGGCGGTTGCCGAGGTGATCGATGTCGTCGACGTAAACGGCCGGGTCCCCTGCGCACAGGCCGAGGATGTACTTGACCGAGTTGATCAGGTCCTCGGGACGCAGCACCATCTCGTTCTCGGGGACGTCGAGGCCGAGCTTGCGGTTGATCCGGAACCGACCCACACGCCCGAGGCGGTAGCGGTTGGTGTCGAAGAACTTCTCGGCGAACAACGTGCGGGCCTTCTCGAGCTGCGGCGGGTTGCCCGGACGCAGTCGCTGGTAGATCCGCAGCAGGGCCTCTTCGTGGCTCGACGTCTGGTCGTCGGCCATCGCGTTCAGCAGATGGGGCGACGGCGGCGGGTCCATGACCTCGACCGACTTGACTCCCGAGCTGCAGATCACCTCGGCCGTGTTCTTCGAGACTCGTTGGCCCCCTTCCAGGATGATCTCGCCGGCGCGGTCACTGCCGACCGGGTAGACGATGTCCTCGACGGCGACCTTGCCTTCGATCTTCGCGACGCTCCGCCCATCGACGATCTTCTGTTTGACCGTCGGGTAGAACGCCCGCAGCACGTCGGCGTCGAGGCCGAACTGCGGCCCCATCGCCCGCAGCAGCGTGATGACCGAGAACTTGCCGCTCTGGTCGATGCGGACGGTGATCGAGTCCTTCTTCGTCGAGTTGATCTCGATCCAGCTCCCGCGCTCGGGGATCACGCGGCACGAGTAGACGCGCCGGTCCCCCGCTTCGACCTCCGACACGAAGTCGATGCCCGGGCTGCGGTGGAGCTGACTCACCACGACGCGCTCGGCGCCGTTGATGATGAACTCGCCGCCACCCATCATGATCGGCAGGTCACCCAGGTAGACCTCTTCCTCGATCGGCTGCTCGCGGTTCAGGCGCAGCCAGATGCGGAACGGCTTGCCGTACGTCAGGCGGAGTTGGCGGCACTCGTCCGGTTCGTAGCGCGGCTTGCCAAGCTCGTAGCGCAGGTACTCGAGCGTGACCGACTTGTCGTAGCTCTCGATCGGGAAGATCTCGCGGAGCACGGCCTCGAGCCCAACGTCGGCCTTGCGCGTCGTCGGCGTGGCGTCCTCTTGGAGCAACCGCGCGTAGCTCTTTGTCTGGATCTGCGTCAGGTCCGGGATCTCGTACCCGCCCCGGTCGCTGCCGAACGTACGGGTCTCGGGCATGTGAAGGCGGCGCTGTGCGGTGACGGCCATCGTTGCCTCGTTGCAGGTAGGTACGCCGGCGGGCGTCTGGGCGCCGCGCCGATCGAACGTGTTGCCGAACTAATGCTGCGCGCCCCGTCCCTACGGACGGAGCGCGATCGAAACCAAGGAGCGCAGGTCACTTAGCGAACCGACCACGGCGTCGCGCCGCGGCGTGTCCCGCAAACCGCACGACGCCTCGCCAACCGCGCCGCTCACGCGACGGGACCCAGCAGATAGCCGCTGGGCCGACACGCCGACTGCCGGACAACCGTTAGAAGCGGGCGAATACAGGCGAGCCGCGTCAGCCGGCCCCCGCACGCACGAGCGCGTCGAACGGCCAGCGGCCAGCGGCCTTCCCCGCCGCAGCGCAGAAGCGCACGGACCCGGCGTGTCGCGTCCGGCGCACACAGTGCGCGTACCGCGACCGATCGGGCCCCATAGGGCCCCAATGCCGGCTTGGTTGCGTCGATCGAATCGACTCATCCACCGAGTAGGGGAAGGAGGCGTGGCGCGTGAGCCGCCCACAACACGCGGTTGTCGGGCGAGGGACCGCGACCGCCGAGCGTCGGGGGGAACCAGTCCCCCCCGATCACGCGGCAGCGCGCGGCTTTCTCCGGTCGATCACTTGATCGATGCCGTTGCGCCCGCGTCCGCCAGTTCCTTCTTGAGCTTCTCGGCGTCGTCCTTCGAGACGCCTTCCTTGATCTTGGTCGGCACTCCCTCGACGGCGTCCTTGGCCTCCTTGAGGCCCAGACCGGTCGCCGTGCGGACGACCTTGATGACGGCGATCTTGTTGTCGCCGAACGACTCGAGCACGACGTCGAACTCGGTCTGCTCCTCGACCACGGCGGCGGCGCCACCGTCGGCCGGGCCCATCATCATGACCGCGCCACCGCCGGCGGCCGGCTCGATGCCGTGCACTTCCTTCAGGTAGTCGCTCAGCTCCTTCGCTTGCTTAAGCGTAAGGCTGACGATCTTGTCGCCCATCTCCTTGGTGCCGCTGGAGAACTCGGTCGCCGGGGCGTCGGCCACTGCTGCGTCGCTCATCGCTTCTTCCCTTGGTCTGTTGGCCGGCGCGGACCGGCCTGGGTCGGGTTGGTGTCGGTTCGGGTCTCTTGTCGCGTTCGCGGGCGAGGCAATCGCTACCAGGGCTGCGCCACAACCGCTTCGGGTGTATCGTTTCGCTCGTTACTCGGCGGCGGGCGACTCTTCGTCGTCTGCCTTCTTCTTGATCTGGCTCGCCAGCTTGGCGCCGGGGCCCAACAGTTGAGCCGACAGCGTCGCTCCGGGGCCCAGGATCTGGCCCATCAGCGTGCTGAGCATCTCGGTGCGGGTCGGCCACTTGCTGACCTTCGCGACCTCGTCAGCCGAAAGCTTCGAGCCGTCGAGGACGCCGCCGCGGGGCTCGAACTTGGCGAACGCCTTGTCCCCCGCGATCGCCGTGACTTCTTTCGCCAGGCTGACGATGTCCTCGCCCCCCCAGACGACCGCCAGCGAACCGGCCGAGCCCTCGAACGCGGGCGCCAGGCAGGTCCCCTCGGTCGCCTTGCGGGCGAGGCTGTTCTTCACGACGAGCAACTGAATGTTCTTCTCGCGCAGCCGTTTACGGAGAGCGACGTTGCTGTTGGTCTCCATCGCCATCACGTCAACCGTCAACAGGTCGGTGACCCCTTCCCAACGCGAGGAAAGGTCTTGGGCGATGAGCTCTTTGACGAACTTGCTCATGGGATACTCGGCCTCGGTCGGGTGTGCCGGTGGGGGCGTTGTGTGTTTTGGTGGGAGAGGCCCAAGCAGCGGGCCGCGCGGACGCGCGTCTTACAACGACAGGCGGACGCTGGGGCTCATCGTCGCGCTGATGTGCGCGCCCTTCAGGTAAACACCCTTCACCGCCGACGGCTTGAGGCTGAGGATCTTGTCAACGAACGCCTGGATGTTCTCGCCGAGCTTCTCGCCGTCGAAGCTCAGCTTGCCGACGATCGCGTGGACGTTGCCACCCTTGTCGTTGCGGAACTCAACCTTGCCCGCCTTGTACTCCGCCACCGTCCCGGCGACGTCGGGGGTCACGGTCCCGGCGCGGGGCGAAGGCATCAGGCCACGCGGGCCGAGCACCCGGCCGAGCGGGCCGACGATCTTCATCATGTCGGGCGCCGCGATGCAGACGTCGAAGTCGGTCCAGCCGTCGAGGATCTTCTTCGCCAGGTCCTCGTCGCCGACGTAGTCGGCGCCCGCCTCTTCGGCCGCCTTCGCCGCCGGGCCCTTCGCAAACACCAGAACGCGCTGCTGCTTGCCGATGCCGTTGGGCAGGACCAGCGACCCGCGGACGATCTGGTCGGCTTGCGTGTGATCGATACCCAGGCGGAGGGCGACCTCGACGCTCTGGTCAAACTTGGTCCCCGCGCAACCCTTCAGACGCTCGACCGCCTGCGGGACGGGGAACGCCTCTTTGGTCTTCACGGCGCTGAGCGCCCGGAAACGCTTCGACTGCTTCGGCATCGCTGCTTCACCTTCATTCGTCGGGAAGTGTGGTCCGAACCGGGCCAGCGTCCGCTAGCCCGTCCCACGTTCTTGTTGCGATCTCTTCGCCGCTTGGCCCGTTGGTCTGGCCCCGAGGCGACTCTTCTCAACCCTCAGCCAACCTCAACCCTCGACCAACCTCAGCCCTCGACCACCAACCCCATGCTGCGGGCGGTCCCGGCGATCATCCGGACGGCGTGATCGACGTCGCGAGCATTGAGGTCGTTCATCTTCGTCTTCGCGATGTCGGCGAGCTGTGACTCGGTCACCTTGCCGACCTTCTTCTTGTTCGGCGTGCCGGAACCCTTGTCGAGCCCCGCGGCTTTCATCAAGAGCACCGCCGCCGGCGGGCTCTTCATGATGAACTCGAACGAGCGGTCGTTGTACACGCTCACCACGACCGGAATCATCATCCCGTTCGCCTCGCGCGACGCGTCGTTGAACTGCTGGACGAACTGCCCCAAGTTCACGCCGTGCTTGCCCAGCGCGGTGCCAACGGGGGGCGCCGGGGTGGCTTTCCCGCCGGGGATCTGGAACTTGGCGACGGCGACGAGCTGCTTGGCCATGACGGACGACTACCGCTTCGGAGTTGGACTTGTGTGTGGTGAGAGCCCCCCGGAGGGGCGCTTCGGGGCAAGGAGAGTGAACTAAATCACCTCGACCTGCCAGTACTCGAGCTCGACCGGCGTGCTGCGCCCGAAGATGCTGATCATGATCGTCACCTTGCCGCTCGCCTGGTCGATCGTGTGGACCTCTCCCTCGAAATTCTCGAAGTTGCCGTCGTTGACCTTGATCTTGTCGCCAACAACAAATCGGATGTTGAGCTTCGGCGTCTCATCGACCCCCTGCTCTTCCTCAGCCGGCTTGATCTTCCGGACGTCGGCCTCGGACATCGGCGTCGGCTTGCCCGAAGCGCCCGTGAAGTCGCCGATCCCCGACGTCTCGCGCACGGCGAACCGGGTCTCGTCGTTCACGTGCATCTGCACCGCGATGTAGCCCGGCCAGATCTTCCGATCGACGACCTTCTTCTTCCCGTTCTTGAACTCGGTCACCTTCTCTGTCGGGACGACGATCTCGCCGAACATCTTCCCGAGCCCCTCGATCGCCACCTTCCTCTGCAACGCGACCGTGGCGGTTCGCTCGCGGTTGCTCTGCACCTTGAGGATGTACCAATCGAGCTGGATCTGCTCTTCGTCTTCGACTACTTCTTCGATCGGCCCCCGCGGAGCGAGCTTGATCGGAGTGTCATCGACGAGCGCCTCGGCGGCTACGAGTTCCTCGTCGGCTCGCTCTTGCTCGGCCGCCGCGGCGAGCTCTTCGGCGGTTGGCGGCGCGACCTCGGCGATCGCCGTTGCCGGCGACGCTTCGGCTGCCGATTGCTCGGCGAGCGTACCCTCGGATTGTCGCGGTTCGTCGCTCAACGCTTGCTCACTCGCTTCGTGTCGCGGCCTATCGGCAGATCAACCTCGTCGCAATCCGCCGCGTCTCACTGACTTGCTCGCGTGGTGCTCGTTCGTCTCGTCTAGCGGACTCAGCCCAACAACGCTCGGAAGAAGGCCTTCCAGACGAAGTCGTACGCGAAGAGCACGATCGCTAGAAAGAAGATCACGAAGATCACGACTGCCGACGCCTTGACCAACTCGGACTGAGTCGGCCACGACACCTTGTTCATCTCCGCTTCGACGGAGATGAGGAAATCAGCGAACACCGGGAACTGGATCAACCGAAACGCCGCCCACAGGGCGACGCCCAGGGCGACGAACGGAACCACCAAAGCCTGCGCCGTGGTGACCCCGTCGAGCCCCTTCATCCACTCGTGCAGGGCCCACGACCCGGCGGCGGCAACGATCGCGATCGCGATCAAAGTCCACTGCCGGGCGTAACGGCCCTGCGACCGCTTGTACAAACCGACGTGAAACAACTGCTGCAAGTAGGCGACCACGCTTCTCGCTCGCTCTTCCTGACGCGGACGACGTTCCGCCGACGACCCCAACCAGCCGCCGCCGACTTAAACCGACAGCGATAAAACCAACAGGCAACAGCCCTCGTACCCCTCGGGGCCCGCAGCAGGGGCGGCGGGAATCGAACTCGCAACCCCTGGTTTTGGAGACCAGTGCTCTGCCAATTGAGCTACGCCCCTGTGTCGGCGCCCCCGGCGCCGGGCGCCACTCTGCCGAGGCGGATGGGGCGCCGACGGGATCGCCCGCCGCCGCCCCCCCGCTTATTCAATAACTACTCGAGGATCTTCGTCACGATACCCGAACCGACCGTCTTGCCACCCTCGCGGATCGCGAAACGGGCGCCCTGGTCCATGGCGATCGGCTTGCTCAGCTCGATCGACAGGCGGGCGTTGTCGCCGGGCATGCACATCTCGGCGTCACCCATCAGGTTGGCCGAACCGGTGACGTCCGTCGTGCGGAAGTAAAACTGCGGGCGATAGCCGCTGAAGAACGGGGTGTGACGGCCCCCTTCTTCCTTGCTCAACACGTAGACTTCGCCCTCGAACTTGGTGTGCGGGGTGATCGAGCCCGGCTTGGCGAGCACCTGACCCCGCTGGATGTCTTCACGCTTGACGCCACGCAGCAGGCAGCCGACATTATCCCCCGCCATGCCGTGGTCCATCGTCTTGTTGAACGCCTCGACGCCCGTGCAGATCGTCTTTGTCGGGGCGGGCGTCAGGCCGATGATCTCGACCTCGTCGCCGACCTTCACCATGCCGCGCTCGATGCGGCCCGTGCAAACCGTGCCACGACCTTCGATCGAGAACACGTCCTCGATCGCCATCATGAACGGCTTGTCGACTTCGCGCATCGGCTCGGGGATGTAGCTGTCGATCGCTTCCATCAGCTCCGTGATGCACTTCTGTGCCTCGGGGTCGGCGGCGTTCTCGTACGCGCGCTTCGAGTTCCCGCGCACCAGCGGCACCTCGTCGCCGGGGAATCCGTGGGTCGTCAGCAGCTCGCGGACCTCCAGCTCGACCAGCTCCAGGAGCTCCTCGTCATCGACCAGGTCAACCTTGTTCAGGTAGACCACGATCTTGGGGACGCCGACCTGGCGGGCGAGCAGGATGTGCTCGCGGGTCTGCGGCATCGGGCCGTCCGGCGCCGAAACGACCAAGATCGCACCGTCCATCTGGGCGGCGCCGGTGATCATGTTCTTGATGAAGTCGGCGTGGCCCGGGCAGTCGATGTGGGCGTAGTGCCGATTGGCGGTCTCGTACTCGACGTGCGCGGCGGCGATCGTCACCGTCTTGGTGGCGTCACGCACCGTGCCACCCTTGGCGATGTCGGCGTAGGACTTGAACTTGGCGAGGCCCTTGGCGGCCTGGACGGCGACGATCGCGCCGGTCGTCGTGGTCTTCCCGTGGTCGATGTGACCGATCGTGCCGACGTTCACGTGCGGCTTCGTCCGCGCAAAGGTGTCCTTGGCCATCGTTTCTTCCTAGCTCGCTCGCTGGAGGTAGAGTTGTGTTTTGTGAAAGGTGAGGTCTTACAAACCATCCCCTCTTGCGACGCCCCGCGCACCGCCAGGGCGGGTGCGACGCCCCCTGAAGGGGCCGGCGCCTCACGTCAAGTCCCGCAGTGTTGCAGACTTTGGCCCGCTCGCCAAGGCGCCGTGCCGAGATTCGACACAGCGGGCGAATCGGGTCAGTTGCCCGCGACTCAAAGCACCCGACAAAAGCTGCTGACGAGACTCGAACTCGTGACCTCGTCCTTACCAAGGACGCGCTCTACCAACTGAGCTACAGCAGCGAAACGGCTTTCGGCTTTTGGCCCCCAACTTTCAGCGCTTTCACTTCGCCTCGGCTTCGCGCTACAACGGGGCCCTTGCGACGCTCTGACCCCTGATCGCCCCCCTCGCACGACCACCCAGGGCCAGCGAAGAAGCCTCTCGAAGCGGGTGAAGGGAATCGAACCCTCGTCTTCAGCTTGGAAGGCTATTGCTCTACCATTGAGCTACACCCGCGACGCAGTCCAAAGCTCGGAAGTGCCTTTCCTTGAACGACTTGCGACGCATGGACGGGCCTCGCAAGCCAGTCGCCCGCGCTCGGAACAGGTCCTTCCAAAGTCCCTGCCCTACTGGACTAGTGGCCCTTTGGGAGTGGTGGGTGGAGGATTCGAACCTCCGAAGGCATATAGCCATCTGATTTACAGTCAGACCCGTTTGACCGCTTCGGTAACCCACCGTCTGTAAACAACTACCAACAAACGGGTTACGTATGCATCCCGCTCGCCTGCTGCGCTTGCTCCGCTAGTCGCCCTGCCGTACAGGTGGCCCTGCACTGCCGGCTGCCCTGCACTGCCGGCTGCCCTGCTCTGCCAGCAGGAGAGCGTCAACGCGACGCCGCTGGACCATCGCCCCCCCCGAGAGCTAGCGGAGGGACTTGAACCCACAACCTGCTGATTACAAATCAGCTGCTCTACCAATTGAGCTACGCTAGCCCAACCCTCGGAAACTTACGGGAATCGCCCAATATAGCGAGGCCCGGGAGGCGAACAAGGCCGTGCCCCGGAGCGCCCCGCGGAATTTCGGCTCCCAGCATCCCGGACCGGGGCGCCCGCTCGCTGGTTCGCCCCTCATCGGCGCGAATCGTGCCTACGCCCAAGCACTTCGGCGGAAGCACCGAGGGGTCGCACCCCGATGGCGCGACCCCCCGTTCGTTCCTCTCGGATCGGTAGCTGCCGACCTCGTACGGGTCAGATGTCGAGCTGAACCCGCTCTTCGACTGCGGCGGCCCGCAGCTTCTCGAGCGCCCGCACCTCGATCTGCCGTACCCGCTCCTTGGTGACACCCATCTCCGCGCCGACCTGCTTGAGCGTCAGCGGCTCGCGCGAGTGATCGAGACCGAAGCGGCGGATCACGATCTGCTGCTCGCGCTCGTCGAGCCGCCGGAGGATCTTACGGATGCTCCGTTCTCGCTCGCGCTGGGCCGCTTCGCGCGACGTCGGGCTGTCGCGCGACTCCTCGACCGCCACGAACAGCTCGTCGCTGCTCGTGCGGAACCGGTTCTGGTGCTTGTACTCGCCGGGGATCGTGCGGGCGAAGTTCTTGACGATCGCCCACGTAGCGTACGTGCTGAACTTGAACCCGCGGGCGAAGTCAAACTTCTCGATCGCCTTCATCAGCGAGACGTTCCCGTCGCTCACCAACTCGAAAAAGTTGTGCGCCGGGTTCATCCGCTTCTTGGCGATCGAGACCACGAGCCGCAGGTTCGCCCGCGCAAGGTCGTTCTTTGTCTCAACCGCCAGAGCGTGCAGGCGTTCGACCTCGTCGAGCACCGACCCCTTGGGACGCTGTGCGTCGAGCGCTTGCCGCAGCTTGCTCGCCCGGTACTTCAGGAAGTTATACCGGCGGAACAAATGCGCTTCCTGCTCGCGCGTCAGCAGCGGCACCTCGTACAGGCTCGCCAGGTAGGCCGGCAGGTCGGTCGGGCGGCGCGTTACGCGGGCCGGCGCGTCGGAGGCCGGCATCGGCCCCAAGCATGCTTGCTCGGCCCCCTTTCGGGCGAACCGCGGGTTGGGGATGAAATCCAGCGGCAGCCGCGTCACCCGCTCGTAACGCGCTTCGGCGAGCAGTCGGTAGACCGTGGTCTTCGACTTGCCGTAGCGCTTCATGAGCCGCTCGACGGCCGTCCCCGCGAGGTGCTCGTCGAGCATCCGCTGCTTTTGGACGGCGGCCATCGGGCCCGAAGCGTCGGTGAACAGCGGCGTTTCGGGGTTTTGCTCGTCGTGCTGCCGCAGCGCGGCGCGGACCGTCTCGACCGTCCGGCCGCTGCGATCCGCCAAATGGCGCGAGGCCTCGGCTCGGTCGAACCCCTGCGAAGCCATCCGGCGGGCGTCGGCCACGAGCTCGTTCCGCTGCTCGTGGCTGAGTTGGCTGAACTTTGCGCCACGCTCGACCCGCGACTGGTTGGCGCGGACGAACCGATCGACGCTGCTCCGCAGGAAGCCGACCCGCTTGCGACCGTCGAACACGAGCCGGCGGCTCACGAGCCCCGCCTCGCGCCAGCGGGCGATCGTCTTCGTCGAGACGTTGAACTGCTTGGCCAGGTCTTCGACCGTCAGCACTTGCTCGCCGACCGCCTCGGCCGGCAAATCGACCGAGTCCGACAGGTCCTCGACCAGCAGCCGAAGGTCGTGGATCAGGTCGGCGCCGGCCGCCTTGTCGCGGTCGGGACGGACCCAACCCCGGCAGCCGATCCGCTGAACGACGCGATCGACCGCGTACGACCCCCCCGGCTGAAGCTCGCCCAGGGCGCACTCGACCTCGCTGATGCGGCGCATACGCTCCTCGGGGCTCGCCGAACGGAGCTGTTCGGCGCGCAGGCGGTCGATCGAATCGATCCGGTAGGCTCGTTGCATCGCTGGTCAAAAGGCTCCGCTGGGGTCTTAAGGCCGCTGGGGAAAATGGGGTCGTCGCCCCGCCACCAGGTGTCCGTGGCGTCGGCGCGCACCCCTTTCGGGGTCGCCCGGCTGTTGTTGTACGCAACGCACGCTCGGGGGGTCGATGCAAAACGGGTGCTCTGCCCATTTCGTTCGGCGGTAAAGTCGCCGCATCTTGCCCATACTCCGCGGCGGGGGTGACCGGGACCTGCCGACGTGTCCTTCCTCCAACCGCAGCGCGGGCCGGGTGAACGCCGCCCCCTGTTCTAGACGATGCAACCCGCAGCGGGGTTCGCCCGGCGCGGGCTGATTACGCGCTCCGAAGCCCGCTTGACCCAACCACCGGTCCGCGAAGGGAATCGCGATGCCCCGCTCTGCTAGCCCACTCCGCCGCCGTGCCGCCTCGCGCCTGCTACTCGCCGGCGCCACGTTTGGCGCGGGCCCCGCGGCGCTCGGCGACGAGCCCGCCGCGCTGCTGACCCCCCGCGCCGCGGTGGGGGATTGCGCCCTGGTCGAAGTCGACGTCGAGATCGGCGGCGACCTCTACCCGCTCGCCCCCGCGGGGGCCGACCCCAAGTCGGGGACCAAGCTGCCGGTCACAATCACCGCCGAGCTCGACTACGGCCAGCGGCTGGCCGCGGTCGAGAAGGCCCCCGCCGCGGGTCGCCGCGCCCTGCGGGCCGTCACCAAGGTCGGGGCAACGATCGGCATCGGCTCGGGGAACAAGAAGACCACCGTCCGCGAGCCCCTCCGCCGGCTGGTCGCCGAGTCGCACGCCGACGGCGCGATCTACGCGACGGCTGGCGCGCTGACGCGCGACGAGCTCGACCTGCTCGACCTGCCGGGGGACCCGCTTTACGCCGACCGCCTGCTGCCGACGGTCGCCGTCGCCGAAGGGGCATCGTGGGACGTGACGGCCGAGGCGCTCGGCCCGCTGCTGGCGCTCGACGCCACGCAGCTTTGCGAGGTGAGCGCCGTCGTCACCGAGCTGCAGGCGTCGCACGCCAAGTTCCGCTTCGCGGGGGTCGTCCACGGGACCGACGAAGGGGCCGAGACGAAGCTCGACGTCCGCGGGGTCGCGCTGTTCGACCGCCGCGTCGGCTGCGTCACGCAACTGAACCTCGCGTACCACGAGGAACGCGCCGCCGGCCCCGCCACGCCGGCGATCGACACCAACACCAAACTCAACGTCCGCGTCACACCCGCTAAGGACGTCGCGTCCCTCGCCGGGGCCAAGGCCCCGACCGCTCCGGCGCGCGCCGAGGACCTGCTGCTCGAACTCGAAGGCCCCGGCGAGGCTTGGACCACCAAGCACGACCGCCTGTGGCACATCACGGCCGTCGATCGCACCAACGTTACGCTACGCCGCGTGACCGAGGCTGGCGCCACGGGGCAGATGACCTTCACGCTGCAGTCCCCCGTCCGCGCCGACCGCACGCCGACCCTGGCGACGCTCGAGCGCGACGTCCGCTACGCGCTCGACAAGAACCTGCAGCGCGTCGCCGGGTCGAGCGACTGGACCACGGCCGAGGGGCTCGCCTGCCTGGGGATCGTTTCGCAAGGGGCGATCGACGGCGCGGCGGTCGAGTGGCGGCACTACCTGGCGTTCCCTCCGCTGGGGGGGCGCGTCGTGAGCGTCGCGACGACGATCGACGAACCCCTCGCCGCGGCGCTCGGCGACGCCGACCGCCAACTCGTCGAGTCGCTCGAGGTGGCGGCCGTCCCCGCGACCACCGGGGCACGGCCCGCGACGGTCCGCTGAGGCCAAGGCGGTCGGGCCGACGCAAGTCGCCGGAGTTGCGCCGTCAAGCGCTGCGCTCGCCTCCCGCGCACGGGTTTGCCCGACCGTCAAACTCTAGTGGCGGCTCTGCGCAGAGGGCTTGGCGGACGCCTTGGGGGCTCACCCCTTCGGGACGCCGCTGCCGATCTGTTCGCTAGCCGCGCGCACGGAACGCGCCAGCGGTACGCCCACGGACTCGGGGTTGGCAATGGTCGTTGTGCTCTCGCTGCGCAAGTGCGTCCCGGCCGTGGTGGCGCTGGGGCTGGGCTCACTGGGCCTCGGCTCGCTGGCCTTCGGGGCGACGTTCACCGTCAACAGCACTGCCGACAGCGGGGCCGGGTCGTTGCGGCAGGCGATCCTCGACGCCAACGGGGCGGGGGGGGCCGACAGCATCGTCTTCAGCGGCGTGGCGGCCAGCTCGACGATCACGCTTGCCTCCCCCCTGCCGATGATCTCGGAGGGGGTCACCATCAACGGCGCGGGGGCCGCGGGCCTCACCGTCAGCGGCGCGAGCTCGCACCGCGTCTTCTTCGCCCAGACCGGGGCGGTCACGATCCAGAACCTCACCATCGCCGATGGGCGTGCCGACGGGGGCGCCGGTGGGGCCGGTCGGCGGGGCGCTGGCGGCGGCGCGCTCGGCGCCGGCGGCGCGCTGTTCGTCAATTCCGGCGCGAGCGTGACTCTTGAGAATGTTGCCCTTCAAGGCAACTCCGCGGTGGGTGGGACGGGGGGATCGGGTTCAGCCGGTCACAACAACGCCATGGGCGGCGGCGGCGGCCTCGGCGGTGACGGCGGAGGCGGCGGCAATGGCGTCGGCGGCGGGGGTGGCGGCTACTTGGGCAACGGCGGCACGGGCGGAAACTCCGGCGCCGCGGGTGGGGGAGGCCTCGTCGGCATCGGCGGGAACGGCGGCAACCTCGGCGGTGGTGGTGGTGGTGGCACAACTACCGCGGGCACGGCCGGCGGCAACGTAACGGGGAGCCCCGGCGGCGCCGCGAACGGCGGCCGAGGGGGAGATGCCGGCGACTTCTTTGCAAGCATTAACGGCCAAGCGGGTACCGCTGGTGGCTTGGGCGGCGGCGGCGGCGGTGGCGGCGCCGGTACCCCCGGCTTTGATCCCAGCGATCCCGGCGGCGACGGCGGTAACGGCGGAACAGGAGGTTGGGGCGGCGGCGGTGGCGGTGGCGCGTCAGGAGGGCCGAGCGCAACCCCCGGCGCTGGAGGCGACGGCGGCGCCGGTGGCCCGGGCGGAGACTTCGGCGGCGGCGGCGGCGGGGCGTTCGGCTCTGGATCTAACAATGATGGCGCCGGTGGCGGCGGCGGTTACGGCGGCGGTGGCGGCGGAGTAATGTCCGGAAACGCGGGTGACGGTGGATTTGGGGGCGGGGGTGGGGGCGGCTTTTCTTCGAGCGGGACTGTTGGCTCCGGCGGGTTTGCAGCGGGCGGCGGGACCAACAACTCCAACGGCGACGGCAGCGGCGGCGGCGGCGGCGCGCTCGGCGGCGCGGTCTTCGTACGCGACGGGGGCTCGATCACGCTGCGGAACACGTCGGTGAGCGGCTCGGCCGTCACCGCCGGCGCGGGTGGCGGCACCGGCGCGGGGTCGGGCCAGGCGCTCGGCACAGACCTGTTCCTCCACAACGCGACCGTGACCTACGACGTCACCGGCAGCCAGACGCTGACCCTCGACGGGGTCGCGGGCATCGGCGCCAACGACCCGCGCAACCCCACGAGCGCCGGCGGCTCGCTGGTGAAGACCGGCGCGGGGACACTCATGCTCTCCGGCGCGAGCACCTACGGCGGCGCCACGACCGTCAGTGCCGGGCGCCTCGCCGTGAACGGCTCGCTGCTGACCCCCGTGACGGTCGACGCCGGCGGCACGCTTGGCGGCGCCGGCTCGGTCGGCGCAATCACCGTGAACGGCACGATCGCCGCGGGGAACTCGATCGGCCAGATCACGAGCACCGGCCCCTACGTCCAGAACACGGGCTCGACGATGGTCGTCGAGATCAACTCTGTCGGCACAACCCCCGGCGTCAACAACGACCACGTCAACGTGGTGGGCAACAGCGCGACGATTGGCGGCGGCACGCTCTCGGTCCTCGCCGCGCCGGGCAGCTACACCGACGGGACCGTCTACACGATCCTCTCCGCCAGCGGCGGCGTGACCGGCGCCGGCTTCGACGCGGTGATCGACGACCTGACCGGCTTCGACGTTGTCTGGGGCTTCTTCGGCAACGACTTGCGCTTCACGCTGCAGAGCGTGTTCACGGGGACGAACTTCGCCGCGACGGCCCGGACTCCCAACGAGCGGGCGATCGCGATGGCGATCGACGGCGCGTCGCTCGGCGCGACCGGCGCCTGGGACAACGCGATCGACGACCTGTCGCTGGTGACCGGGTCGGCGCGCTGGCAGGCGCTGAACCAGTTCGGCTTCGAGCTGCTGGGGACGCAGGCGGTGATCTCCGTCCAGCAGACGGGCCTCGCCGCGCAGGGCCTCAGCCAGCAACTGGCGATGCTTGACGCCCCCTGCTGCCCGTGCAGCGGGGGCCTTGCAACCGAGCAGTGGGTCGGCTGGACCAGCGGCTTCGGCCTGGGGGGCGCCACCCAGGGGGACGGCAACGCCAGCGCCACCGACTACTCCTACGGCGGCACCTCGTTCGGCGCGGCCAAGACCTACGGGGGCGTCGGCGCGGTCGGCCTGTTCGGCAACTACGCCCAGTCGCAGCTCGCGGCGGGCACGCTCGGACAGTCGATCGAGATGGACCACCTGCTGCTGGGTGGCTTCGTGAGGTGGAACGACTCGGTCGGCTACTGGCTGGCCGCCGGCGCCGGGGGCGTGGACGACTTCGACACCCGGCGCTCGGTCGCGGTCGGCGGACCCACGTCGATGACCGGCGACGGCAGCGGCTCGCGCGCTTTGGTGTACCTCGAGCGGGGCCTCGACTTCGGCAGCTGCGCGTCGCGGCTCCAGCCGTACGCGGGCTTGCAGTACACGTTCGTGCAGCAGGACGAATTCACGGAGAGCGGCCCGCTCGCCCTGTCGCTGGGGACGGTCGAGTACAACTCGCTGCAGACGGTGCTCGGCGCCCGCTGGGACGCCCACCGGCGCACGGCCGGCGGCCGCGTTTGGAACCCGGGCTTCCAAGCCGCCTGGCGGCACGAGCTGCTGGATTCGACCGCCGCGGCGCCCTTTTCACTCGACGGCGCTACCGCGACCGTTGTCGGCGCCGACCTGGGCCGCGACTGGGCGCAGCTCGGCCCGCGTGTGGCGCTGCAGTGGAGCGAGTCGCTCCGCACCTTCGCCGGCTACGACGTGCTGCTGAACGACCAGCAGGTGTTCCACGTCGGCTCCGGCGGCGTCGAACTGCTGTGGTGACGCGCCTCGGCTTACGCGCTGGCTTGCGCGTGCCACAGCGAGCGGTCGTCAGTAACGCCGTGGAGTGCGCGGGCGATCTGGGCTGTCCGGGTGAGCGCCTCGCGCAGCGCGGCGCCCCACGGGCCTTCCTCGGCGCGCCGTAGGCCTCCGCGCGCGAGCGCGATCGCCGGGTCCTCCCCCGGCGCCAGGGGCTCGGCGGGAAGGCGGTCGTAGTACGCGCGGAACGTCGTCGTCGCCGCGAAGAACGGCCGCATTTCTTGCTCGTCGGCGAGCGCAGCCTGGAGCCGCAGGCAGGCGTGCTCGTGGACCTTGGGCGCCGGCGTTGTGCCGCCGAGTCCCCAGTCGAGCAGCCGCAAGCTCTCGGGCCCTTCGCACAGGGCGTGGCACGCCTCGTGCAGGACCATCTGCGCGAGGGAGTCGTCGGGGTCGAGTGTCTCGGGCGTGCCGATGGTCAGCACCCCGTCGCCGTTCCACGAGGCGTTGACCTCGGCGCTGCGCTCGACCCGCATCCCCATCCGCGCGGCCGCGTGCAGCCACACCAGCGACAAAGGGTCGTCGTACTTCTTGTCGATGCTGCGCACGCGATCGATCGGCGGTCAGGTTTCTGGAGCAAGCGCGTCGGCGACCCACGCGGCGTAGGCCGGCAGCGCGTGCGTGACGGGGGTGGCGATCACCTCGGGGGTCTCGTAGCTGTGCAGACTGACGACCGCCGCACAGAGTGCGTCCCAGCGATCGGGGCCGGTCTTCGCGGTGACGAGCCATTCGTCGGCCGACTCGACCTTACCCTGCCAGCGGTAGAGGCTGCGGATCGGCCCGGCGACCTGCGCGCAGGCGGCCAGCCGCCGCTCGACGAGCGCCGTGGCGATGGCCTCGGCCAGTTCGCGGGTGGGGGTCGTGATCGAAGCGACGAGCATCGGGCGAACCTCGCGCGGCCGTGATCGTTCCTGGGGGCGTTGAGCGTACCACGGAGGCAGGCCCCCCGCGCAAAGGCGAGCCGGCGCGTTTGGGGGCTAGGCGGCGCGGCGGTTCTGCCCGAGGCTCGCTGCTCCCGCCCCGTCCCCTCGCTCGGCGCCCGCCACGTGTCGTCCCTCGTCGAAACGCCGGAGACCTTGCGGCCGCTGTTGCGGCTGTCGATGCCGGTGCTCGTCGAGCAGTTGCTGCGGCTGCTGATCGAGCTGGTCGACATGTGGCTCACCGGCAACTACCTGCCGGGGGAGAGCTACGTCGCGGCGATGGCGCTGGTGGTCTACCTGATGTGGCTGCTGACGATGGCGTTCTCGTTCGTCGCCACGGGGACCACGGCCCTCGTCGCGCGGTTCACCGGGGCCGGCGACCCGTTGCTCGCCAACCGCGTGATGAACCAGTCGATCTCGGCTGGTTTCGTCTGGTCGCTCGTGATCCTGGTCGCGGGTCTCTACGGCATGGGCCCGCTGGTCGAGGCGATGGGCCTCGAAGGGGACGCCGCGCGGCACGCCGAGCGCTACATGCTAATGCAGTTGTACGTACTCCCGGCGATGATGGTCGAGATCGTCGGCATCGCCGCGCTGCGCGGCGCGGGGGACACGCGCGCCGGGCTGTTGGTGATGGCGATTGTGAACGTCGTCAACACGGCGGTCAGTTACGGACTGGTGACCGGGGCGGGGGGGATGCCGAACTACGGGTGGGAGGGGATCGCGATCGGCACGGCGGTCGGGCGCGTCGTCGGCGCCGTGCTGCTGCTGGCGATGCTCGCCGGCGGTCGCGCGGGGTTCCGCCTGACACCCACGCTGCTGCGGCCCGACCGCAAGCTGCTGCGACGCTTGCTCCGCGTCAGCATCCCCGCGGGGATGGACTCGGCGCTGCTCGTGGTCTGCAACCTCGCCTACCTGCGGATCGTGCTGCGGCTGGGGGACGTGGCCGCCGCTGCGCACGGCGTCACGATCCAAGTCGAGGCGCTCGCCTACATGCCGGGGGGGGCGTTCCAGATCGCCGCCGCGACGATGGCGGGGCAGTTCCTCGGCGCCGGTCTTCCGAACCGCGCCACACGCAGCGCGCTCGTGGCCTGCGCCGCCGCGGCGACCCTGATGGGGGCGATCGGCCTGCTGTTCTACGCGCACGCAGACTGGCTCGTCGCGCAGTTCCTGGGGGAGTCGCGCGAGGCGATCCCGCTCGCGGCGCAACTGTTGCGGTTGATCTCGACGGCGATGGTTCCGCTGGCGGTGACGATGGTCTTCGCCGGCGCGATGCGCGGCGCGGGGGACACGCGCTGGCCGCTCGTGATCACGGTCATCGGCTTCTGTGTCGTGCGGATCCCGATCGCCATGTACCTCGCCCAGGAGACGGTCACGATCCCGCTGCTCGGCGTGACGCTTCCCGGCGCGGGCTGGGGGGCGTACGGCGCGTGGTGCGGCGCGGTCTCGGACCTCTACGTGCGGGCGATCCTGATGAGTGCCCGCTTCTGGCAGGGGGGCTGGAAGCGCGTGCGCGTGTAGCGACTTGCGGGGCGAATCGAGGGGACTTCGACGCTGGCGCCCGGGTCGCCCCCTCCCCTGGCCCCTTCCCCTGAAGGGGCAGAGGGAATACCGCGCGGCGCCGCTTCGACTCGGGGCCGTTCAGGCCGCACAACCGGCGCCCGCGGCACGCGAGCCGGGCGGCCGGCCGATCGTGACCTATAGGTTTCTTAGGGGAGGGAGTGCGCGCGCTCTTCCCCGCGTCCGAACCTGTGTGTTGGCGACGCCTCGCGGGTCCACTCTCATTCTGTCTCCACGAGCGCTGGCCATGGCCCTGACCGCCTCGCTACCCGAAGTCGAGTCCCTCGCCCCGGGACTCCCAAAATCAACCCCCTACGCGGCGCCCCCGAGCGCTATCGCCACGCGCCGTGTGCTGCACGTCGTGAACGGCGAGCACTACTCGGGCGCCGAGCGCGTCCAGGACCTGCTCGCCCTCGAGCTTCCGCAGTTCGGCTTCGAGGTCGGCTTCGCGTGCCTCAAGACGGGGTTGTTTGCCGAGAAGCGCGCCTCGCAGGGGAGCACGCTCCACGACCTGCGGATGCGCGGCAAGTTCGACGTCCGCCCCGCGCGCGAGGTCGCCCGCATCGCCCGCGAGGGGGACTACTCGCTGCTGCACGCGCACACGCCGCGGTCGTTGCTGGTGGCGGCGCTCGCGGCGCAACTGACCCGCCTGCCGCTGGTTTACCACGTCCACAGCCCGGCGAGCCGTGACTCGACGCGCCGCGTTTCGAACTGGATGAACGACCGCGTCGAGCGCTGGGCCGCGGCGGGCGCGGCGCAGTTGCTGACCGTCTCGCCGACGCTGACCGACCACATGCGGTCGATGGGCTTCTCGGTCGATCGGCTGCACTGCGTCCTGAACGGCGTGCCGAGTTTGCCCGACGACGCCCCCGGGGCGCGTCGCCGGCAGCAGCCGATCGGGCCGTTCGTGATCGGCATGGTCGCTCTGTTCCGTCCGCGCAAGGGCGCCGAGGTGCTGCTCGACGCGATCGCCGAGCTGCGCTCTCGGGGCCACGACGTCCGCTTGCAGGCCGTCGGGCCGTTCGAGTCCGACGAGTACCGGGAAGAGCTCTACCAGCGCGAGGCGCGGCTGTCGCTGCAGGAAGTCGTCCATTGGACCGGTTTCACCAGCGACGTCCACGCCGAGCTCGCGCGGATGGACGCCCTGGCGCTCCCGAGCCTGTTCGGCGAGGGGCTGCCGATGGTCGTGCTCGAGGCGATGGCCGCCGGCCTGCCGGTGGTCGCCACGCGCTGCGAGGGGACGACCGAGGCCGTGCTCGACGGCGAGACCGGCTACGTCGTCGAGCCGGCGAGCGTGCGGCAGATGGCCGACGCGCTCGAGAGGCTCGTCACCGGCGAGGTCGATTACGCCGAGATGTCGCGCGCCGCGCGGGCCCGCCACGCCGACCGCTTCAGCGCCCGGGCGATGGCCCGCCACGTGGCGGGCGTTTACGACGGGGTCCTCCGCCCGACGCCCGTGCAAGTGACCTAGTCCGCAAGCCGACTGCGTGCCCGCGGGTCAGCGCGCCGGTTGTCCCTCGCCCGCTTGGGCGGTGCGCGGTTGCTCGACGACGCGCGTCCACCCCATTGGCGTCCGCGGCGACTGGAACAGCGTGTTCCACAACTGCGTCATGCGGCTGTTGACCTCGGCCTGTTCGAGCTGGAACGTGTAGACGTTGCGCGCCCCGCCGGGGAGGTGGACCTGCATCGCGGTGGGGAGCATCCGCTGCGCGTCGAGCATCAGATCGACTTGCGAGTAGTTCGCCGCGTCGGACTGGAACTTGGGGGTCGCCGACAGGCGGAGCTGCCCCTCGGGCGAACGGGGATCGACCTTCATCCAGTAGCGGGCCTTGAGCTTCGCGGCGTCGGCGCCGAACAGGAACGGCAACGGGCCATCGACGATGCTCTTGCCGCGCAACTCGTCGGGGAGGGGCCGGACGACGAGCTGTTTCTGCTCGTTCTTGTACTCGTAGACCGCCTCGCCGTCGCACACCCAGTGCTCGCCGATCGCGGCGGGGCTCTCGATGTGCTGCTGCTGGGCGGCGTCCCAGGTCTTGACCTCGGTGATCTGGAAACTCCCCTTGTCGGGCTGCTGGTAGCTGAGGCGGCCACGCTCTTCGTTGCGGTGCAGGTTGTCGCCGGGGCCGAACACCGGGTCGTACACGAGGCGCGTGAACTCGCTGGTGAACGTCTGGACCTTCGCGCTCTCGACCTGCCACTTGTCGAGCACCTGGTCGAGGTACGCCTGGTCCATGGCGTTCAGCTCGAACCCCGTCGGGGGGGTCGGCTCAGCCGGCGCCTGCTGCGCGACCGCCAGGGGGGCCGACGCTAGCATCGACGCGACAGCGCACGAAACGAAGGCGCAACGTCGGAGCGTGAACCAGGGCCGCATGGCGGGCTTCCGTGCTAAGGGCAGGGATCGGTCGAGGGGGACGCCGGGGTCGGGGTCGGGGGTCCGGGCCGGGGAGGATAGCAACTGCCGTCGCGCCGCTCTACGCCGCTTTGGGTCGCTACGCCGCGAGCGGCCCCCCAACAGCGGCTAGTCCCCGCCCCCCGCGCCCCGCTAGATTGCGACGCTAGCCACGCTCCCCTCACCTCTCGCCTCTAACGTCTAACCTCTTCTCCTGTGCCCAAGTACGTCGTCCGCTACGGAGTGATGCGCAAGCTGGGAGTGTTCGCCACCCGCGGGCGCGACCTCTACGCGCGCGGCCACCGGGTGATCGCCCGCACGCCGCGTGGCCAGGAGGCGGGCGAGGTGCTCTGCGAAGCAACCGAGCACGTGTTGTCGCAGATGGAGGCCGACCCGGCGACGGGGCACATCGTCCGGCTGCTGACCGCCGACGACGACAACGAGATCCGCCGCATCGACGATCAGCGTCGCGGCGAGCACGACGCCGTTCGCAAGCGGATCGCCGAGCAGCAGCTCGCCATGCAGCTCGTCGACGTCGAGCGCGTCTACGGGGGCGAGCGCGTGGTGGTGTACTACCTCTCCGAGGAGCGCGTTGATTTCCGCGAGCTCGTGAAGCTGCTGTCGCACGACTTGCAGACGCGCGTCGAGATGCGCCAGATCGGCGTCCGCGACGAGGCCAAGCTGCTCGCCGACTACGGCGACTGCGGCAAGCCCGTGTGCTGCAACACGCACCTGTCGGAGATGCCCCCCGTCTCGATGAAGATGGCGAAGCTCCAGAAGGCGACGCTCGACCCGACGAAGATCTCGGGGCGGTGCGGGCGCCTCAAGTGCTGCCTGCGCTACGAGTACGACACCTACCAAGAGTTGCAGCGCGAGCTTCCCAAGGTCGGCGCCAGCGTCGTCACGGCCGACGGCCGCGCCCGCGTCCTGTCGCAGGAGATCCTGTCGGGGGACCTGATGGTCGAGACCGAAGACGGCCGGCGTGTCGTGATCAACGCCCGCGACGTGCTGACGGTGATCGCGGCGGGCATCGACGCGGAGGGCGCCAGCTCTCCGACAGCGGCGCCGACGACGGGGGCCCCGCCGACCGAAGCCGAAGGACGCCCCTCGCGCCGCGACCGTGGCGGCGACCGCGGGAGCTCGAACGGACCCTCGCGTGGCCCGCGAGGCCGCAACGACCGCGGCTCGCGGCCGCCGCTCCCCCCGGGCCCCGCGCCCGATCTCCCCCCCCCGCAAGGCGGCCAGTAGCCCCGTAGCCCCGTCGCGAAGCGCCCCAGCGGGGGGCCCGCGGCGCGAATCCGTAGGCACGCCGGTGCGCGGCAGGCCTCGCGATTGGTACACTTAGGAGAGTGCGGCCCGCGCGCTGGTCCTCCCCCTCGCTCGACACACGCCCGCCCACCCCCGAGCGCCAACGTGCCCCCCATGGTCGATCCGTCGCACAAGTTCGCCGAGCTGCTGGGTCGCGACGACCGCTACCACGCCGACGCGTACGTCTTTGTGTTCGACGCCCTCCGCTACGGCCTCGAGGAGATGGGGCTCGGCGCGCAGGTCGATCTTGAGGAGAGCGCCGACGAGGAGGAAGAGGACGACGGCGAAGCCGAGCGGCACGTCAGCGGCCAGGACCTGTGCCGCGCGATCCAGCAGTACGCCATCGAGCAGTACGGCATGCTGGCGCGGAGCGTCCTGCGGCACTGGCGGATCGAGAAGACGGGGGACTTCGGCGACATCGTCTTCAACCTGATCGAGACCGGTCAGATGCGCAAGACCGACGAGGACCGTCGCGAGGACTTCGACGACGTGTTCGATTTCGAGGAAGCGTTCGGTGAAGAGCAGGTCTTCTCGGCGGAGCACTGCTCGACCGACGGAGGGGCCGGCGAAGCGGGCGAGGACGACGCGTGATGCGGCGCGGCACGCCAACCCAGCGCGGCGCGTTCTACGCGGCGGCCTGCTGCGTGGCCCTGTGGGCCGTGTTCCTCGCCTGGATGGCGTGGGGAACGTGATCGTCGGAGGGGGCGTCCATCGTGGCGCACGGCGACGTCCCCTGAATCACCCACCAAACCGACCCTTCGGAACAAGGTGCGAACTATGAAGCGGCTGATCGCGCTGTTGCTCAGCGTCGCCCCGACGACGATCGCGCCCCAAGCTTCGCTCGCCAAGAGCGACGTCGCCGAGACCGCCGCGGTGATCGAGGCGTCCGTCGCGCGGGGGGTCGAGTACTTCCGCACCGCGCAGGCCGACGACGGCTCGTTCAGCGGGTTCGCCGGCCCGGCGGTCACCGCCCTCGTCACGACCAGCATGCTCGAGAACGGCGTCTCGCCGAGCGACCCGCTAGTCGCCAAGGGACTGGCGTACGTCGAGGAGTTCGTTCAACCCGACGGCGGCGTCTACGGCGGAGACGAGTCGCTCTACAAGAACTACGAGACGTGCATCGCCATCCAGTGCTTCCGCGCCGCGAGCGCAGCCGGGGCGACGAAGGACTACACGGAGCTGCTCGCCGGCGCCGAGCGGTTCGTGCGCGACCTGCAGTGGGACGAGGCCGAGAAGCACGGCCCCGACAGCACGAGCCACGGGGGCGCCGGCTACGGCAACCACCGCCGCCCCGACCTGTCGAACACCTCGTTCCTGCTCGACGCGCTGAAGTCGCTCGGCCGCGGCGCCGACGACCCGGCGGTGGCCAAGGCCCTGGTGTTCGTCAGCCGCACGCAGAACCTCGAGAGCGAGCACAACACGACCGAGCACGCCGCCAAGGTCGGTGACGGGGGCTTCTACTACACGCCGGCAGCCGGCGGTTCGAGCCAGGCCGGCAGAACCCCCGAGGGAGGGCTACGCAGCTACGGCTCGATGACCTACGCGGGGCTCAAGAGCATGATCTACGCCGGCGTCGGGCCCGACGACCCACGCGTGGCGGCCGCCACCAAGTGGCTCCGCCAGCACTACACGCTCGCCGAGAACCCCGGCATGGGAACCTCGGGGCTCTACTACTACTACCACACGATGGCGAAGGCCCTCGACGCGGTCGGGGGCGAGGAGTTCATCGACGCGTCGGGGGCGTCGCACCCCTGGCGCAGCGAGCTGGCGACGCGTCTGGCGGCCGAGCAGGGCGCCGACGGCTCCTGGGCCAACAAGGACCCGCGCTGGATGGAGGCCGACCCCAATCTCACTACGGCCTACTCACTGCTGGCGCTCCGCTACTGCCGCTAGTCCGGCGCCGCTAGCAAAGGCGTCGCACGGCCGTCGCGCCAGCCGCACTTTCCCGCTTCCGGGGGTTCTGCTACGAGGTCGCCGCGCGAGGCGCCGCGCCGGTCGAGTGACCGGCGTCTGCATGCGTCGCGTCGCCGACCCCTGGCCCTCGCGGGAACGTCCCGATGCGAACCGCACCCCTCCGAAGCGTTCACCACCTGCTCCTTGCACTCGTGCTGTCGGCCGTGCCGTCGCTCGGCGCAGAGCCGACGCCGCTCCGTTCGACCGACGTCGATGCCGCCGTGGCGGCCTGGGCCAGCCGATCGCTGACGAACAAGCCCGGCGCAGCGCCGACCGACCGCGCCGCGGCAGCGCGGGCCGCCTTCGCACAGCAGGCCGGGCCGCAGGCCGTCCGCGAACCGCAACCCAGCCCGCGGCCCGCGGCCGCACACGGCAACCCGTTGCGCGCCGCCGGTGACGCCCCGAGCGGCTCGCTCGACGCGCGGCGTGCGTTCGAGCCCCCGAACCCGCTGGCCGACGATCGCTACGCGTCGGCGCCGATATCGACGCGGCTCGACGCCCAGCGCCTCGACCGCGCGGCGACCGCCCGGACGCAGAGGGTCGTCACCACGGCCGCAGGGGACCCGTTCGCCGCGCCGCCGCTAGCCCCCGCCGCGAACGAGCCGTCCGCGCCGATCGAAGCGCCGCCGGGAGACTCGCGCTACAGTCAACCTGCGAAGCCCGCCGCGAACCCGTTCGCGAGCGACCAGCCCTCGACCGATCGTTACGGCGTGGCGGGAGCGAGCGCGCCCCAGCCGTTCTTCGAGCCGGCGCCCGCTAAGGTCGCGGCGACGCCCCCCACGCCGGCGCCCACGACGATCTCGGTCACGCCGAGCGAACCGAAGCCGCAGCCCGCGCCGCTACCGTTCGAGCCCGCTGTGCAGCCTTCGTACCGAACCGCTTCGGCGGCGCCCCTCGACGCGCCAGCCGCGAAGCCGCCAGCGGCGTTCGCCGTAGACAGCCCAGCGCCGGCGCCGTTTAACGAGCCGGCGCGCCCGATGCCCCTCGCGCCGCCGTCGCAACCGGTCGAGTTCCGTCCGAACCCGGCGCCGATCGCCGCCGCTTCGCCCCCGATTGCGTCGCCCGCCGCGCCGCTCAGCGGAGCGACCGTCGGCGAAGGGACCGGCCGCCCCGGAAACCCGGCGCTCGAAGGCCCTCAGCAAGCGACGCTCGTCGTCCACAAGCGCGGGCCGAGCGAGGCCCGCGTCGGTCAGCCTTGCCGCTTCGTCCTCTCGGTCCGCAACACGGGGAGCGCCCCCGCCGAGGGGGTCGTGCTGCGCGACGAAACGCCGGCCGGTGCGCGGCTCGACGGGGCTCAGCCCGCCGCGTCGAGCGAGGGCTCGCAACTCGTCTGGCAGCTCGGCGCGCTCGCCCCCGGCGAAGAGAAGTCGGTCGAGCTCCGCGTCACGCCCCTCCGCGAAGGCCCGATCGGGAGCGTCGCGTCGGCGAGCTTCGCGACCCGCGCCGCGGCGACCACCCGCGTCACGCGTCCGCAACTCGCCGTGCGGCTGTCGGCCCCGCCGCAGGTGGCGCGCGGCGAGGACCAAACCGTGCGGATCGAGGTCTCGAACCCCGGCAGCGGCACGGCCACCGGGGTGATGCTCGTCGAGAACGTCCCCGACAACCTCCGCCACGAGGCGGGGAGCGAGCTGGAGTTCGAGATCGGCACGCTCGAAGCGGGCAAGTCGCGGACGCTCGAGCTCGTGCTCCACGCCGAGCGTGGCGGGCACACCGTTAACTCGCTGACGGTCACCGCCGACGGCGGCCTGCAAGCCGCGGGACGCGTCGAGTTCGACGTCGTCGCCCCCGAGCTTGCGGTGGCCGTCGAAGGACCGCGGCGGCGCTACCTTGAACGACCGGCCAGCTACACCGTCAGCATCGGCAACCCGGGGACGGCGACGGCGACCAACGTCCGCCTCGTGACGCACCTGCCGAAGGGGCTGGAGTTTGTTCGCGCGAACAACATGGGGGAGTACGACGCGCAGACGCACGCCGTTTACTGGAGCCTCGCCGAGCTGCCGCAGGGGCAGCGCGGCGCGGTCGAGCTCGTCGCGGTCCCCAAGGCGGCTGGTAAGCACACGCTGCGCGTCGAAGGGGAAGCGAGCAACGGCCTGCGGGTCGAAGAGGTCCAAGAGCTGACCGTCGAAGGGGTCTCCTCGCTGGCGTTCGAGGTCCGCGACCTCGAGGACCCGATCGACGTCGGCGGATCGACCGACTACGAGGTCCGCGTCACGAACGAAGGGACCAAGTCGGCCGCCGGCGTGGTGGTCCGCGTCGAGTCCCCCGCGGGGATGAAGCCCCTCTCGGCCGAAGGGCAGACGGCCCACCGGATGCTCAGCAACGCCGTCGAATTCGCCCCGCTCGCCGAGCTGGCCCCCGGCGCCGAGGCCCGCTACCGCGTCCGCCTCGAAGGCGCCCAGCCGGGGGACCAGCGCGTCGCGGTGCTCGTCAAGTCGAGCGACCTCGAAGCCCCCATCCGCCGCGAAGAAAGCACCCGCGTCTACGGCGACGAGTGAACGCGAGCCGTTCTCCCCGGGTCAGTGACCCGGGGCGAATCGAGGGTGCTTCAAGTGGCTGCCTGGTCCCCTTCGTCCGCGTCGCGGTCGAGCAGCTCCTCGAGGTGCGTCGCCACGCAGTCGGCGAGCACCGGCGGGTTGTAGCCCCCTTCCAGGACGCTCACGAGGCGGCCCGCGGCGTGCGCTTCGGCCACGTCGAGCACCGTCTGCGTGAGGCTCGCGAAGTCCTCGGTCTCCCAGCCGAGCGAACCGACCGGGTCGGTCCGGTGGGCGTCGAAGCCGGCGCTCACCAGCACCAGTTGCGGGCGGAGCTTGTCGGCGAACGACTCGAGCTCGCGCGCGAACCAGCTCAGCGCGCGGTCGCGCGAGGTCTCCATCGCCACCGGCAGGTTGCGTGTGAAGCCGAGGCCGTCGCCGGCGCCCGTTTCGTCCTCGGCGCCGGTGCCGGGGTAGAAGGGCCAGCGGTGGATCGAGAGGAACCCGACGCGCGGGTCGTCGTAGAACATGGCCTGCGTGCCGTTGCCGTGGTGGACGTCCCAGTCGACGACCAGCACGCGGTCGAGCCCCAGCTCGTCGAGTGCCACGCGGGTGGCGATCGCCACGTTCCCGAACAGACAGAAGCCCATCGCCCCCTCGGCCAGGGCGTGGTGCCCCGGGGGGCGGACCAGGCAGAGCGCGCGGCGGGCCTCGCCGCGGACGACCCGCTCGACCGCGTCACACGCGGCGCCGGCGGCGAAGGCCGCCACGTCGGCCGACTCCGGCGAGACGACCGTGTCGACCTCGGCCCGGCCCCCGCCGCGGGCGGCCAGGCGGCGGACCCGCTCGAGGTGCTCGGGGGCGTGGACCCGCGTAAGCCGCTCGTCCACGGCGGCCTGCCACGCCGGCCGGACGCAGCGCCCGGCGAGGCCCGAGCGGTCGAGTCGGCCGACCACCTGCTCGAGGCGCGTGGCGTTCTCGGGGTGGCTCCCCGTCTCGTGGCGGAGGAACTGCGGGTGCGAGTAGAGCAGGGTCATGCGGGTTCTGTCGGCTGAAGGGGGGCCACGCCAGGACCGCAGGATAGGGGCCCGGGCCCCTAGCGCTTCAGGGGGAGGGGCGTCGCGGGTACCAGCTTCAAACCTCTTCCCTGACCGCCGCGCCACTCTCGGCGCGACTCGCGATCAGGGGCCTTGGGCGCGACGCGGGGGATCGACCGAATCGCCCGACCCCCCTCGCGAGCGTTGATTACACTGGTAGAGAGCGGATCGCTCGGCCCCCCGGGGCACGGTCTGCGCGCACGACACCCAACGACGGAGCCGTTCGGCGATGCCGACCCCCGACCGACACATTCGCCCGTTTCGCCCGTGGTTGTTCGCCCTGATGGGCCGCTGCTTGGCGGCGCTGTGTTTGGCGACCCTCGTCTCGGGCATGGCCTGCGCGCAGAGCTACAAGGGGGACACGATCGACACGAAGCTGTCGTTGCGCGGCGCCGTGGCGAAGAAGTACGCCAAGGACCAGTCCGGGGACGTCCAGGCGTTCAAGGACTACGTCGAGAAGTTCTACTTCCCAGCGATGACGCAGCCCGACGCGAAGTCGCTGGAGAACCTCGAGAAGCTCCGCAACGAGCTCTTCAAGCAGTTCATCGCGCCCACAACCCCCGCGCTGCAGAAGTACCTCAGCGACGAGGCCCTTAAGTACGCCAAGCGCGTCGTCACCGGCGCCGGCTACCACCCGGCGGTCCGTTACAACGCGCTCCTGGCGCTCGGGCAGATCGACTCGAAGTACGCCGCCGAGGGGTCGGGCGACAAGCCGACCCCCAGCGCCGAGGCGAACACGTTGCTCTGCAAAGTCGTCGCCAGCGGCGCGACGAAGGACAACGTCCCGCGGATGATGCTCGTCGGCGGGCTGGTGGGGCTCGAGCGCCACGCCACGCTGCTCGACAAGCTCCCGGCGCAGAACCAGAAGGACACGCTGAAGGCGATGTACGGCGTTCTGGCCGCCGACGCCCTCGCCGGCGAGTACGCCCCGGGGGTCCGCGACTGGGTCTACGCCAGCGCCGCGCGGGGGTTGGCCTCGTCGAGCGTAGCGATCCCGAAGAAGGCGGTCGTCGCGGCCCTCGCCAAGCGCCTCGCCGACGCGAAGGTCGATCGCGAGGTGCGGGCCGAGATGGCCGCGCTGCTGAGAGACATCAAGCCCGAAGCCGCCGACGTCACCCCCGAGGTGATCGCGGCCGTCGAGAAGCTGGCCGTCGAGGTGGTGAAGGCCGAGGCGAGGGCCGCCGCGAAGTTCGAGGACATGCAGGTCGGCGGGGGGGGGATGCGCGTCGCCGGGTCGGGGGCCAGCCGCTCGACCGAGATGCGCCGCATCGGCTTCGACGTCGAGGGGATGGCCGAGTACGAGCGCGCCGGCGCGGCGACCGTCCTCGGCGACGTCCTCGCGGCGGTCCGGGCGACCAAGGCCGTCGCCGCCGAGCGCCAAGCGGTCTTCACGACGGTCGATGCGGCGATCGCCAGCGCGATCGAAGCCCTGGCCGACGACGAGTCGATCGACCTCAACGTGACCAAGGCGATCAAGCAGACGGCCGCCGACGTGCAGGGAGCGGTCGATCCGAAGAAGGGGGTCGCCGAAGAGATCGACGCCGACGCGTTCTAGCGACGCTGTTAGCCGCGGGTCACCGACCCGGAGCCCATCGCCGGCGCGCTCACTGAAACCCCGGCCAGCGCAGCGGCGCCGAACACGAGCGCCGTGTAGGCCAGGTCCCCGGCGAGCATCCGCCGCGCGAACGGCAGCGCCGCCACGTAGCACTCCCCCAGCCCGGCGAGCGTCGGCTCGTACAGCGACCACTCGGTCCAGACCGCGAAGTTCGTCACCAGGAAGAAAACGAGCGACGGGACCGCCGCGCAGGCGCCCAAACGCACCAGCCCCTTGGCGGTCGAGCGCGCCGGCTTGCGGAGCCAGCGCCCCAGTAGCGGCGCCGCGAGCATCGCCGCGTAGACCGCCAACAGCACCGCCGGCGACGCGTAGCCGGGGAGCGCGAGGTCACTGATCAGCATCGCCACCAGCGGCACGGCCGCGGCGGCCAGCACGCTGCCGAAGTACCGCCCGGCGAACAGCCCCACGGCCGCCATCGGCGTGACGCACCAATCGGGCTGCCCCCAACGGCCGACCACACCGATCGCCACGAGCAGGGCGAACACGGCGACGTCGGCTTTGCGAAGGGGGGGGGCGGGCATCGTCGAGACCAATCTTGGGGGGTCGAATCGCACGCGCGCGTTAGCCGCGGCGCTTGTCGCCGCGCTCGTAGGGCGGGCCTGAAAGGTTACTCGTAGGGCGCCAGTCGCCACAAGACGCGCTGCCCCGGGCGCAGCGTGGTGGCGGCGGCGCTGCGGACGCCGTACTCGCCATCGACCTCAAACTGCCAGTTGTCGCGGCCGGGCCCCTCGTTGGGCCGGCCCCCCAGCTCCTCGAGCAGCGCCCCCGACCCCACCCCCCGCCAGCGGCTCCGCCACGGCCCCCGGGGGTCGTCCAGGGCCGCCGTCTCGACGGCGTCCCGTACGGTCATCCCGGCCCGCCAGGGGACGGCCGCGTGGGCGTCGGCCTCGCCGGGGGCCCTGCGGGCGAGCTCGACGGCCCGCAGCCCGGTCTCGCCCGCCCCCAGACTAGTCGCCCCCCCGCCGACCGGCACCGCGACCCAGCCGCGCGCCAGGAGCACGACCCCCAGCACCGCGCCGAGCGCGAGCGGGAGGCGGAAGAGGGGGAGGCGAGCGGGAGTGGGTGGGGTGCTGTCCATCGGGCCGTGATGCGCTTCAGCGATGAAGGGCCCGTGTGCCACTGTCCGGCTAGTCCGGCAGGTGACCCGGGTACCCACTTCGCACTGACGGACAAGCCGGACAGTGGCACACAGCGCTAGGTCATTCGATCGAGATACCAACCTCGGTAATCTGCGAGGCGATCTCGGATTGCAAAATCGCGGTTCCTGTCATCGTGCGAGAGGAGTTGGGCGGGAACGCGTCAACCGAGTCGATCAGCGTGTCGTCAAGTTCAAACCCGTTGCGGTCGTACCATCGCGCGAATACGCCACAGTCCGCGCCTTCGCCCGTCGTGTTGACCACGTCGATAGCGACACTCCAGGTCACGTAACTATCGGTTCTCGAAACCAAGCGGGCTCTAGCAGCAGTCACCTTGAACTCTGGAAGACGGACATCGAACACTTGCCTGACAACAACCCCTGCGGTGTTCTTTGGCACCGGGACCGCTACTGCCTCTTCGTTCCAACCTCTCCACAACCCTAGGCGACTCGCCTTTGCAGCAGACTCTGCTGACTGCAACTCTGCGTCAACGGTTTCCTCCATTGCAAACCAAGCCATGCCACGGTCAAGCATCTGCTTGTTCAGCCAGACCACAGGTCCACTCCCCTTCACGCCGCCGGCGAAGACGTGTGCCGCGATTACCGCGTCGTCAACTTTCGCGTCGAACACGATCGTGGAAGGCTTATTGAGTGCGATCTCCTTGAGTGCCTCAATGGCGGTCACGCTGTGTCGTTCGGGGCGTGGAGGAGCATCGACGCCAATTAGGTGTACAGAGTGAGGCTCACCGGCACCGTCTACAGCTCGGAGCGTATCACCGTCAATGACCTCAACGACGGTGACGAACAACACGTTGTCGAACCCCTCAGTGATGTTTGGAGGTCTGACTCGGTCACGACTTCGTTTGTCGAGCTTGGCAAGTGGAACGACGCGACGCGTCTTGCCGCCATCAGTAGTGAGTGTGACCGCCTCACTGTCGGCCGATAGCGCGGTGGCTACTACAGCGCTTTCGCCAGAGGCGGAACGCCATTGCTGCGGAAAATACCCCGGATCCTCGGCGGCGGCCAGCGTCGAGTGGAATCCCGATAAGACTAAGCAGGCCCCAATCAACGGGCTGATGTTTGCCTTCACAGCGCTGCCCACGGAGCGGGAACAAGGCGACCTGCTGTACGCTTGCCGAAGCTAGTGTAATCGCAGGCGATCGTCAACCAACACGATCAGCTCAACGCCTGCTAACCGCGTCTATCGTGGGTGGAATGTCCAGCTGGCAGACGCATCCACTCAGAATGCCCACTTTAGCGTGGGGCGTAGCACTCGCTTCCCACCGCCGGACGAGCCGGACAGTGGCACACGACCACTCGACTTCCGCCGCTCGGCGGGCGATGGTGACGGGGTCCTCCGACCCCGCTTCGCGTGCCGATGCCCGACCCAGCCGCCTCCACCGAACTCGCCGCGACGCGGCTCGACTGGCGGCGTACGCCGGCCGGCCGGCTCGTGGCGGTGCTGCTGCTCGACTTGCCGGGCAAGTCGGTGAACCTGCTTTCGACGGCCGTGATGGCCGAGATCGCGAGGCGGCTCGACGAGATTGACTCAGGGAAAGGAGCAGACGCTCACGACGATGTCGCGGGGCTCGTGATCGCCTCGGCTAAGCCGGGGGTGTTCATCGCCGGGGCCGACGTTGGCGAGATCGGGGCGAAGCTCTCGCTCGACAGCGAACACGTCGTCGAAGCGTGCCGGCGCGGGCAGCGGCTCTTCGCGCGGCTGGCCGAGGGGAACCGGGTGAGCGTCGCGGCCGTCGAGGGGCTGTGCCTCGGCGGGGGCGCCGAGCTCGCCCTGTGGTGCGACCGCGTCGTTGTCACGGAGAGCAATCGCACCGAGCTGGGCTGGCCCGAGGTGAAGCTCGGCCTGCTCCCCGGCTGGGGGGGGACGGCGCGGTTGTCGCGCAAGGTCGGCCTGGCGATCGCCGTCGAGCTCGTCACGTCGGGCGAGGCGGTCGATGCGCAGCGCGCCTACCGCATGGGGCTCGCCGACGACGTGGTCTCTGCGGGAGCGTCGGCGATCGACGCGGCGCTGCGGCTGATCGACGCCGAGCACGCGTCGGGGGAGTGGCTACGCGACCGCACGCTGCGCGCGGCGCCGATCGTGCTCCCCGAGGTCGAGTTGGCGATGCTCGCCGCCAGCGCGGCGGCGGTGATCCAAGGGAAGACGCACGGAAACTACCCGGCGCCGATTGTCGCCCTCGAGCTGATGGTCGAAGCGGCCGCGCTGCCGCTCGAGG
>JBOFFC010000090.1:0-1745 GCA_051648405.1 Lacipirellulaceae bacterium
GCCGTGTCGATCCCGCTCGCCGCGCAGCCCTCGGCGTTCATCACGACCGACGACTGCCACTCGTTCACGCGACTTCCGCAGTTCCCCGACGACCTGGAGACGATCCAGGTTTCGCGCAAGTCGTTCGAGGAGTTCGGCCGCGTCGCCGCTGAGGAGGGGATCCACTTCGTCGGCGGCTGCTGCGGCTGTAACGCGGCTTACCTCCGCGCGCTCGCGCGGGGCGTGAACGGTTAGGCTGCGTATTGACCTAATACCGCGGAGTGGGGCGTGCACGAGCGAGGTCTGGCCATTGGCGTCGATGTGGGGGGAACGAAGATCGCCGCCGGGTTAATGGACCTCGGTACGCGCGAGGTCCTCGCGCGGAGGTTGGTCGAGACGAAGCCCCAGCGTGGCGGCCGCGCGGTCCTCGACGACGTCTTGTTGATGGCGGCGGAGCTGGCTGACGACTTTCGCTGCGACGACTGGCCGCCGGTGGGCGTGGGGATCGGGCTCGCCGAGCTGGTCGATCGCGCGGGCCGCCCCGCGAGCGGCGCAACGATCGACTGGCGTGGCGTCGATCTTGAAGCAGAGTTCCAGCGCGCGTGCGGCCTACGGGTGCTGCTCGACGCCGACGTCCGCGCGGCGGCGCGGGCCGAGGCGCTGTGGGGCGCCGGGGTGGCCATCGAGTCGTTCCTCTACGTCACGGTCGGGACCGGGATCAGCTCGTCGCTCGTTGTCGCGGGCGAGCCTTACCTCGGTGAGCGCGGACTGACGGGGACGTGCGCGAGCGCTCGCCTGCTGGTCGTGGGGCCTGACGGGGACGTCCTCAGCGCGCCCCCCCTTGAGGCGATCGCGTCGGGGCCAGCGATCGCGCGACGGTACGCGGAGGCATCGGCGGACTCGTCGGTCGATTCGATCGAGGTCCTCGCGCGAGCCGAACGGGGTGACCCGCTGGCGCTGGGCGTCGTGGACTGCGCGGGGCGAGCGCTCGGCGCCGCGATTGCCGGGATGGTCAACGTGCTCGACCCGGAGCGTGTCGTGATCGGCGGCGGGCTGGGGCTCGCAACGGGCCCGTTTCGTGACCGGTTGGTCGGGTCCTTCCGAGAACACGTGTGGGCTGAAGCGCACCGCAACGTCCCACTGGTTTCGGCGTACCTCGGCGTGGATGCGGGCCTGATGGGCGCCGCGCTGTTGACCAGAAACCTCTAGTCGATCAAATGCCCGAACGAGTCACGACGCCAACCGTCCACGTTGCCGCAGACCACGAAGCGGCGAGCGCCTCCGCGGCTGATTGGATCGAACGCGTCGTTCGCGAAACGCCCGCCGCTTTGCTGGTGCTCGCCTCGGGCTCGACCCCCACACGCTGCTACGAACTGTTCGCGGAGCGCGGCCGTCGCGATCCGGCGCTCGTCGCGTCGCTGCGCGTGCTGAAGCTCGACGAGTGGGGGGGGCTCCCGGGCGACGCGGCCGGGTCGTGCGAAGAGCACCTCCGGCGGGTGTTCGTCGATCCGCTCGGCCTCGCCGACCGCTACGTCGCCTTCGACGGGATGGCGTCTGACCCCGCCGCGGAGTGCCAGCGCGTCGCTGCGTGGCTGGCGGCAAACGGCCCGATTGACGCCTGCGTTCCCGGTCTGGGGGTCAACGGTCACTTGGGCTTCAACGAGCCGGCGGACGAGTTGCAGCCGCACGCCCACGTCGCGCGGCTGTCGGCCGCGTCGCTCGGCCACGCCATGGTCCGCGAAGCGTCGGCGCCGACCTGCGGGCTG
>JBOFFC010000091.1:0-3480 GCA_051648405.1 Lacipirellulaceae bacterium
CGCGTGCGATGGGGCCATTTCGGACGTTCAAGAATCGAAGCGAGCCGCGTAGCGCATCGAGTCGATTCGCCACGTTGGCACGCCGTCGCGACCGGGACGCCGCGCAACCGGGCGACGTCGCTGAGCACGGCGGCAAGCACGCCTCTCCGTGACCTCGTAGGTGACCTTTCTGTGACCATCCGTCGGGTTGGTGTGGTCATTCGGCGCCCACCGCGGGCGCGGGGGGTTCTCTCTAGGTTTCGGCCCGGTAGTTGCGTTGTTGGAGAGAGTCCCTCCCCTAACGCGTCACTGGCGGACGCGACGCGGTCCCACCCACCCGCCTAAACTAACCATGCCGAGCCCCCGCCTGCTTTCGCCGCTGCTGATTCTTCTGGGAGCGCTGTGTCTTCCGACTACGGCCCAGGTGACCATCCCGCTGGCCGTCGAAAAGGACGCCCTCAAACTGGGCTTCATCAAGCTGACCGACTGCGCGCCGATCGTGATCGCGAAGGAGCTGGGCTACTTCGAGGACGAGGGCCTGCAGGTCGAAGTGATCGCCCAGCCGAACTGGAAGACGCTGCTCGACAACGTGATCAGCGGCGAGCTCGACGGCGCCCACATGCTGTCGGGCCAGCCGCTGGCCGCGACGATCGGCATCGGCACTAAGGCGCACGTCGTGACGGCTTACACTCTCGACCTTAACGGCAACGCCGTCACGGTCTCGAACGCCGTGTGGGAGGCGATGCAAGCGAGCGATCCCGAGCTGCAAAGCCCCACCCCCCCGCACCCGATCACGGCGAAGTCGCTCAAGGGGGTCGTCCAGCAGAAGCTCGATGAGGGGGAGAAGCTGCAGCTCGCGATGGTCTTCCCGGTGAGCACGCACAACTACGAGCTGCGGTACTGGCTCGCCGCGGCCGGCATCAACCCGGGGATGTACACCGAGACCGACATCGGCGGTCGGACCGACGCCGAGGTCGAGCTCTCGGTGACCCCGCCGCCGATGATGCCCGCCACACTCGAAGCGGGGAACATCCAAGGGTACTGCGTCGGCGAGCCGTGGAACCAGCAGGCGGTCGCCAAGGGGATCGGCGTGCCGGTGACGACTAGCTGCGACATCTACCGCAACCGTGCCGAAAAGGTCTTCGGGGTCACCAAGGCGTGGGCCGACGAGAACCCGCAGACGCACGTCGCGCTCGTCAAGGCGCTGATCCGCGCCGGGAAGTGGCTCGACGAAGTCGATGCCGCGGGGGCTATGGTGAACCGCGAAGAGGGGGCCCGCATCCTCTCGCGTCCCGACTACGTGGGGGCCGACTTCGACGTCATCAGGAACTCGATGACCGGGTACTTCTACTTCCAGAAGTCGGACAAGCGCTCGTTGCCTGATTTCAACGTCTTCTTCAAGGGGAACGCGTCGTACCCCTGGTACTCCGACGGGGTGTGGTCCCTCACGCAGATGCGTCGCTGGGGGCAGATCACCGAGGCCAAGCCGGCCGAGTGGTACGACCAGACCGCGAAGCAGGTCTACCAACCCCAGGTGTACGTCGAAGCTGCCGAGCTGCTCGTCGAAGAAGGATTCCTGACCGCGGACGAGTTCCCGGCCGGCGCCGACGGGTACAAGCCGGCGACGACGAACTTCATCGACGGCGTCGAGTACGACGGCAAGAAGCCGCTGAAGTACCTCAAGGAACACCAGATCGGGAACAAGGAATAGCGCAGCATGACGCTCTGGATCGTACTCGGACTGCTGGGGGGTCTACTGGCTGCCGCGCTAAAGGCGGGCAAGCACCGGACGGTCCGCGCCATCGACGTCGCCGGGCTCAACTTCCTCACGCCCGTCGTCCGGCTGTGCTACGGCGAAGAGCCACGCAAGCAGCTCCGCGAGATCGGCCGCTTCATCGTCGTTCCGCTGCTGGCGATCGTCGCGTTTGTCGTGCTGTGGTTCGCCGTCTCCGAGCGGGTGCAGACGAAGTCGGGGAAGCTCCCCAACCCGGTCGAGACGTGGCGCTCCGCGGAAGCGATCCTGCGGTTCCACGATCGCGAGAACGCGAAGCAGCGGGCGTTTCGCCTTGAGGGGGATGCGCGGCTCGCCGAGCTCGAGCGCGTCGAGAAGCGGCTCGCCGAGGTCCAACAGCTCGAACGGGAGGCCGACACAGCCGTCACCGACGCGACCGCCGCGGCCAGCGCGCGCGTCGAGTCGCAAATCTCCCCATTTCAGCAGCGTCTCGACGCGTTCGCGGCCGAAGTCAAGCAGAACCAGGCCAAGCGGGCAGCGAGCATGGCCGCGTCGGCAGAGTCGGCTGCGAAGGGTGACGCCAGCGATCGCGACGCTTACGTCGCGACGCTGCGCGAGGACACCGCCCTTGCCACGACGGAGAAAGAGCAGCTGCGCGCCCTACAGGGGGAGGTCACGGCGATCCGCTCGGCGAAAGATCGAGACTTGACGGCCGCGATCTCTGCGCAGACGGCTGTCGCCGAAGAGCGACAGTTCCTCGCGAAGATGCGCGACCAGCTCACGCGCGACAACCGCAGCGAGAAGGCCGCGGCAGAAGCCGACAGGCTCGAGCAAGCGAGAGACACGCTCTACAACGCGGACCCGGCAGCCCTCGCCCGCGCCGCAACCGGCGTCGTTCGTGCCGAGGACCGGGTCGCGAAGATCGAGGCCTCCGACTACGCCAAGCCGGCGACGCTCCCCTACCAGGTCGCGCGCAGCGTTTTGTGCGTCTTCTTCGGGTTCTTCCTTGGTTCGGCGATCGCGATCCCCGTGGGGATCGTCTGCGGCCTGTCGAAGACGTTCATGGCGGCGCTGACGCCGTTCATCGCGATCTTCAAGCCGGTGTCACCGATCGTGTGGCTGCCCGTTGCGCTGATCATCGTCGGGGGGTTCATCCCCGACCCCGACAAGCACTGGTTCACGCAGTGGCTGTGGGACCTGCCGCTCCTGGGGGGCTACAAGATCAACCCCGCTTTCATCGCCTCGGCGGTGACCGTGGCGCTCTGCTCGCTGTGGGCGACGATGGTCAACACGGCGTTCGGGGTCGCGTCGGTCGATAAGGACCACATCAACGTCGCCCGCGTGCTCCGATTGGGATTCTGGGATCGGTTGTTCAAGATCGTGCTCCCGTCGGCCCTCCCGCTGGTGTTCGCCGGGCTGCGGATCTCGCTCGGCGTCGGGTGGATGGTGCTGATCGCCGCCGAGCTGCTGAGCTCGAGCGAGGGACTCGGCAAGTTCGTGTGGGACCAGTTCAACAACGGCGCGAGCGACTCGTTTGCGAAGATGATGGTCGTGGTGTTCGTTGTCGGCGCGATCGGCCTTCTGCTCGATCGGATGATGATCGTCTTCCAGAGGCTCGTGAGCTTCGACGGCGCCCCAACGGCGATCTGATTCGCGGGTGACAGTGGCGGACCAACGACGATTCCCCTTTCGGCTGAGGCGGCGATGGCGTTTCTCGAAATCGACGACGTGAGTTTCGGCTACGGGCCGGTCTCGAACCGGCACGAAGT
>JBOFFC010000092.1:0-5038 GCA_051648405.1 Lacipirellulaceae bacterium
CTACGCGGGGGACGTCTACGCGTGGCGGGACGCTCTGGGCTCGGACGGCGTGTTCGCGGACCTCGGCCCGGGCCTCGGCGTCGAACCCGGCGAGCCACCGCGAGACCTGCTGCTCGCTAGCGCCGAGCGGTTGGCGGCGATGGCTCACTTGCACCTCACCAGCGGGAGTCTGCTGGCTGCGCCGGGCCACCGTGGTGCGTTCTTGGCGGCGGTTGTTCGGACGAACGCCGCGGTCGAAGCGATCGATGGCGCCACCGAGGAAGGAGCGGCACGGCGAGGGGGGGCCGCGACGCAGCTTGGTCGCGTCGCGCTGCTGGGCGACGGCGTGCTCGTCAGCGCGATGCTTGACGTCGACCAGGCGACGCGTGACCTGGGGACCGCGGCGCGCGACGGTTTGCTGCGCGTCGTCGCCCCGTACTACACGATCCTCGGCGCGTTCGGCCAGAACGTTGACCTCGGGTCCGGAACGGTCGATGGCTTCAACGAGCGGGCTTTCTCCGTCGTCGAGGAAGGGACGTTCGAGTTCGGCGACCGGCTACGTGTCGAGACGGCAGGGCTGGATGCGTTCGTCGAGGCGGAGACGGTGAACGTCGGGGCAGCCGGAGGTACGGCGTCTCTAACCATGACGCGCTCGGGAACGACTGACATTGATGACGTCCACGTCGTGGATTGGTTTCAGAACACCCCCGCAGCGGCGTCTAACGACAACGTGCTTCTGCTGTCAAGCATTCAGCAGACCGTTGGCATTGTCAGGGCGAAGCTGGGTAACACGGGACCGGGTATGGTCCCGACGAGCGCTATTCTCCGGGTAACTTCGACCACCGAGCAGCCACCGGCGGTCACACTGCGTGCGAGCAGGGATGCCTGGGGGCCGGTCACCACCGGTGCGGCGTGGTCCGCGTCCGCCCTAACGTCGCAGACCTATCACGCGGCGATGCGGCCGCACGTGGTTGGCGCACCGATCGGCAGCAGCGCATCGGCAGACCGTACCTACACGTTTGACGTGACCGACGCGGTGCGAAGGTCCATCGCGTTGGGCGACGCCAATCTCGACGGCGACATCAACCATCTGATCGGCGCTTCGGGTGTCGATCGCATCGCCCTCGGCGCCGACGTGGAGGCGGCCTATCTCGCGATCCGCGACTGGTCGGCCTACGTCCGCAAGTTTGGCGGGATGGAGAGCGATCCGAACCCACTCCTGTATGCTGTCGATGCGAACTGGGACAACGTGGCGACGTCGGCAGACGGGCGTCTCGTGTTGCGTCGATTGGGCGTCCGCGACGCGGACTTCAACCTCGACGGGCGCGTCAACAGCGCTGACTTGGCGATCTTTGAAGGCAACTTCCAGTCGAGCGTCGGGGCCCCCGCTTCGGTGTACGGCGACGGGGACGCGAACTTCGACGGGTGGATCGACGCCAACGACCGGGATCTGTTTACCGACACATTCAACGCGTTCACCTACACCGGTCCCGTTGACGCATCTCCGTACTTCGTGCTTTCGACCGCCGGCGCAGGGGTCAATCTGGTGTCGAGCGAAGGGGGGGCCGACGGCCCGAGCCTGACGGTGGATTTCGCACCGGCGCCGGCCGTCCTTCGCGACTTCCACGCTCGCGGCAACAGCGGCTTGGCCGTGGTGAGCGTCCAGGCTGGGGACACACCCTTTAATGGAGCCGTCCAGATCTGGGCGGAAGGTGAGGCTGCGCCGCGCGTTGAGGTGACCGTCAACGCCTCGATGGGCGCCGTGGGCAATGGAACAGTCACCACGTCGATGCTAGGGGCGATCAACGAGTCGACGCGGCTCTACGCCAGGATCGTCGATCCAGTGACCGGTCGCCCTCAGGCACGATCCTTCACCGAAGGCATCTTGACGGACGCCGCCGGGCGAACGCACGTCTTCGGGAGTGCGCTGAGCGATGTCGTCGTGATGCACGACAACTCGGTCGCTATCGACTTCGGAAACGACATGGCGTTTCAGTTTGGTGTCCCTCACGCCAACGGCGCCGACGTGTTCCTCCACCTCGGCGCCGGTAAGGACGGCCTTTTGGCCTACGGATACGCTGGAGACGTCCGGATCGATGGCGGAGCGGGAGACGACTTGTACTTCGCGTACCAGCCGAGCGCAGCTGCTTCCGGGAGGCTGTTGCAGTTCGCGAACGCCGAGGGGATCGACGAGCTGCGTTTCTGGGGATCGACCGTCGCAGCCGACGTGCAGGCGGTCAGCGTCTTGTCGGGCCTACCGCAGACTGTCGGCTTCAGCCCCACCCCCGAAACCCACAACGTGCAGGTGCAGTTGTTGGCCCCGCGGGCCGTGCAGCGTGTTTTCAGCGGCGCGGGGGTGCAGAACGACCTGTCGAGCGTTCCGATCGTCGTCGATACGCTGTCGGACGATGACGACGGCGACTTCGGCCCCGGCGAGCTCTCCGTTCGTGAGGCGCTCCGGCTCACGACGCGGCTGAAGCCGGCCAACCTCACCAGCGGCGTTCGCAACGGCGTCGTCCAGTTTGACCCCGGACTGACGGCGGCGGGGCCGGCGACGATCTCGCTTACTGACGGCGTCCGAGGCGTGACTCCCGCCGCTCGCCGTGGCCTCGAGATCCACAGCTCGATCCAGTTTGTCGGGCCGGGCGCCGGCCTCCTTACGGTCGATGCGGGGGTCACGACGCGCGGGCTGTTCCTGCGGGAGAACGCGCAGCTCGACGTCTCGGTGTCGGGCGTCACGATCACGCGCGGCCGAGGCAACGGGGGGGGTGGGATTCGCAACGTAGGCAACGCGCTCACCCTCGACGGAGTTCGAGTCACGAACAGCGTCTCGATCTCTGGCATACTCCCGTTGTCCGACGACGGCGGTAACGCGGACGCGTACTCCTCAGGGGGTGGGCTGTTGCACGAGGCGACGACTCCCGCCGACGTGCTCGTCGTTCGCAACAGCAGTTTCGAAGGGAACATCGGCGCGTGGGGCGCCGGCGCGCTCGTCAACATGGGATCGTCGAGCCCCGTGATCGAGTCGTCGTTGTTCGCCAACAACCGCAGCACAGTCAATGGCGGAGGACTGTCGGTCGTGTCTTGGCAGCCGAGGACCGGCGCCTCGGCAAACCGAACGACGATCCGCAACAGCACGTTCACGGCGAACAGGACCCACATGGGTGGCGGGATCTGGATCGAAGGGGGTGGCGCGGCGGTCGATGTCGTCAACTCGACCGTGACGGGAAACGTGACGGGTGAGTACTACGCGGGAGTCGGAGTCTGGGGGCAGCTCTCCGATCCCGACGTCGCTCTTCACAACACCATCGTTGTCGGCAATTTCCATACGAACGGCGATGCGGCGAACGCCAGCGCGGGTTGGGTGGACTTCAACCAGAGCAGCAGCAACAACGTAATCGGCGGGAATGCGTCGTGGCTCACGAACTCTGGCCCTTGGAGTAGCAACAGCAATCTGCGCGTTGGCGCCACGGACGGCAGTGGCAATCCGACAGACCAACTTGCGGGCCTGCTCCCCCTCGCCGACAACGGCGGCCCGACGAAGACCCACGCGTTGCGGCCCGACAGCCGGGCGATCGACGCCGGGTTGAGCCGGTCGGACTCGGGACCCGGGGCGCTGGTCCCTGCGATCGACCAGCGCGGCCTCTCGCGGCACGATGTCCCGTCGCGCCCCGGCCTGGTCGACGTCGGGGCGTCCGAGTACCAGGGAGTCCAGGTGTCGGTCGCGGCGCCGACGACGCTCCGCGCGCCGCAGAACACGGCGATCACGATGTCCGGCCCCAGCGGCATCCGCCTCGAAGGCTACGACATCGGGTCGCTGTCGCTCGAGTTACGCGTCCCGTCTCAGGGAGTTGCCGGGTTCCCGGCGATGCTGAGCGCGCCGAGCAGGCCGGGCCAGTCGGTCACGGTCTTCTCGTTCACGGGAACGATGGACCAGATCAACGCCGCCCTAACAAGCGTGACGGCGACCCCCGTTGCGGGGTTCGTCGGCGTGGCGCCGATCGTCTACACGCTGCGTCACGGGACCGACGCCCTCCAGACCGGCGCCGTCGAGCTCGTGTTCGCGGAGGTCAACGAGTCGATCGTCGTGACCAGCGCGGGGGACGCCCCCGTGTCGGGCAAGCTGACGCTGCGCGAGGCGATCGAGCAAGCCGCCGAGGGAGGCAAGATCACGTTCTCGCCGGAGCTCAACGGCAAGACGATCCAGCTCGGCCCCAGCGGCGACCTGATCGTCCGCAAGTCGCTCACGATCGACGCGACGGCGCTGCCGGATGGGCTGACGATTCAGGCGTACGACCCGGACGGCAACTTCGTCAAGGACGCCGACGGCAACTTCGTACTGGGTCCGGGCGGTCAGCTCGTGAAGGACGCCGACGGAAGTCGCCTGTTCCACGCGCAGGGCGCCACAACGCACCTTGAGCTTCGCGGCCTGACGTTGACCGGCGGCGACTCGGAAGACCACGGCGGCGCGATCCGCGCCGACGCGGCGGAAGTCACGCTCGATAGGGTCCACGTCGTCGGCAACGCGGCGCCAAGGCAGCCGGGGTACGACATCCTCCGCTACGAGCGGGTCGAAGACCCCAGCGGCGAGACCGCGATTCACAAGAAAGTGCCGATCCTCGGGCCCTACAAGTCTCGCGCTGCGGGAGGGGGGATCTACTCGACCGGCTCGCTGAAGATCCTCGACTCGCGCTTCGCGAACAACTTCACCGCGGGGGTGTACAACCGCGCGGCTCAAAGCCAAGCAATGACGGAAGCACTCCGCGACCGTGACGACCTGACGGGCCCGGCAGAGAAAGACAAGCTGTACTCCGGCGACCTGTTCGTCACAGGGGACGTGACAATCGTCGGGACGACCTTCACGTCGGACATCGCTGACCGCGGCGGCACTATTGGCGAAGTGTACGCAGGGGTGCTGGTCCTGTCAGTTATACACAAGTCACGTCTCCGGTCCGAACTGGACCCAGGCGACGGCGAAGTCCGTCATGCGGCGGAGGGCGTTCCAGAAGGTTTGTGGGCCGGGCGGTGGTTCGCTGGGACGGTTGTTGTAGCCGGCGAG
>JBOFFC010000093.1:0-1897 GCA_051648405.1 Lacipirellulaceae bacterium
ATCGACGAGGTGATCCAAGTCAGCAACGAAGAGGCCTTCCAGTGGGCCCGCCGCCTAGCGAAGGAAGAGGGGATCATGGCCGGCATCTCGAGCGGCGCGAACATGTGCGCCGCCGCCAAGGTCGCCGCGCGGCCCGAGATGAAGGGGAAGCGGATCGTGACGATCATGTGCTCGCTCGGCGAGCGGTACCTATCGACGCCGCTGTTCGAGGGGCTGGCGGGCTGACGGACGCGAACCGCCACGACGCCATGAGCGCCAAGGACGCCACGGAAGAAGCGCAGCGCCGTCTCGGAGCCGCGACCGTCGAGGGAGCGACCAGGGACGCCGAGATGCGAAGGGCCCTTGCGGCCTGCGCTCCAAGCCCCTGAGGGGCGACAGAACTCCAGCCCGTGTGCGGCGTGGTACAATCCCCGCATGGGAATCACACACGTCACAACGACGCTCAGCACCACCCGAGGGGACGAACCCGCCTACGAGGCGGACTTCCTCGTCGATACGGGCTCGCTGCATTGCCTAGCGCCGGCGAGCAAACTCGAGCAGGCGGGCATCCAGCGGCGCACGAAGCGCAGCTACAAGCTGTCGAGCGGCAAGGTCGTCGCGCACGCCGTCGGCTTCGCCGAAGTGGGGGTCCTAGGCGAGCAAACCGTCACCGAGGTGATCTTCGGCCCCGAGAACGCCGAGCCGATCTTGGGCGTGATCGCCCTGGAGAGCCTCGGCATCATGGTCGATCCGGTGAGCCAGACCCTGAAGCGGCTGCACGCGTTTCCGCTGAAGTAGCGGGGCCCCAAGCCCCGGAGGGGCGACAGCGCTTCGCCATGAGCGCCATCCCAATGCGCAATCCGTTCGATGAACCGGTTGCTACGCACGACTACTAGCCACGCGCTCTGCGAATGACGACGAAGGTTCACCACGTCAACTGCGGCGTGCTCCACTCACCCCCGAATCCGCAAGCCTCTTGCCACTGCCTGTTGTTGGAAGACCGGGGTCGGCTAGCGCTCGTCGATACAGGGATCGGCTTGGCCGACGTTGCGGACCCGATCGGGCGTATTGGGAAGCAACTCATCGACGTCGCGGGCTTTCAGTTCCACGAGCAGGACTCCGCCGTCCGTCAGGTCGAGCGGCTGGGATTTCGGGCGTCGGACGTAGCGCACGTCGTCCTCACTCACGGCGACCCTGACCACACGGGCGGGCTCGCCGACTTCCCGCACGCTGTGGTGCACACGTCGGAGGAGGAGCTCGCCTTCGTCGACAAAGGCGGCTCGCGTTACCTTCCCGCCCACTTTGCTCATCGGCCGCTGTGGCGGACGTACTCGTCGTCTCGCGAGACCTGGTTCGGTCTTGAGGCGAGGCCTATCGACGTCGGGTTCGATTCCGACGTTCTGCTCGTTCCTCTTTTCGGACACACCCTTGGACACTGCGGGGTTGCGGTTCGACAGGGCGAGCGGTGGCTGCTTCACGTCGGCGACGCGTACTACCTACGAGCGGAGCTTGAGTCCGACGACCACCCGGTGTCTGCGTTGGCCGCGCAACGCGCCGACGACGACGCCCAGCGGCGTGCCAGCCTCGCTCAGCTCCGGCGCCTAGTCCACGACTTCAGCGGAGAGGTTGCGTTGGTTGGCTACCACGACTTCACCGAGTTCCCCCCAAATGAGACGGTCGCGATACCTTAAAAGCGGTAACAACCCGGCCGACGTACGCTCCTCTGCCGCCCCTCCGGGGCTTCTCGTTCCCCTTCGCGGCAGGCTTCCAGGGGCTCCGCCCTGTCAGTTATACACAAGTCTTCCAGATGATCTTCCAGATGACCCCGCGCGTCCGGAGGCGATTCGGCACGAGATTTGCGCGGCGAGAGTGGTGGTGACTGGGACTGCCATTCTGGGGGGAAGGAGCGAGTCGATGA
>JBOFFC010000094.1:0-13682 GCA_051648405.1 Lacipirellulaceae bacterium
GTTGAACTTCGAGGGTGAAGTGACCGCCGCCTCTTCTAGCGCCTACGGAGTCGCGCTTGCGGTGCGTGGACCGAGGACCGCTTCACGGTGCGTGATCGTCCCCGACGCCGACGACTCCCCCGCGACGTTCGAATGGGGAGCGGCGACTCGAGGCCACGCGCTCGCGCCGTCGGGCGAAACGGCCGCCGCCATCGACGAGAATGGGGACGTTCTGCTCGCGTCGCGTGCCGATGGGGGCTGGGCGGTGGCGCGCCTCACCCGCGACGACGCGCAGTCGGTCGGCTTTGCAGGCGTCGATGACCGACTGCTCGTGGGAGTGGCGGGCGCCCAGGTTCAAACGCTCGCGCTCTCGAAGTCGCCCAACGGGGTTGAGGCCCGGGTCGTGCTCGCGCTCGGCGGCCACGCCGGCCCCGTGGGATCCGTCGCCTACTGCACAGGCGGCAACTCGGGCGCGCTGGTCTCGACGGACTCGAGGGGCAGGGTGGTCGTCAACCCGCTTTGATCCGAACCTAGCGGCAGCGCCTCCACCGGTCCGCGAGCGATCGTGAGGTCGCGCGACACGTAGCTCATCGGCTTCCCGCGACGGGCGTCGCGGTCCATGGCGTCGCGGTACGCATCGGCGGGCGACTTCCCCTCGGTCAACTGGATGTTGTTGCACTGAAGTAGCTGCCCGGACTCGAGGTGGACGTTTCGCAGGGCGAGCGTGTAGTCGATCACCGCCTGATGGTAAAGGATCTCGGTGTCGAGCAGTCGCCGCTGCGCGTCGAGCACGAGGTCAATCGCCACGTTGCCAAGTATCTCGTCCTGCTTTAGCGCGTCGATCTGTCCGAGCGCCGCGTTGTAGCGGTTAGACTGCGCCTTCAGCACGTCGAAGGCGCGACGCACGTCGGACGTCGCGTTGCTGAGCCCGAACACGACGTCGCGTTTTGCCTCGTGCAGCACCACGCGCTCTCTGGCGAGCGCGTGCTCGGCATTGCGGACCGCGGTGTGCCCGCGACGCAGCCCCAGCGGGACCTCAAACTCGACCCCCAACTGCCACTCCTGGTAGTTTCCCCCGGCGAGCTCGCCGTAAGCGCTGCTGAACTGTTGACTCGACTGCGAAGCGAGGTCCTCTCCATAGCCACGCCACCGGTAGCGCCCGACCATGTCGAGGGTCGGCAGCAGGAAGTTCTTTGACGCGATCAGCTCCAACTCGAGCTGCTTGACGCGCCACCGTTGACGACGCAACTCGGGCCGAGACGCGATCGCCTGGTTCACGAGCAAGTCCCAGTCGAAGTCGATCGGTGCGACGACAGGCTGGTCGGCGGGACGCAGTAGCGGGCCGCCGTTGATCGGCATCCCTAACAGAAGCCGCAACCTCCGTTCAGCGATCTGGACGCCAACGGGCGTGCTCCCCGTGCCGCCAATGCTCCCGTTGTTGGTCCTGGTGCCGTCAAGCGTCCTCCCGGTCTGCGCGTTGACGACCTCCGACTCGTAGCGCCAGTACTGCTCGAGCGCCTGCCCGAGGTTCGCCGCCTTTCCCTTTTCGCGTCCCTCCGCCTTCTCGACCGCCACGCTCTGGTAAGTCTCCAGCGCGTAGTCGCGGGCCCGCTTTTTGGCGTCGAGGTCGCGGTATGCGAAGTACAGGTCCCAGTAGGCGTTCTCGACGTTCGCGACCAAGTCACGCACGCCGACTTCGAACTCGGCCAGGCTAATGTCGGTGCGGCTACGAGCCAACAGCACCCCGTTGAGGGCCCCCGGCTGTCCGTTCGGGCCCGCGACGCGGTTGAATGTCAGGCCGGCCCCCTGCAGCAACGGCTGCCGCAGCTCTCCTTCGAGGACGGTTTGGAAGTCGGAGCTCCCGAGTCGGTTGCCGACGTTGTTGTTGACGTCGGAGTCAAGCAGGTGGCGAACCGCCATCTGGGTTCCGGTGGCGGCTTGCTTGCGCAGCTCGAAGTTCACCGCCCCGAGGTCTTGAACCAGCCGCCCGTCCGTTCCGATGAAACCGTTGTTGAACTCGCGGTCGTTCTTGTCGAAGAAGGCTCTCGCCGCGAACGTCGAGTCGAACGCGGACAACGCCGCCTCTTCACCGAAGCGCGGATCGGTGTACGCCAGCGCCGGGTCGTAGACGGTGCGTTGCAGACCAGACGGAGTCGAGATTACCGCGCCGAGGTCTCGCATGACCTTTGAGTAGGCGAGCGCGGTCTGGATCGACTCTTCGAGCGAGACCTCGCGGTACTCGACCGGCGCGTTGGGGTCGAGCGCAACCGGCGCCTCGGCAGTCGTCTCTTCGCAGGACGCCGGCTCCTCGACGAGGAGCTGGGTTGGTCCCGACGGGGCTCCGTCGAAGCAGACGTCCGCCGCCGCGGAGTCGTAAAACGTGTAGTCCGGGCGAGCGAGCTTGCACCCCGCTGGACTCACGACCGTTGTGGCGAGCGCCAGGCGTAGAGCCATGGCCCCGAACCGCAGAGGGCGGCGTTCGATCCGCGTCGCGTGGTCCATAGCGGCTACCAGTTTGATCGTCGCCGCGGCGATGCTAGCGTGCCGCGTCCGTGCGGAATGCGCCGAGAATCTCGATTCTGCGGCCTGTGACGATCAGGGTATCGACGCCGAGGGCGTTCGGGCTCCATTGAAAACGGCCGACCGCAACTCCCCGGCCGCACTCACAGTCCGCGCCGCGCCATGGCGATCAGCTCACCGCCGTAAACACGGGCGCCGCCAAAGAAATAGGGCTCGTGCTCCAGCACCGAGTGGCGGAACACGCGGTGCTCGAGACTTCCCACGCGGGTGCCGTTTGTCGAGTTCAGGTCCTGCAACGTGTATTGCTGCCCCTCGACTATCAACTGCGCGTGGTACTTGGAAACCGTCCTGTCGTCGATTCGCAGGTTGCTCTCCTCTCCTCGGCCGATCAGAAAGACCGTGATGTCACGCCCGGGGCAGTCCGGAGGAATCGGCCAAGGGAGCCAGGTCTTCCGTCCGAGGGAGACGATGTCGTCGTCGCACAATGCCACCGGCGCGTCGATCCGCACGTCGTTGACGAACGTCCCGTTCGTCGAGCCGAGGTCCTCGACGTAGGCCGCCGATGCGGCCATCCACACGCGGCAATGCTTGCGAGAAACCCACGCCCCTCGGACGCGGATGTTGCACTCGGCGCTGGACCCGACAAGCCAAACCATGTCGCCGGTGGCAGGCTTGATGGGCGGGGATGTCACGATCCACGACGGCGCACTCACCTCGTCGCCGGCCCCGGTCGAATCGATCAACTTCGGTGAACGTTCTCCGGACGAGATCGACGACGAGCCGGAAAGGAACCCGTCGTCCGAACCGCTCTCGAGTGGCGAGCTGCCCGCCATTCGCTCCCGTAGCCTTCGGTCGTACTCGCGGCGCGTGTCGGCGTTGAGCAAGCGATTCCGCGCCTCGTTGATCTCGACTAGCAACGCCTGCACCTCGTGGGTCATCTCCGGAGCGATACCGCAGACCCGCACGAAGTTGTACTGGTGCGCCGACACGCTGGCGATCACCTCCTCGTTCGCCTCGAACAGCGGCAGACCGAGCAGCCGGTAATGGTTCGGCGGCTGCTCCGTCAGAGGAATTCCCAACAGGCGATAGTAGAGGTCGGTCGCCAACGTAGCAGCGATCCCTGTGCTTGCTGACTGGGGGGGAACGGAACGCCTAACTGGACGCTGCGACCGATTTCTGCGGCTCGCCTCAACCCCCAGATCGTTTGATTCCGATCATACCGGACAACGGTGCGTGGCGCCGCGGGGGATGTTCGTGCAGTTTTGGTGGGAGGAAGGAAGATGCGTCGCCACGCCCCGAGGAGGACGGTTGCCGCCCTGGTGGGAAGCCTAGCTTGCGTCGCTTCCATGACGGCCGGCGCGTCGGCGCCGGATGACGATCTCTTCTCCGCGTTCGAGGAACCGGCTTGCCTGGCGGAACCCGGGGACGACCCCAAGCCGACCGCCGATCTGGACGCGGGGATCGTACTAGTTTCGGACGCGCTTCACGAGGAGCTGGGTTCAGAGATTGCTGAGGCCGTCGTCGAACCGCTGGGCGAGACGCTCCCCGCGGTGGAAGGCGCCGAAGCAGAGCCGACACTCAGCGAGGGGCTCGCGACTGCCTTGACGACGGTGACGCTCGACAGCGCCCCGTCGTCCAAGGTCCGCGAACAGTCGTCGGCCGTGAAGCCGGAGTTCCGAGTAAAGGACCTTGCTGGCCTTCAGTTCGGGTCCTGGGGTTTTGGAGGTGAGCCGCTGTCGAATCGCCGCCGGCAACCCTCAAAATGTTCCGTCGCGTGGGCGTCTCCCGCCTACTACCACAAGCCTCTGTACTTCGAACAGCCAAACGTCGAACGCTACGGGCATAGCTTTGCGCTCGGGCCGCACGACAACCTCACGCAGTCTGCCGTGAGCGCCGCCCACTTCTTCGCAACGGTTCCCGTGCTTCCCTACAAGATCGGCGCCAAACCGATCTGCGAGCCCGACTACACCCTCGGCGCATACCGGCCGGGGTCGTGCAACCCAAGCCATGCGACGAAGCCGCGGTTCAGCTGGCGCGGCCTCGCGTTCCAGGGCGTGGCGACTACCGGACTGGTGTTCTTTGTCCCGTAGGGTCGCGTCAGTACGCGGACGCACGGTTCGCGTCGAGCAACTCCACGAGGGCATGTACTTCGTCGGCGTCGTCCGCGGCGGATTCCGGGTAGGATTCGGATTCGACGCAGGCTCTTCCAAAGGCGACGCCTGCGTACTGGTACAGCAGTTCGGCCTCCGCCAGGTGCGCACGCGCCGACGAGGCGTCGGCCTGCAACCTGGCCCGCGCCAACGGGTCGGCTTCTGTGGCGAGCGAGGCGAACAATCTCTGACACAACGCCTGAAGGGACCGAACTTCCCCTCGCCGCTCGCTCAAGCGTCGACGCTCGGGGAGGACCCGCGGGGCGACCTTGCCCGTCAGTCCCGCTTCGCCGACCTGCTGACACAGGTAGTCGAGGCGCCGAACGATTTCGTCGTGCGACGTCGGATCAGTCGAGGTCACCGGCGGGGCAAAGGGCATTTCTGGCGTCCGAGGCTCGTCGATCGTGGTGGCGGCGCCCAAGAGGCGCTGCGCCCACACGGACAGTGGCTCGAGCTCCTGCAAGCCGTCGCGCCGGATCTCGACGTGCCCTCCCTCTTGGGCGAGCGGCACGTGGCAACTGACCGCCAGAGTCCCGTTCGAGTCGATTCTGCAGGTGACGAACACCTCGGCCTGCGCGGGCAAACCGGGGGCGAGGGTCACGATGCAACTCCCGATCTTGACGCAGAAGTTCGGGTTGGGGTTCTCCCCTTCGACGAGCGTGACTTCGAGCCCCCGTTGATTCGCGACCTTCGTGACGAACCGCTGCCGCTTCGCCGCCGGTAGCCGCGAGTTACGCGGAATCATGATCCGGTTAACGGGCTCCCCGGTGTGCGGATTGACGCCCGCAACGCCTATGCTGTGTGCGGTCACGTTGACCACGCGCAGTCCTTGGAGAGCGTCCGAAGTCGCCAGCGACGCGAGGATCGCCGCTCCCTTCGCAACCGCCAAATCGGGCGCGTGGGACAAAGTCGGCTGGATCCCGGTCGCGCGGTAGAGCTCCTCAGCGACCGCGGGGATACGACTCGATCCGCCGACGAGCAACACTTTATCGAGTCGTCCCCAATCGAGCCCGGCCTGCTTGACGGCCTCGTTCGCCGTGAGGAGCGTTCGGTCGAGAAACGGAGCGATTAAACGTTGGAACAGCCTGCGAGTGACCCGCACCTGCTCCTGAATGCCGCCGAATTCGCAAGCGATCAACGCTTCGCCGTGCTCGCTGAGCACGTGCTTAGCGATCTGCGAAGCGCGCCACAATCTCAGAGCGCAACCAAGGTCGCACCGCGGATCAACTCCGTGTTTCTGTTGGAATCGCTCGGCGACGTACTCGACGAGTTTCTCGTCGAAGTCTCGCCCCCCGAGGCGCATCTCGCCGTCGGCGGCGAGCGTCGTTACCTCGTTCCCCTGAACTTGCAACACCGAGACGTCGAACGTCCCGCCCCCAAGGTCGTAGACGAGAACGCGCGCGTCCGCATCGGCGGCCCCGAGGAGTCCCGCATGGTGGACCTCGGCGACCGCCGCGGCGACGGGCTCGTTGACGATGTCGAGAACGTCGAGTCCGGCGAGCTTGCCCGCCTCGAGCGTCGCTTTGCGCCGACGGTCGTCGAAGTAGGCCGGCACCGTGATCGCGGCGCGCACGGGGCCCGGCGTGTGTTGCTCGATGCGTCGGCGAATCTCCGCGAGCAGGAACGCGCTCAGGACCTCCGGTGGCACCCAGTGGCCGCATACCTTTCGGTGGAAGTGCGGCTGCCCCATGTCACGCTTGAACGATTCAACCACCGTGTCGGGGCGTTCGGCGGCGGCGTCCAGTGCGCCGCGTCCCGCGCGGAACTCACTCCCGAGCGCCAAGACACTCGGCATGATCGGGTCCACCCCCTCGAGGGGGAGGCATTCGACCGAACGGTTCGGCAGCGACCGCGCGGCGACGCAGGTCGTCGTACCAAGGTCGATTCCGATTGCGGGTCCGCCCGCGGGTTCGTTCATGGGTTCCGCCCTTCCGGCGCAATGAGACGATCGTCCGACTCGGATGCCGTGTCTTTCCCAGAGCCCCGGTCGTTGACCGTAACTCGCGTATCGTCGCCCACGCTATCGACGTTGCCGGTGGCAGGGGCCGGACTAGGCTCTTGCAAGGGACTCATGACGAGCCACACTGCGACAACGATCGCCACCACGGCCATGCCAAGGAACCAGGCGTCGGTTTGTCGTGACGGTGTTGCAAAAATCGCTGATCGCTTCGCCGACGAAGCCCCTCCACCCCGGGCGCCGTGTGCTTCTACCGGGTCCGTCACCGGCGCGCTGGGAGGTGGAATCAGCTCCGGTGCGTAGTCGGAGTACAACTTGTCAAGTGGCTTGGCGCCCTGAACGTGGACCTTGAACTGAACCCCCGGACCAGCCGGCGTGAGCCGCAAGACGTCGCCCGATCGCAACGGAGTCAGTCCCCGCGCGCACTGCTGGTTGACGTAGATCGCCCGCTCCCCCTCGGGAGAAACACGCCACCCGTCGGGCCCACGAGACACATGCAGTCGCACCCCCTCCGCGCCGGGGATACTCGCCGGAAACGGCGCGTCGTCCCCGGGCCCACCGATCACAAAGTGATCGCGGTTGACTCCCGTCGTGTGATCCACTGGGCCGAAAAACCGCAGCCCGATCGTCACTTGACCCGTAGGCGTCGAGGGTTTGGCCGCCTGCTGCTGACCGGCAGAGCCGGTGGCGGCGATAGCCCGGGCTCGAGCCTCGTCCGCCGCGTCGAGGGCGCGCAGCACTTCGGCAACGTTCGCTGGACGACCGGCGACGTCGCGGTTTAACAGCTCGCGAAGCGCTCGCTCGAACTCGGGTGATGCTTCCTTCCCCACTGCGGCAAACGACGGAAGCTGTCGGTCGGTGGCGGTGTGCCACTCTGCCCAAAACTCCTCGCCAGGGCTCAAGTAGGGGGACGAAGACCGCAGCCAAGTCTCGCACTCCGCGCCGACGAAAAGCTCGAGCGCAACGAACCCCAAGCAGTAAAGGTCCGTCGCCTCGGAGACTTTCTTCCCTCCGAGCAACTGCTCCGACGCGAGATACCGCGCGGACCCGTCGCCGAGACGCCGCTTGCAGCCGTCACGCGGGCTGGCGAACAGACCGTCGCTCAACAGCACTTCGCCCCGGTCGTCAAGAAGCAAGTTCGTCGGCTTCAAGTTCAGGTGCAACAGCCCTCGGTCGTGGAGAGCCGACAGACCGCGCAGCGCGCCTCGGAGCATGCGCGCGGTCGTTTCCTCGTCGAGCCCACCCCTGACGACCCGCCCGGCGGCAGACCCTGGGCAGAGCGGGTAGACAACCACGCCGTCGGCATGGTCCAGGTCCATTAGAGGCGCCACGCCCGGCGCGAAGACCTCGCTCCAACGTTCGGCGGACCTAAGAAACTCGGCCCGGAGCGGGGCGTCTTCCCAAGCGCAGTCCCGCACTCGCCGCAGGGCAACCCCGCGGTCGGGCGAGCTCGGGTCGATCCCTCGAAACACCTCGCAGACGGGTCCCTCGCCGATGACCTCCTGTGCCGAGTATTGCTGCAACGCGCTCATGCCATGCAATCGTTCCGCGGGGGGACGGGCCCGCGGGGCGGTGCGAGCGGACGAGCCGCGGGGCTTCCGTAGGGCGAACACAGTGTAGCCAACCGGGAGTTCGGCGCCAGGAACAGAGTACAGTCAAGAAACGACCGGGCCGGTTCCGATGCGCGCTGAAATGCTCTGGCATCTGCTGGATTTCGTCCGATGCGATCTCCTCGGGGCCGCAACGGCGTCGTCGGCGACGGAGACGACGACAATCAACGGCCAGGAATTGGCCTGGATGCACCCCGAGTTGCTTCTTCGTAGAGGGCCGACGATGTATAAACCGGAGCCCCGACGCGAAGGCTCAGCTTGTGCGGCCCGCGGACGATGGCGACTAGGCAGGTCTGGAGAACCGTCCGTGGACGAGGAAGCTCAGGAGTTTGCGTTGGCGGAAGCAGCCGCCGGCGGCGACCGCGACGCATTCAGTCGCCTTATCTTGCGCAATCACGCTTCGGTGCTGCGCTATGTAGAGAGCAAGCGGCCGGCCACGGCCCCCGCATGGTTGAGTGCCGAGGAAGTCGTCCAGGAAGCGGTCATCAAGGCAATAAACGGGATCCGCGGGTTCAAACCGGAGAACCCCGGGTCGTTCCTTGCTTGGCTGCGGATGATCGCTCACAACACCCTGATCGACATGATGCGTAAGGGAAAACGGACGCCAGTCTGCGATGCCCCCCCCGCCCGGGGGGGCGACTCCAGCAGCACCTACCGGGACGGCGTCGAGAACGCCGCCAGGGAGAGCTTGGGGCCCGGGGAAAAAGCGGGTAAAGCCGAACTGATCGGCGCCTTTCACGTTGCATTGGCCGAGCTGTCCGACGAGTATCAGCAGGTCATCCGTCTGCACTACTTGGGACACCAGTCGATCGCGGAAGTCGCCGCTCAGATGGGGATCAGCGAGGGGGCGGCCCGCGGGCTTAGGGACCGCGCCAAGCAGAGGCTCGGCGAGGCCATCGGCCGATTGTCGCTCTACATGTGATCTGGTCACCTGCTCGTAGCAGCCGCGCCACTCCCGCCTACCGCAGACTCGGCGCTTATGCCGTCTCGCCCCGGTCCAACTCCGAGAGACACGCCGCGGCCCACGGGGACGCCGCCCAAGCCCGGGTTTGGGCACTCCGACGCCGCCAAGTTGCTCGAGATGATGGGATTCGGCAGCGGAACCTCGAGCGGGCGGGTTGAGATCGACTTGAGCTCCGATTCGACCAACTCCGGCAACGCCGACGCGTCAGCCAACCTCACGAAGTCCGAGGGGGACGAGTCGGTCGGGGGTACGGTCGATGTCCCCGAGGACGTCCTCCGACAGCGACGCCAGAAGCCCGAGCTAGCCGCCGACCTTTCCTCCCCGAGCCCCGTGTCGGTCGAAGGGATCACGTCGCGGCGCAGCACACTGATCTCGACCCTGGCGTACCGGCCGACCCGTCGTGGTCCGATGGCGGTCCTGAGCGTCTACGACGACGACCAGCAGGGGGCAGAGCTTGTCCGGATCCGCAAAGCGCCCTTTACGATCGGCCGCCAACTCGGGGAGCTCGTGGTGCCGAACGAGCTGCAGATGTCGCGACGCCACGCTCGAATCGACCTCGTGCAGGAGGGGGACGCGTGGGTCTGGTACCTGACCGACCTCAACTCGACCAACGGCACCTACATCGAGGTTAACGAAATCGCCCTCGTCGATCGCGCCGATGCGATGATCGCGGGGGAGGTCGTGCGGTTCGAGCAACCGAGTGGGAAGGACGCCTTCTTGGTGCACGTGACCCCCGACCGGGGCGAAGAACGGATCCCGCTCCCCGCCGGGTCGCACTTGCTGGGGACCGACGGACGGCAGTGTCTGTCGCTGCTGCGAGGGGCGCCCTACCTCGACCCGTGCCACGTGCGGATCGAGTGCGACGCCCGCGGCCGCTGGCGGATGCTCGACCTCGGGAGCACCAACGGGATCTGGCGCGTGGTCAGTGGCCGCGAGCCGCTGACCAATGGCGCCCGATTCCAGCTCGGCGAGCAGCGCTTCGGCTTCTTCCTGCCGTAGCGACGAACGTGCGGCTTGCCGCAGTCGTGGCGTTGTCAATTTTTCTGGTTGGGCGCGCGCAGGAGGCGACCGGTGGGCGTTGATCAGGGGAGAGCCGTCAATCGAGCGGCGAACCTGTCCCGCCCCGAACCCCGCCAGGAGCCAACCGATGACCCTCCGCCCCCAAGCTGCCTCGGTGCTGTCCCTTGTGGTCGTGCTGCTCGCGGGCGCGACGCCCGTTGCCGCACAGTCCCGCTCGTCGCTCTCGGACGGCGTGCTTCAGCCGGCGCGGCAACAGGGCCCCTCGACACCGCCGAACCACCACAGCTCGACATTCATCGAAGGGTACTTGCGAGGCCGAGCCGCTGTGCTCGACGGCGAGTCGAACTGGATGATCTCGCGGGCGCAGGCGAACTTCATCAACGCACACGCCGCGATGGCGTGGGAGGACGCCAAGCAACTGCACGGGGAACTGTTCCAACAACGAGTCCAAAACTACCTCCGCAGCATCGAGCGCTCGCGTGCTCACGAGACCGAACGCCATCAGGTGGGCCTCAAGAAGCTCGCCGAGCGGGCGCGCGACTACTACTACGGGGTGTACTCCCTCAACTCGGACGAGCTCGATCGCGCCACGGGTGAGCTCGCCTGGCCGCAGAGCTTGCGTGGTGAGGAGTTCGACGACGAGCGCCAGCGGATCGAGTCCCTCGTTCGTCAGATGGTGATGGCCGGCGCGGACCCCGACGAGTTGTTCAGCGAGCCGATCATCGAGACTGCCAAAGAGATGCGGAACCGGCTTGGCGACCGCGAGCTCTCTGCCGAAGTGCGCCGGGAGGCCGTCGATTTCCTGGTCGGCCTGGTCTACGAGGCCGCCTTTATGTTCGAGCGGGACAAGGCGTCGCAGCCCGACGTAGCGCAAGCGTCGGTCGACCGCCAGCCTCGGTTGAGCGTCCAGCCGGCGTCGTTCTCCCGCTGAGTGCGCGGCGTGCTGTGCCGATCGGTTGGAACGGTGAGCGGAACGCGCCCTCCTCGCGGAGGCATCTCTCGTCGCCGCCGGTCCGCGGGCTCAAGCCTCGAAGACACGGCGACCATTCTCGCCCGTGAGTTTGCCAACCTCTCGTAGACAGCCTTATCCACAGGAGGGCGACGTGCTACTGCTCGCAAACGGTCTCGAGGGGATGTTCGCCAGGTCGGTTCGCGGTGACGTCGTCACCTACGCCGTGGCCTGGCCGATCTTCGGCCTGATGGGACTCGTTGTGATCGGGGTCTTCGTCCAGGCTTGGAGACTACACAAGGTTGAAGACGCCCGATGGATTGGGGCGTCTGTCATCGGCGCGGGGTTGGCCGTGGTCTTCGGCATCCTTGCCGCGGACAGGGTGGTTATCACTCCCAGCTCCTTCGAGCACCGCTCGCTGGGTTTCACGGGCCCGCGCGTGCAGCGGTTCGACTTCGCCGAACTCTCCGCAGTCTTCATCGAAACGGAGAGTAAGAAGACTTCGCGAAGGGGGTTTGAAAACGTCTGCTACTCCTACTCGCTAGGCTTTCGCGACAAGAACGGCGCCGACCAGTTCGTGACGATGGGGGACTCCAAGTGTGGGGCGATCCTTGAGGCGGCTCGAACGGCCGAGGCGGCTGGCCTTACTGTCTCGGGGATCACCACCAGACTGCGGGAACACGGCGGCCAGATCGACCCCCGCAGCGAAGCGGCGCTGGCCGCTCAAGCGGCGCGCGACGAACAAGAGAGAATGATCGACCAAATGCACCGTCAGTTGGCGGAGGTGGCGGTGGTCGAGCGATTGCAGAGCGACTTTGCCCTCAGCGACGAACAGTTCCAGCAACTCCTGAAGGCCGAGTGGCGGTCCCACCGCTCGGAAGAGGCAGTACCCCCCTGGATGTTTGCGATAGCCCACGACTTCCGGACAGCGGCGGGGGCGGGATAATGGTCCCCCAAGGAGGTCCGAATGATGCACGAACAAGAGGATGGCCGGCGTGTCCGGCGGACGTACGACGAGGCGTTCAAGCGGGAGGCGGTGCGGCTTGTCGCGGAGGAGGGGTACACCTTCAAGGCGGCCGCGACGTCGCTTGGGATGAGCGAGCAGAGCCTGAGGGCCTGGCACGCGAAGCTCGTCCCGGCGCCGCCGCCGTGCGGAGAGAACGCCTCGCTGACGGAGCTGAAGGAGGAGAACGCGCGGCTCCGCCGGCAGCTGAAGCGGGCCGAGATGGAGCGTGAAATTCTACCTCTGGATCGGTCAACTCTTTTTTCGCCCTACTGCCCTTCATTCGGCAGTGGGACGCCTAGGAACCCGCGGCGTCCGTCGCTCCTGGCCAATCTGTTGGACGTAGTCGATCACGCCCAGCGACCGAAGAATCCGTTGCTCGCCGAGCGGCAGCTGCTCGAACCCGTGAACCGACGGTAGGCCTTCCTGACGACAGACTTCAGCCAGCGACGGCGTCAGGCGCGTGGGCGGATTGGCGCCGTTCTTGACGCCCGGTCGTCGGCCTTTGTGTTCGGGCTTGCGCAGTTCCCCGGTGACCGCGACCCGCAGCCGCGAAAGCTTCTGTTGCGTCGTCGCCGGATTAGCGTAACGGTACGGTTCGTTGTTCTTGAGCATCAACCAGGCGACGCCGACCAGCTTCCGGGCGGTGGCGCAGACGGCGACGTTCCAGCACTTGCGCTTGGCGAGTCGGCGGAAGAACACGCCCAGCGGCCCCGCCTGCCGGCCCATGTTCTGGGCCGCTTGCGTGAGGAGCCAGCGGGCGTGGGAGGACCCTCGCTTGGAGATCGGACCGTAGTGGCAGGTATTCGCAGACTGCTTGACCGACGGCGTCAGGCCGAGATAGCTGGCGGCGTGATCACCGTCGGCGAACCGGGACAGATCGCCCAGGGCGGCGACGAGCGCGAGCGCGACGCAGTAGTCGACGCCGGGAATCGTCATCAGCAGCCGCACCCGCGCTTGATTCCAAGCCTGTTGCCGGAGCGAGACTTCCAACTCGGCGATCTCCTGGTCGACTCCCTTGATGAGCCGCAAGTCCGAGTCGATAAGGGCGCGTTGATCGGCCGGCAGTTCGCAGCCGGCCAACCACGTCAATCCCTGCTGGCTGAACAGCGTCTTCACGGGGACGACCACCAGCCGGCTTGCCAGCACGCTCTGGATGCGGTTCTTGAGCCGCGTCCGCTCCGACACCAGTCGCTCGCGTCGTCCGGTGAGTTGCCTGAGCGATCGGGTCTCCGGGTCGGGAACCCACACGCTCGGCAAATAATCGCACCGCAGCAACTGTGCCAAGACTTCAGCGTCGACCTTGTCGGTCTTGACCTTCGCTTCAGCGATCGCCTTGGTTTTCATGGGATTGCTGACGACGAGCCGACCGACCAGCGGCTGGAGCAGGTCGGCCGAGATATCGTCAAGAGTTGACGCGTCGGCAAAAAGTCCCCGTACGACCTGGCGTTTGGGGGGAGTCTGGCGCTAGATTGCGGTGATGAGAACCCTACGCGAGCGGCAGAGCGGGCATCTCTTCGACCCGTGGGA
>JBOFFC010000095.1:0-13078 GCA_051648405.1 Lacipirellulaceae bacterium
GTCGCGCGGCGCCGCGCGACTGCTCGACCGACGTGATACGGTTGGCGCCGTGGTCAGTCGCGGGACGACTCGACGAGCGGCAGCCCTTGGGGTTCTTCGCGGAACTGGGCCGACAGGACGAGCGCCTCGCGGGCCTCGCGCTCGGCGGCGTCTTCGACCAGCGAGTCGTCGTCCGCGGCGCCGCGGGCCGCCAACTCGGCCCGGCTGAGTTGCACGTAGCCCAGGCCACGGATCACTTCCAGCACCTCGCTGCAAGTCGGGAACATGCGGCCGTTCTTGCGCTTGTAGTCGTCGAGCGCGTTCATGAACTCGACTTCCGACTCGCTGTAGTCGCGTTCGCAGGTGGTGGGGTCGATCTGCCGGCGGCGATTGACCTTCTCGCGGCGTTCAAGCTTCGCGGCGGGGGCGACCGGCGTCTCGGCGACCGGCGTGGCGGACGCCTCGTCGCGCCGTGACACGCGGCGGCGGTCGATCGACACCTCGGCCGACTCGTCGCGGCGCGGGCTCTTGGCCGGCCCCGGCTTCGCCGAACGCTTCGCGGGCGCCTCGAGCGAGGCGGCCCCCTTCTTCCCCCTGCCGCTCGCCGGCCCCTGCGACTTGGGGGCGGCCTTGACCTTGGCGGGGGACGACTTGGCGGCGGTCGCCTTCGGGGACTTTTTGCGGGAAGCGGCGGAGGTCTTGGTCTGAGCCACGGCGAGGTCCTCGAGGGCAGTGCGGGAGGGCGAGCGGGACGATCCAGTCAGGCCACCGCGGGGACAGCCGCGGCGCCAGCATTGGGATCGTCGGGGCGACGTGGAAAAATACACCACCTGGGAAAGATGATGGGTCTGCGCAAAGAGTTTTGTCCGGGTGGTCGCTCCGGATCGCGTGCTTGGCGCGGTTCGCGCAGTTCGCTCGATCACCGGGCGAGCGGTTACGCCGGTGATCGCGCTTGCGACGGCGACCGTGCGGCTGCTACGGTCCTCCACCCCGTAGACGCCCCGATCAACCCGCTCCCACCGCCGAGAATCGGCATGACCCCCCAAGCCCGCGTCCCCCGAGCGCCCTCCCCGGCCACGGTGTGGCTCACCGCGTTGTCGGCGTGCCTCGCCGCGGCGGCGCTGGGGTGCAACTCGGTGCAGAGCCAATCGCTCAACTCCGAAGGGGTCGCGCTCTACAAGCAGGGCTCGTACCAAGAGGCGGCTGAGCGTTTCCAAACGGCGATCGCCAAGAAGCCCGACTCGCCCGACGGGTACTACAACCTGGCCGCCGCACTCCACCAGTCGGGGGTCCGCTACAACCGGCCCGAGGAACTGCGTCAGGCCGAGGTCCTCTACAACCAGTGCCTCGAGCGCGACGCGAACCACGTCGAGTGCTACCGCGGGCTGGCCGTGCTGCTCGCCGAGACCGGGCGGCGCGACGCGTCGTTCCGGCTGCTGAACAACTGGGCGTCGGCGAACCCCACCAGCGCGAGCCCGCGGGTCGAGCTCGCGCGGATGCTCGAGGAGACGGGTCAGCCCCAGCAGGCGACGTCGCAACTCGTCCAGGCGTTGGCGGTGAACCCGGCCGACCCGCGGGCGCTGGCGGCCCTCGGTCGGCTGCGCGATCAAGCGGGGGACTACGCTCAGGCGCTCGCCAACTACCAGCGCTCGCTCGCGGCGAAGCGTGACCAGCCGCAAGTCGCGGCGCGTGTCGCGGCGCTCCAGCAGTCGCTCGGCGCCGCGGGGACGCAGCTCGCCACCGCCCCGACCGACACGCGGACCGCCAGCGGCTGGGGCGCTAGCGGGACTCCGGCGCGGTACTGAAGGTAGAGGCGAGGGGTTCGAGGCGAGAGGCGAGGAAGTCTGGCACGCCGCCTCGGTGCTTGGCGCTATGCGGGGAGAGTGAACCGGCGCTCGATTGCGTTGCACGCCTCGGCACGCCAAGCGATCGGGTCGCACCGTAGCGCGAGGGCTTGCGCGGACCGTTTCACCGACTCGCTCGCCAGCAGCCGACCCAGTGCCGCCGCGACGCGTTCCGCCGTGAAGCGCTTCGGGGCGAGCTCCTCGGCGACGCCAAGCCGGACAAGGCGCTGTGCGTTGTCGTGCTGATCGAAGCCCATCGGTTGGACGAGTTGCGGGACCCCCGCCAGTAGGCCCTGGGCGCTGGTGCCGATGCCGCCGTGGTGAACGATCGCCGCGCAGCGCGGCAGCAGTCGGCTGAGCGGCACAAAGCCCGGGGCGATCAGTTGCGGCGCGAGACTCCGCGGCAGGTGCTCGTCGTACTTCGACAGCAGGACCCCGCGCTTCCCCAGCAGCCGACAGGCGTCGGCCGCCGCGCTGAAGAACGCGCGGGCGTGGCGGTGCGCCGAGCCGGGCGTGAACGCGATCGGCGCGTCGCCGGCGTCGAGGAACCGCAGCAGGTCGTCGCTCAGCGGGCGTTCGTCTCCCCCGTCCCACAGCGGGAAGCCGGTGGTCACCGTCCCCGCCGGCCAGTCCCCCGGGTCCGGCGCGAACCAATCGGGGAACAGGCAAACGGGGGGCGCGACCCCGTAGTACCAGTCGAAGTAGCGCTGGCGGAGCGGCCCTAAGCCGACGCGGCGCCGCAGCGCGTTGATCGGCTTGCCCACGAGTCGCTGGGTCATCGCCCACTCGCCGAAGCGGAACTGGGCCCGCGCGAGCCATCGCGGTGAGTTGATCCCGAACGGCATCCGGGGGGGGGACGCGCTACTCCACATGGCCATCGGCGCGTAGACAACCGACACGACCCGCGCGCCGATCGCCTCGACCGCCACGCGGCTCGCGAGGTCCAAGCCGTGCGCGCCGATCACCGTCTCGCCCGGTCGGTTGAGCCGCGTGACGACCTCGTAGAGCTCGTCGAGGATCGCGATCGCCCCCTCGCGGAGCACCAGGTCCAGCCCCTCGCGTGGCTTCCAGAGCCCCGGGTCGCGCGTCATTCGGTCGTAGGTGTCCGCGGTCGAGACGCCGACGAACCGCAGCCCCGCCTCGCTCACCATGCTCGCGAAAAAGGGATTCGTAACGACGTCCACCTCGTGGCCCCGAGCGGCCAACCCGCGTCCCAGCCCGACCATCGGATGGACGTCGCCGTAACTGCCAAGAGCGGTGAGGACGAAGTGCATGGCGTCGATGCGGTGGCGGACGGACCAGGGCCGTATGATCCCCGCTGACCAACGCGAACGTAAGCGCCCCGCTGTTGCCGGCGACGCCGCCGGCGTCGAGAATCGTGGGGAACCCGTTCCACCCCTCTTCCCGACTGCGCCGATGCCCCTCGACAAGCGCCCCATCGACGACGAGGACGGCGACTGGGAGTACGAGGTCGAACCCCCCGACGAGCACGTCGTCGAGCAGGCGCGGGCCGCGGCGCGGCGCGAGATCGCGTCCGCCGAGCACAAGATCGACGTCGATGCCGTCTACCGCGAGATCGAGAACCGCGGCGACTTCGACGCGGCGTTCGATCGCCTGAAGACCGAGTTCCGCGGGGGGTTCGGCGTCAAGCACCTGCTGATCGCGATCACCGCCATCGGCGTGGTGCTCGGACTGGGGATGGGGGGTTTCTTCACCGGCGACGCGTTCGCCGCGCTGATCGTGCTGTCGCTGCTCGCCCTGGGGGCCGCGACCGTCTGGCTTCAATGGGCCGACGCGCGGCGCCGCGAGGGCGCGATCCTCGAGCGGGCCCGCGAGCTGGCCCGCTCGCGCGGCGACGAGGTCCCCGACGCCCCCCAGGCCCCGTCGCTCAACCCCCTCGAAGCGATCCGCAACGCGATCCGCCAGCGCGGCAAGTTCTCGCTGCGCGACCTGTTCCTGGCGACGACGTTCGCCGCGGTGCTGCTGGGCCTCGTGGCGCTCACCGGGTCGGTGTCGGGCGCCGCCGCGTTCATGGGGGTGTTTGCGATCGTCGGCATGGTGCTCTACGCGATCGACTACACCGCCCCGCGCCCGCTGGTCCTCGCTTGGTGGATCGCGATCGCCGGGTACTGCGTCCTGGCGGCGGCGACGGTGCTGCGGAACCTGCTGGGGTTTGGGGGCTGAGCCCCATCACGAAATCGCGAGCGTCTCCGGCTACCCCCTCCCGCCGCTGGGGGAGGGTAGAGAGCGCGCCTACTTGCGGTCGCCGATCGGGGCGAAGTCGCGCTTCGCCGCGCCGGTGTACACCTGCCGCGGGCGGTTGATGCGCTTCGACGCGCTCTGCCGCATCTCGGTCCAGTGGGCGATCCACCCCGGCATCCGCCCCATGGCGAACAGCACGGTGAACATCTCCATCGGGATCCCCAGTGCGCGGTAGATGACCCCCGAGTAAAAGTCGACGTTCGGGTAGAGCTTGCGCTCGACGAAGTAGGGGTCCGTGAGCGCGACCTTCTCGAGCTGCTGGGCGATGGCGAAGATCGGGTCGTCGATCACCTTCTGCGCGAGCAGCTTGTCACAGGCCGCCTTGATGACCGTGGCCCGGGGGTCGAACGTCTTGTAGACGCGGTGGCCGAAGCCCATCAGGCGGAAGCCGCCGGTCTTGTCCTTGGCCATGCGGACGTACTTCTCGACGTCGCCGCCGTCGGCGTGGATCCGGTCGAGCATCGCGACGCACGCCTCGTTGGCGCCCCCGTGCAGCGGGCCGGAGAGGGCCGCGATCCCCGCCGAAACCGACGCGTACAGGTTCGCGTCCGACGACCCCACCATGCGGACCGTCGAGGTGCTGCAGTTTTGCTCGTGATCGGCGTGTACCACCAGCAGCAGGTTCAGCGCCTCGGCGTGGACCTTGTTCACGGTGTGCGGCTGGGCCGGGACCGAGAACATCATCTTCAGGAAGTTCTCGCAGTACGACAGCGAGTTGTCGGGGTAGACGATCGGTTGACCGATCGACTTCTTGTAGGCGTGGGCGGCGATCGTCGGCGTCTTCGCCAGCAGCCGCATCGTCGAGACGTGGACGTCGGCCGGGTCGTTGACGTCCAGCGAGTCGGGGTAGAAGGTCGATAGCGCGGTGATCACCGAGCTGAGGATCGCCATCGGGTGCGCGTCGTGCTGGAACCCGTCGTAGAACTTGCGGATGTCCTCGTGCAGCATCGTGTGCTGCCGCATCTCAGCCTGGAACTTCGCGATCTGCTCGGCGGTCGGCAGGTCGCCGTAGAGCAGCAGGTAGCAGACCTCGACGAAGTCGCAGTGGGCGGCGAGCTGCTCGATCGGGTAACCGCGGTAGCGGAGGACCCCCGCGTCGCCGTCTAGGAAGGTGATCGCGCTGGTGGTCGAGCCCGTGTTGACGAAGCCTTCGTCGAGGGTAGTGGCGCCGGTCTGGGCGAGGAGCTTCGAGATGTCAAGGGCGACCTCGTCCTCGGTCCCTCGCACGATGGGGAGATCGACCGTCGTGCCGCCAAACGTCAGCTTGGCCGCTTCACCCGCTGCGTCACCCATGGGGGTACCTCAATCCGGCGTTCCGTGGTCGGCCTCAGAGGGAGCCGCCGAGGGCAGTCTAGCGGGCCCCCCGGCGCGTGCCAATCGGCGGGAAGGGTCCGCGGCTTTCGCCCTCCGCAGCAACGCAAAGGCCCCGCCCGACACGACGTCAGACGGGGCCCATGCGGCTCGGTTCGGCTCTTCGACAGGAGCCAAGTGGCAAGGCATCAAACCGTACGCCATGGTCGCCGCCGCCGAGCGCGATCGGCGCCGAATCCCAACCGTCGCGCTTACGCACGGGGACCGGTTGTGACGATCACGCCGACCGCCACCGGGGCGACGGTGGACAGGCGACCGTGGTCACGCCGCAGCGCGCGCCTCGCGCACGTAGCGCCGCGTGCGACAAGCGACGCACGGGGGCGCCACCAGCGCCCCGCACTCGGGGCACCGCGCCACGCACAGCATGTCGGGGGGCGACTCGGGCAGAGGGCGCCGCAGCCGCTCGGCCAGCGAGGTCCCCTCGCCGCGCGCGAGGCGATCGACCGTCGCGCGACCGACGCCCACCCGCTTGGCGATCCCCCGGTGAGAGAGGTCCCCCTCGTCCAACAGCCGCTGGACGAGCTCGGCTTGCTCGAAGCTGATCATCGCCGTGTGACCTCCCGGGGTGATCGATGGTGGACTTTGCGAACAGGACTCGGGCGCAGGGGGGTCAGAGGTCCTCGCCGTCGGGTTCGATCCAGAAGTCGCTGGGGTCGGGGTAGGCCTCGTCATCGGGGAGGAAGAACTCCCAGTCGGGCTCGCGGAAGGATTGGGTCGGCGTCGGGCGGCTTGGCATTGGGGACCCCTGGATAGTGTACACATGAACACTTCACACAAGTCCGAAGGTAGCAAACTCGCTGGCTCATTTCACCCCCGACGGTGGTGCTTTATTGTACTTTTTTTGATATTCCGACCGTGCCACGTCGCCGCAACAGGGGGCCCGTGACGGTCGGGGCGCCCCCCGCACAATTCAGTGCGGCCTCGGCCGCCGGAGCGCCGATCCCCTTCTGCTAGCAGCGAGGCGTCCCCCTCACGGAGGGTCGTCCTGCCGCTTGGCACGACTGGGCACGGACGGCCCCGAGCAACTCCCCGGAAGCGGCGTACGGAACGCGTCGCGGTCGCCGGGGACCTGGGAGCCGAGTACCCCGATGCCGTTCGAAGCTATCGAGGCCGCGCTCGCGGTCGCCTTCGCCCTCGTGTGGGGCTACATCGGGCTGGTCCTGCTGGGGGACCACCTGGCCGAGATCCGCCGCAAGCGCGAGGGGCTCGACGGCCCCCACTTCCGCTCGATGAACAGGGACCGCCGCGGCAAGGGCCGGACCACGGTCGTGACCCGTCGCGGCCGACGCTCGAAGCGGGCCCCCTCGGTCGGTCCCGACCGCGTGCTTGGCTGACTGCTCGGCTGAACCCCGACGCCCCTACCGGCGCGCGGCGGTCGCGTCGATCCCGAGACTCTCGAGCGACGCGGGAAACAGCCGGCGCAGCTCTTCGGCCATCGCCCGCGGATCGAGGGGCGCCGACGTGAAGTGGTCCAGCGCCTGGCGGGCCGCGTCGGCGCGGCCCAGCCGTTCGTAGGCGACCACCAGCCCCGCGTTGCCGTAACCGCCGAGCTCGGGCTCGGTCGCTTCGCGGGCAGAAAGCTTCTGCAACGCGGGGATCGCGTCGCCCCACGCGCCGCGCGCGAAGCAGCACTCGGCCAGCCCGCGCATCGCCAGCAAGTGGTAGTAGGCGTCCTCGTCCGGGAAGAACCGCTGGACGGAGCGCCACGCCTCCGGGGTATCGACCAGCTTCGCGCGGAAGAGCTGCTCGACAACCGACTCGGCTCGCTGCGGCATGGTCGCGCCGACGCGCGGCACGAGGCGCGCCGGGCGGAGGGCGAACCCGGCCGCCGAGGCGACGACCCCGCTGGCCAGGATCGCGGCCGCCCAGCCGAGGCGGCCCTTGCCGAACGTCTTCAGCAAGTCGGTCTGACCGCGCATCGCCCGTCCGAGGCGGTCGGCGGCCCCGGCGCCGGTCGAGCCTCCGGCGGGGTCGCTCGCAGCCGGCAGGGCTTCGCCCAGCCCCGCGATCGCGGCCGAAGCGGCGATCGTCTCGTCGTCGTTCCAGCCTTCCTCGGCGCCACGCTTCGCGACGCGACGGAGGGTGTCGAGCAGCTCGCGCGGCGAAGCGTAGCGGGCGTCGGGGCTCTTCGCGATTAGACGATCGACGACGTCGGCGAGCGACGCGGGCAGTCCGGGCCGGCGACTCGCGATCGGCTCGGGCGCCTCTTGCAGGTGCTTGATCGCGACCGCCAGCGGCGTGTCGGCGACGAACGGCGGGTCGCCCGTCAGCAAGTGGTACGCCGTGACGCCGAGCGAGTAGAGGTCGCTGCGGGAGTCGAGCTCGCGCCCCTCGACTTGCTCGGGGCTCATGTAGAGCGGGGTCCCCATCGTCACGCCGACCTGCGTCAATCGCGACGCTGCTGGGCCGACGACGCGCGCCAGGCCGAAGTCCGCGACCTTGACCGCGCCCGAGCGGTCGAGCATCAGGTTGTCGGGCTTGATGTCGCGGTGCACCAGGCCACGTTCGGCGGCGGCCGCCAGGGCCATCGCCACCTGGCAGAGCACGCCGAGCACCTGCCCCGGACCCAGCGGCCCCTGCTTCGCGACGAGCTGCCCCAGCGTGCCGCCGGGGACGTACTCTTGCGCCAGGTAGTGCTGATCCCCGGCGACCCCCACCTCGTACACCTGGACGATGTGGGCATCGACCATCGACGCGGCGGAGCGGGCCTCCTGCTGGAACCGCGCGACGTACGCCGCGTCGCGCGCAAGGTCGGCGTTCAGCACCTTGACCGCCACGCGCCGGCCGAGCGACTGCTGCTCGGCCAGGTAGACGGCCGCCATCGCCCCACGGCCCAGCAGCCGCATCAATCGGTAGTCCCCCAGCCGTGAACCGGTGAGATCGTCCAAGGCGCGGGCAAAGGCTGGAGGGAAGTGGCGCGGGGGGCTGGCGTCGCGTCGTCGCCCGGACTGCGATCCGCTAGGCCGAGATCGTGACCGCTTGGAGCACACGGCTGGCGGCTTCGGACTTGTTCAGCACGTAGTAGTGGATGCCGGGGACGCCCCCATCGACGAGCGCCTGGGTTTGCTCGGTGGCCTGCTCGACGCCGACCTCGAACTGCGTGTCCGCGTCGTCGCCGGCCCCCTCAAGACGGTTGAGGAACTCCTGCGGCAGGCGGGCGCCGCAAAGCGACGCGATCCGCTGCACCTGGCCCGCGTTGGTCACCGGGAGCAGCCCGGGGATCAGCGGGACGCGGATCCCCCACTCGTCGCAGCGGTCGCGGAAGCGGAAGAAGTCGGCGTTGTCGTAGAAGAGCTGGGTGATGATCGCGTCGGCGCCGGCGTCGATCTTGCGCTTGAGGTTGTCGAGGTCCGCCTCGGCGCTGGGGGCCTCTTGGTGGACCTCGGGGTAACCCCCGACCGCGATCCCCATCTGCGGGAAATCACTGCGGATCATCGCCACCAGCTCGTTGGCGTAGGCGAACCCCCCCTCAACCGCGCGGAACGTCGCATCCCCCTTGGGCGGGTCCCCCCGCAGCGCCACGACGTTGCCGATGCCCGCCTGCTCGGCGCGGCGCAGGTAGTCGCGGATCTGGTCGGCGTCACGCCCGACGCACGTCAGGTGCGTGGCGACCGGCAGACCCGACTCGCGGCGGACGCGGGCGGCGATGTCGAGCGTCTTGTCCTGGGTCGAGCCCCCCGCGCCGTAGGTGCAGGTGATGTACGCCGGCTCGAACGCGAGCAGCGTCTGAAAATGCCGGAACATGGCGGCCTCCCCCTCGTCGGTCTTCGGCGGGAAGAGCTCGAAGGACAGGGCGAAGCGAGTCTTCGCGTAGATCTCGGGGAGACGCATGAGGGGCGGAATGCGGAATGCGGAATTGGGAACGCGGAATCAGGGACGCTACGGCAGTGTTGCTCCTACTGCCTGCTGCCGTCTGCGGGCTCCTTACCATAACCGAGCGCCGGCATTCTCGCCCGTGTAGCGCTCGACGTGCGCCTTGTACGAAGCAGCGGCCTGGCGGGTTCGATCGCCCCCGCCAGCGGGGAGGTCGAGCCACCGGCCGTCGGCCAGTCGGATCGCGGCAACCGGCATCACCTCGCGGGTGGCGCTGGTGACGAACGCCTCGGTGACGCGGGCCAGGTCGTCGAGCGTCAGGTCGGCGTCGGTCACCGGCCAGTCTTCGGCGGCGCCCAGCTCCCGCAGGGCGGCCCCGGTGATCCCCCGCAGGTTGCCGGCCCGCTGGCCGGGGGTGACCACGCGGCCGTCGAGGACGAAGAACGCGTTGCTGTTGCTCGACTCGGTGACGAGCCCCTCGTGGCTGAGCATCAGGCAGTCGTCGGCGCCACGCTCGACCGCCTCGGCCAGGCCCAGGATGTTGTTCAGGTAGTTGCCGCTCTTGATGTTGGGGCTGAGGGCGTCGTTTGCGTTGCGGCGGACGTCGGTCACCGCGAGCCGCAGGCCCGTCGCGTAGTGTTCGGTTTTCCACACGGGGACCGGCTTCACGAGGATCATGAAGCTGGTCCGCAACGCGGGGTCGGGGTACAGGTCGATCGGCCCCACTCCGCGCGAGACGTGGAAGCGGACGTAGACTTCCCCCCCGCGCCCCTCGCCGAGTGGCCCCCCTCCCGCCGCGCCGACCGCCAGGCGGATCTGGCGCATCAGCTCGTCGCGGCTTTGCGTGATCGGCATGTGGATCATCCGTGCCGAGTTCTCGAGCCGCTCCATGTGCTCACGCCAGAACAGCGGCACGCCGTCGTACGTGCGGAAGACCTCGTAGACCGAGTCGCCGTACAGGAACCCGCGGTCGAGCACCGGGATCTTCGCGTCGGCGAGCGGCGAGAGAACGCCGTCGATATTCGCCGTCGGCTCGAGCGCGACGCGAGCCGGCGAGTGAGCGGCCTGCGACAGGGGAGCGAGCGTGGACATCGATTCGCGGCGCACGGGTTCGTTTAAGAGACGCACGCCAGCGGTGCGCGAGCGGGCTCATTCTAGCGGAGCAGCGCGCTGGCGGTAGGCGATTGGGGCCGCACCGCCGACCGGCGCCTCCCACGATCTGAGATTTTCTCCCTGGCGGCCACCCCGCTGGCATCCGCTATACTCCCGCCGAGCCCACCGGGGGCCACGCGAGCGGCGCGGCGAACCCGCGGCGCCTCCCCAGCGTGGCTTCCAAACTCCCTCCGCGGACACAACGACTCCATCGCACTTAGCGTGCCCCTGCGTCGCAGGCGGCCCGCTCGCAGCCACTCCGGGCGCCACGGTGCGCCCCCCTCCCCTGCAACCCAGCAGCGACCATGAGCCAAGTCGAACTCCCCCCCCTGGCGAGCGTTGAGCGCGAGAACTTCACCGAAGTCACCCCCCAGGCCCTCTACGCGAAGCTCCAGGCCCTGGCGCGGAACCTCTGGTGGAGCTGGCGCCCGGACGTCGGCAACCTGTTCCGTGACCTCGACCCCGTGCGCTGGCGGCAGCTGGACCACAACCCGATCGCCCTGCTGGCCGAGATGACCCCCGAGCTGGTCGCCGAGCGCGCCGGCGAAATGGTCATGTACACCCGCATCAACCAGGCGCACCGGCGGCTCAAGGAGTACCTGTCGAACACCACCCACACCTGGGGGGCCCGCGAGGCGGGGGCCCTGGGCGCCAAGCCGGTGGCCTACTTCTCGGCCGAGTTCGGCATGCACGAGTCAGTCCCGATCTACTCGGGGGGCCTGGGCGTGCTGTCGGGGGACCACATCAAGTCGGCCAGCGGCCTCGGCGTGCCGCTGGTGGCGATCGGTCTGTTCTACGACCAGGGGTACTTCAAGCAGCACCTCGACGCCGAGGGGTACCAGCAAGAGGAGTACATCGACACACGCGTCGAAACGCAGCCGATGGAGCCCGCCAAGGACGCCACCGGCAAGCAGATCATGGTGTCGGTCGAGACGCGCAACGGCGCGCTGCTGGCCAAGCTGTGGCTCGTGCGTGTCGGCCGCGTGAGCCTGTACCTGCTCGACTGCGACGTCGAGGGGAACAGCCCGCAGGACCGCGAGCTCACCAGCCGCCTGTACGGCGGCGACACGCGGACCCGCATCCGCCAGGAGCTCGTCCTGGGAGTCGGCGGCGTGAAAGCGCTCCGCGCGCTGGGGATCGCGCCCGGCGTGTACCACCTCAACGAGGGGCACAGCGCTTTCGCCCCGCTCGAGGTGATCCGCGAGCGGATGCACGACGACGGCCTGACGTTCGACGACGCGCTGCGCGAGATCGCCCAGCACACGGTCTTCACCACGCACACCCCCGTGCCGGCCGGCCACGACCGGTTCGACGCGAACCTGATCGAAGAGCACCTCGGCCCGCTGCGCGACAAGCTCGGCATCTCGCACGACCAACTGATGGGCCTGGGGCGCGTCGAGCCGCAAAACGGCGGCGAGACGTTCTGCATGACGGTGATCGGGCTAAAGCTGTCACGCCGCGCGAACGCCGTCAGCTCGCTGCACGGCTACATCTCGCGCCGCATGTGGGCCAACCTCTGGCCGTGGAAGGTCGAAGAGGAGATCCCGATCGGTCACATCACCAACGGCGTCCACGTCCCGACGTGGCTCGCCCTGCCAATGCGGCAGCTCTACGACCGCCACTTGGGGGTCGATTGGGCGAGCCGCATGAGCGAGGCCTCGACCTGGCAGAAGATCTACGAGATCGACCCGGGTGAGCTGTGGGAGACGCACCACGCGCTCAAGAGCCGGTGCCTGGAGTTCGTCCGTCGCCGCCTGAGCCGGCAGTGCCGACGGCGCTCGGAAGACGAGGCGCACGTCGATGCCGCGCGGCTGTCGCTCGACCCCAGCGCGCTGACGATCGGCTTCGCGCGCCGCTTCGCGACCTACAAGCGCGCCGACCTGTTCATGCACCAGCTCGAAGCGATGGCCGACCTGATCAACGACTCGAAGCGCCCCGTGCAGTTCGTGTTCGCCGGCAAGGCCCACCCGGCCGACGAGCCGGGCAAGCGGCTGATCCAGCGGATCTCGAACCTGCGGCACGACCCGCGGTTCAGCGGCCGCGTGGTGTTCATCGAAGACTACGACATGAACGTCACCCGCCACATGATCCAAGGGGTCGACGTGTGGCTCAACAACCCGCGCCGCCCGCTCGAGGCGTCCGGGACGAGCGGCATGAAGACGGTCCTCAACGGCGGGCTTAACTGCTCGATCTTGGACGGCTGGTGGGCCGAGGCCTACAACGGCAAGAACGGCTTCGCGATCGGCAACGGCACGCAGCACGTCGACGACGCGATCACCGACGTCCGCGACGGCGACAACCTGTTCCACGTCCTCCGGGACGAGGTCGTGCCGCTGTTCTACGACCGCGACGCCGACGGGCTGCCGCACCGCTGGATCGGGTTTATGCTGAACTCGATCGCCACGCTGGCCGCCCGCTTCAGCGCGCACCGGATGGTCCAGGACTACGTGAAGCTGTGCTACCTGCCGGCCGCCGGCGGGACGAGCAGCGACATGGCGATCCGCTGAGCGGTCCGCTGCCTGGCCCGACGGAAAGCGCGATGTTGGCCCGGATCACCTCGCCCGACGACGCCGCGCTCGACGCCCTGTGCGCCGAGCTCGCGGCGCGTGCGGGTGCGGTCGATCGCACCGGTGACTGGCCCGCCGAGCAGCTCCGGC
>JBOFFC010000096.1:0-1549 GCA_051648405.1 Lacipirellulaceae bacterium
TCGCGCTGATTCGCGCGTCTTCGCGGTTCCGTCGTCCGTCAGTCCATCCACGCGTAGCGGACGATGCACCACAGCGCGCGGAACGCGTCGCGAAGGCCGATCTTCTTCCCTTCCTCCCAGCCGCGGCTGTTGTACGCGACGGGGACCTCGACGAAGCGGCAGCCACGCCGCGCGAGCTTCGCCGTGATCTCGGGCTCGAACCCGAACCGCTGCTCGCGCAGCACCACGCCGCGCAGCGCGCCGCGACGCAGCGCCTTGTAGCAGGTCTCCATGTCGGTGAGCCGGAGGCCGGTGAACAGGTTCGACGCCCCGGTCAGCAGGCGGTTCCCCAGGCGGTGGAACCACGACGGGTCCTGCTCGGCGTTCTGGAGGAAGCGCGAGCCGTAGACGACGTCGGCCTCGCCGCGCTCGATGGGGGCGAGCAGCTTGGCGAAGTCGCGCGGGTCGTACTCGAGGTCGGCGTCTTGGACGAGGACCACGTCGCCGCGGGCCTCGGCCAGAGCGGTCCGCAGGGCGGCGCCCTTCCCCTTGTTGTAACCGTGCAGCACGAGGCGTACGTCGGCGAACCGCTCGTCGATCGCCAGCAGCAGGTCGCGCGTGCCGTCGGTGCTGCAGTCATCGACGATCAGCAGCTCGTCGTGCAGCCCTTGCGCGCGGACCCGATCGACGATCTCGACGATCGTGTTGCGCTCGTTGTAGACCGGCATCAAGATCGAGACCTTGAGCTTGGTCCGCGGCCCGCGCTTTACTGCCGGGGGCTCGACCGACGGCAGGTCGCCGTGCAGGCGGGCCTCGGCGAGGGCCTCCTCGGCGCGGGCGAGCTCGCGCTCGATGCGGGCCGTTTGCTCGGCGCGGGCGGCGAGGTCCGCGGGCGACGGCGCGGCGCCGGTCGCGGGCCCTTGGGCGCGCTCCGACTCGAGCCTCTCGGCTTCGAGCACGTTCGTGTCGTCTTGCTTCACAGCCATCGCTGATTCACTTGTGTGATGCTATTGATCTACGTCGATCAGGGGGCGGCGGTTCGCGGCACGCCGAGTGCGAGCGATCGTTCGCCCCCCGGCTGCGACACGCTGGCCGAGTCTTCGTCGCTCGGCGCTCGGTTCGACACGCTCGCGCGTTGCTCGCTCGCCGCCGGCGCATCGAACAGCGTCGCCAGGGTCGGCCAGCGCGCCGCGTGCGGCAGGGCGGGGAACTCGAGTTCCGCTTCGGTGTAGTAGTCCGACGCCGTCCGCAGCGCCGCGGGGACGTAGCGGTCGGACGCGGGTTCATCGACGACCTCGCGCCGACCCCAGACCTGCGAGGTCGCGTCTTGGTACAGGAGCGACCACTCGGCGACGCCGCCGTGGGGGCCCATCTGTGGTCGCGAGGCCTGGAACAGTACGTCCACCGCCGGGCGGTAGCGCCGGTCGAGCAGCACGTAGTCGGGGCGACAGTGCTCGAGCACGCGGGCGCCGTCGATCGGGCCCGACGCGGCGCCCCGGTTGCGCGGCCAGCGGTCGGCCATCAGGAAGTCCATGTTCATGTCCATGACTTCCTGCGAATAGCAGGTATC
>JBOFFC010000097.1:0-7137 GCA_051648405.1 Lacipirellulaceae bacterium
GTGCTGAGGCGTAGCCGTAGTGGAAAGCGGGCGGGCGGACGGAAAAGCAAGCCGCCGCTGGACGCGGTTGAACGCTGATAAGCGGGAAGAACGAACGGCCTCGCGCTCCCTTCATCCGCGTTGATCGGCGTGCATCGGCTGCTGCTGTTCGTTCTTCGTCCTTCAGCGCAACCCGCGGATGGCCGGCGTGAACTGCGGGCGGAGCTTCGTCTCGGTCGCGAGCGACGCCAGCGCCTCGTCGATCGCCGCGGCGCTCTTTGCCGCGGCGGGGGCTTCGGCGCGCGGCCTGGCCGCGTCGGTCCGGATCAGCAGCAGGTTGTCGCGGTGGTCGGGCGATGCTGCGCTGCTGGTTGGTTGCGTAGCGGTCGATGAACCCGTGCGGAGCGACACGGGCGCCGCGACGAACGCCGCACGCAGCGGTTCGTTGTCCGTCGTCGCGGGTTCTGTTGCCGGCGTTACTACAGCGAGTGCCTCGTCAATGACCGAAGCGCTCGGCGGCGCCCCGGCCCCGAGGTTGTCACGCCACACGGTGTAGTCGGCCGCGTTGACGACCCCGTCGCCGTTGGCGTCGGCGCGGAGCCGCGCGCCGCTGCCGTAGTCCGCCACCCACACGGCGTAGTCAAGCTGATCGACGACGCCGCTGCGATCGAAGTCGCCGGGAACGGCGGGGGGGTCAATCAGGACTTGCGTGAAGAGCTCCTCATCGACGTCGGGACGCGTGCCGACGACGAAGAGGCGGTCGTCGATCGAGGTGATCGAGACGGGGTTGGGGAGAGGATCTCCGTCACCGAATCGCACCGGCACGGTGCCTGCTTCCGTTCCGTCGCTCTTCCAGAGCTCCAGGCCGCTTACGCCGTCGTTGGCGCGAAAGTAGAGCGTCCCCCCCGCGTTCGTGAGGTAGCGAGGGTACCCCGAGCTAGAACCGGCGCGGATGTCCTTGACGAGGGTGGTGCCGGCGGCCGTCCCGTCGCTCTTCCAGAGCCCGTTGCCGTTCCCGCCGTCGTTGGCGGAAAAGTAGAGCGTCCCCCCCACGTTCGTCACGGCCCCTGGGTTGGCGTCGCCGGAACCGGTGTTGATGTCCTTGACGAGGGTGGTGCCGGGGGCCGTCCCGTCGCTCTTCCAGAGCTCCCGGCCGTTCACGTGGTCGTTGGCGGTGAAGTAGATCGTCCCCCCCACGTTCGTTAGGAACTCCGGGTAGGCGCCGTAGGAACCGGCGCTGATGTCCTTGACGAGGGTGGTGCCGGCGGCCGTCCCGTCGCTCTTCCAGAGCTCCGAGCCGTTCACGTCGTCATAGGCGCGAAAGTAGAGCGTCCCCCCCACGTTCGTCAGGAAAGATGGGAAGGCGCCGAGGGAACCGGCGTTGATGTCCTTGACCAGGGTGGTGCCGGGGGCCGTCCCGTCGCTCTTCCAGAGCTCGTAGCCGTTCACGCCGTCGGTGGCGGTGAAGTAGAGCGTCCCCCCCACGTTCGTCAGGAAAGATGGGAAGGCACCGTAGGAACCGGCGTTGATGTCCTTGACGAGGGTGGTGCCAGCCTCTGTTCCGTCGCTCTTCCAGAGCTCGTAGCCGTTCACGCCGTCGTTGGCGCGAAAGTAGAGCGTCCCCCCCACGTTCGTCAGGTGATATGGGACGGCGCCGCCGGTGGAACCGGGGTTGATGTTCTTGACGAGGGTGGTGCCGGCGGCCGTCCCGTCGCTCTTCCAGAGCTCGTAGCCGTTCACGCCGTCGTTGGCGGTGAAGTAAAGCGTCCCCGCAACGTTCGTTAGGGACCCTGGTTGGGCGCTGAGGGAACCGGGGTTGATGTCCTTAACGAGGGTGGTGCCGGTGGCCGTCCCGTCGCTCTTCCAGAGCTCCCGGCCGTTTACGCCGTCGTTGGCGCGAAAGTAGAGCGTCCCCGCAACGTTCGTCAGGGACCGTGGTTGGGCGCTGAGGGAACCGCCATTGATGTCCTCCAGCAGCTCGAGGTCTCCGGCCAGCGTGCGGCGTGACTCGAGTGACTCGAACCGCAGCGATCGTTGGTGCGAGTCGCGCCGTGGCTTGTTCGATGAGCGTTCGCGGTCCATGTCGACCTCGGAAGGAGCGAGGAGTGGGTTGTTCGGAGTCGCTACGCTCGCAATTATGGCGGGTAACCGCAGCGTAGCCTACCCCCGCGTTCTTGCCGGAGCAAACGTCAGGCGAGCCGGCGGCGTCATCCGTCGGAGTGATCGCAGCGCGGCGGACTCGAACGGCTGGTTGAGGTTCACCAGTCGGATGCGGTAGTCGAAGTCGGCGTCGTTCCCCCGTTCGCTGACGAACGCCCTGTACTCGCCCGACACGGGGGCGGTAAACGAAATCGTCGCGTTCTCGCTACAGAAGTCCTCGGCCAAGAACGACCCGTCAGGGCGGCGAATGAGAAGGTTCACCGTGTTGCCGGTGACGGCGCGCCCCTCGCCGACCGAGACGATGACACGGTCGCCGGCAGCCACCTGGAAGTGGAAGCCGTCGAAGGGGTCTTCAAGGCCGACTTCGCGGGTGACCTCTTCGCCGTTGGACAGAGGCGTGAACGAAAGGGCGTAGTGGCGTTCGAGCGACTCGAACCGAAGACGACGAACAAGGGGGGCGGACTTTATAGAGGCGTTGTCCGGATTCGCTTGGCTGCGATGCGGCGTCCCGAAGTCAGACACGAGATGCCCGACTCGTCAACCATCAGGCGCCCGGCGGCCGAGAGCTCGCTTGATGGGGAGAAGGAGTACGCGCGGGGCGGTCCCGCACCAACTCCAGATCCCCCGCGAGCATCGCCCGGTCCTCGAGTCGCTCGACGCGGAGCGTGCGGCGGGTCGGCTCGGTCTTGCGGCGGCGGGGCATGGCGGAGAGGGCCGGCAGAGGGCAGACGGCAGGAGAACGGGGGCTGGCCTGCGGCATCAACTACAGCGACGGTATTGCGGGGAGGCGCTAGTGGCGCCGGCGGAAAAACGGAACCGTGAATGGCCGCGAATCCTCGCGAATGACGCAGAGACGCTCGTCATCCGCGTTCCTCTGCGTCCATCGGCGGCTATTCCTCGTCCGTCCGTATTCGCGTCGCTTCGCGCGGATTCGCGGTTCCCTCTCGTAATCGCCGCCGCTAGCGCCTGCGGCGCCGGCGGGGGCTTGGCATTGCGACCGCCCGTCGGGGGCCTCTATGACTCGCCCTCGGCGCTCACCCCTCGGGCGACCGCCCCTGTCTTGATGGAGGCCCCGCCGTGATTCGTTCGCTGCTCGCGCTCAGCTTTGTCCCGGTCGCCGCGCTGGCGGCCGACACGGCCCCGTCGCACGTTGGATCGTCGCCGTACGCCGCGCTGCTAACCCCGGCGATCGACGCGCCGCTGCCGGTCGTGGCGCCCGCTTCCGCGGCGCAGGTCGATCCCCTCGCGCCGGTCTCCGATTCCTCCGCTGACGTTGGCGCCGACGCGCTCGCGAGCGCGCCCGACGACACTCCGATCGAGACTGCACAGTCCGGCGCTCCGCCTGCGATCCAGCCGCTCGCCACGCTCGGCCCGCAGATCGACCTCGAGCGCGGCGACCCCAACGGGGTTCTGGATGGCGTCGGCTGGGTCCTGGGGATCCCGAGCAAGCTCGTGCTGTGGGACAGCCGCGTGAACAACCACGCCGTCTCGGAGAAGACCGTTGAGGACGCGACCGAGTTCCTCGCCGACAACGGCGTGAGCGGCGTGATGGTCCGCGTCAACCAGTACGACCCGCTCGGCGAGTGGCAGCGACTGATCGAGAACGACAAGGTTGGCGTCGGCTGGCGGGCGACGGTCGGCAGCCTCTACACGCTCGGCTACTCGGTGCTGCCCGGCCGGCTGTTCGGTGGCGACTGGTACAACCCGTTCACCGACACGGTCCACGTGTACTCCGACGTCCCGGCGCTCGCGCTCGAGCAGGCCGCCGCCGCCAAGGACACCCGCGAGAAGACCCACCCGGGATTCTACTCGGCGGTGCGGCTGCTGCCGTTCGTGGGGATCGTCCACGAGGCCCGCAGCAAGCAGAAGGTGTTCGCGCACGTCGATGCGAACGGCACCGTCGAAGAGCGGGCCGAGGCGCGGCGCGTCTTGCAGCCGCAGATGGGCGCCGAGGTCGGCGGCCAGGCTGCGCTCCTCGCGCCGGGGGCGCAAGCGCTGCTGTCGGTCGGGGGCGCCGCGGTTGGCCACGTCGTGGGACGCGTGCAAGCCGCGCGGATCGAAGACGAAGCGGTCACGCAGGCCTCGGCCGAAGGGCCGGTGGGCGAAGCGCTCGACGACGAGTCCTCGAAGCGCTGAGTGCGCCGCTCACGGACGTGCGCCCCGTACGCACTCCCTCTCCCCCTTCAGGGGGAGAGGTTAGGTGAGGGGGTTTCGAAGCGTGTACCCGGGTTGCCCCCTCCCCTTTCGACTCACTGCGCCACCAGCGCCAAGATCTCGAGCGCCGCGAACGCCTGCGGCAGCGACGCGTCGGGCCGCTCTCGGCTGGCGCACCAGTGCGACGCCGCGCGCTCGTGGTAGACCTCACGCGACGCTTCGAGCAGGCGCGGGTCGATCCGTGTCACGGCGTCGCGCCATTGATAGACCGCCTCGTCGAGCGCCGCCGCGTCGCCACGCAGCGCGGCGAATACGGCGTCGTCGAGCCGCTCCAGCCGCTCAAGCGTTGCGGGGGCGATCTCCTCGCCCCACGCACACACGACGCGGTGCGTCCCCGGTGCGGGGCCGGCGAGCGCCGGGCCCGACGCGCTGGCGCCGGGCGCCAGCGAAGGTCGTGACGTGTTTCGGGTGGGGAGGGGGGTGGCGATCATCGGTCGGTCGGGGAAGAGGGTTTCTCGCTTGGGTCGTGGTACACAGAACCGCCGGGTCGTCACGCTCGCGACCCGCACCCCCCACTAGACACGCCCCGCGCACCCGGGGTTCGGGGCCCGCGAACGGCGCGGGTTACGCCGCGTCGCTGCTCGGGCCGCGCTTCGTCCGCAGCCGTGCGAACTTCGAGGTCGCCGTCCCCGCAACCGGGGGCTGTTCCGCCTGGGGTTCCCACGAGGGGGAACCGGCCGACTGCCCTACGGGCGAAGGGGGCGCGGCGGTGATCTGGTCGATCAGGTCGGCGGCGCCCAACGTCTCGAGGGGTGCGAAGCCCGCGATGCCGATTCCTGTACCGGTCTCCGGCGTTGGCGCCGCACCGTCGAGCGGGAGTCCCGCCAGTTGCCGTTCGGCGGCCGATCCCCATGCGTCGGCGCCGGGGGGAAGGCCCTCCGAGAGGGGCCACGCGTCGATCATCGACTGCAGCTCGGCCGACAGCGCGTTGTTCGCCGCTTGGACCCGGAGCAGCTCTTCGGTCCGCTCTTGCAGGCCTCGTTCGAGGTCGAATACGCGCGAGCGGGCGACCGCCAAGTCGTGCTCGAGCCGGCGTCGGTGCTCGTCGGCGGCGGCGCGCTCGGCGTCGCGTAGGCGGGTGGTCGCCTCGCGCGTGACTTGCTCTCGCGCGAAGCGGTCCCCCCAGCCGTCGAGCGCCTTGAGCGACTCGTCGAGCGCCTCGAGCGAAGCGTCTCGCTCGGCGGCGAGTTGCGACTCGTCGTCCCACCACGCGTCCAACAGGGCTTGGACCGTCTCGCGCGCGGCGTCGTTCACGGTGGCGACCATGCGTGGCGAACCGGCGGCGAGCACGCCCCGATCGAGGGGCGTGCGGCGGGGGGGGAAGAGCGACAGCGACGAGCAACGCGGACGAGTCCGCACGCGTCCCGCGGAGCGTTCGCGCCGAGGGGTCTGCGTGCGGAGGGCCCGCGCGCATGTCGGGCCTCAACGGAAGACTAGAACACTCCGCCGCGACGCGCCGAGCGGATCGCCGAAAGGCTCAGGCCTTCATCGCCGCCAGGAACCGGTCGAACAGGTAGTGACTGTCGTGCGGCCCGGCCGAGGCCTCGGGGTGGTACTGCACGCTGAACGCCGGGGCCCCGTCGCGCTCGCAGCCGCGGTGCGAAACCCCCTCGACCGAGCGGTCGTTGAGGCTCACGTGCGTCACCTCGAGGTCCTCGGGGAGCGAGTCCGGATCGACGGCGAACCCGTGGTTCTGGCAGGTGATTTCGACGGCGCCGGTCGTCAGGTCCTGCACCGGGTGGTTCGAGCCGCGGTGGCCGAACTTCATCTTGAACGTCTTCGCGCCGCAGGCGAGCGACAGCAGTTGGTGCCCCAGGCAAATGCCGAAGATCGGCTTCTTGCCCAACAGCCCGCGCACGGCGCTGATCGCGTACTCGACCGGCTCGGGGTCGCCGGGGCCGTTGGAGAGGAACACGCCGTCGGGGTGGAGGGCGAGCACTTCCTCGGCGCTGGTCGTCCCCGGGACGACCGTCACGCGGCAGCCGCGCGACACCAAGTGCCGCGGGATGTTCCACTTCATGCCGAAGTCGTACGCCACGACGTGCGGGCCCAGCGCGCCGACGTCGCCCGTGCTGCCGTCGAGGCCCGTGTTGCCGTCGAGGTTGGTCCATGCGCTGAGCGTCTGGTCCCAGGCGCGGCTGGCGCCGGGGGTCACCTCGCGCACCAGGTCGCGCCCGACCAACCCGCGGCTCGCCTTGGCCTTGGCGACGAGGCTCGCGTCGTCCAGGTCGATCGTCGAGAGGACACCGTTCAGCGCCCCGGTCGAGCGGAGCCGACGCACGAGCGCTCGGGTGTCGATCGACTCGATCGCCACCACGCCGTGCGAACGCAGGTAGTCCCCCAGCGGGACCTGGCTGCGGAAGTTGCTGGCCGTGCGGCTGTGCTCGCGGACGACGAAGCCGGCGACCTGGGGCCGCGCGCTCTCGGCGTCGTCGAGGTTGGCCCCGTAGTTGCCGATCTGCGGCGAGGTCATCGTGACGATCTGACCGCGGTAGCTGGGGTCGGTCAGGACCTCCTGGTAGCCGGTCATCGAGGTGTTGAAGCAGACCTCGCCGTCGATCTCCCCTTCGGCGCCGATCGACGTGCCGGCGAAGACCGTGCCGTCTTCGAGGGCGAGCTTGGCGGGCTGGGGCATGGGGGGGACGCGGGGTTGTGGTTCAAGGGAGTGGCCGAAAACGCCTCTCTGGCACTGCATTCTCATTCTCGGCCCCGGCACGGCCCGCATCAACCCGCCCCGAGGGGGCGCCCGCAGAACGCTTGGGAGCCCTAAGCGTCAGCGCCGGG
>JBOFFC010000098.1:0-1866 GCA_051648405.1 Lacipirellulaceae bacterium
GCTCGCCCGAGAAGCCCTGGCGCCACGGGTGCCGGCATCCATTCTGCGGCGAGTTCTTCGCGACGCTCGATCGCACGGCCTGGAGTGGCTGGCGCCCCACGGCCCCGGTCGAGAAAGACGACGTCCTCGCCGCGCACCGGCGTCACATCAATAAGATCGCCTTTAGGCAGTCTCTCAAGAACGCCCTCGGCTCGATTACTGGTCTGTGGAAACGGGCTGCCTAGAGCGTACTACCGTTAAGCGTAGCGGTACCCACAGTGGCGGAAGTAGTTGCGGATCTCGGTTTCGTTGAAGAGTTCCAGAGCCTTGCCGCAGAGTTCGACGAGGCTTTCTTGCGTGCGGCGGGCGCCGTCACGTAGGACGCGTTTGAACTTGCTGAAGGCCAGTTCGATCGGGTTGAGGTCGGGCGAGTAAGGGGGCAGATAACGGACCTCGGCCCCGGCCGCCTCGATCGCCTCGGCCACGCCGGCCACCTTGTGGCTGGACAGGTTGTCCATCACCACCACGTCCCCCTCACGCAGCTCACGCGTCAGGTGCTGCTCAACCCACGCCTTGAAGACGCTTCCGTTGACCGCCCCCTCCACGCACAGCGGGGCGACGAAGCCCGTCGAGCGGATCGCCCCCAAGAACGTCGTGGTGCTCCAACGCCCGCACGGTGCCTTCTCCACCAGCCGCGACCCCTTCTCGCTGCGACCCCGCGTCCGCGTCATGTTCGTCTTGGCCCACGTCTCGTCCAGGAAGATCACCCGGTCCGGGTCGAGGTCCTGCTGCGAACGGACCCACGCCTCGCGGCGGGCGACGACGTCTTCGCGGTCTTGTTCGGACGCGACAAGCGTCTTTTTTTTAGCGTCAGTCGCAGGGCCTTCAGCGCCCGGCAGATCGTCGCGTCGGAGGTCTTCCAGTCACGCTGGGCGGCCGCCAGAGCGACCAGCTCCCGCAGCGTTGCGTCGGGTTTCTGCGCGATCTGCTCACGCAGCCACTCGGCATGAGCATCCCACTCATGCGTGCGAACGCGGGTCAGCTTGGGGGCCACCTTCCCCTGCTCGCGACGCTCCTGCTTAACGCGGCGGACCCACGACTCGCTGCAGTTGAACTTCAACGCCACCTCGCGCGTCCCCCCGCCAGCGTCGCACACCGCCAGCACCTCCGCACGACGCTCCTTCGAGTAAATCATCGGCTCCTCCCGGGGTGAGGTTGCCAAGGTTACTCAATCTGCCTCGGTGGCGCTACTCCTACTTGAAGAGCGCTCTAGGCTACTACAAGCTTTGTGAGAAGCTACGCTGCGCGGGTGAACGGGTTCAGGCGCTTTACTAGGGCTGAGAGGCCGTGGCGGCGTTCTGAGCGGCGGGCGGCGGCTTCGTCGGTGACGTAGTTCAGTTGCAGGACGCGGCGGACGCCTTCGAACGGGGCGTGGCCGTGCCAGGCGTCGGGGCCGTTCTTGAAGGCGACCAGGGTGCCGAAGTGGGGGGAGACTTCTGCGAAGGAGTCCTCGAGCGAGTCGCCCGAGTAGAGCAGGCGGAGGCGGCCGCCGTCGGCGTTCCACGGCTCGTTGAGATAGAGCAGCACCGTGATGAGCTTCGTCTTGCTGTCGGTGTGGATCTGGCCGTCCTTGGTGCGGCAGCGGCCGCGGACGGTGAGCGTCGTTGGGCGGTCGGTGAGGTCCATGCCGAAGCGCTCGGCGAAGACCTCGCGCATCGCTTCGCCTTGGAGCTCGGCGCAGAGCCGGTCGAAGAACGGGCCCCCTTTCGTGGAGCTAAGTGGGAAGCTGCCCCCTTTCGACAGCCGCGGGTAGTCGGCCAGGACGTAGTCGTGCTGCCTCTGATCGACCGCCCCCGAGGCGATGAAGTGCTCGAAGGGCTCGCGGAC
>JBOFFC010000099.1:0-12738 GCA_051648405.1 Lacipirellulaceae bacterium
GCGGCAATCGCGAGACGGCGTTGGTCGTCTGCCGAGAGCCCGTCGAGCGTCTCGCGGACGCGGATCTCGCTCGCAAGGACAACCGCCATCGCCCCTTCGCCGGGGGCGGAGCTCATCAGCCGCGCTCGCTCGGCGACCAGCAGCGCGGCGTCTTCGAGCGACAGGACCCCGGCGGTGACCGCGGCCGCGTACTCGCCGATGCTGTGCCCGATCAGCACGTCGGGCCGAACGCCCCACGACCCCCAGAGCGCCGCCAGGCCGCACTCGACGGCGAGCAGCGCCGGCTGCGTGAAGCGGGTCTCGTGGACCCGCTCGTCGTCGGCCAGCAGCAGCTCGCGCAGCGAGCAGCCAAGCGGCTCGCGGAGCGTCGCGTCGATCCGGTCGATGACGTCGCGGAAGGCCGGCTCGGCCGCGTAGAGCTCGCGCCCCATGCCCGGGCGCTGCGCCCCCTGGCCGGTGAAGAGCCAAGCCGCGCGGGGGCGATCGAGCGCGCCGCGCGCGCCGGTGAACACCCCCGGGGAGGACTCGCCGGCGGCCAACCGGGTGAGGCGTTCGGCGAGCTGCGGTAGGTCCGTGGCGACGATAGCCGCGCGGTGGGGGAAATCGCAGCGGCCGACGTTCGCCGCCACGGCGACCTCGCCGAGCGAGGAGCCCGCCGACTCGTCCGAGCCGAGCCATTCGGCGTAGCTCGCCGCCAGCGCCGCGACGCGGTCGGCGGTCCGGGCAGGCAGCTTCACGACGTGCGCCGTCCGCACGTCGTCGATCGGCTCGCCGGCGGCGGGTTCGCGGAGGGGGGCGTCGCCGACCACCAGGTGCGTGTTCGTTCCACCGAAACCGAACGAGCTGACCCCAGCGACCCGCCGGCGCGGGCCCCGCTCCCACGGCATGGCGCCCGTGGGGACCGCCACGCGCGAATCGCCGAGGCGGATGTGCGGGTTGAGGCGCTCGAAGTGGAGTTGCGCTGCGGTCACGCCGTGCCGCATCAGCAGCGCGACCTTGATCAACCCCGCGGCGCCGGAAACGGTCTCGGTGTGGCCGATGTTCGCCTTGACGCTCGTGACGCGCAGCGTCGGGTCGCTGGCCCCCCTGCGTGGGAAGAGATCGACCAGCGCCTGCATCTCGATCGGGTCCCCAAGCGGCGTGCCGGTGCCGTGCGCCTCGACGTAATCGATATCAGCCGGCGTGAGGGCCGCTTGCGCGAGCGCCGCGAGGATGCACGCCTTCTGGCGCTCGCCGTTGGGGGCGCTGATGCCCGACGTGCGACCGTCTTGGTTTACGGCCGTGGCGAGGAGCACGGCGGCGATGTCGTCGCCCCCTTCCAGCGCGTCGGCGAGCCGCTTCAGCACGACCAGCGCGCACCCCTCGCCGCGCACGTAGCCGTTGGCGCCGGCGTCGAACGGGCGGCAGCGGCCCTCGGGGGAGAGCATCTGCGCCTTGCTGAAGGCGATCGTCGTCTCGGGGGTCAGGATCGCGTTCACACCCCCGGCGAGCGCCAGGTTCGACTCGCGGCGGCGGAGGCTCTCGACCGCCAGGTGGATCGCCAGCGAGCTCGAGCTGCACGCCGTATCGACCGCCATGCTCGGGCCGCGCAGGTCGAGCGCGTACGACACGCGGTTGGCGGCGATCGACAGCGCGTTGCCGGTCCCCATGTGGCCGTCGATCAGCTCGTAGTAGCGGTTGGATCGAGCCGGGACCTTGGCGTAGTCCGAGCCGCCAATCCCGACGTAGACCCCGGTCGCCGAGCCGGCGAGTCGGTCGGGCGCGGCGCCGGCGTTCTCGAGCGCCTGCCAGGAGACCTCGAGCAGAAGCCGCTGCTGCGGGTCCATCCGCGACGCCTCGCGTGGCGTGACGCCGAAGAACGTGGGGTCGAAGCGGTCGATCCCTTCGAGGAACGCGCCGCGCCGCGACGCCGTTTTGCCGGGGGTCCCCGGGGCGCCGTGGAACTGGTCGACGTCCCAGCGGTCGGGCGGGACCTCGGAGACCCCTTCGACGCCGTCGCGGATCAGCCGCCAGTAGGCCGCCAGGTCGGGGGCGCCGGCGAAGCGGCACGCCATGCCGACGATCGCGATCGGCTCGGCCGAAGCCCCCCCCGGCGGGCGTGGGGCGCCAGCGGGCGTGGGGTGGCCGTTGGTGGCGGCGCGCGAGGCGAGGCGCTTCTCGAGCAGCGCGCGCTGCGCGGGGCTGAGTTTCGCGAGGCGGTCGGTAAGGTCGGCCATCGGGCGCGGTTGCTCCGGAGGACAGCGGGGCGTCCATGCCGAGCGAGCGGGCGTCCTCGCCGTCGTCTGCCCCTTCGCAACCGGACGGCGCGGGGGGCGCCTCGAATCAGTCGACTTGCTCGACGGTCTGCCAAGCGTGCGCGTTGGCCGACCGCTCGACCGCTTCGAGCACGGCCACGCACCGCGCGCCGTCGAGGAAGTCGGGCTCGACCTGCTGGCCGGCGGCGATCCCCTTCACAAGATCGACCACCGCGTGGATGAACCCGTGCTCGTAGCCGAGGATGTGCCCCCCGGGCCACCAGTTGGCGAAGTACGGGTGCACGGGGTCGGTAGCGAGGAGCTTGCGGAACCCGCGCCGGCCGGGGGCGTCCGCTTCCGAGTAGAAGTCGAGGACGTTCATGTCCTCGAACATCCAGTGGAGCGAGCCGCGGCTACCGTTGATCTCGATGCCGTTGAAGTTCTTCCGCCCCGGCGCCATCCGCGTGGCCTCGAACGTGCCGATCGCCCCGTTGCCGAAGCGGGCCAGGAAGACCGACGCGTCGTCGACGGTCACCGTCCCCTTGCCCCCCTTCCCGTCGGGGCGCTCGGGGACAAACGTCTTGAGGTCCCCCACGACGTCGGTGATCTCGTCCCCCGTCAGGTAACGGGCGAGGTCGATCGAGTGCGCCGCCAAGTCTCCTAGCGCCCCGGAGCCGGCGATCTCCTTGTTGAGGCGCCAGCTCATCGGCGACGTGGCATCGACCAGCCAGTCCTGCAGGTAGACCGCGCGGACGTGGCGGACCTCGCCGATTTCGCCGGCGGCGATCATCTGCCGCGCGAGGGTCACCGCCGGGCAGCGGCGGTAGTTGAAGTTCACCATGTGGACGACCCCCGCCTTGCGCACGGCGGCGAGCATCTCGCGGCACTCGGCCAGGGTGTTCGCCAGCGGCTTCTCGCAGAAGACGTGCTTGCCGGCCTCGGCGGCGGCGATCGCGATTCCCGCGTGGGTGTCGCCGGGCGAGCCGACGTCGATCAGGTCGATGTCGTCACGGGCCACCAGCTTGCGCCAGTCAGTCTCGATCGACTCCCAGCCGAAGCGGTCGGCGAAGGCCCGCAGGGAGGCCTCGTCGCGGCCGCAGACGGCCTTCATGACCGGCTTCGCGGGGAGGTCAAAGAACTTGGCGGCGGTCAGGAACGCGTTCGAGTGGGCCTTGCCCATGAACTTCGTTCCGACCAGGCCAACGCGGGTCTCGGCAGCCATGGGGGACGAGGGCCCTTGGTGAGGAAGGCCCCTAGGGAGGAGGTTTCGAGGGGGGAGGCACACGGGCGGCCCCGCAGCTTAACCCCCCCGCGAGCCGCTCGGAACCGTCGGGGCCGCTGCGGTGGGCGAGGCGGGCGTGTCATCTCGTCGATCGGTCCTTATCCTGTGATCCTGTCACGCTTCCGTCGCCCCTCCCGAGTGTCCGCGATGTCCGCCGACGTACCGAAGGCCGAGCGCCTGCTGTCGCTCGACGTGATGCGCGGGGCGACGATCATGGCGATGATCCTCGTCAACAACCCGGGGACCTGGGGCGCCATGTACGGGCCCCTGGCGCACGCCGACTGGCACGGCTGGACCCCCACGGACCTGATCTTCCCGTTCTTCGTGTTCATGGTCGGCGTGGCGATGGCCTACTCGCTGACCAAGTACACCGCGGGGGACGCCCGGCCGACCGGCGCGCTCTACGTGCGGATCGCGCGGCGGGTGTTTCTGCTGATCTTCTTGGGCCTAGTGCTGGCGGCGGCGGGGCGGATCTGCGCGCTGCTGGTGGGGCGGTTCGAGGGGTGGGACTGGGCCACGCTGCGCTGGCCCGGCGTGTTGCAGCGGATCGCGCTGGCGTACCTGGGGGCGTCGCTCGTGGTGCTCTGGCTGCGGGGCAAGTGGCAGGTCGTGGCGGCGGTCGCGCTGCTCGGCGGCTACAGCGCGATGCTGTGGTTCTTGCCGCCGGGGGTGTCGATCGACGAGCGTCTCGGCCAGAAGCAAAACGTCGTCCGGCAGGTGGACCTCGCCCTATTCGGCGCCATCCACATGTACACCCAGGCCACCGACCACCCGACCGACCCCGAGGGGCTCCTCAGCACGCTGCCGGCGATCGTCACGGCGCTCGCCGGGTACGGGACCGGGCTGTACGTCCGCGCGCGGCACGTCTGCGGCGGGCGCGTGACGCGGCTGGTGGGGGTCGGCGCCATCGTCGCGGCGGTGGGGATCGCTTGGGACCTGGTCCCCGTCGCGAACTTCAGCATGCCGATCAACAAGGCCCTCTGGACCCCCAGCTTCGTCCTGCTGACGGCCGGGCTGGGGATGGTCGCGCTGGGGGCGTGCCTCGCCCTGTTCGACGTTCTGGGTAGCGGCAAGCGCTGGGCGGCGCGGCTCGCCCTCCCCTTCCAGATGGTCGGCGTGAACGCGATCTTCGTGTTTGTGATGTCGGGCCTCGTGGCGCGGATGCTGGGGACGCTGAAGGTGGGGGAGCAGAGCCTCCACGCGTGGCTCTACGAATCGGCTTTCGTCGAGCCGCTCGCGGCGCTGGGGTATGCCGACCCCCGCTTGGCGTCGCTGGGGTTCGCGCTGGCGACGGTTGGGTTCTGGTGGCTGGTGCTCGCGGCGATGTGGTCCAAGGGTTGGAGCGTGAGGGTTTAGCAGCGACATGCCGAAGCGCCGCCCGAAGAAACGCCCGCGCAGCTCGCGCCTGGCGACCGTGCCGCTCGACCCGCCGGTGCGGCCGCTGGCGCAGCGCGTCCAGGCGCTGCTGGACGACGCCGACGAGCGGATCGAGCGGTTCGTGTTCGACCACCGCGACAACCCCGTGCCGGCCTTCGTGCCGTGCGACTTCGTGTCGGTGCACTACGCGATCGAGCGGATCGTCGAGTTAAACCTGGCGCCCGGGAACCGGTTCGTCGAGTGGGGGAGCGGCCTGGGCGTGGTAACGTGCCTCGCCGGTTTCGCCGGTTTCGACGCGATCGGCATCGAGATCGAGCCCGAGCTCGTCGAGGCGTCGATCGAGCTGGCCGCCGACCACGGCGCCGAGGCGGAGTTCGTGTGCGGCAGCTTCGTCCCGGTAGGGGCGGACGACGTGCTCGAACGGCACGCGTCGAGCCTGGCGCGCAACGTCACGTGGCTACGCTCCGACGGGGACGACGCCTACGACGAGCTGGGGCTCGACCCCGACGACTTCGACTTCGTGTTCGCCTACCCGTGGCCGGGCGAAGAGGGGGTCGTGTTCGACCTGTTCGCCGAGTACGCCTCGGTCGGCGCACTGCTGCTCACCCACCACGGCGAGGAAGACCTGCGTCTGCGCCGCAAAGTCCGCTGAACGCGAATGGAACCACGGATGAACACAGATAGGGGGCTGCCGACTCGAGAGCCGTGGCGGTTGTCGTAAGGGTACGAAGAAGAGAGAACCGCTCGCGACGCTGCCCTGACCGATCTTTACCTGCGTTAATCCGTGTTCATCTGTGGTTCCCTCCTTCTAAGTCGTTTCCGTGTCGTACCGTTCGTTGCGAGAGTGCGTTGACGACCTCGAGCGGCGTGGGCAGTTGCGACGGATCGACGCGCCGATCGACGCCTACCTCGAGGCCGCGGCGATCCACCGCCGCGTGTTCCAGGCGCGCGGACCGGCGCTCTACTTCGCGAACGTCGCCGGCTGCCGCTTCCCGATGGTCAGCAACCTGTTCGGGACGCTCGAGCGGTCGCGGCTCATGTTTCGCGACACCTACCAGACGGTGCAGCGGCTGATCGAACTGAAGGTCGATCCGACCCGCGTGCTCAAGGCCCCGCTGAAGTACGCCGCCGCGCCGCTCGCCGCTTGGCGGATGCTCCCTAAGCAGGTCCACACGGGCCCGGTGATGGAACACCAGACGTGCATCGAAGAGCTGCCGCGCCAAACGAGCTGGCCGCGCGACGGGGGGCCCTTCGTCACCCTGCCGCAGGTCTACACCGAGGACCCGCACGCGCCGGGGTTGATGAAGTCGAACCTCGGCATGTACCGCATCCAGCTCGCGGGGAACAACTACGACCCTGACACGCGCGCGGGGATGGCGGTCGGCGAGCGCGGCGAGGTCGGCCTGCACTACCAGTTGCACCGCTCGATCGGCGTCCACCAGGCGGAGACGATGCGCGCCGGGAAGCCGTTCCGCGTGAACGTGTTCGTCGGGGGGACGCCGGCGATGAACCTCGCCGCGGTGATGCCGCTCCCCGAGGGGATGAGCGAGCTGACGTTCGCCGGGGCGCTCGGCGGACGGCGCGTCCGCATGGTCTGTCGCCCCGGGGGGCTGCCGGTCTACGCCGACGCCGACTTCGCGATCTGCGGGACGGTGGTCCCCGGCGCAAGCGGCGAGCGCGGCCTCCCGCTGATGAAGCCCGAGGGGCCGTTCGGCGACCACCTGGGGTACTACTCGCTGCGGCACCCGTTCCCCGTGCTGCGGGTCGAGAAGGTCTACCACCGCCGCGACCCGATCTGGGCTTTCACGGTGGTTGGTCGCCCGCCGCAAGAGGACACGGCCTTCGGCGACCTGATCCACGACCTCACGGGCCCGGTGATCCCCTCCGTTCTGCCGGGTGTTGTCGGGGTGAACGCGGTCGATGCGGCGGGGGTCCACCCGCTCTTGCTGGCGCTGGGGAGCGAGCGTTACATGCCGTTCCTTGCCGAGCCGCGCCCGCAAGAGATCCTCACGCAGGCCTCGGCGATCCTCGGACAGGGGCAACTGTCACTCGCCAAGTTCTTGTGGATCGCCGACGCGGGGACGTGGCCCGACCGCGCCGCTGCGCTCCACGACCTGCACGCCTTGCGGCCGTACTTCGAGCACGTCCTGCGTCGCGCCGACTGGACGCGCGACCTGCACTTCCAGACGCAGACCACGATCGACACGCTCGACTACACGGGGGACGCGCTCAACGCCGGGTCGAAGCTGGTAGTCGCCGCCGCGGGGCCGCCACGGTTCGACCTGGCGACCGAGCTGCCGCCGAGCATGACCCTCCCCGACGGTTACGGCGACGCGCGGCTCGTGATGCCGGGGGTCGTGGCGATCCGCGGGCCGAAGCTCGCCGCGCCGTCGTTCGACTACGACGCCTCGCGTCGCGGCCTCGACGCCAACGGCGGAGCGACGGGGGAAGAGGTCGAGGCCGCCGGCCTTGCGCAGGCCCACACGGCGGCGCGCTCAGAGATCGAGCGCCTCTGCCGCGGCGTCCCGCTCGACCACCCGCTGAACCGCTTCCGCCTCGTGGTGGTGGTCGATGACCCGGCGATGGTCGCCGCGCCGTTGGGGGAGCACGGCCTGGGGAACTGGTTGTGGACCGTCTTCACCCGCGCGAACCCCGCGGCCGACGTGTGGGGGGTGAAGCCCTTCACGCGCCAGAAGCACTGGGGGTGCCTCGGAGCGCTGGTGATCGACGCCCGCGTCAAGCCGCACCACGCCCCCGCGATGGAGGAAGACCCGCGGGTGACGGCCAAGATCGAGTCGATGGCCGTCCGCGGGGGTCCGCTCGCCGGGCTGTTCTAGCTCTAAGGCGAGCCGGCGGCGCCAGCCGTCGGAGTGACCAAATCCGCTCGTGCACTCTGCTCGTGGCAAGGCTGAAGCTCTGTGCGCCGCAACGACTCCGCCGGCTGGCGCCGCCGGCTCGCCTACGCGCGTGCGCCCTTTCTCAAGCGGCCGGGCCAGCGTACCGTTCGGTCATGCACGGTTGGTTTGAAGGCTGGTTCGACGGGTTCGAGAAGAGCCCCTACTTGCTTGAGCGCGGGCCGTGGATCGCCGTTGTCCTCTGGCTTGCGGCCGTCGGCGGGTCGATCGGCAGCTTCCTGAACGTCGTCGCGCTGCGCCGCCCCGCGGGGGAGGACATCGTCCACCAAGGCTCGCGCTGCCCCGTTTGCCGCCACCCGATCCGCTGGCGCCACAACCTGCCGCTGCTGGGTTGGCCGCTGTTGCGGGGCCGCTGCTACGACTGCCGCACGCCGATCCCGATCCGCTACTGGCTGTGGGAACTGGGCTTTGCCACCCTGTTAGTCGCCGCAGGGATCGCCACCCCCTGGCTCTGAGCAGAGCCGTCCCCCCCGCTCGCCTCGGGCATCTATCATCTAGCCTCTGCCATCTCTTTCCTCGCCTCTCGCCTCCAACCTCTCGCCTCTCCCCCATGCGCCTCACATTCCACGGCGCGGCCGGCACCGTCACCGGCAGCAAGTACCTGGTCGAGGCCGGCGGCGCGCGGGTGCTGGTCGACTGCGGCCTGTTCCAAGGGCTCAAGCCGCTCCGCGAGCTGAACTGGGCGCCCCTCCCCTTTAAACCGGGCGAGCTCGACGCGGTCCTGCTGACGCACGCCCACCTGGACCACGTCGGCTACTTGCCGCGCGTCGTCAAACAGGGCTACGACGGCCCGGTTTTCGCGACCGAGGCCACCTGCGAGCTGGCCGAGATCATCATGCTCGACTCGGCCAAGATCCAGGAATCCGACGCCGCCTACGCGAACAAGAAGGGCTACACGAAGCACAAGCCGGCGTTGCCGCTCTACGACGGCCGCGACGTGCTCGCGACCGTCAAGTTGCTGCGCGGCGTCGAGTGCAACGAGTGGCTGCACGTCGCCGGGCCGATCTGGGCGCGCTACCACGACGCGGGGCACCTGCTCGGCTCGACGATGATCGAGCTCGAGTCTCGCGAAGACGCGGCCCGCCCCCTGCGGCTCTTGTTCTCGGGCGACCTTGGGCGCTACGACGGCCCGCTGTACCACGACCCTCAGCCGCCGACCGAGTGCGACTACCTCGTCTGCGAGAGCACCTACGGCAACCGCGACCACCCCGTGAACGACCTCACCGAAGAGCTCGGCAAGGTGGTGTTGCGCGGCATCGAGCGCGGCGGGGTGATGCTGATGGCGTCGTTCGCCGTCGGTCGCGCGCAGCAGCTCATCTACCTGCTTCAGGTGCTGAAGTGCGAGGGGAAGATCCCCGACCTGCCGATCTACCTCGACAGCCCGATGAGCGTCGACGCCACGCGCATCTACCGCGAGCACTGCGACGAGCACGACCTGTCGGAGGGGACCCTGTGCGGCACGAGCGGTTGCAACATCGGCGACCGGCCGGTGCTCGCGGGCCCCGCGGTGCACCTCTGCCGCACGACCGACGAGTCGAAGGCGCTCAACAACGTCGAGGGGCCGGCGATCATCATCAGCTCGAGCGGCATGATGACCGCGGGGCGGATCCTGCACCACCTGCGGCGCCGGCTGCCCGACAAACGGAACACCGTGATCCTCGGGGGCTTCCAGGCCGAGGGGACCCGCGGCCGCGCCCTCGAGAATGGCGCCGAGCGCCTGCGGATGCACGGCCAGGAAGTGGTGGTCCGGGCGGCGATCGAGAAGGTCCCCGGCCTGTCGGGCCACGCCGACCGCCGCGGCCTGCTCCGCTGGCTGGACCACCTGACAACCCCGCCGACACGGACGTTCCTGACCCACGGCGAACCGGCGAGCGCCGCGGCCCTGGCCGAGACGCTGCGCACCGAGAAGGGCTGGGAGGTCACCGTCCCGCAGCTCGGCGAGTGGCACGACCTCGATTCGGCGGCTCGTTCGGGCTCGGGGACGCAACCCCCGACCAGCGGCGACCACCGCAGCCAAGGGGACAACGACTGAACGTCAACTGCTCTGCGTCTGTGCGTCTCCGCGCGATACCTTAAGGCGGCCCGCGTCGGCACAAAGCGGCCCGCACCCCAACTCGATTCGCCCTATTCCTGCGTCACCACGACGCGGCTCGCAGCCATGCCCAACAAGCCCTCGAAGGACATCGGCCCGCTCGCCCAGAAGCCGCCGGAGCCGATGGACGTCGCCCCCGACTTCTCGCTCGACGCCCGCAAGGACACGCTCCCCGCCGAGGTCGAGGCGAACCGCGCGGCGATCCTCGCCTCGCCCACGTACGTGATGGCCGAGAAGGACACGGCGTGGCTCAAGGAGTCAGAGATGCGTCCCGTGCGGATGCAGCTCGAGCTCCAGAAGACCGAGATCCTGCTGCGCCGCGCGGGGGTCCGCAGCACGGTCGTCGTGTTCGGCGGGACGCAGATCGTCCCGCGCGTCGAGGCCGAAGAGACGCTCGCCCAAGCCCGCGCCGAGTTCGCCGCCAACCCGACCGACCACCAGTCGCAGCGCGGCGTCGTCCGCGCCGAAGCGCGGCTCAAGAACTCGCGCTTCTACAACGAATGCCGCGCGTTCGCCGGCCTGGTGAGCAGCCGCTGCCAGATCGACGGCAAGTGCGACTTCGTCGTCACGACCGGCGGTGGCCCGGGGGTGATGGAAGCGGCCAATCGCGGCGCCTTCGAGGCGGGCGCCAAGTCGATCGGCCTCAACATCGAGCTCCCCCACGAGCAAGAGCCCAACCCCTACATCACCCCCGACCTCTGCTTCCAGTTCCACTATTTCGCGATGCGGAAGTTCCACTTCATCCTCCGCGCCGCGGCGCTCGTCGTCTTCCCCGGCGGCTTCGGCACGCTCGACGAGCTTTTCAACACCCTTTGCCTGCGCCAGACGGGACGCATGCAGGCGATCCCGATCATCCTCTACGGCCGCGAGTACTGGGACTCGGTGATCGACTTCCGGGTGCTGGCCGACGAGGGGGTGATCGCCGACGAGCACCTCGACCTGATCAGCTACGCCGAGAGCCCCGAAGAGGCCTGGGAGATCATCGCGAAGTACCACCACGTCCCGTAGCCCCTTTTATTGGGTCAGACCCGAGGCGCCCCCGCGATGCCCCCCCTTCGAGTCGCCTTCGGAATCGCGGTCTTGGCCCTGTCGCCCGCGGCGGGCCACGCGATCGAGTCCCTGCCGCTGGTTGTCGAGGAGTCGTTCGACCAGGGCCTCCGGGGCTGGCGGGCGCTCGACCCAGCGACGTGGCGCGCCGCCCGCGACGGCGGCCTGTCGATCGTCGAGATCACCTCCCGCGACAGCCTGTACTCCCCGCCGCAGCGCAGCCCGCTGCACGTCGCCCTGTGGGACGCGCGGCGCCTCGCCGACGTGGACCTTGAGGTCCGCGTCAAGCACCTCGACGACACGGGGGACCACCGCGATTGCTGCCTGTTCTTTGGGTACCAAGACGCGGCGCACTTTTACTACGTCCACTTCGGCGCGAAGCCCGATCCGCGTGCGGGACAGGTGATGATCGTCGATGGCGCCGACCGCCGGCCGATCACCCGCAACGAGCGGCCCGTCCCCTGGACCGACGGTTGGCACACGGCCCGCGTGACGCGCGACCTGGCGAGCGGCGCCATCCGCGTCTACTTCGACGGCGCGCCGCTGATGGAGGCCCGCGACACGACGTTCGGCGCCGGGCTGGTGGGGATCGGCTCGTTCGACGATCGCTGCGCTTTCGACCGGGTGACGGTCCGCGGGCGCTGAAGCGGCCGCGCCGTCACTCGGCCAGCAGCCGCAGCGCCTCTTCTTCGCTCAGCGCTTCGACCTCGGCGAGGATCGCCGCCAGGTCGTGGTCGGACGCGGCGACGGACGAAGCGGTGCTCGTCGGCGCCGTGACGGGCTGCGCGACGGATTCCGCTGCGAGTTGCTCCGCCGCGGCCAATTGCGCGGCGAGGTGTTCGGCGAGCGCCGCGGGGGTCGGGTGATTCCACGCCGTCACGGGTGGGAGTTTCACCCCCAGCTCCTGCTCGAGCTCGCCGCTCAGTTCGACCGCCGTTAGCGAATCGACCCCCAGCTCGGCGAACGGCCGGTCGCGGGCCACGTCGGTGGGGTCGATCTCCAGTCGCTGCGCCAGCCACCGCCCGAGCCATGCCTCGATCTCGCCGGCGGTCCGCGGCGCGACGCCCCCCGTCGGGATCGCCGTCGGGGGGGCGATCTCCGAGCTCCGGGCGAGCTCGAAGACGACACGCAGCTCCCCGGCAACGTACCGGTCGCGGCACAGCGACCGCTGCACCTTGCCGCTGGACGTCACCGGCAGCGACCCCTGGCGAAGCAGCACGACGCTCGCCGGATCGACGCCGTGCGACTCGTTCACCGCGGCGCGGACGGCGCGGGCGATCGACTCGTGCTCGACTCCGTCGGCGGCGCGGTCTACCTGGACGGCGATTACCAGGCGTTCCTCGTCCCCCGGGTCGCCAACGACGAACGCCGCCGACAGCAGCAGCGCCGCGTGCGCGTTCTCCGCCGTGTGCTCGAGGTCCTGCGGGTAGTGGTTCTGACCGCGGAGGACGATGAGGTCCTTGCGCCGACCGGTGACGAACAGCTCGCCGGCGTGGAGGAACCCGAGGTCCCCCGTCCGCAGCAGGCGTTCTGCGCCGACGTGGGCCCACAGGCTGGCGTTGAGGTCGTCGCGTCGCCAGTAGCCGCACGTGACCGAGGGGCCACCGACCAGCACCTCGCCGACGCGCCGTTCACGGAGTGGTTCGAGGGACTCGGGATCGACGACCAGCAGCCGATGCCCGGCCGGGGGGGCGCCGCAGCCGACCAGTTCGACCGCGTCTTGGCCTTCGGACCCGTCGGCGACGGCAGCGCGCCCCGCGGCGAGCTCCGCGCGGGCGACGCTCAGCAAGG
>JBOFFC010000100.1:0-32333 GCA_051648405.1 Lacipirellulaceae bacterium
GGCGCCAGCCGTCGGAGGGATTGCTGGGAGTTTTGCGTCAACACGGCCGGAAACACTCCGACGGCTGGCGCCGCCGGCTCGCCCACGCTCTGGGAACGCCGTAGCAGCGCTTGGCGCTCGTGGCGGATTGGCGGTCCAATACGCGGCTCTCCGCCGACCAACACCGACCGCCGAGACCAGACCGATGTCGCAGGAAGCCGCTGCCCCCGACCTGACCGACCCGCGTGTGGCGCGGCGTGAGAAGCTGGCCGCGATCGCCGCGCTGGGGCTCGACCCTTGGGGGGGGCGGCTCGACGACCACACGCAGTTCGCCGCGGTCCGGGCGCGCTCGTCGGAGGTTGTCTACGCGGTCGGCGGCCAGAGGGTGGAGCTCCCCGACTTCGACGCGCCCCGGGCGTCCGACCAGCCGCCGATCGACTTCCGCGCCTGGAAGGCCGAGCGCGACGCCGCCGGCGGGGGGGAGCGCGGCGAGCTGCAAGGGCCGACGCTGCGCGTGGCGGGGCGGATCGTGCTGCTGCGGACCGCGGGGAAGCTCGTGTTCATCACGCTCCGCGACCAGACGGGCGAGCTGCAACTGATGATCGGCAAGGCGCAGGTTGGCGACTCGTGGGCGCTGGTCGATCAGCTCGACCTGGGTGACCTGATCGGCGCCGACGGCCAACTGACGCGCACCAACACGGGGGAACTGACGATCGCCGCCGAGCGGCTGCACTTCCTCTCGAAGAGCCTCGACCCACCCCCGGAGAAGCACCACGGCCTCACCGACCCCGAGCAACGCCAGCGCCAGCGGCACGTCGACCTGGCGTACAACGACGGCGTGATGCAGCGGTTCCTCGCGCGCTCGGCGATCGTCCGCAGCATCCGCGAGACGCTCCACGAGCGGCGGTTCGTCGAAGTCGAAGGCCCGACGCTGCACACGATCGCCGGTGGGGCCGCGGCGCGCCCCTTCCGCACGCACCACAACACGCTGGGGCTCGACCTCAACCTGCGGATCGCGCTCGAGCTGCACCTCAAGCGGCTGCTGGTCGGCGGGATCGAGCGCGTTTACGAACTGGGGCGCGTCTACCGCAACGAGGGGGTTTCGCCGCGGCACAACCCCGAGTTCACGATGCTCGAGGCGTACCAGGCGTACGGCGACTACCGTTCGATGATGGACCTGACCGAAGCGGTGATTGTGGGGGCGATTGGGGCAAGTGCGGAATGCAGGGCGAATGCGGAAGGCGGATTGCGGAATGCGCAATCGGCGGGGGGTTCTCCCTACGTGCTCGCCTGGGGCGACAAGACGATTGACTTTACGCCGCCGTTCCAGCGGCGGACCTACGACGACTTGTTCGCCGAGCACGCCGGTTGCGACCCGACCGACCCGGCGGCGATCGCCGAGGTGGCGAAGCGTTGCGGCGTGGCGCTGCGCGACGAGTCGGGCGCCGAGCGGCACCCCGACGTGATCAAGAGCGACGTGTTCGAGGCCAAGGTCGAAGACGCCCTCGTGGGACCGATCTTCGTGACCGACTACCCGGCGAGCATCTGCCCGCTCACGAAGCGCAAGCGCAACAACCCGGCCGTCGCCGAGCGGTTCGAGCTGTTCGTCCACGGCATGGAGCTGGCGAACGCCTACACCGAGCTGAATGACCCCGAACTGCAGGAGCAGCTGTTCCGTCAGCAGCTCGCGGGCCAAGGGGAGGAGGATTCGATGGCGAAGATGGACGACGACTTCATCCGCGCGCTGCGCAACGCGATGCCCCCTGCCGGGGGGCTGGGGATCGGCATCGACCGCCTGGTGATGCTGCTCACGAACAGCACCTCGATCCGCGACGTGATCCTGTTCCCGCTGCTGCGGCCCGAGAAGTAGAGGGGGAGCTTTCAGCGGTCAGCGATCGGCGATCGGCTGCTACAAGCTGGCCTCTGACATCGATCATCTAGCATCTTTTCCAAGAATTGGCGCTGCAATGAACGAAACCTCGTCTTGCTGCCGCGGCGACGACATCGGCAAGCTGGTGCTGCGGCTGTCGCTTGGCCTGCTGATGCTGTTGCACGGCATCGGCAAGCTGCGGCAGGGAGTCGAGCCGATCGTCGGCATGCTCGCCGCGTGGGGCTTGCCGGCGTTCGTCGCGCAGGGGGTGTTCCTCGGCGAGCTCGTGGCGCCGGTGCTGATGATCGTCGGGCTCTGCACGCGTCCGGCGGCGGCCGTGTACGCGTTCACGATGGTGAGCGCCATCGCCCTGGCGCACCCGACGGGAGTGCTGGCGCTCAACGGCTACGGCGCCTGGGAGGTCGAGCTCCCGGGTCTGTATGGGCTGTGCGCGCTGGCCCTCGTGCTGATGGGCCCCGGGGGGCTGTCGCTCGACGCGATGTGGCTGGGCAAGTGGCGCGGTGCGAAGGGGGAAGCTTCGTCGGAGAAGTAGGCGGGCGCCGCGGAGCCGAATACAATCTTGGAAGCTGGAACTTCCCTCGATCGGAGCCTCCTGTGTCCCCTACTGCCGGTGAACCACTGATCACAGCCGCCTTGACGGCGCTCGTCGACGCCGGCGCCGGAGTTGCCGAGGTGGTCGACCCGGCGACCTCGCGGGTGTACCTCGTGGTCGAGCAGGCTGCGGCAGTGCACCCGCGCGAGTTACCGCTCGACGGAGCTCGCTTGAAGGCGGAGCTCGACGCCGCGGCCGAGCAGATCGCACGGGGCGACATCTGCAAGCTCTCGGCGGGCGAGATCGTCGCCGAGGCTCGCCGACGTCGCGCCGAACGCGAGTAGCCTCGATGCTGCCGGTCATTTGGTCGAGCGAGTTCGGCAGGGACCTCGCCGAGATCTGGGACTTCTTGTCGGAACGCAGTTCCGAGGCCGCCGACCGCGTCGTGTTCAGAATCGACGAGGTGGTGACTGACTTGGGTCGTCACCCAGGACTCGGGGAAGCGGTACCGCAGTTTGCGCCGCGCCGGCGACGGATCGTTGTCGGTTCGTACGTCGTCTACTACGACGTGCTCCCCGACGCGGTCCACGTGCTCCGCGTCTACCACGGTTCGCGGAACGTCCATGGCGGCTGACGGCGCCGCAGACACGACGGCGTTTGCTAGGTGGGGCAGCTTGCATCCGGTCCGAATCGCGAGTCAACTGGACGTGTGGGGCAACTCAACCGTGGGGTCGATCATGGCGATCAAGCCGCTGGCCGTTTCACTCCTCGCGGCGCTCGCGACGACGGCGAGCGCGCTGGTGATCGACGATTTCTCGTCGGGGCCGTTCAGCTTTACGGTCGTCCCGAATGGGGGTACGGTCGCCGTTACTCAGACCTTGTTTGCCGGCCAGGGAGGCGTCCCGCCGCTTGGCGGTGAACGTCGCTGGTCGGGTTTGGAGATGAACGGTCCGAGTGGTTCGTCAACCACGTTCGCCATCGACACATCGCGGTCACGCATGCAGATCTTAACGACCAGTCCCACGACTCGAGCTGGGTTTGGATACTTCCAACTTGAATATGGGTCCGAGGCGCGTCCGTTGGTCGGAAACCTAGTCGCCTCCGGGGTGAGCCGCCTACGTTTCGATTTCGGCCGACCTACACTCCCAAACCGAGTGCCAACGCTTCCACTGAACCTGAGTATCGTCGGGGTCGCTGACGGTGTTGTGCGATCGCTCTTAGGGGTATCTACGGTGTGGCCGGCCTCCGGGGGCATTGTCGAAGTCCCTCTCAATATCCCGCCAGCTGCATCAATTGTCTCGCTCCGTTCGTTTTCGATTGGACTAGGACGTCTTGAGAGTGAATTCCTGCTTGAGCGAATCGAAGCCGTGGGTTCCTCCGCGGCTGGTGACGTCAATCGAGATGAAACTGTCAGCATGGCTGACCTACTTGAATGGCAACGCGACTATGGTGGCCGCGTGCGAGGCATCACGGCCGACGCAAATGGTGACGGCGCTGTCAACGCCGCGGACTACACGGTCTGGCGAGACGCCCTGCCTGCCGGCACGGCGGTCCCCGAGCCGAGTGCGGCAGCGGTCGCAACGCTCGCGGTCGCCGTTCTTCAACGCCGGCGCCGCTAGCACCGCCCGCGTCCGACGCGGCGGTATGGCAGCGGCCCCCGCGGGTTGGTAGGGTCCCGGCCCAATCCGCGTCGATTCCTGCGCGAAGCACCGCGCAGGCACGATGCGACTCGCCTTCGGGCCGACAGCCAACGGCCAATAGCCGACAGCCCCTCCCGCCCATGTATAAGCTCGTCCTCTGCCTGCGCTACCTGCGGACCCGTTGGATCGCGCTGGTGTCGATCGTCAGCGTCACGCTCGGCGTGGCGACGATGATCGTCGTCAACGCGGTGATGGCCGGCTTCACGCACGAGATGCAGGACCGCATCCACGGCATCCTGGGAGACCTGGTGGTCGAGGCCCGCAGCCTCGACGGCGTCGTCGACGCCCAAGCGCACATGACGAAGATCCGCGAGGTCGCCGGCGACCTCGTCGACGGGATGAGCCCCACGGCCCACGTCCCCGCGAGGCTCGGCTTCACGGTCGGCGACCAGGACATCACGCGGCAGGTGAACCTGATCGGCGTGGATGCCCCCTCCTACTCGGAAGTGAGCGACTTCGCTCGCTACCTGCAGCACCCGGCGAACCGCGAGGGGCTGTCGTTCGACCTCCGCAACGGCGGCTACGACACGATCGACCACCAGGCCGAGGACCCCGCCAAGGGGGCGACGCGGCCGCGGCTCGAGGTCGCCGGTTGGGAGCACCGGCGGCGCAAGGCGTATTGGGAGAAGCGCAACGTCGAGATCAACGCCAAGAAAGCGGCCGCGAAGGCCGACGCGCAGCCGCCGGCCGCAACGCCCGCGCCGGTCGCCGACCCGTTCGCGGCGGCCGACGGCCCCAGCGAGGGACGCACGTTCGACCCGATGACCGAGCAGCACGCCGGCGCGGTCCTCGGGATCGCGCTGGGGAGCTACCGCGACCAGGACGGGACCGACCAGTTCCTGCTGGTGCCGGGGGACGACGTCGAGATCACCTACCCCTCGGCGGGGAAGCCCCCCAAACCGCTGTCGGCCAAGTTCACGGTCGTCGATTTCTACGAGAGCAAGATGAGCGAGTACGACTCGTCGTTCGTCTTCGTGCCGCTCGCCAAGCTGCAAGAGCTGCGCGGCATGATCGACCCGTCGTCGAAGCTCGCGAGCTTCAACGCCATCCAGGTCCAGTGCAAGCCGGGGATCGACCCCTCCGAGGCCCGCGACCGCATCCAAGCCGCGTTCGACCCGCGCCAGTACGTCGTCAGCACGTGGCGCGACAAGCAAGGGGCGCTGCTGGCGGCCGTGCAGATGGAGACCGCCGTGCTGAACGTGCTGCTGTTCCTGATCATCGCCGTGGCGGGCTTTGGGATCCTCGCGATCTTCTCGATGATCGTCGTCGAGAAGACCCGCGACATCGGCGTGCTCAAGAGCCTCGGCGCCAGCGGCGGCGGGGTGATGGGGATCTTCGTCGGCTACGGCCTGACGCTGGGGATCGTCGGCGCCGGCGCCGGCCTCGTCGGGGGCCTACTGTTCGTCACCAACATCAACGAGATCGCCGACCTACTCGGTCGGATCACCGGCCAGCCGGTGTTCGACCCGGCGGTCTACTACTTCAGCAAGATCCCGGCGATCGTCGAACGGCCCACCGTAGCGTGGATCGGCGTCGGCTCGGTGGCGATCGCCGTCCTGGCCAGCGTCTTGCCCGCCCGGCGGGCCGCGTCGATGCACCCCGTGCAGGCGCTGCGATGAACACCAACCCTCCCGAGGCGAACGGCGTGACTAGTTCGATGGCGATCCGCCCTACGGCCGAGAAGCCGCTGCTCGAAGCGCGCGGTTTGCACAAGACCTACCGCAAGGGGGCGGCGGCCGTCCCCGTGTTGCGGGGCGTCGATCTGTCGATCGAGGCGGGCGAGCTCGTGGCGATCGTCGGCCAAAGCGGGTCGGGCAAGAGTACGCTGCTGCACTTGCTGGGGACGCTCGACCAACCCGACTCGGGCGAGGTCCACCTCGGGGGGCGTCGCATCGACACCCTCGGCCGCCGCGCCCGCGACCTGATCCGCAACCGGGCGATCGGGATGGTCTTTCAGGCGTACCACCTACTGCCCGAGCTCTCGGCGCTCGAGAACGTCCTCGCGCCGGCGATGATCCGTCACGGCGTGCTGGCGTACTGGCGCCAGCGGCGCGCGCTGCGGCAGCGGGCCGCCGAGCTGCTCGACATGGTCGGCCTCGGCCACCGCCTCAAGCACCGCCCGAGCGAGCTCTCTGGGGGGGAGATGCAACGCACGGCGATCGCCCGTTCGCTGATGAACGACCCGCGGCTGCTTCTGGCCGACGAGCCGACCGGGAACCTCGACCCGGCCACCGGCGAGGGGGTCTTGGACCTGCTAGTGCGCGTGAACCGCGAGCGGGGGACCACGGTCCTGATGGTCACCCACGACCGCTCGATCGCCGCCGCCGCCGACCGGACCGTGACGCTGGTCGAGGGCCGCGTCGAGGCCCAGGCGCCCCCGGTGCTGCGGTTGCAGGCGTGAGGGGGTCCGTTGGGGCAAGACCGGGGACGAGCCCCACGGCTGACGTCCGCTTGGTAGAATCCGGGTGTTTCCAGTACTCGCTCCGCCGAGGCCCCGTCGATGGACTCCGTCGATATCGTCGAGCTGTTCCGCGCACAGCCGTTCGAGCCGTTTGTCGTTCACATGAACAACGGCTCGGCGTTCGAGGTCCGCCACCCCGAGCAGGCGATGCTCCACGGCGAGGTGCTACACGTCAGCACCCGAGAGGGCATTCAGCGCTGCGCCCTGCTCAACATCGCCCACATCGCGACGAAGACCGCGGCCTGAAGCGGGCGGTCGGCCCCGCCTGACCACCGGCAGCGGCCTTGGTAAACTGTGTGGCCTCGGCCGGAACTGCCTGCTGCCCACTACCCTCTGCCCCCTGCGTTTCTCCGTCATGTCGTCGCGCCTCGTCTCGATCAACGGCAAGCTCGTCCCCGCCGCCGAGGCGACGGTCAGCGTCTTCGACCACGGGCTGCTGTACGGCGACGGCGTGTTCGAGGGGATGCGCGTCTACGGCGGCAAGGTGTTCCGCCTCGCCGAGCACGTCGAGCGGCTGTTCGAGTCGGCCCGTGCGATCGCCCTCACGATGCCGATCGACGAGGCCGCGATGGCCGCCGCCACCAGCGCGACGGTCGCGGCGAACGACCTCGCCGAGGGCTACGTGCGGCTCGTCGTGACGCGCGGCGCCGGCACGTTGGGGCTCGACCCCAACCGCTGCAGCAACCCACAGGTCATCATCATCGCCGATACGATCACGATGTACCCCGCCGAGTTCTACGAGAACGGCATGGCGATCATCACGTCGAGCGTGATCCGCAACCACCCGGCGGCCCTCAGCCCGCGGATTAAGAGCCTCAACTACCTCAACAACATCCTGGCCAAGCTCGAAGGCCTGCAAGCGGGCTGCGTCGAGGCGCTGATGCTGAACCACAAAGGCGAAGTCGCCGAGTGCACGGGGGACAACATCTTCCTGGTGAAGCGCGGCGAGCTGCTCACGCCGCCGCTCGACGCGGGGATCCTGGCGGGCGTGACGCGCGACGTCGTGCTCGAGCTGGCCGTCGAGGCCGGCATCGTCGCGCGGGAAACGCCCCTCACCAAGCACGACGTCTACATCGCCGACGAGGTGTTCCTCACCGGCAGCGCCGCCGAGGTCGTCCCGGTCGTGAAGGTCGATAGCCGCACGATCGGCGACGGAAAGCCGGGCCCCGTGACGAAGCTCCTCAAGGAACGCTTCGCCAAAGCGGTCCGCGCGTAGCCGCCAGTCGCTCGCGGCTCAGCGTGTGGGCGAAGCGGCCCCGCGCGTCAGTCCCGCGAAGCGGCAAGCCGGCTGTCGCTCGCGGCGTGGAACGTAGCGTTGTCGACCTCGGTGAACTCGCTGACTTGCAGCGACACCGATTCGATCCGCTCGCGGTCCTTCTTCGAGAGGATCCACGTCACCAGGTGCTCGGCGCGTAGCGAAGGCTCGTTGTCGATCGCCCCGTTGTACAGCTCAACCTCGATCGGCACGATGTTCCGCTTGGCGAGCGCCTCGTTCACCAGCAGCCGCGGCCCGGGCGGGACACCCGCTTCGATCAGCGTGTGGAGCTGCGCGAACGCGTCGAGGAACGCCGTGAGCTCGGCCATCGCTTCGGGGCTGGCGACCGGCATGGTGAGCAGGCGGTAGCTCATCCGCTCGCTGGTCATCTTCAGCTCGCCCGTCGCGGCGTCGAACGTCTGCTCGAACTTCGGGTCGCCGGTGAACCGAAGGAACGGGTCGTTTTGCAGCGCCGCCCAGCGGCGCAGTTTGTTCATGGCGACGGCCACCTTGTCGGCGCCAATGCGGGTCCGCTCACGGCGCTCGGTGTCGAGCAGCACGAACCAGCCCGGCTTGTCGGCCACGCCGGGGCGGAAGACGGTCACCCGGTCGTCGGCGTCGCGGAAGTCGTACGCAGCGCCCCCGGAGAAGAGCGTGACGCTCTCCGACAGGGGCTCTTCGTCCCCGGCGGCGTAGACGCGGGTCTCGATGCGGAACTCGGCCGCGAACGCCGGCGCCAGCACGACAAAGGCGAGCGAGGCGAGAAACAGTGCAAGCAACGAACGCATAGCGGGCGCCTTCCAGCGGTCCGGGCCAAAGCGGATTCGCGAAGGACCGTAGCATCGCCCGACCGCCGAGCAAAGAGCGAAACGCGGCGAAGGCCCCGGAGCGACCTGGGCCCGACGCGGGTCTCACTCTGGGCTCAAGGCTGGCGAGCAGCCGAAGTCTTCCGTGCTGCGTTGCTTCGCGACGCTAGCAGCTCGCATCTTCCGACTGAAAGCACACACAAACGACGAAGCCCACGCCCCTCAAGAGGAGGGACGCGGGCTTCGTTCGTGGGGTGGTCGTTGCTGGACTCGGGCCGATCAGCTGCGACGACGGAGGAACCCGACGGCGCCGACAACGGCCAGCAGAGCGGCGGCCGGCTCGGGGATCACGTTGTCGGGGTCGAGCGGACCCCCCGGCGTGATATTGAGGTCCTTCTTCGCGAGGAACGCGATCGACTGCGCTTCGCTCAAAGCGACGAGCGTATTGTTGATCACGATCTCACCCTTGGTCACGCCGAGCGAGAAGCCGGCGTGACCGTTCGTGACGAGCGCCGGTCCGAGGTCGATCAGCAACGCGGCCGACCAGGGTTGGTTCAGGCCGGGGTTGGCGACCAGGTTCTTGTTAAACGCCGCCGAGGCGACAACGTTGAACGGGGTGACGGCGAGTCCGTCCACTTGAAGCACGGTCACCTTGGCGAACAGGCCGTAGGAAACGTTCGTAGCGGCGGTGCCGACACCGGTGAGCGTGAAGTCACCCGACTCGTTGATGACCAGTGACGTCAGGCCGGTGCCCAGCAGGGTCGTGAAGCCCGAATTGAGCTGGCCATCGGTGATGTCGGGGACACCGCCGGCAGAAGAGGCGCCGAACGCGGTGGGGTCGAAGTCGAGAAGGTTGACGACGACATCCGGGGCGTTGTAGAGCGGCGGGGTGTCACTGGCGGTTGATTCGGTCACGTTGGTGTACTCGACGACACCACCGCCACCAAAATCGTTGACAGACCCGTAGTTGATCGGCGCAGCCTGAGCTGCGGCCGCGATCGTGAGGCTCAAGGCCCCGGCCACGCTGCGTAGCAGCGCGGCGGTTGTGCACTTCATTAGTTCCTACTCCGTTGTTGCGCGACGAAAAGACAGGGGTGCGGAATCGGTAAACGAAATCGTCTCGCAACCTTGCGTGACTGGTGAGCTGGTGAGACGGAGGCTTTCCGAACTTGGCACTCCGACCCACGTCACTCATTGAAGCCTCCCCGTTCGCCCGACGCAACCGATTTCAGCGGTTTTTCCTCGACACCTACGAATCTTCACGAAACAGGCACGTTCACCCGTCCCTACGCTCCCGAGGGCGCCCAGAGCCCTGCCGCCGGCCCCCAGAGCCCCGAAGCCCACGAAAAAGGCCCCCCCTCGAGCGTTTCGAGGGGGGGCCTGGTAAGTACTCGGCTAGGCCCGGGGGAGGGTGATTCCCGAGAGACCAACCCTCTCAGCCGCGGCGACGCAGGCCGCAGACGGAGGCAGCGGCCAACAGCAGGGCCGTCGAGGGCTCGGGGATGAAGCCCGAGTCGTCCAGCGGGACCGTGTCGATGTAGATGTCCTTCTTCGCCAGGAAGGCCAGCGAACCGGCCTCGCTCGTCGCGACCAGCGTGTTGTTCAGCACGAACTCGGCCTTGGTGACCACCGAAGTGCCGTAACCAGCGGCGGCCACGGCGGGGCCCAGGTCAATGAGCAGGCCGGCGCCCCACGGCTGGCTCAAGCCGGGATTGGTAACGAGGTTCATGTTGAACGAGGTCGAGGCGACCACATCAAACGCCGGGACCGCCACGCCGCTGACCTCGGTGATCGTGACCTTGGCGAACAAGCCGTAGTTGATCCCCGTCGCCATTGTGCCGAGGCCGGCGATCGTGAAGTCCCCCCCCTCGATCACCGTCAGGCTGGTAATCCCTTTGCCGGGAGCGACATCAATACCGAAGTTGAGCTGGCCGTCGGTGATGCTGGGGGCGCCACCCGAAGAGGATGCGCCGAACCCGATCGGGTCGAAGTCGAGGCGATTGACCACGACATCCGGCGACGAAAAGAGCGGGACGGGGTCCGTCACCGACGACTCGGTAACCTGCGTGTACTCGATGATTCCGCCCCCGGCGAAGTCATCAACGTCCCCGTAGTTGATCGAGGCGGCAAACGCCGCGGAACCGCTGCACGCCACAAGGAGGGCGAAGCTGCGGGCCATGCTCGAAAGCACGGCGATGTGGGTCTTCATTAGGTCACTCCGTTAAAGATTCTACGCGGGCTAAGCGATGGAGAAGGTCCCGAAGATAGCCGCCACACTGCCCTGCATGACGTTGGAGTCCGCCACGGCCGACTTCCGGCCGGACAAGCGCCCAGATTCGACCGAAGTAGACCGGCGTTTGCACCCCCGTGCAAGGGTTTTCAGTGAGTTTTCCTAGCGCCCCGGAGTTGGGGTGTGGCTACCCACATCGCTAACCGATTGCCCTTCAACGGCTTACGCGCCGTGGAATAACTTGGGGCGGCGACCAAAAACAATCTGCGCAGCGGCCCCAGGCGTGTCCGGCCGCCGACCAGAATGCCCCTTCCGGTTCACTTGAACAGCGACCCCCCCTTCGGGATCGAGGTCCCCAGACGCTCGAACGACAGCGAGCCGCTTCCAAAGCCCCCGCCCCCCAGCCCCGCTAGCTGGCCGATCAGGTCGCGCGGGGCGGCGAGCTCGGCGGTGGCGCCAGCAGTCGCTTCGGCGAGCTTGGCGTCGAGCGCCGCGACCTTCTCGTCGATCTTCGCCCGGGCGCCAGCGGCGACACGCTCCGCCTCGCCTTCGACCAGGCGGTTGACCGACCGCTGCATCGACTCCGCGACCGCGGGGCCGAGGGTCGACCAGAGCTTGACTGTTGGCCGCTTCACGGTCCCGCCGAGCGTGACGCGGGTCGCCGCTTGGGGCAGGTCGGCCATCGACTCGGCGATCGCCTTGCGGAGCCGCTCGCCGAACTCCCCACCCGCAAGCTGGACCTGCGGCGTGAGCGAGACGTTGTCTTGAATGACCTGCAGCTCGCCCGAGAGCTCGTCCCCCTCGACAACGAGGCTCAGCGACAAGCTCCCACGGCTGGGGGCCATCGCGAAGCGGAATTTCTCGCCGGCGCCGAGTGTGGCGGCGGGGGTCGCGAACGAGGGGCAATCGACCAGGAACTCGTCGCGCGCGACGTCGGTTGTCCGGTCGAGGATCGCCCGGACCTCGAAAGGGGTCGGCCCACTCGCCTTGATCGCCAGTCTCGTCGGCGCGCCGTGCAGACCGGGCTCGGTGGTCAGGTCGGTGATCGTGCCGGCGAAGTCCGACGGAACGCCCGAGATCGTCGCCACGCCCGAAAGCTCCAGCGCTCGGATCAGGTAGTCGGGACGATCGGTGACACCGACAAAGCGAACATCGACGCCGCGCGCCCGCTCGACGAGGCGTGCATCGACCTTCTTCGACGGGTACGCCTCGCGGAGCCACTGCACCCACCCCATCAGCTCCCCTAGCGGACCGGTGACCCGTTCGCCGACGAGGTACGTGGTGAGCGAGTCCGAGTCGAGCTGATTCGCTTGCAGCCGCTTGCGCAGCAGGGCCTCGTCTTGGCGGCGAGCCTCGGCCAGCCGTCCGCGATCCCCCTGCATCTCGGTCGGCAGCCCGTTGAGCTCGGCTTGCAAACCACGCAGCCGCGATTCGAGCCCCTTCGCACGGGCCGGCAAGCCGGCCAGGAACTCGGCCCCGCGCAGCGGGTTCCGCTTCGCCTCCTTGGCGTCGTCGCGGATCTGCCGCGCATCGACCTCGAGTTGCTTCGCGCGTGCGCGGAGGTCCTCGTAGCGCGCGGGCCAGCGGTCGGCCATCTCCTGGGCGAGGCGGACCGACGCGAACTGGTCGGCCGCGTCGAGCGATAGCTTTTCACCAACGTCGGCGAGCCACGCCTCGGCGGCGTCGGCGCCCCCGGGGAACCAGCCGAGCGGGTCGGACGATCCCGCCGCGGGTTCGGCGACGGGGAGCTCCCCCGACTCGGTGCGCGGCGTGCCGAATTTCAGCCCGCTCACGACGCCGTGGCTAGCGACCACTTGGCCACGGAGCAGCGAGCCCGACTCGAAGTCGAGCTCGATCCGCTCGACATCGACGGCGTTCTCCATCGGCTTGCTGGGGTTCGCGAACCTCACGCCGGCAATCGATGCGTGGGCGTGCCGCAGCGAGACGACCGATCGATCGACCTCGACCCGCGCCCCGACCGCGGCTTGGCCGCCGTGGACGATCCCCAGACGGATCGCCAGCCCGGCGAGGTACTCGATCCCGAAGTACAGCGCGACCAGTAGCACGAGCCGCGGCAGGACCCAGCTCCAGCGGACGAAGCGACTCATACGGCCTCTCCCAACGTTGCGGTCAGCTCAATCCCCAGCAGCAAGCGGCCAAGCCGGTAACGCGACGCCCAGCGGACGGCCGGCGGGCGGAATCGATCGACGAGCCCCTTCACCACCAGGTAAACGGGGTAGGCCGCGTAGAACCCCAGCAGGAGCGATCCCACAACGACCGAGTTGTGGAAACCCCACCACGGCCCGAGGGGCGCCTCGTAGACCGCGGCGTAGGTCGATTGCATCGGCGAGAGCGTCAGTAACCACAGGCCCAGCCTGTGCGACCACGGGTCGGCGAAGTGGGCGAGCGAACCGACCATAGCCGCCATCAGCAGCCCCATCCCGCGGTTCACGCGCAGCGCGCAGAGCAGCACGCCGAGCACGACGGCGATCAGCGTGGCCTTCGGCACGAAGCCGAGCATCACGCCGAGCGCGGCGCCGGCGGCCACCTGCCGGCTCGAGTAGTTCGACGACAGCACCGACAGCAGCGCGCGCAACGGTCGGGTCAGCCACTCGGCAAACATCACCTGCTCCTTGCACAGCGCCCCGCGGGGCCAGGGACTGCGCGCACCGCGGCGCGCATCGCTACTTGAGTCAATCGACTGATCGCGCTGAACAGCATGAACGAAACGATTGCGCCGACTTTGCGGCTGCTAGCGACGCCGGCGCCTAGCAGCCTGTTGAAAAACGCCTTCGTGGCGTTCTTCAACCTCGCCAAGCTCACGGCCGAGCCGCTCGCGGCTCGCGAAACCGCTGCGAAAGCGCCTCGGTTTCGACGTCGCCTCCCTGCGACCACGCAGCCTGTCGAAAAGTCAGTAGGCTGCTAGAGCGCCCGGAGCCAAGCGTCGTCTGCGGGGGCGAACACTACTTGCTGACGCGGGATCGCGTCGAGGCGAAAGCCGTCGCAGAAGTCGGCGGCGTTCATGGGCCGACGTGGCCCCAGCCCGCACCACTCGGCGACGAGGCCGATGATCCGCTCGGGACCTATCCCGAGCGCCCGGTACGAGTCGATGCGGCTGTCGCCGTGACGCTTGGCGAGCCGCCTCCCGTCCTCGCCGACCACCAGCGGCATGTGCCAGTAGCGCGGCCGCTGAGGGCCCGGCGTTGCCTTGAGCCGGTCGTACAGCAGCATCTGTCGTGCGGTCGAGGCGAGCAGGTCATCGCCGCGCACGACGCAGTCGATCCCCTGCCGGGCGTCGTCTACCACCGTGGCGAGCTGGTAGCTCGGCGCCCCTCCCTTGGTGGCGACGAGGAAGTCCCCGACCTCCTGCTGGGGGTTGAACGACTGCCGCCCCGCAAGCTCATCGACGAACTCGATCGCCGCGTCGGGCGTGACCAGCCGCCACGCGACCTCGGGCGAGGCGAAGTCGGCGGCGCTCGCGATCGCCCCCCGACCCAAAAGCCCGCGGCACGTCCCCGGGTAACGGAGCTCGTGCTCCCCAGCGTGCGGCGCCGAAAGGCTCGCGGCGAGCATCTGTGCGCGGGTGCAGCGACACGGGTACGCGTCGCCGTGCTCGACCAGGTGGCGTAGCGCTTCGCGGTACGGCGCCGTGTCGTGCGTCTGGTAGTGGGGCCCCTCGTCCCAGTCGAGCCCCAGCCAGCGGAGCGTCTCGATCGCGTCGCTCGCGGCGCCCGCCTTGATCCGCGGGCCGTCGAGGTCGTCGATCCGCAGCACGACGCGCCAGCTGTTCTGCCGCGCGAGCGCCCAAGTCACCAGGAACGTCCGCGCGTTCCCCAGGTGCAGGGCGCCGGTCGGCGACGGGGCGAGGCGGGTGGTGGGCATTGGTGCTTTCGGCTGTCAGCTATCGGCTCACAGCGAAGCGCGTGACCCGAGCCGGGGGCGCCAGCCCCCGGAGCGCATCGGCGGATGACTGACGCCCGTCGCCGAAAAAACCGGTGCTTGCACTAAACGTACGCTGACGATAGCGTTGCGGTAACCGATCCAATGCGGCTCCGCTTAGTGTGGCTTTTCGCCGTCAATTTCTGACTACCGACGCGGCGCCAGACCCTCGTTGATACACATGGACTTCGTTACTCCCGAAGTTGTCGCGGCGACGTCCTCTGACGACGACTTGTTTCAGCTTTTGGGCCGCGAGCTGGAACGTAGGCTTCCAAACGGACGGCAGGCAACCGACGAGTTTGTGCAAGAGCTTCGTTCGCTTCCACTTCGACTACGGTCGATGGCGGCGACCTTTGAATTGGATGTCTCGCTGACGATGGACGATCTTGGCTGGCACTTCGGCAATTGGCACCACGAGGGTCTTGCCGAAGAGACAGCACTTGGTCTGGAAGAATTGGGAGCGACGCGGCTGGCTGAGATTTTTCGCGAAGCGTTTCGGCAGGCTCTCGTCTTTTGGGCCCCGCTCGGTTGCGACGACTGGATGGAGTGGTACCACGGCTCTGCGCTTGAAGAGTCGGTGCATGCGTTGAACACAGAGGCCTGGGCGCTCCAAAACGAGCGCGGGATTCTTGAGCTTTGGCCGCTTTACGCTCGAAAGCACCCGGAAAGGCTGGTGTAGGAGCTTGCCCGACGAGTGGCCGATTCCCGGTCCCGTCCTCCGCGCCTTCGCGCCTTGGCGTGATCGCTCCCTCCGAGCCTCACACGTCGAACTTGATCCCCTGCGCCAGGGGCAGGGCGGCGCCGTAGTTCACCGTGTTCGTGACGCGGCTCATGTACTGCTTCCAACTGTCGGAGCCGCTCTCGCGGCCGCCGCCGGTCTCTTTCTCGCCGCCGAAGGCGCCGCCGATCTCGGCGCCGCTCGTGCCGATGTTCACGTTCGCGATGCCGCAGTCGCTCCCCGCCGGGCCGAGGAACCGGCCCGCCTCGCGGACGTCGCCGGTGAAGATCGCCGAGGCGAGCCCCTGCGGCACGCCGTTGTGGAGCGCGAGGGCCTCGTCCATCGTGTCGTATTCGATCACGTACAAGAGCGGGGCGAACGTCTCGTCGAGCATCACCTCGGTCTGCGCGGGCATGCGGACGATCGCCGGCTCGACGTAGTAGCCGCCGGCGGCGACGCCCTCCGTGCGCCGCGAGCCGCCGCAGACGAGCGTGCCCCCTTGGGCCTTTGCGGCAGCGAGGCTCGCCTCGAACTTCTGGAAGGCCGCTTCGTTGACCAGTGGGCCGACCAGCATGCCGGGCTTTGTGGGGTCGCCGATCGGCAGCGTCGCGTAGGCTTTCTTCAGGCGCTCGACGAGGCCCGCCGCGACGCTCTTGTGGGCGATCAGCCGCCGCAGGCTCGTGCAGCGCTGGCCGCAGGTGCCGACCGCCGAGAAGACGATCGCCCGGACGGCGAGCTCGAGGTCGGCCGTCGGGGTGACGATCATCGCGTTGTTGCCCCCCAGCTCGAGCAGCGACCGGCCGAGGCGTTCGGCAACCGCGACCGCCACCTTGCGGCCCATCGGGATCGACCCGGTGGCCGACACGAGCGGCACGCTGGGGTTGGCCGCGAGCGCCGCCCCGGCGCCGGCGCCGCCACAGACGACGCTCGACAGCGCGTCGGGAGCGCCCTCGAAGCCGACCGCGGCGCGGCGGACCATCTCGTGGCACGCCAGCGAGATCAGCGGCGTCTGCTCCGACGGCTTCCAGACCACTGTGTCGCCGCACACCAGGGCGAGCATCGCGTTCCACGCCCACACGGCGGCGGGGAAGTTGAACGCCGAGATCACGCCGACCACCCCCAGCGGGCGCCACTGCTCGAGCAGTTGGTGCTCGGGGCGTTCGCTGGCGATCGACAGGCCGTAGAGCTGCCGCGACAGGCCGACGGCGAAGTCGCAGACGTCGATCCACTCCTGGACCTCTCCGAGGGCCTCGGCCGGGATCTTGCCCGCTTCGAGGGTCACCAGCTCGGCGAGCGCTTGCTTGTTGGCACGGACCTCGGCGCCGATCCGCCGCACCAGCTCGCCGCGGCGCGGCGCGGGGACGAGCCGCCACTGGAGGAACGCCTCGTGGGCGGCGCCGACCGCTTCGGCGACCGCGGCGGGTCCGCCGACGGAGACCGAGCACGTCACGGCGCCATCGACGGGCGAGCGGGGCTTCTCGACCCCCACGCCAGCCAGCGTCTGCGACCCGACCAACACGCCGGGGTAGACGCCGTCACGCGGGGCGGGGAGCACGGCGTCGGGCAGTGGCATCGCGAATACCTTTGGTGAGATCGGAACGCAGGGCACGCCCCCTCAAGGGCGGGCCGAGGCGTCGGTCGCGATCGGCGAACGGACGTGGGTCGCGGCGGCGTAGGGCTTGCCGAACTCGTTGGCGAGGAAGTCGGCGAGCTTCACGTCTTCCTGCCGGACGAAGCCGCTGACGGGGAGCTTCCCGAGGCGGTGCAGGTCGAGCACGGCGCAGATGCTGGTGGCGGTGGTGATCTGGATCGAGCTCGCGTCGATGCCGTGGACGTGGCCGTGGTACACCTTGCGGGCGTCGGCCACTTGCTCGAACCGGCCGTTCCGCCAGCCGGTGACGGTGCTGAAGATCAGCACGACGTCTTGGTTGGTGCAGGGGATGGCGGCCTCCATCAGCTCCTTGAGCAGGCCGCGCCGCTCGTGGAACCGCAGGCCATCGAGCAGGAACTGCATCAGGTAGCAGTGTCCCGTGTAGCGGACGGTCTTGTAGTCGAGGTTTTTGACGCGCCCTTCGAGGGTCTCGCAAAGCGTCCCCAGACCGCCCGACGTGTTGAACGCCTCGTAGTCGACGCCGTCGAGCGCGAACCGCTCGAGCCCCTCGAGCGGTTGGACCTCGACCGCCTTACCATCGACGATCGCCTCGCACGCGTTGCAGTACTCGTTGATCAGGCCGTCGGTCGACCATGTCAGGTTGTACTTCAGCATGTTCGTCGGGTAGAGCGGCAGCGCGCCGACGCGCATCTTCACCCGGTCGAGCCGGTCGAAGCCGCGGCACAGGTCGTGCGCGAGGATCCCGATGAACCCCGGCGCCAAGCCGCACTGCGGCATGAAGATCTGCCCGGGGGCCGCCTTGTCGGCAATCGTGCGGACCGAGTGCGTGGTGGCGACGTCCTCGGTGAGGTCGAAGTAGCTCGCCCCCGAGGCGAGCGCCGCGACCGCGATCCCCTCGTTTTGGTCGAACGTGCAGGCCGAGAGGACCGCCTTGCGGCCGGCGAGCGCCTTCACGACCTCGTCGTGTTTCGAAACGTTCAGGCAGGTCGTCGCGACGGCCGTCTCGGCGGTCAGCGCGTCGAGCGCACCCTGCGCGATGTCGCCGACGAGCACGTCGTACTTGCCCGACAGGTGCAGGATCCGCGCGATGCCGCGGCCGATCTTGCCCGCCCCGAGGATCAGCACCGGGTACTTTTCCCCCGGAGGGACTTTTGGGTCGCCCGCGGGGGCGGTCGAGTCGGCAGCGCTCACGAACGGGCCCCCTTCACGTCGGTGGACTCAAAGATCTTGTCGGCGCTCTTCGCGACGAACCCGGGGAACAGTTTCCCGTCCGGGCCCGCGTAGCGTTTGGCGAACTCGTAGTAGCAAGTCGGGGCCTCGCGCTCGACCCCGTCGGCGAAGGGGACCTTCATCCGGTCGGCGAGGCTCGAACCCTGCTCGAGCAGCACGTCGGGCGAGCCCTTCACGCGGCCCCCCGACGAGTTGACGCCGTAGCCCAGGCCCTCGACCACCTTCAGCACGTCTTCGACGCTGCGGTACTGCTTCAGGTAGTTGACGGCGATCGTGAAGTGGTTCGGACGGATGCCGATCGACGCGACCCAGGCCGCGTACTCGCTCTCCTCGACCAGGTACTGGTAGTCGTCGTAGGAGACCGCTTCCCACAGCCGACCGGCCCACAGCACGTCGGGGCTCTTCACCTTGTTGGCGTCGACCTGGGCGGCGAGTCCCCGCATGATCGCGGCCGCGCGGGGCGACAGTTCGTCGATGCGAAGCTCGGAGACGAACACCCGCGGCTGGTCTTCCTTCGGCGGGAGGTACCCCCACGCGTCGAGTTTCTTGTCCTCGAACTTGTACGGCTCGTAGGGGGTGTAGCCGATCGCCAGCAGGTGCGGCTCGAGGGCCTTGAGGCCGATCGGCTCCAGGGCCAGCGTGCGGAACGCGACGTGGTCGTTGACGATCCGCTCCCCCTGGGCCTCGAAGGCGGCCTTGATCTTCGGCGCCTGGGGGGTCATCGCCGCGTAGTCGGCCCACAGGTGGTCGAAAAACTGGTCGAGAGTCATCGGACTGCTCCTCGGGGGGGTTAGCCCCGCCTGCGGGTGGACTGCGTGGCGCGACCTCGCTTCGATTGGCGATGCTAGTCCACGCAGAAACGTGGTTGAAGCGCCCGAATGCGCAGCGAAACCGCGCGCGTGCGGATCGACGGCGAAAGGGACTGCGGCCCTTTGACGCACGACCGCCGGACGCGGCATACTCAGCCATTCGCCAATCGGCGACCGACGAGGGGCCCCTGCGACGGGGGCCCTGCGAACCTGGTCAGGGTGGAGACACAGCAGCCATAAGCCCGTGCCAACGGGTGTGGGGGCCTCTCGTCGGTGGTCGGTTTCGGCGGAAGGTTGCGGCACGCTCACGGAGCTCGCCCCTCGGGGGGAGAGCGGAATCGCTTCCCGCCCCACTGCTAAGCGGCGCCAATGGACGACGCTCCTCCCCTGCCGAGCGGCGTCCGCGAGCCGGGCCACGAGTACGTGGTCGTCGCCCGGCGGTACCGGCCGCAGGCCTTCGCCGAGCTGATTGGCCAGGAGCACGTCGCCGGAGCGCTCGAGCAAGCGATCCGCACCGGACGGATCGGGCACGCCTACCTGTTCTGCGGCGCCCGCGGCGTTGGCAAGACCTCGGCCGCCCGGATCTTCGCCAAGGCGCTGAACTGCGTCGAAGGCCCGACCCCCACGCCCTGCAACCGTTGCGACGTTTGCCAGAGCGTCGCGGCGGGGGACGACGTCGATGTGCTCGAGATCGACGGCGCTAGCAACCGCGGCATCGACGAGATCCGCCAGCTTCGGCAGAACGCCGGGATCCGCCCCAGCCGGGTGCGCTTCAAGGTCTACATCATCGACGAAGTCCACATGCTGACGAAGGAGGCGTTCAACGCCCTCCTGAAGACGCTCGAGGAGCCCCCCGAGCACGTGAAGTTCGTCTTTGCGACGACCGAGCCGAACAAGATCCCGATCACGATCCTGTCGCGGTGCCAGCGGTTCGACTTCGCCGGCATCGAGGCGGTCTCGATCCGCGAGCGGCTGGCGCAGATCGCCGAGGCCGAGGGGGTCGAGGTCGAGCCCGAAGCGCTCGCGCTGATCGCCGCCCGGGCGGCCGGTTCGATGCGCGACAGCCAGTCGCTGCTCGAGCAACTGCTGGCCGTGGCCGGGGGCCGGATCACGGCCGACGGAGTGAACTCGCTGCTGGGGATTGCTCCGGCGGAGCGCGTCGCCGAGCTCGCCGAGCGCCTGGCCGAGCGCGACGCGGCCGGCGCGCTGACGCTGGTCGATGGCGCGATCGGCGGGGGCGCCGACGTCGCGCAGCTCGTCGATCAACTGATGGGCTACTACCGCGACGCGATGGCGCTCGCCGTCGGTTGCTCGCCCGAGCGGATGCTCTACGCGCTCCCGGCGCAGGTCGAAGCGGCGCGCGAGCTCGGCGCGCGGCTCGGGGTCCCAACGCTGCTCGCGGCGCTGCAAGTGCTCGACCAGACCGCGGCCCGGATGCGCGTCAGCGTCCACGAGCGGACGCTGCTCGAGATGGCGATCGTCCGCCTGGCGACGATCGCCGACCTGGAGGGGCTCGCCGAGTTGGCGGCCGAACTGCGAAGCGGCGCGGCGCTCCCCGCGGCGGCGCCGCCGCGCCCCGCGATGTCGGCCCGATCGACGAGTCGCGTCACGCCGGCGGCCCCCCCCGCGGCGCCACCGGCGCCCGCCCCCCCCGCGAAGCCGATCGCCCCTGCAGCGGCGCCCGTCGCGCAGAAGCCGCGTCGCGCGCCGATCGACGTGAACGCGGCGCTCGCGAGCGTTGAGGAAGCTGAGGAGCTTCCGCCGGTTGCGCCGCGGCCGACGCCTCAACCCGCTCCGACCGCGGCGAGCGGCGACGGCATCGACATGATGAGCGCGCTCCAGGCGCAGCTCGCCAAGGGCCCCGCGGCCGCCGCGGGGCCGGTCGGGTCGCGCCGCGTCGCGCGGCGGCAACAGCAGGCCGAGATCGCCCAGGTCCCGCTCGTGAAGCGCGCGATGGAGCTCTTCGACGCCGACCCCGATCGCGTCCGCTACACCCCGCCCCCCGGCGCCGCGGGTGGAACCGCGGATCGACACGGATAGAAGCGGACGCATCGCCCCGCGGTCTTCAACTGCGTCCATCCGCGTTCGTCTGCGGTTCCTTTGCTGCCGCGGATCGGGCAGCGATTCGCCGGTCGGGCAGCGAAGCGCGCAATTCGCTTCGTGAGCTAGACTTACAGCGCCCGGTTGTTTGACCTTATCGCTCGCAAGGGGGTATGGTAGAGCGCTGTGGAGCGGGCGCCGTCGATCCCCATGGAACGCGCCAACACGCTCCGAAGTCGCGTCTCTCGGCTCACTACCCGTTGGCCTTTTTGCTGGTTTCCCCTTCGCTGCGGCGGACTCTCGGTCATGCGTTTGTCGTTCGGACAACAGATGCAGATGGCGCAAAAGCAAGTGCTTGCGCCGCGCATGATCCAGTCGATGGAGATCCTGCAGCTACCGATCCTCGCGCTGCAGGAGCGGATCGAGCAGGAGATGCAGGACAACCCGTGCCTCGACATGGTCGAACCGGGCGACGACCCCGACGCGACCCCCGAGCTGGCCGAGCTGCCGGACGACAGCGAGCGGCCGCTGGTCGTCAAGGAGGACACGAACAACGAGGACGACTTCGAGCGCCTCGTGAACATGGCGGAGAGCCTGCCAGACGACTACGAGGAGCGTAGCCGACCGTCGCAGGGCCAGCTCGAGGCCGAGTCGGACCGCGCCCACGACCAGATGGCGAGCGTCGTCGCCCGCCCCGAGTCGCTCGCCGACTACTTGCAGCACCAGCTCGCCTGGTTCGAGATCGAGCCCGACGTGCGCCGGATGGCCGACCGCATCATCTACAGCCTCGACACGAACGGCTACCTCAAGACGCCGCTGGCCGAGGTCGTCCCCCCCTCGCCCGCCGAGCTGAACGGCGACGCCGAGCGGTACCGCAAAGAGCAACTCGCGCTCGCCGAACGCGCGCTCACGGTGGTGCAGCACCTCGACCCTCCGGGGGTCGGAGCGCGGTCGCTCAAGGAGTGCCTGCTGCTGCAGCTGCGCCCCGGCATGCCGCTGGTCGATGAGATGCGGACGCTCATCGAGCACCACCTCGAGGACCTCGAGAACAACCGGCTGCCGCTCGTCGCAAAGAAGACGGGCCTGTCGATCGAGCGGATCAACGCCGCCTGGGCCGAGTTGCGGCACCTGAAGCCGAAGCCGGGCGCCGACTTCTCGGCCTCGACCGTGCCGACCGTGACGCCCGACCTGTACCTCGAGAAGGACGACCACGGGAAGTACGTCGTGCGGCTCGAAGACGGCCACGTCCCGTCGCTGTACGTGAACCCCTACTACCGCAAGCTGCTGCAGCGGGCCTCGGGCGCCGACGCGGCGGCGCGCGAGTACATCAAGCGCAAGGTGAACTCGGCCCAGTGGCTGATCGAAGCCATCGAGCAACGCCGCAACACGCTGTCGCGCGTCGCGCAGGCGATCGTCGATCACCAGGCGCGGTTCCTCGACGACGGTCCCGAGGCGATCGAAACCCTCAAGATGCAGCAGATCGCCGACAAGGTCCACGTCCACGTGACGACCGTCAGCCGCGCGGTCGATGACAAGTGGATCCAGACCCCGCGGGGGATCTTCCCGCTCAAGCGGTTCTTCGTCGGCGGCACGATCGGCGCCGACGGCGAGGACATCGCCTGGGACGTCGTGCGGATCAAGCTGCAAGAGGTCGTCGATGCCGAGGACAAGGCGAAGCCGCTCTCCGACGACGCGCTCGTCCAGGAGCTCGCCAAGCAGGGCTTGACCGTCGCCCGGCGCACGGTCACCAAGTACCGCAAGGCGATGAACATCCCCAGCAGCCGCCAGCGGCGGGACTGGGCGATGGGAGGTGGGGAGGACGAGAAAGGGGACGACGAATGACAACCAACCAGTTGAAGCTGCTCCACGGCGCAAAGCCGTTCCAGCCGTTCGAGATCCACTTGGCCGACGGCGGCGTGCTCCGCGTTCCGCACCCGGAGTTCCTTTGGATCACCCCCGGGGGCAGGACCGCTTGGGTAGCGCTCGGGGGCGAGCCGGAGGACGCGGCGACCGTCGTCGATTTGCTGCTCGTGACTCGCTTGTCAGTCGGCGCCGCCGGGGCACGGGGTGGGGCTGCCTGAGCGCGACTCAAGTGTCCTAACGCGTCAGCCACGCCCGCAGCAAGAACCGCGGGTTCCCCAGCACGTACCGCTTCCACAGCCGGGTGGGGTCGGCCAGCAGCCGGGCCGCCCACTCGTGCCCTACGCGGCGCAGCCACTCGGGGCCGCGAGCTTGCTCCCCGGCGTAGTAGTCGCACGTGGCCCCCAGGGCCCACACCAGGGGGGCGTCGATCGCCGCGCGGTGCTCCAGCACCCACCGCTCCTGCGTCGGCGTCCCCATGCCGACGAGCACGACCTCGGGGCGACGCTCGGCGATTAGCTCGGTGAGCGACTCGGGGACGCCCCCCTCCAGGTAACCGTGGTGCGTCGTTACGTCACCGAGGCTGCCGACTTGCTCGGCGATCGCGGCGACGGCCCGCTTGGCGACTCCCGGCTTGCCGGCGACGACCAGCGCTGAGAGCCCCTTGTCGCGGAGCCGCACGAAGAGCTCGGCGAACCAGTCGGCGGCCGTCATCCGCGGCGGCTCGGCGAGCCCCTGCAACCGCGCGCCCCAGCCGATCCCCTTGCCGTCGCAGTAGACGAGGTCGCAGCACTCGTTGACGTAGCGCCGCACCCTCTCGTCCCCCGCCGCGGTGTTCGCAACGTGGACGTTGAGGTAGCCGACGGTGCGCCGAGCGCCGGAGACTCGCCCCTCCTTCGCCGCCGCGACGACCCAGTCGAAGAGCTGCGCGAGATCAATCGGGTCTACGGCCAGGCCCGTGACGTGGATTCTCGTCGGCAGCGATGGCAGGGAGTCGATCACCGTCGTAGGGTCTCCGCCCAGGCGAGCAGCCCCTTTGCTTGATCGACGCGGTCGTACTCGGCGGGGACACCGGGAAAGGCGTGGCGATTGGGGTCGTTCGACTCGAGGTACCGCACGAGTGCGCGCTCGATCGCCGCGCGATCGTCGGGCGCCGCGACCAGCGGGTCGGGGACGTTCGCTTTCACCAGCGCAGTGGTCGCCGAGTCGATCGGCCCGAGGACCAGCAGCGGGCGGCGCACGGCCGCGCAGTCAAAGACCTTGATCTTGATGTCCTGCCGCTCGGGCCCGGTATGGACCAGCAGCAGGTCGGCGGCGCGCGTCGCGGCGAGCGACTCCTCGTACGGCTTCCAGCCGCCGAGCGTCACGTCGACGAGGGGCGAGGACGGCTTAGGGACGGGTTCGATCACGCGGCCGGCGATCTCGAAGTGGAACCGCTGGCCGCTGCGGGTCGCGACCGCGTCGAGCGCGTCGACCAGCGCGACGAGCGAGTGCCCCTGCCAAAGCGTGCCGCTGAAGAGCAGCCGCACGGGGGCGCCCGGCGCGCGGGGTGTGGCGGGGGCGTCGAGTATTTGCTCGACACCCGTTGTGTCGAACCCGTTGGGGGCCCAGCGCCACTTGGTCGGGGGCCCCTCGCCGAAGAACGCCTCGCCGAGGTGCTTCGCGTGGCGCGAGCGGACCTTGGCCAGCGTCTGACGGCTGACAATCGTCAGGCCATCGGCCTCGCGCAGCACGGCGCGCTCCAACTGGCGGTTGTAGGCGCGATACAGCGCGTTGGGGTGCGGGAAGAAGACGGGGTGAAACCAGTCGTCGCGGAAGTCGGCGACCCACGTGACGCCCTGTGGGAACCTCCGCTTCAGCGTCAGCCCCGCAAGGTGGACGCTGTTGTACGGACTCGAAGTGAGCACGACGGCTCGCTCGCCGACGAGCTTCGCCGCCGCGGCTACGAGCGGGCCGTTCGCCAGTCGCCGCTGGTCGGGCAACAGCAGCCACGGCCGGAGCCGGGCGGCGAGGCCACGCCGCTCGGGGCCGACCGTAGGAGCCGCGGCCGAGTCCCCCCCACCGCCACCCCCGCGCGCTAGCCGCGCCGGGTCGAACACCTTCGGCCGCAGCACGGTAGCCGGACCGTCATACACCTCGTCCGGCTGGTAGTAGGGGTCGAGCGGGTGCGCCTCGGGGGTGACGACCGTGACCGAGCGCCCCGCCGCAGTGAACCCGTGCACCCACCCGAGCATCCGCCGGGCGCCCGGCCCGCCGATGGGGGGAAAATAGTGCGTTAGGACCAGGACGTTCATCGCGTCGCCAGGCGGGAGAGGCGCGGGGGGCCTTTCAGGATGATCGGCCCCCCGGGGCGACGCAAACGCCCCCTCGCGGGCAACGCTTACGAGAAGGAGATAGGGGAAGTGGGTGATGGCGGTTCGGCGGGGCCGGCGCCAACGGCTGGCTCGCCTCACCGACGCAGGCGGGGGGCAGCCGGCAGCGAGGTTTTGGTCATTGGTGCTTGGTCATTGGTGCTTGCCTGTCTGCCAATCGCAGCGACTCTGTTCAATCGAGACCATCCCCCCTTGATCTCCCGGTCGACCCCCCATCTCCCTTTTCCTGCGGCGTTCATCGAAGGCGGGGCTTCACACCGACTCGATGTGCAGGCCACGGCTGCGGCGTTCCTTGCGGCGGGCGTCGTCGATCAAGTCGGCCACTTTGCGGACGTCGTCGATCCCGGCGAGTCGCAGCTCGGGAGAGGTGCGGTCGCTGCTCGCCATCATGATCGTCCCCACTCCGAGCGCCCGCTCGACGGGGCCCTGACGGTAGGTGACGTCGTCGACATCGATCAGCTCGACGCGATCGACGGTCCGCCAGAGGAGCCCACGCTCGTGGACAAACCGCTGGTTGGTGAGGCGGTAGTGAACGCTAAGGCGGCGATACCAATAGACGGCGGCCATTGCGACCCACATCACCAGCACCAGCGCGGTTAGGATCCCCCACGCATTCCCCGAGAAGCTCGCCAGCAGGCCGACCACGATCGCGGCGATCGTCGCCCCCCCGCCGGCGACCCACGTCCCCAGCATCGCCTTGGGAGAGTAGCTGCCGACCCACAGCTCGTTCTCGGGGGTGTCGGGTCGGCCCTGCTTGGCGGCGGCAGCGCGCTCGAAGCGGTCCTTGGCGGTCGGCGAGGGGCCTGCCGCGGAAGCGGGGTCGGAGTTGTCGGCCATCTTGCTTGCTCGGAGAGGGTCGGGGGAGCGAAGTGAGGACGCCCGCCAGGGCCGCGGCAAGTATACCGTGACCGGCCGGCCGAGCACGCCCGGGGCCCATTCGTTGCCGGCCTGCGGTCCGGGGTGTTAAGGTCTAGGGACTCGGTCAACTTACGCGGCGCCTCCCATCGCTCCGCCGGATCTCTTCAGACGGCTCTTAAATGACGCATCGGCACGGTCGGCGGCGGACCCTTCGCGTAGAGTGCCTCGAGCGGCGCGAGCTGTTCGCCGGCGACACCTACCTTGTGAACTTCCAGAACGACGAGGCCACGACCCCGTCGCGCTACCTGCGCGACACGGGGCTGGTGTTCGGCGCCCGCGGGAACGGGTTCTCCTACGGATGGACGAGCGACCACACCGACCAGTCGCGCGAGCGGAGCCTCGACGCCGACCAGCGGTTCGACACGCTGATCCACATCGAGGCCGGCCAGTCGTGGGGTTTCGACCTAGCGAACGGTCGGTACGAGGTGACCGTTGCCGTCGGCGACCCGGCGAACGACGACGGCCTGCATACCGTGAACGTCGAAGGGGTGAACCTGTTCAGCGCCGTCCCCGACCTCGCCACTCCGCAGGTTCGGACGACGGTGGTCACGGTCAGCGACGGACGCCTGACGCTGGACCAAGGGGCCGCGGGCGAGAAGGCGACGCGGATCAACTTCGTGCACATCGTGGGGGCGTCGGCGCCCGGCAATGCCGCGCCGGCGGCCCCGACGATCAACGAGCCCCCCAACGGCCAGGTGATCAACCCGGCCGACCTGCACATGGAAGCGGTCGGCTACTCGGACCCCAACGGCGACACGCACAAGTCGACCGACTGGGAGGTGTGGACCACCGGCCTTAGCTCGCACCTCGTCTGGCAGACGCTCGGGATCGAAGGGGTCGAGCGCCTGCACACGCACCTCGGCGACGGCGTGTTTGTCGGTGATCGCGCGGGAGAGATCGACCTGGCGCCCAACACGGCGTACGAGCTCCGCGTGCGGTTCCGCGACTCCGCCGGTTCGGTGAGCGCGTACTCGACTCAGCCGTTCAGCACGGCCTCGGCCTCGACCACCTTCCCGCTCGAGCTGCGCGACGTCGCGCCGACTCCGGCCGCGACCTGGGTCCTCGCCGCCAGCGGCCTGGGGGTCGAGCTCCCCACCGGGACAACGCCGGGCCAGATGCGGCTCGAGGGGACCGGCGGCGGGGGGAACCTCGTCAGCTTCGCCGGGCGGGTCACCACGGGCAACACGCAGGTCGACTTCCCGGCGCTCGCCCAGCACTCGTCGGTCCGCGTCGTCTTCCAAGCGGGCTCGACCGCGATTTCGTTCGGGCCTAGCAACCTCGAGCTGATCGGCGACAGCCAGTCGCGGACCTTCTACCTCCCGGCGGTGAACGTCGCGGCGGGGCAGCGCCTCGACCTGTGGGTGTCGAACCAGGGGGCAACCTTCTTCGGCAACGCGTCGCAGACCGCGCCCGACTTCTCGCTCCCGGCACGGTCGGCCGACGTGACGGTGCCGTTCGTCGTCAACGCCCCCGGGTTCGTGATCGAGGAGGTCGGCACAGGCTACCGCCTGCCGGTGAACATCGCGTTCGTCCCCAACCCGGGCCCCAACCCGAGCGACCCGCTGTACTTCGTCACCGAGTTGTACGGCTCGATCCAAGTCGTCTCGCGCGACGGGACGAAGCGGACGTTCGCCTCGGGGCTGCTCGACTACAACCCCTCGGGCCCGATCTCGGGGACGGGCGAACAAGGCCTGACCGGGATCGTCGTCGAGCGCGACGCCGCGAACCCCGAGGTCTACCAGCTCTACGTCACGATGCTTTGGGACAACGGCGCGCCGGCCGGATCGCTGACACACTACCCGAAGGTCGAGCGGCTCACGAGCGTCGCCGGGGGCCTGTCGCTCGCGTCGCGCAGCGTGCTGCTGAACATGCAGCCCGAGACGCAAGGGCAGTCGCACCAGATCTCGAACATCTCGATCGGCCCCGACGGCAAGCTGTACGTCCACATGGGGGACGGCTTCAGCGCCGCGACCGCGCTGAACCTCGATCAGTACCGCGGCAAGATCCTCCGCATGAACCTCGACGGGACCGCGCCCAGCGACAACCCGTTCTACAACGCGGCCAACGGCATCGGGGCCCGGGACTACGTCTTCGCCTACGGCGTGCGGAACCCGTTCGGCGGGGCGTGGCGCCAGGCGGACGGACAGCACTACGAGGTCGAAAACGGCCCGAGCGTCGATCGCTTCGCCAAGGTTACCCGCGGGCAGAACCTCGGTTGGAACGGCAGCGACGCGTCGATGACCATCGGCGCGCTCTACAACTGGAGCCCCGCCACGGCGCCGGTGAACCTGACTTTCATCCAGCAGTCGACCTTCGCCGGGAGCCAGTTCCCCGCGAGCATGATCGACCACGCATTCGTCAGCGAGTCGGGCCCGACCTACGCCGCGGGGCCGCAAGCCAACGGCAAGCGGATCACCGAGTTCGTCCTCAACGCGGCCGGCGCGCGCGTCAGCGGCCCGACGAGCCTGGTCCAGTACGCCGGCACGGGTCGTTCGACCGTCGTGGCGCTCGCCGCCGGGCCCGACGGGCTGTACTTCAGCGAGTTCTACAAAGAGGACGGCGTCGGCGGGGCGACCGCAGTCGGCTCGCGCATCTACCGAGTCCGCTACGTGAACCCGCTCCCGGGGGACTACGACATCAACGGCGTCGTCAATCAGGCGGACTACGCGGTTTGGGCGGCAAACTACGGCTCGAACCTGCTGCTGGCTGCCGACGGCAATCGAGACGGCGTAGTGAACGCGGCCGACTACACGGTGTGGCGCGACAACCTGGGGGCGACGGCAACCGCGGCGTCTGCTGCGCTGAGCGAGCCGCTAGAGGGCTCGGCCGCGCGGATCGAGCCCGACACCGAGACGTCGATGACGGGGGACGTCGCATCGCTCGACGCGGCGTTCGCGTTGCTAGCTCCGTCGGGCCGGGTCAACGGTTCGACGGCGAGCCGCTTGTCCTCGACCACGAGCGTGGGGGCCGACGCCGACGACGCGCTGCTGTTGACGCTGCTAGCATCGCAGAGTGTCGAAGACGACCGCACCGACGCGGCGCCCGACTCGGCCGCCGGCGACGACGCGGCGCCCACCAGCCGCGGAGTGCGGCCCACCTGGCGGCCGGGGGTCCGTGGCCTCCGCGGGTAGTCGCTCCGCCACAAACTCGCCACAAACTCGCCGCGCAAGACTGGCTCGGCGCGCCGTGCGCCGGTATCTTCGCAACATGAACTGCCCCTTTTGCCGCAAAGACCACGACCGCGTCATCGACTCGCGGGCGAGCAGCGACGGGGCAGCCATCCGCCGGCGCCGCGAGTGCCTGTCGTGCAACCGCCGGTACACGACCTACGAGCGTCCCGAAGAGGCGACGATCAAGGTCATCAAGAAGGACGGCTCGCGCGACCCCTTCTCGCGCGAAAAGGTCCAGCACGGCCTCGAGCGCGCCTGCTGGAAGCGCCCGATCAACACCCGCCAGATCGAGGCCACGGTCAACGCGATCGAGAACGACGTCTACCAGAGCTTCGAGACCGAGATCGAGAGCTCGGAGTTGGGCCTGCTGGTGATGGAACACCTGCGCGAGCTCGACGAAGTGGCCTTCGTCCGCTTCGCCAGCGTCTACCGCCGCTTCACGGACGCCAACGACTTCTTCAACGAGCTGAAGCCGATGCTCGACGGCGCCAGTCGCAAGGCGCCCCGCTGAAGCCGTTGGGCGCGTGGGAGGCCCTCGCGGGTCGCTAGACAGTGGTCGGGAGGCCCCGTAAAATCCGCGGTTCGGACATGGGGCGGTAGCTCAGTTGGGAGAGCGCTGCGTTCGCAATGCAGAGGTCGAGGGTTCGACTCCCTTCCGCTCCACTAGGTTTATCGGGGTGTTTTCCAGGGCTGCCGTCCGGCTCTCGGTTGGCGGGGCCCGGCCGGCGGCTGGCGAGTCGGGTCTCCAGGACGGGCCGCTCGTTGGCGCCCTCGGCTTAAGGAGGCCCCGGCCGATGGCCTCTCGTTCGGCCTACCTCCACGTGCCGTTCTGCCGCCACCGCTGCGGCTACTGCAACTTCGCCGTCGTCGCCGGGCGCGACGACCTGGCCGAGGACTACCTCCGAGCGATCGCGACCGAGCTCTCGTGGCTCGGCGAGCCGCGGCCGGTTGCTACGCTGTATTTCGGCGGCGGGACGCCCACCCGACTCGACCCCCCACAACTTGCGCGGTTGCTCGAGCTCGGTCGCCAGTGGTTTCCCCCCATCGACGCAGCGCGCCACGCCGAGTGGACCGTCGAAGCCAACCCCGGGGACCTCACGGGGGGCGCCATCGAGTTGCTCGCGGCGCACGGCGTGACGCGGATCAGCCTCGGCGTGCAGTCCCTGGACGACGCCAAGCTCCGCCATCTGGAGCGCGATCACACGGCGAGCGACGTGGAGCGCGTCGTCGATCAAGCGCAGCAGGGGGGGCTCGCCGTGAGCACCGACCTGATCTTCGCCGCCCCGGGCGAGACGCTCGCCGACTGGCGCCGCGATCTGGCGGGGGCGATTTCGCTGCGGCCCGACCACGTCTCGACGTACGGGCTGACCTACGAGCGGGGGACCGCGTTCTGGTCGCGTCTGCGCCAGGGAGGGCTTTCAGAGGTTGATGAAGAGCTACAGCGGTCGATGTACCTCGAAGGGATCGACCGGCTGAAAGACGCGGGGTTCGAGCACTACGAGGTCTCGAACCACGCCCGCCCCGGCGCGCGGAGCCGGCACAACGAGTCCTACTGGGCGGGGCGCGAGTACTACGCCGCGGGCCCGGGCGCCGCCCGCTACCTCGACGGCGTCCGCGAGACGAACCATCGCAGCACGACGACGTACCTGAAGCGGATCGGCGCGGGAGAGAGCCCCGTCGCCGAGCGCGAACGGCTCGACCCCGAGGCCCGCGCTCGCGAGCGCCTGGTCTTCGGGCTGCGGCGGCTGGAAGGGGTCGCGGAAGGACCGTTCGCCGCGGCCACGGGCTTCACGATCGACGCCCTCGCGGGGGGGACGATCGCGAAGCACGTTTCGCTGGGGCTCCTGGAGCGAGCCGACACGACGCTGCGGCTGACGCGCGAAGGGCTGCTGGTCAGCGACGCGATCTGGCCCGACCTGCTGTGACCGCCACCGCGGCGCCAGCGTTACAGTGGCTCGCGCGGCAGCTCGCGGTTGAACGGCGGGTCGCACATCGGAGGCAGGTCCCCCCCGGTCTCGTCTTGCCAGACTTCGCGCTCTTCGAGCGTCGCGTAGTAGCGCAGCCAGGTCTCGGGGTCGCCGCTCGTGTCGGCGCAATCCCAGTGCAGGTAGCTCGTACGCGAATCGAGCTTCTTCTCGTACGTCGGTAGGATGTCGCGGGCAATCAGCGTGTAGAGCTCGCGGTCCGACAGGTGGTCGGTGAACTCGAGCACGATCTGCTTCTGGTACAGCTTGTCGGCCGTGTCGAGCACGACGGCGCGAAGCTGGTCGGCGGACAGCCGATCGGGCTCGGGGAGCGCTAGCGGGGGATCGAACCACTCGGCCACCGGCAGCATGGGGGCCCGCTCCCAGGCGAGCATCGACTCGAGGAAGTCGTTCTCGCAGCGCGTGCTCATCCGCGCGACATCGACCGTGCCGATCGATTCATCGAACAACGGCTCGAGCTCGTTGCGCAACTCGGCGTTGCGCAGCAAGCAATCGACGGCGTCGGGTTCGGAAGGGTTGGGAGCGACCATAGCGAGTGCACCGGGGGTCCGGCGCGAGAACGGGATGCGCGTCCATGTTGCCGCAGGGGGAGCGCACCGCGTCGCGGCCCGTCCCCAGACCCGACTTTATCAACGACCCGGCCCCCCCTGAAGCGGTTGGTGGGCAGGTTGGCGAAGAGTTCCCCGACCGCCGCAGGAACGACCGGCACGAGCCGCAATCTCGCCTTACCGACCTTGCGCAACCCGAAAAGGCGCCGGAAATGCGGAGGGGGGAGTTCGGAATGCGGAATCGACGAACGCCGCCGTTTGCCAGTTCCGCATTCCGA
>JBOFFC010000101.1:0-2219 GCA_051648405.1 Lacipirellulaceae bacterium
GAGCGCCGCAGCATGCAGCACCTGGTTTGGAGCGAGACCCCCGTCAGCGGTGGGCGCCTGCTCGAAGCGAAGCTCCCGCAGCCCGATCTGGTGGCGGACGAGGGTTGGGGGAAGACCGGCAGGTTGCTCTCCTTCTACCGGGACGTCGCCGTGCTGGCGGCGCCCAACGTGCGACAAGTGATCGCGCTGGAAAACGTGCTGGACATCTCAGCCCAAATGGCCGCCGACGGAACGCTCCGATGGAACGCCCCGGAAGGAGACTGGTCGGTCTACCGAGTTGGACACGCGTCAACGGGGCGGCCGCCACACCCGGTTCCGGACGACATGCTCGGGAAGACTCTCGAAGCCAACAAGATGAGCGAGGCACAAACTCGCCACCATTGGGAGAACGTCATCCGTCCGACCGAAGCTGCGCTGGGCGAGCTCTACGGCGCGAGCTTCCGCCACTTCCTCATCGACAGCTACGAGGCGGGCGACCAGAACTGGACGGAAGACCTCCGCGAAGAGTTCCTCAAGCGCAAAGGGTACGACCCGTTGCGCTGGGTGCTCACCCTGGCGCCGCCGATCGAGAACGCCGACGCCAAGGCGTCGCGCATCATCGGCTCTAAGGACCAGGTCGCGCGGTTCCAGTGGGACTTCCGCGACGTGGTCCAACAGCTCTACGAGGAGCGAGGGTGGCGACCAGCCGCCGAGATGATCAACGCGAGTGGGGTCCAGCTCCAGTTCGAGCCCTACGGAGGCCCCTTCGACTCCGCGGCCGCCGCCGCGATCGCCGACATCCCCATGGTCGAGTTCTGGACGGGCAGCCGCACCGCGGCTGACCCGACGATCGTCGGCGCGGGTCGGGGGGCTGACCGTCGGGTGATCGCCGCCGAGGCCTTCACGGGGAGGCCAGAGCGGAGCCATTGGACCGAAACGCCCGCCGAGCTCAAGATCGACGGCGACGTGATGCTCGCGTCGGGGGTCAACCGGCTGGTTTTACACCACTGGGTCCATCAGCCGTTCGACGAGCGCTACCGGCCCGGCATGACAATGGGCTGGTGGGGAACCCATTTCGGGCGCAACCAGACCTGGTACGAACCCGGAAAAGCCTTCATCGAGTACCTGTGGCGGGTTCAATCCCTTCTGCAGTACGGCCGTACGCCGGTCGATGTGCTGAGCGTGGGGTCCTCGTCGGAGGGGAGCGACGTCGTGCCGTGGAGCCAGTTCCTGGCCGGATCGCTGACCGTCGAGGACGGAGTGGTCATCACCCCGCGTGCCCGGCGGTACCGTTTACTCCACGTGCCTCATGACGGGCGCCTGCTGCCGGAGGCGACTGCCGAGATCGGTCGCCTGCTACGCCTGGGAGCGACGGTCTGCGCCGCCCAACCGTTGGGTTCTCCCAGCCTGCAAAACTACCCGCAATGCAACGAGGTCGTTCGGCGACTCGCCGAGGAGACCTGGGGCCCGCCCGACGCCGCTCCCCGGGTCGTAGGCCTCGGGCGATTGTACGGCGACGGCGACTTGAGCAACGCCATGCGGTCGACGGGATTGACGGCGAGGCTCGTGGCGTCGAGCCCGGCTTTACGGCACGCCTGCCGCGAAGGGGACGACGAAACCGTGTTCTTCGTCGTCAATCCTTCTCCCGAAAGAGTGGAAGCGACGCTTCTCGCCGCGAACGAGCGTCGGCGTCCCGAGCTGTGGGACCCAGAGGGCAAGCACATGCAGGGGGCTACGGTCTACAGGTCGATAACCGAGGGCATCGAGACGGCGATCTCGCTCGGCCCCGGCGGTTCGGTCTTCCTGGTGTTCCGCGAGTCCGACCCGCAGGAAGGCCCGTGGATCTGTCGAGAGCAAGGCCCATCCGACCTGGTTCTGAGGAGGGATGCCGCGGGCGGATACGTCGCGCTTTCGGCCACCGGCGGCGAGGTCCGTTGCGAGTGGACGACCGGCGAGAACTCGACGCACCGCATTGATCCACAGCCCGCTGTGGCCATCGAGGGCCCCTGGGCCGTTGAGCTGACGCCGGCGGTGGGTTCCGGGCGCGCGCGCAGAATGGACGCCCTCTCCTCCCTGTCCGAGAGCGCAGACCCGCTGACCAAGTACTTCTCGGGCAAAGCAACCTACGAGACAGAGCTCATCGTGGATCGAGAGACCCTTGAGCGCTGCTCGCGCGTTGACATCGACCTAGGTCGAGTGGGCGATCTCGCTGAGGTCTGGGTCAACGACGGAACGACCGG
>JBOFFC010000102.1:0-27780 GCA_051648405.1 Lacipirellulaceae bacterium
CGGCGCACCAGCAGTAGGGCCAGCAAGTAGCGCAGGGCTCGCTCTTCGGGCTGGTCCTGCCACGCCCGCAGCAGCCGCACCAGCACCTCGTTGGGGGCTTGGCCCGACGCCCGTTTGCCGGGAGTCCGGGAGCGCCACCAGCCGATGGTCCCTTCGGGGGGGCCGGCCCACGCCTCGGGGGCGAAGTCGCGCCGTTCAACGATTTGGCCGCCGGGCCGCGGCTCGTCAACCAGCGCCGAGTAGAACGCCTCGCCGGGGGCAAGGTCGCGGCCCGAAGCGGCGCAGCGGCGGCTCGATCGGCGGACATCGAACTCGTGGTGCATGCGTCGATCGCCGCCATCGCGGTCCGCGGGCCAAGGGGCGGCGGATCGTAGGGGCCCCGCGATGACGGCACAAGACGCGTGCGAAGGGCGGCGAAAGCACCGCCAGCAACGAGCGTGCCGAACCCAAGCGGTGGGCGAACATCGGTCCACGGCCCGCTAGCTCGCCGAGAAGAACCGCGACGTCGATCCGTCGGGCCCGATCCCCACGCGCAGCGGGGCGAGGCACCGCGGGCAGCGCCCCTCGTAGGCATCCCCATCCCGATTGGGGTAAATGCGGGCGTAGACGCCACAGCACTCGAACGTCACGCCCAGGAACCCGGCCGAAGCGCCGGCGCCGCCGCGCCGCGGCGGCTCGCTGGAGAGGTCGAGGTGCTGGCCTGGATGGTCCATTGGGCCGTGTTCGATCGATTCGGAAGGATCGTCGCCGGGTTGCGCGCCCGCCTTCGCAGGCGTGTAATTCTAGCCTGCCGAACGCCGCGCGGTCGGGCGCGAACCTTGCTTTCGGCCGCCGGTCTTGTCATGATCCAAACGATGAAGAACCTCTGGCTACTCGCGCTCGTCCTGCTCGCCCTACCCGGGCCGGGGGCCTGAGCGCGCCATCGCAACGCGAAGTACGCTCGACCCCGGGGCCCCAAGGCTTCGGGGTTTTTTCGTATCCTGTTTGGCTCCTCGTTCCCCCTCTCCGGCGGCACGCCTCCCATGGCCACCCCACGCCCGATCACGATCTTCGACACCACGCTGCGCGACGGCGAGCAGTCCCCCGGCTGCAGCATGAACCTGGCCGAGAAGCTCGAACTGGCCCAGGCACTCGTGGACCTGCGGGTCGACGTGATCGAGGCGGGCTTCCCGATCGCCTCGCCGGGGGACTTCGAGTCGGTCCGGGCGATCGCCGGCGCGGTGCGCGGGGTGCAGGTCTGCGGCCTGGCGCGTTGCAACGAGAAGGACATCGACCGCGCTTGGGAGACGCTCGCCGAAGCCGAGCGACCGCGGATCCACGTCTTCCTCGCCACCAGCGCCATCCACCGCGAGTTCAAGCTGCGGATGGACATGGACGAGATCGTCGCCCGCGCGATCGCCGGCGTCACCCGCGCGCGGAACCTGTGCGACAACATCGAGTTCTCCCCCGAGGACGCCGCGCGGACCGAGCCCGACTTCCTCTGCCGGGTGGTCGAGGCGGCCATCGACGCCGGGGCGACGACCGTCAACATCCCCGACACGGTCGGCTACGCCACGCCGGCCCACATGGGGCGCGTCATCCGGGCGCTCGTTGATCGCGTGCCGAACATCGACAAGGCGGTGATCAGCATGCACTGCCACGACGACCTGGGGATGGCGGTCGCCAACAGCCTGGCGGGCATCGAGGCGGGCGCCGGCCAGATTGAGTGCACCATCAACGGCATCGGCGAGCGGGCCGGCAACTGCTCGCTCGAGGAGGTCGTGATGGCGCTCCGCACGCGCCACGACTACTACCAGTGCTCGACGCGGATCGACACGACGCGCCTCGTCCCCACCAGCCGGCTGCTGACGAGCATCACCGGCATGCAGGTGCAGCGCAACAAGGCGATCGTCGGCCGCAACGCGTTCGCCCACGAGGCCGGCATCCACCAAGACGGGATGCTGAAGGAGCCGACGACCTACGAGATCATGCGCCCCGAGGACGTGGGCTTCACCAAGACCGACCTGGTGCTCGGCAAGCACAGCGGCCGTGCGGCGCTCTCCGACCGACTGAAGGCGCTCGGGCACCCGGTCGAGGGGGAGAAGCTCGACAAGGTGTTCGAGGCGTTCAAGCGGCTGGCCGACAAGAAGAAAGAGGTCTACGACGCCGACTTGGTGGCGCTGGTCGAGAAGCGCGTCGGGGCCCCGCCGGCCGGCGAGTGGTCGCTCGTCTCCTACGAGGTGACCTCGCACACCGATCAAGTCCCGTCGGCGACGGTGACGCTCATGCGCGGTGAGACGCGGGCGACGGAGACGTTCTTCGGGGGCGACGGGCCCCTCGACGCCCTGTTCCACGCCGTGCAGAAGATCATCGGCGTCGAGGTGGCGGTCCGCGACTACCGCGTCCACAGCGTGACGCGCGGGGCCGACGCCCAGGGAGAGGCGACCATCGAGGGGGTCGCCGAGGGACGCGTCTACCGCGGCCGCGGCGTTTCGACCGACACGGTCGAGGCGAGCACCCTGGCGTTCGTCGATGCGGTGAACCGGGCCCTCGCCGGGGGGGGACCCCCGGTCGATCAGAGTCGCGCCGCGGTTTAGCCCTCCCCGAGCGACCCTGGGCAAGTTGTCCGCCGCCGCCAGAACTTACGGGTTCCGTCGGCGGGGCTTGCTAGCTATCGTAAGCGGGCCCTGCGGCGGCGTGCTCCGTGTCGCGCCGCGTCTCTTCGCTCAAGTACCAAGGACGACGCCGTGAACTCGGTCGTGACGCGCCTCTCGGTGATGATGTTCCTCGAGTTCTTCACCTGGGGGGCGTGGGGGCCGACGCTCGGCGCATGCTTCAGCGCCAACGGCCTCAGCGACGCCATCGGCGGGGTTTACGGGGCGGGGCCGCTGGCCGCCATCATTGCGCCGCTGTTCCTGGGGCTGATCGCCGACCGGCTGTTCCCGTCGCAGGTCGTTTACGGCGTGCTGATGCTGCTGGGCGCGGCCTTCATGTACCTGGCGATTGGCTACGCGCAGGCGGGGGACGGCGGCATGGTCTGGTGGATGTTCATCGGCCACATGCTCTGCTACATGCCGACGATCGGGCTGGTGAACACGATCGCCTTCGCGAACATCAAGGACCCCAACCTGTTCCCGTCGATCCGCGTCTGGGGGACGATCGGCTGGATCGCCGCCGGGCTGACGGTCGGGGCGTGCAGTTGGTCGGCGAGCTTCAACATCCTGTGGCTGTCGATGTGCGGGGCGATCGCCGCGGCAGTCTACGCGTTCACGCTCCCCCACACGCCCCCGCCGGCCAAGGGGAAGCCGCTGAACCTCAGCAGCCTGCTGATGGCCGACGCGTTCCTGTTGCTCGCCAACGTCCCGTTTGCGGTCTTCATGATCTGCTCGACGCTGATCTGCATCCCGCTCGCCTACTACTACGGGTACACCTCGAACCTGCTGACGACGGTCGGCTTCGAGCAGGCGGCCTCGACGATGACCATCGGCCAGATGAGCGAGATCTTCTTCATGATCTTGATCCCGTTCTTCTTCCGCCGCCTGGGCGTGAAGTGGATGATCCTCGTGGGGATGGCCGCCTGGGTCGCTCGGTACGCGCTGTTCGCCCTCGGCGCTCCGGACCAGGTCGTGTGGATGATCCTGTTGGGTGTCGTGCTGCACGGCGTGAGCTACGACTTCTTGTTCGTCACCGGGTTCATGTACACCGACCAAAAGGCGCCGGCGGAAGTCCGCGGGCAGGCTCAGTCGCTGCTGGTCTTCTTCACGCAGGGGATCGGCATGTGGCTCGGCTTCAAGATGGCCGGCTGGCGGTTCGCCGAGACGATGACCAGCGAGCCGGCGCTCGCGAAGGCGATCGCCGACTCGCGCGAGGCCTCGACCCCCGGGTTCGTCGAGTCGATGAGCAAGATGCTCAGCGTCTCGATGCCCGAAGGGGTCGATCCCGAGCTGATCAACTCCACCATGAATCAGTGGAGAGAGTTCTGGATGCTGCCAGCGATGATGGCGGCCGTGATCGCCGTGATCTTCTTTGTGGCGTTCTGGGACAAGACCTCGACCGACGTCCCCGCCGGTCCGCCGCACGACCCGGCGACCCCCGAAGGGGCCCCCGTGTAGGCCGGGCGCTGCGGGTCGCTCGACAGCGCTTGCTAGCGTCGCTCGCGCCCGCAGGGTTTGCTCAAGCGATGCAACCGGAAGGGTCGATCCCCATCGAAGGCCCGCACTGCGCGCGCCAACGAAGTCGCGATCCTTCCTGGGACATCGCCGTTCGACGCACGCCCGTGCGCTCGTTCGGCGGTCCGGCCGCATGCCGCGTTTCGACGACACCGCGAGCCGTCCGCTCCCGCGCCCCGCGGCGGTGGCCGTCGGCCTCGCCGCGCTCGCCGTGTTGTGGGCCTCGACCGGCTGCAGCCCGCGCAAGGCCCGGCTGCGCGCCGACCGCGACGCCTACGCGTTGATCGACGAGAAGGCGGTCGTCGCGGGGTCGGACGTCGGGCGCCACCGGATCGGGGTCGATCCCTGCTCGCGGATGCACGACCCGCACGACCCCGACTGCCCGCCCATGCCGCCGGACGACCCGGTCTCGCACGCCTACCTGGAGTGCGTCGATGGCAAGAAGGGCGCCAAGTACTGGCGCAAGGCGCCGCGCACCACGCAGGTCGAGAACGTCAACTACCGCTCCTGTCTGCCGCTCGACGATCGCGGCCGCCTGGTGCTCGACACGCACGGAGCGATGAGGATCGCCCTCCTGAACAACCCCGACTACCAGGCCGAGCTCGAGGAGCTGTACCTGTCGGCCCTCGACGTGTCGTTCGAGCGGTTCCGCTTCGACGCGCAGCTGCTGGGGGGTTCGGCGATCGACTTCACAGCCGACGGACGCGTCCGCTCGGGCCGCGGCGACACCAACGGCGACGGCGTCCCCGAGTCCTCCAGCGCGTTCCGCGTCGCCCCCAGCAACCCGGCCAACCGCTGGCGGTTCGAGAAGCTCGGCGCCACCGGCGGCGAGTACGTGGTGGGGATCGCCAACTCGATCGTCTGGCAGTTCGCCGGCCCCAACGACTACAGCGGCACGACGTTGCTCGACTTCTCGATCGTGCAGCCCCTGCTGCGCGGCGGCGGGCGGGTGCGGGTCCTCGAGCGGCTGACGGTCGCCGAGCGCACGCTGCTGGCGAACATCCGCGCGATGGAGCGCTACCGACGCGAGTTCTACGCCGGCGTCGTCGTCGGCCGGTTCCCCAGCGGCGGCCCCGAGCGTCGCGGCGGCATCCTCGGCGGGGCGGGCCTGGCGAACTTCGCCGGCGTCGGGCTGCGGCTCGGCGGGCAAGGGGAGGGGGGCTTCTTCGGCAACGGCTTCGCCGGGAACGCCGGCGCCGCGGCGGCCGGCGGCTACCTCGGCCTGATGCAGTCGCAACAGGTCCTGCAGAACCAGCGGGCGAACGTCGCGGCACTGCGCGACAGCACGCTGCAGCTCGAAGCGTCGTACGACGCGGGGCGGATCGACCGCTTCCAAGTCGATCTCGCGCGCCAGGCGCTGTTCAACGCCCAGAGCCAACTGCTCCGCGCCGAAGCCGACCTCGAAAGCGCTCTCGATAACTTCAAGCTGAACGCCGGGCTGCCCCCCGACATCGTGCTGGTCGTCGATGACCCGCTGCTCGAGCGGTTCAACCTGCTCGACCCGCCGTTGACGGCCCTTCAGAACGAAACGGCCCAGGTGCTCGAGCGCGCCCGCTCGGCCGCCACAGCGGCCGCCGAAGACAAGCGATCAGTCGAAGCGGCGGACCAGGCCGGCCCGCCGCGTCTTGCGCAGCCGCTCGTCGAGGCGCCCGAGGCCGCCGTCGCCAACCAGACGCTGCCTGCGCCGCCGCGCGAAGTCGAGCCGATCGGAGCCGGCCCCGAGTCGCCCGCCTCGCCCGAGGCGCTGCTGGCCGACGCGCGGCGACTGATCGACGACGCCCGGCAGCGGCTGACGGTCGTCGAGGAAGACATGGTCCACCTAACCGACGTCGCCCCCCGGCGGCGCAAGCACCTCGCCCGCATCGGCGCTCGCGACGAGGTGATCGCCGCCCGCATCGACCCCGCGCTGTTCAGCAGCGAGCGGTTCGACGCACGCGTGCGCGGGCTCGACGAGGACCTGGTCGAGTGGAAGGGGGCGTTCGAGCGGGCGAGCACGCGGGTCGCGGAGCTCGAAGCGTCCCCCCCCGACGCCGCTGCGCCGGAGCTCGCGCGGCTCCTCAGCGGGCTCTCGTCGCAGCTGCTCGAGCTGTCGATCCTGCAGGCCCGGGCGCGGCTCGACGCGATCGACCTCGAGCCGACGGACCTCAGCCCCGAGCAAGCGTTCGAGATCGCCCGTCGCTACCGGCGCGACTGGGCCAACGCGCGGGCCGCGCTCGTCGACTCGTGGCGGCTGATCCACTTCAACGCCAACGACTTGCAGAGCGCCGTCGACCTGGTCTTCTCCGGCGACCTGGGGAACGTCGGTGACAACCCGTTGCGGCTGCGCGACACCAACGGGCGGCTGCGTGTGGGCCTCGAGTTCGACACCCCCACCTCGCGGCTCGCCGAGCGGAACGTCTACCGCCAGTCGCTGATCGAGTACCAACAGGCGCGCCGCAACTACTACCGATTCGTTGATCGCGTCCACCAGCAGGTGCGCTCGACGCTGCGGCAGACACGGCTCAACGAGATCAACCTCGAACTGCGCCGCGAGGCGGTGTTCGTCGCCATCGCGCAGGTCGATCTGACGCAATTGCGGTTGTCGGAGCCCCCCAAACCGGGGGCGACCGCGCAGTTCAACAACACGACCGCGCGCGACCTGGTGCAGGCGCTGGGGGACCTGCTGAGTGTGCAGAACGACCTGCTGAGCGTGTGGGTGAACAACCGCGTGCAGCGGATCACCTTGGAGCTCGACCTCGACGTGATGGAGCTCGACCGCGAAGGGCTGCGGGTCGAGCTCGACACGCCGTGGGAGCTGTTCCTGGTCGATGACCCTTGCAACCCGCGCGGCGACGACGTGCGGCCGGTCGGGCCGGCGCTCGCGGCGCCGCGGATCGAGGCTCCCGCAGCGTCTCCCGGGGCCGCCGAGCCCGCCACGCGAGTCCCGGCCGCTGCGGCGCTCGAAACGGCCGCGAAAGGCGAGTCCGAGGCGCCGTCGGCCGCGGCTGGCCTGGGCGGCGCCACGCCGGGGGTCAATAATCGACGCAACGCCACGAGTCGCGGCTGAGCTCCCGCTCGCCGCTCCGTCCCCGTGCGGCCGCTAACCATGTCGCTGTCCGTATCGCGTCGCCGACCGACCAACCCGCGGCGTGGTGGCGTCCTGGTGTGGGTGGTGCTCTTCGTCTCGATGACAGGGGGTGGGCTGTGGTGGCTCGCCAACCGCCGTGCGAGCGAGGGCGCCAAGGGGACTTCGCACAACGCGGTGCTGCACACGGTCGAGCGTCGTGACTTCGAGCTGCTGATCACCGAGAACGGCGAGGTCGAGTCGGCCGGCAGCACCGAGGTGCGGTCCGAGGTGAAGTCGATGAACGCGGCGGGGATCGCGATCCTGCGGATCATCCCCGAGGGGACCGAGGTCAAGGGGGGCGATTTCTTGGTCGAGCTCGACTCGTCGGCGCTGCGCTCCGACCGCACGCTCCAGCAGATCGTCGTCAACACGGCCGAGGCCGCGTCGGTCGAGGCGAAGAACCTCTACGAGACGGCGGAGATCGCCCGCCAGGAGTACCTCGAAGGGTTGTTCGTCCAAGAGCGGCAGACGATTGAAGGGGAAGCGTTCGTAGCCGAAGAGAACCTCAGCCGGGCCGAGGATTACCTCGCCTACAGCGAGAAGCTGGCCGCGAAGGGCTACGTCAACGAGCTGCAGCTCGAAGCCGACCGTTTCGCCGTGGAGAAGTCTCGCAAGGAGCTCGACACGGCCAAGACCAAGCTCCGCGTGCTCGAGGACTTCACGCGCACGAAGATGCTCAAGCAGCTCGACTCGGACATCGTGATCACGAAGGCCAAGTGGGAGTCCCTGAAGAAGAGCTACGAGCTCGACGCCGGGAAGCTCCGCGACATCGAAGACCAGATCGCCAAGTGTGTCGTCACGGCGCCCAAGGAGGGGACGGTCAAGTACGCTCACGGCAACAACGAGCGCGAGGGGGGGGAGTTCGTCGTCGAGGAGGGCGCCGTGATCCGCGAACGCCAGGCGATCATCCGGCTCCCCGACCCCACAAAGATGGAAGTCGCCTGCGAGGTGAACGAGTCCCTCGTGCAGTACGTGCGCAAGGGAATGGACGCGACGGTCTCCCCCGTGGGGATGAGCGACGTGGTCCTCCCGGCGCGCGTGGCGCGCGTCAACCAGTACGCCGAGCCCACCAACTGGCGGCGTGCGAACGTTAAAGACTACAAGGCGTTCGTGGCGATCGAGGGGCAGTCCGACCGGCTGAAAAGCGGCATGACAGCCGCCGTCGTGATCCGTGCGCTGTTCGTCCCCGAGGCGGTCCTGGTCCCCGTGCAGTCGATCTACGCGCACGGCGACAAGACGTACTGCTTCGTCGAGCGCGAGCGGAAGCTCGTCGCCCAGCCCGTGCTGATCGGCCCCAGCAACGACCGCTTCCTGGTGATCGAGTCGGGGGTCGTCCCCGGCGACCGCGTGGCGATGGACCCGCGCAAGATGCTCGACCTCGTCGATCTGCCGGAGATCGCCCCCGAGGAACGCCAGCAGGCGGTCGATACGGGGGCGACCGCCAGCCGCACCGCGCGGGGGGCGAAGGTCCGCGTCGCCGACGCGGGCGCCAGCGCCGACAAAGGGGGCTGATTCACGCATGGTGAAACTCGTCGCCGAGGCGCCCGCCCGCACCGCTACCACCGCCGGCCTCGCGGCGCAGGTGCGCGACCTGCACAAGGCGTACCCGCTCGCCGGGGGGACGGTGCTCGCGCTGCGCGGAGTGTCGTTCGACATCCCCCTCGGGGACTTCGTGTCGATCATGGGCCCATCGGGTTCGGGTAAGAGCACGCTGCTCAACGTGCTGGGGTGCCTCGACCGCCCCACCTCGGGGCAGTACTTCCTCGGGCCCGACGACGTCGCGCGGATGTCGGACGACAAGCTCGCCGAAGTCCGCGCGACGCGTCTGGGCTTCGTCTTTCAGTCGTTCAACCTGCTCGCGGCGCTGACTGTCGTCGAGAACGTCGAGCTCCCGCTGCACTACAGCGGCCGGCTCGACCGCTCGTCGCGGGCGCGGTGCGTCGAGCTCGCCGCCAAGGTCGGCCTCGGAGATCGGCTTGATCACCGCCCGATGCAGCTCTCGGGCGGCCAGCAGCAGCGCGTGGCGATCGCCCGCAGCCTGGTGAACGACCCGTGGTTCCTGCTCGCCGACGAACCGACCGGGAACCTCGACACGGCGACGACGCGCGAGATCCTCGGCCTGCTCACGAGCCTCAACCGTGAAGGGCGGACGATCGTCCTCGTGACGCACGAGCCCGAAGTGGCCGACCTCACGAAGCGTTCGATCGTGCTCCGCGACGGGCTGGTGGTTTACGATGGCGCACCCAAAGGGGCGCGCGAGGCGCTCGCGGCGAGCGCCCTCCACGCCCGCTGAGGCGCCGCGCCCACGGGGCGTAGCGCCCCATCTCCCCACTTTAGCGCGGTAGACAACGTGCCCGGCCCCGTCCCCCTGTCGAGCGGTTTCGCACGCTGGTGGCGCACCGTGCGCCTGAGCGTGAAAAGCTTGCTGCTGCACCCGTTGCGGTCGGGGCTCACGGTGCTCGGGATCCTGATCGGCGTGATGAGCGTCGTGTGGCTGCTGGCGATCGGCGAGGGGATCAGCCGGGCTTCACAGGAGCAGATCGCGGCCCTCGGGGCGCGGAACATCATCCTGCGGACCATCAAGCCGACGAGCGACAAGTTCGACGGCGGCGGCTACGGCGTGACGCGGGCCGACTACGTGCGGCTCGCCTCGACGCTGCCGACGCTCGAGGCGGCGATCCCCATCCGCGAGCTGAGCGAAGAGTTCCGCAACGGGCGGAACGCCCTCGAAGGCCGCTTGGTGGGGGTCACCCCCGATTACCAAGAGGCCGCGCGGCTGACGCTCGATCGGGGGAGGTTCCTCACCGACACCGACGGGCGGTTCGAGCGCAACCACTGCGTCCTGTCGGCCGAAGTCGCGGCCCAGCTCTTCCCGCTGAAGGACCCGATCGGCGAGCTGGTGCAGCTCGGGCACGAGTTCTACCGCGTCGTGGGGGTGATGAAGCCGAGGGCCTCGTCGGCCGGCATCGGCGGGTCGATCGCGGCCGAGGACTTCTCGCGCGACGCGTACGTCCCGCTGCAGACGATGTGGCGCAGGCTGGGCGACCAGATCATCATGATCCAGCCCGGCGCGTTCCGGCGCGACATCATCGAGGTCTCGCAGGTGACGCTGCGCGTCACCCGGCAGGCCGACGTGCTTCCGACCGCGGACCTGGTGCGCGACACGATCGCCACTTCGCACACGCTCGACGACTACGCCGTGACCGTGCCGCTCGAGCTCCTCGAACAGGCGAACACCACGCGGCTGATGTTCATCCTGCTGCTGGGGCTGATCGCCGCGATCTCGCTGGTCGTCGGCGGGATCGGGATCATGAACATCATGCTCGCGACCGTCACCGAGCGGACGCGCGAGATCGGCATCCGCCGCGCGCTCGGCGCCAAGCGGCGCGACATCGTCAGCCAGTTCCTCACGGAAAGCGTCGTGCTGTCGGTGGTCGGGGGGGCGCTGGGGGTGGTCGGCGGTTTCCTCTGCCACCCGTTCGCGCTCTTCGCCCGCGCGAGGCTCGAAGAGTACTTCCCCGAGCAGATGGCGGCCGTCCCGGCCCTGGTCCGCAACATGGAGCCCCAGGTCGTCACGTGGTCGATCCCGCTGGCGCTGGGGATCTCGGTGCTGGTCGGGGTCGCGTTCGGCGTCTACCCGGCCGTGCGCGCCGCTCGCCTCGACCCGATCGTGGCCCTCCGCCACGACTGAGGCGAATGCGGAGATCGGAATGCGGAATCGGGGGTAACGGTTGGCGCCTCGTGGGTCGTCTCGGTAGGCGGGACCATTGACGGAACGCCGGATCGCCCGCGAAAACGCACGTTCGTTAGTTCCGCCTTCCGCCTTCCGCCCTCCCCCTTCCGCCTTCGTATGCCCCGCCCCCTCGGAGTCTTCGCCAGCATCGACGCCGGTCTGGGTGTGCACCTCGAGATCGCGCACGAGCTGGGGGTCCCGACGGTCCACCTGCACACGCCGCACGCGGCGTCGCGGACCCCGAGAAAAGCCGCCGAGTTCCGGGCGCGGCTCGCCGACCTGGGGATCCGAGTCTCGGTGGTCTTCGCCGGCTTCGAAGGGGAGAGCTACGCGGACATCCCCACGGTCGTACGGACGGTGGGACTCGTCCCGCGCGACACCCGTGCGGCGCGGCTCGCCGAGCTCAAGGAGATCGCCGACTTCGCCCGGTCGTTGTCGTCCCCCGAGACGTCCTACAGTGGCGGCGTGATCCCCGTCGGCCTGCACCTGGGGTTTGTCCCGCACGTGCCGGAGGACCGCGCGTTCGCCGAGCTCGTCGAAGTGGCGCGCGAGGCGTGCGACCACTGCGCAGCGCACGGCCAAGCGGTCCACCTCGAGACGGGGCAAGAGCCGGCCGACGCCCTGCTCGATTTCCTCGCCGCGGTCGCGCGGCCGAACCTGTTCGTCAACTTCGACCCTGCGAACATGATCCTCTACGGCTGCGGCGAGCCGCTCGACGCGCTGCGCCGCGTCGGGGCGTACGTCCGCAGCGTCCACTGCAAGGACGCCAAGTGGAGCGACCAACCGGGGGTCACCTGGGGAGTCGAGACGGCGCTCGGCGCCGGCGACGTGGACTTCTCGAAGTTCGTCGCGGTCCTCGACGAGATCGGCTACCAAGGCCCGCTGACGATCGAGCGCGAGATCCCGCAAGACCCGGCCCGGCAGAAAGCCGAGATCAAAGGCGCGTTGGACCTACTCCGAGGCCTGTAAAGGCGAACGCGCGACGGCACGTCGCGCTCGCACCCTCCGAACCGTCTCCTCACCTCTCGCCTCCAACCTCTCGCCTCTCCTCTATGCTCCGCATCGGTATCGCCGGCCTCGGGTTCATGGGCATGGTCCACTACCTGACCTACTCGAAGCTCGAGGGGGTCGAGGTCGGCGCACTGTGCGAGAAGGACCCCGCCAAGCGCGCCGGCGACTGGACGTCGATCCGCGGGAACTTCGGCCCTCCCGGCGAGCAGATGGACCTCACCGGGGTGGCGACCTACGAGAACCTCGACGAGCTGCTCGCCGACGATTCGATCGACGCAATCGACATCACGCTCCCCCCCGCGCTGCACGCCGACATCGCCGTGCGGGCGCTCGCGACGGGGAAGCACGTCTTCTGCGAGAAGCCGATGGCGATGACGCTCGCCGACTGCGACCGCATGCGCGCCGCGGCCGACGCGGCCGGCAAGCAACTGCTCGTCGGCCACGTCCTGCCGTACTTCCCCGAGTACGCCTGGGCACTGCAAGAAGCGCAGAGCGGCAAGCACGGCAAGCTGCTCGGCGGGGCGTTCAAGCGGGTGATCTCCGACCCCGCTTGGTTGCAACGCTTCTGGTCGGCTGCCGACGTCGGCGGTCCGATGCTCGACCTGCACGTCCACGACGCGCACTTCGTGCGGCTGTTGTTCGGCAAGCCTGTGGCCGTGACGACCTCGGGCCGCCAGCGCGCGAGCGTCGAGGGGGGCAAGCTCCCGGAGTACTGGAACACGATGTTCGAGTTCGGCCCCGATGGGCCCACGGCGCTCGCCACCAGCGGGACGATCGGCCAGCAGGGCCGGCCGTTCCAGCACGCCTTCGAGCTGCACTTCGAGAAGGCGACGCTGGTCTTCGACTTTGCGATCATCGGGGAGACGGCGGCCTACCTGTGCGTGCCGACGCTGCTCGAGCCGGGGGGCCGCGCCGTCCGCCCGCGGCTCGCGGGGGGGGACCCGATGGACGCCTTCCAGGCCGAGATCGCCGAGGTCGTCCGCTCGCTGACCAGCGGCAAGCCCTCGGCGGTGATCGGCGCCGACCTGGCCCGCGACGCGATCGAGCTGTGCCACGCCCAGGCCGCAAGCCTAGCGACGGGGTCACGCGTCGAGCTGTAGCGAGGGCTCCGAGTGACGCGTGTAAGTGCGCAATAGCGAGATTCTGCTACTCGGATCGCGGCCGGCGGCGGTAGAGCGGCCGCCCCTACCAGATACAATCAAGACGAAATCGAGACGGTCGAGCCGCCCCCCATCCCCCTCCCCGTTGTGCTGCCAGGCGCTATGCCCAGCGACGCCATCGCCCAGTCTCTCGCCCGCCTCGAAGGGCGCCCGCAAGTCGAGCGGATCCCGTGCCACGTCTTCCAGCACGCCAAGGACGCCAGCCGGTACGTCGCCGGTCAGATCGGCGACCTGATCCGCGAGCGCGCCGCGCAAGGCCGCCGCTGCGTCCTGGGGCTCGCCACCGGCAGCACCCCGACGAGCGTCTACGACGAGCTGATCCGCCTCCACCGCGAGGAGGGGCTGAGCTTCGCGCACGTCGTGACGTTCAACCTCGACGAGTACTTCCCGATGCAACCGAACGAGCTGCAAAGCTACGTGCGGTTCATGAACGAGCACCTGTTCGACCACATCGACATCGACCCGGCGAACGCCCACGTCCCGGACGGCACGCTCGCCGAGGCCGACGTCCTCGACCATTGCCTCGCCTATGAAGAGCGGATCCGCCTCGCCGGGGGGATCGACGTGCAAGTGCTAGGCATCGGTCGCACGGGACACATCGGCTTCAACGAGCCGGGCTCGGGGCGTGAGAGCCGCACGCGGATGATCACGCTCGACCGCGTCACGCGCCGCGACGCGGCCAGCGACTTCTTCGGCGAAGAGCACGTCCCGCGCCGCGCGATCACGATGGGAGTCGGGACGATCCTCGAAGCGCGGCAGCTTTACCTGTTGGCGTTCGGCGAGGGGAAGGCGCCAATCGTCGCGCGGACCGTCGAAGGGGAGCCGACCCCCAGCGTCCCCGCGACGTTCTTGCAGCAGCACCCCAACGCCAAGGCGATCCTCGACGTCGCCGCCGCCGATCGGCTCACACGCTACCAGTCGCCGTGGCTGTTAGGCCCCTGGCCGCTGGGGGGAGGCCTCGAGTGGGAGGACCGCCTGATCCGCAAGGCCGTGATCTGGCTCGCCACGAAGCTCGGCAAGGCGATCCTGAAGCTGACCGAAGAGGACTACAACGAAGAGGGCCTCCAGGACCTGCTCGCGAGCCGCGGCCGCGCCTACGACATCAACCTGCAAGTGTTCCGCCACCTGCAGGGGACGATCACCGGCTGGCCCGGCGGCAAGCCCGCGCACGCCCGGCTCCCCGGCGACCGCCGCCGAGCGAACGACGAGGTCTTCCCGAAGCGGGTGCTGTGCTTCTCGCCCCACCCGGACGACGACGTGATCTCGATGGGGGGGACGCTGATCCGCCTTTCGGACCAGGGGCACGAGGTGCACGTCGCCTACCAGACGTCGGGCAACATCGCGGTCTTCGACGACGACGCCGTGCGATTTAGCGAGTTCGTCTCCGAGTTCAACCGCGAGTTCGGCGTCGATCCGCTGAAGACCGACGAGCTCGAGCAGCACGTCGAAGAGTTCGTCAAGAACAAGCAGCCGGGGCAGGTCGATAGCCCCCTGATCCAGGCGATCAAGGGGCTGATCCGCCGTGGCGAGGCCCGCGCCGGGGCGCGGGCCGCGGGGATCCCCGCCGAACGCTGCGTGTTCCTCGACTTGCCCTTCTACCAAACGGGGCGCGTCCGCAAGAAGCCGCTCGGCGAAGACGACGTCCAGCTCACGGTGGACCTGCTCGAGCGGGTCCAGCCGCACCAGATTTACGCGGCGGGGGACCTGTCGGACCCGCACGGGACGCACCGCGTCTGCTTGCAGTCGGTGCTGCTGGCCGGCAAGCGGCTGGCGAACGCAGAGTGGTTCCGCAACTGCGAGGTGTGGCTCTACCGCGGCGCATGGCAAGAGTGGGAGCCGCACCAGATCGAGATGGCGGTCCCGCTGAGCCCGCAAGAGCTGCTCCGCAAGCGGATCGCGATCTTCAAGCACCAGTCGCAGAAGGACCGCGCGCTGTTCCCGGGCTCGGACCCGCGAGAGTTTTGGCAGCGAGCCGAGGATCGCAACCGCGGGACCGCGGCGCTTTACGACAAGCTTGGCCTCGCCGAGTACGAAGGGATCGAGGGCTTCGTCCGCTGGACCGGCGACCTGGAAGGCGTCGCCTGACGCGACGCGATCAGCCGGCGTTGTGCCGCGCAATCGCTTGCGCGATGTCGTCGTCGCGGAAGCGGTCGCCGCTGATCCCCTGCGGGTCCCACGGGCCCTCGCTCCAGATAAAGGCGCGTTCGACGACGGGCCCCCCCTCCGGCTGATTCGCGAGGAACTCGCACACGGCGGCGAAGTAATCGTTCCGCAAGCGGCGGCGTTCGGTGGTTCCCCACGCCTCGCCGCCACCGTGGCCGCGGCCGACCCACGGCTCCGCCACGATCTGCGCGAGCGTCGAACCGGGCCCCGCCGGCCCCGGCGCCTCCCCGCCGCCGAGTCCGATCTCCGAGAACACCAGCGGCGTCGTCGCCGGGAGCTCGACCCCCGCGTCGCGAAGCTCGCCGAGGAATCGGGCGACGCTCCTCGCGAAGTCGCTGGGCGTCGGCGGGACGCTGACCGGCGAGTAGCACGAGTACCCGACGAAATCGCACTCGGCGAAGAACTCGTGCAAGGCGGCTCGGTCGAGCTTCGTTGCATCGACCTCCCCGATGATCGCGCCGTGGTTCAGCGCGATCCCGAGCCGCACCGCGCGGGTCTTCGGGTTTGCGACGAATCGCTTGCGGTAGTCGCGCACGATCCGCGTGTACTCGGCGGGGTGCGTGAACAGCGACCGCCCCATCTCGCCCGACAGGGCGAAGTCGATCCGCGTGTCGGTCGTGCACTCCCGCTCGATCGCGTCGGCGATCGGATCGAGCAGCAGAGTCCGGTACGAGCCGGCCCCGACGACCCGCTCGGGGGCGAAGTCCCACAGGTTGCGCCACTCGTTGACCGGCCCCCCGGCCGGATCGACGTGCGGCAGCAGGGCGACGTGCAGGCCGCGTCGAACGGCCTGGCCGATCGCCGCCGCGACCCATTCGCGGTAGCGGTCGGCCAGGCCGTCGCCGGCGCCGTTCTGGTCGATATAGGAGGCCGCCTCGGCGAAGTTGTCCGGCGACGTCCAGTCCTGCGCGCGGCTCCCCTGAACGCCGTAGGCGGCGACGGTGAGGTCGGCGTTGAGCCGCCCGTGGAGCGTCGGGACGAGTTGCACCCACTGCGAGTCGCGATCGACCCCCGGCTGGTCGAGCTCCGCGGCAGCGCGGTTCACGCGCTCCGGAGCGAGGTCGAGCGACTCGCGGTCGAACATCATCACCGTTGGGCAGATCGGCCGCGGGGCGACCCCCGGCGCCGAAACGAGCCGAAACGGCGCGGCCCGTGGGCCCGCCCCCGAAGTGGGGGGGGGCTCGGCGGCGGGAACGGCGGGAACGGCAGGGGCAGCGGGGGTGACGGCCGGCAGCGCCCCCGTCGGCGCCTCGCCGGTCGGCCCGGTCGGCGGGGGGATCGACTGGGGGTCAGCCCCTTCGGGAGACGTAGTCAGCGGCGCGTCGTCGGACGCGCTCTCGATCGGCTTGACCTCCGCGGCAGGCGCAGCGAGCGCGTTCAACTCATCGACCTTCGACGAGATCCCAAGCGGCAGCGCCGAACGGAGCTTGGCGATCCCCGCTTCGATCTTGGCCTTGACCGGCGCGAAGTCGAAGTCCTTGGGGAACTCCGCTTCGTGCATCGGCTCGTGGAGCTCGCCGAAGCCGGCCATCAGCGACTCGATCCCTTCGGTCATCGTCGTCCGTTGTGACGCATCGAGGCCGACCGACGGGGCGTAGCGCTCGAGCGACGACATCACCTTAGCGACCGAGTGCAGCGGCCGGTCGGCGTCGCCCGGGTTGCCCCCTTCGACGGCCGCGATCACCTGCTGCGCCGTCTGCTCGACGGAGCTCACGAGCTTCGCGAAGCTGTCGGGGTCGATCGTCGGCTCGCTCGAGCAGCCGGCGAGGAAAGCGGCGGCCACGAGCGCGCACGTCACGCGGCGCGGCGGGCAAGCGGAGCGGGGCATACAAGCCTCACCGGAGTAGAAGGAGGGTCCTGCCGACGAGCGACCCGACGCCCGGGCCGTTCGCGTCGCGCCCATCCTAGCACCCGCCGGCGCGGCGACGCACGGGGACCCGCGGCGCCGTCGATGCTGTCACTCGGTTCGCAACCGACCGCGGGCCGACGCCTGCCAGACCTGACCGCTACGCACGTCGAGGGCGGTCAGCCAGCCGCCGCCGTAGCCGTGCGTGTCGATGCACTTCAGGTACCCATGGTCGAGCACCTCGTGGGACCGCTGCGCGGTGTGGCCGACGACCGCCGTCATGCCCGAGACGTGCGGCTCGGGGAGCTGCTGGTCGAGGCTCAGCCAGCGGAGCGCTTCGGCCGGCTGCTGGTCGAGCGGCTCGCTCGCCACGTAGCCGCCGTGCGTGAAGAACCAGTCGTCGAGCGCGAAGTAGTCGAGGCACCCGTCGAGGAACTCGACGTGCTCGTTCGGGATGCACTTCCAGTCGCCGACGAAGCCGTACGAGTCGAGCGTCGCCGTCCCGCCGTGACTGAGCCACCAGCGATAGGGGGCCTGGCCCCGGAGCGCCGAAAGCATCATCTCCTCGTGGTTGCCGAGGATCGGCCTCAGCGTGCACCGCTCGCGCAGCTCGACGAGCTGCTGGATCACGCCCCGCGAGTCGGGCCCCCGATCGACGTAGTCCCCCAGCGGGACTACGACGTCGTCCGCCGTCGGGCCGATCGCCTCAACCAAGGTGGCGAGCGCGGCGGAGCAGCCGTGAACGTCGCCAATCGCGATCAGTCGTGCCAAAAATCAGCGGGGGTGTGCGTCGTGCGGTGCGCTGGCCGTTGCGGCTTCGAACCCCATTGTACGGCGACACGCCCGTTCCGTCGCGGCAGACCCTGCGCTTCTCGCCACGCGAGCCACTGATATGATCGAGGGGACCTGGAAAACGGGACGGGCGACGCCGCGTCTCGACGCGAGACCCACGAAAGACCTCGATGAAAGCCTCGGATTTGTTCGTCAGGGCCCTCGAAGCCGAGGGGGTCGAGTACATCTTCGGCATCCCCGGCGAGGAAAACCTCGACCTGCTGGACTCGCTGTCACGGTCGTCGATCAAGCTGATCGTCACGCGGCACGAGCAGGCGGCCGGCTTCATGGCCGCCACCTACGGGCGGCTGACCGGTCAGGCGGGCGTCTGCCTATCGACGCTCGGGCCCGGCGCCACGAACTTCGTCACCGCCGCGGCCTACGCCCAGCTCGGCGGCATGCCGATGCTGATGATCACCGGCCAAAAGCCGATCAAGTCGAGCAAGCAGGGGCATTTCCAGATCATCGACACGGTCGGCATGATGCGGCCGATCACCAAGTACACCAAGCAGATCGTCGCGGCGGACAACATCCCTTCGCGCGTCCGCGAGGCGTTCCGGCTGGCCGAGGAAGAGCGCCCCGGCGCGGTGCACCTCGAGCTCCCCGAGGACATCGCCAAGGAAGAGACGACGAGCCCCGTGATGCCGGCGAGCGTCGTCCGCCGCCCGATGGCCGACGACAAGTCGGTGAACCACGCGATCCAGCTCATCGAGCGCGCAAAGCGGCCGCTGCTGCTGGTCGGCGCCGCCGCGAATCGGAATCTGACCTGCAAGATGCTGCGCCGGTTCGTCCACCAGACGGGGATCCCGTTCTTCGCCACGCAGATGGGCAAGGGGGTCGTCGACGAGTCGCACGAGCTCTGCCTGGGCAACGCGGCCCTGTCGTCGGGGGACTTCCTGCACCGCGCGGTCGAGGCGGCCGACCTGATCGTCAACGTCGGACACGACGTTGTCGAGAAGCCGCCGTTCTTCATGCACCCCGGCGGCGTTCAGGTGGTTCACGTCAACTACACGTCGGCGGCCGTCGATCCGGTTTACTTCCCACAGGCCGAGGTGGTGGGGGACATCGCCAACAGCGTCTGGCGGCTGGGGAACTTGATCCGCCCGCAGGAAGACTGGGACTTCGCCCGGTTCTTCGCAGTCCGCGACGCGCTCCGCGAGAACCAGGCGCGGCACGCCGCGGACGACGGGTTCCCCGTCACGCCACCCAGGTTGGTGTCGGACGTCCAAGCGATGATGCCCGACGACGGGATTCTGTCGCTCGACAACGGCATGTACAAGATCTGGTTCGCGCGCAACTACCGGGCGAGCAACCCCAACACGGTGCTGCTGGACAACGCGCTGGCGAGCATGGGGGCCGGCCTACCGGCCGCGATCGCCGCGCGACTGGTGCACCCCGACAAATTCGTGATGGCGATCTGCGGCGACGGGGGCTTCCTGATGAACGACCAGGACCTCGAAACGGCCGTGCGGCTGAAGCTCAGCTTGGTGGTGCTCGTGCTGACCGACTCGGGCTACGGCATGATCAAGTGGAAGCAGGCGGCCGACGGCTACGCCGACTTTGGCCTCGACTTCGCGAACCCCGACTTCGTAAAGCTCGCCGAGGCGTACGGCTGCCGCGGCCACCGCGTAACGGCGACCGACGACTTGCTGCCGCTGCTCGAGAAGTGCCGCGACACGCCGGGGATCGACCTCATCGACGTGCCGATCGACTACTCGATGAACGCTCAACTGCTGAACCACGAGATCCGCGACCTGGCCTCAGCCGTGTGACGACGGAAGCTTGACCGGAACACAGGATCGCGGGGGGATCGACGGGATACTAGGTGGGCGTCACGCGGCGGCGACGAAGCGGGCCTCGCTGACGTGCAGCAGCGGGATCACTGCCATCCGATCGGCGTCGGGATCGACGACCACGATGCGGGTCTTCGTCAGGACCGTGAACTCCGGGTGCTTGACGTGATGCACCTGCCCGGCGGATGTGACCAGGTCGAACGGCACAAACGGTCGCGTGTCCAGCAAGCTCTTCATCGAGTCGTAGTTCATCAGGGGCTCCTCGCGAGTCACAGCTTTCGGTTCGTCCGCAGTATAGTCAACAGACAGCTAGACAGGATTGCAGGATTTGAGGGGATCAACGGGATGGCGGGCACTCGCCGTCGCGTCTTCCCGTCAATCCCCGTGCAATCCTGTAATCCTGTCTAGCTTCCAAGCGTCACCATTCGACAAGCGAGCCATGCTTCAAGCGACTTACCCCTTTTACCTCGCCAACAAGCCCGAGGCGCCCAACGCGGACCTGGCGGTGACCGACAAGTACACCGGCGAGGTGGCGACGCGCGTCGCGATGGCGTCGGCGTCGGACATCGACCGCGCGATCGGCGCCGCCGAGCTCGCGGCCGAGCCGATGCGCCGGCTGCGCCCGTACGAGCGGCAAGCGGTCCTCGAGCACTGCGTGCGCCGCTTCCGCGAGCGCTCGGGCGAACTGGCGACAGCCCTCTGCATCGAGGCCGGCAAGCCGATCAAGGACGCGCGCGGCGAGGTCTCGCGCCTGATCGACACGTTCCGCGTCGCGGCCGACGAGTCTATCCGCATGCAGGGGGACGTGCTGAACCTCGAGATCGCCCCGCGGGCCCGCGGCTATCGGGGTATGACGCAGCGCGTGCCGATCGGCCCTTGCTCGTTCATCTCGCCGTTCAACTTCCCGCTGAACCTGGCGGCCCACAAGGTGGCGCCGGCGCTCGCCGTCGGTTGCCCGTTCGTGCTCAAGCCGGCGAGTCGCACGCCAATCGGCGCGCTGATGATCGGCGAGGTGCTGGCCGAGACCGACCTCCCCCCCGGCGCGTTCAGTATCTTGCCCTGCCATCGCGACGGGGCCGACCTGTTCACGACCGACGAGCGGCTCAAGCTGCTGTCGTTCACCGGCTCGCCGGACGTCGGCTGGGACCTCAAGGCCCGCGCCGGCAAGAAGCCGGTCGTGCTCGAGCTCGGCGGCAACGCGGCCTGCGTGGTCGATGCCGATTACTTGCACGACGCGGAGGACCTGGCCGATGTCGTCGCGCGGCTGGTGATCGGGGCCTTCTACCAGTCGGGGCAGAGCTGCATCGGCGTGCAGCGGATCCTGGTCCACGAAAGCGGCTACGCGAAGCTCCGCGACCGCCTCGTGGCGGCGACCGCGAAGCTCGTGGCGGGGGACCCCAAGAACGAAGAGACGTTCATCGGCCCGATGATCTCCGAAGGCGAGGCCCAGCGCCTCGAGCGATGGATTAACGAGGCCGTCGCGGCGGGGGGGACGCTGCTGTGCGGCGGCGAACGCAATGGCGCGCTGCTCGAGGCGACGCTCCTAGAGAACGTCCCCAGCGGCGTTTCGCTCTGCACCGAAGAGGCGTTCGGCCCGGTGGCGGTGCTCGCCCCGTTCGCCTCGTTCGACGAAGCCCTCGCCGAGGTGAACAACAGCAAGTTCGGCCTCCAAGCAGGCGTCTTCACCCGTGACTGGTACAAGATCCAGCGCGCTTGGGACGAGCTCGAAGTCGGCGGCGTCGTGATCGGCGACGTGCCGAGCTGGCGCGTCGACAACATGCCGTACGGCGGCGTGAAGGACTCGGGCCTGGGGCGCGAAGGGGTCCGCTACGCGATGCGCGACATGACCGAGGAACGCCTCCTGGTGATCCGCACCCGCGGCGCCTGACCAACCCTCAGCGGGTGATCAGCACCACCGGCCGGGTCGCCTGCCAAGCGTTGGGCCGGCCGTAGCTGTGCCCCTGGAACTGGTTGCCGTAGAGCCCCGAGAACGGCGTGGCGAGGGTCTGCGGCCGGGCCTTCGACTGCCCGTACCACTCGAGGGCCGCGATCCGTGACATCCGGTCGGCGGCCCGCATCTGGGCCTTCTGCTGGATGATCATCGTGGGGGTCGCCCGGACGGTCGATCGCTCGTAGTCGATCTTCCGCTGGGCAGCCCCCTCGTCGGTCGGCGCCGGACCCGGGTCGAGCAGCGAGCCCCCCGCCGCGGGGCCCTGCGCGAGCGCCATCGGCGCCAGCGTCACGGTGCAAGCCAGCACGAGGCCGAAGACAACACGCATGGCGAACTCCCTGACGGCGACCCCGGTCTTGCCGGGGCGAGTGGCGAGCGATCCCTGGGACGAGCGGCCCGATGGCCTTCGGTCCCCACGTCGCGATGGATCGACCGTCGCGGGCCGTTCCCCGCAGCGCACGCGGCGCGGGGGCTACAGGCGGCACAACCGGCTCGGCTCGCCGCCCGTCGCGCCGCCGGGCGCGGGGGCCGTAATCTCGCGGTAACCGGCATCGCTTGACCCACCCCCCCACGTTTCGTACGTTCGGTTGAAGCGGCGGGGCCAGACGGCCGATACCATCGCTACAACCGAGCGCGGGGCCCGCCCCGTGCTCGCAACGCAGGCGTCGTAGCCAAGTGGCTAAGGCATCGGATTGCAAATCCGACATCGTGGGTTCGACTCCCACCGACGCCTCTCGGGCACCGAGTGCCCGCGAAGAATCAATGACCAAGCACCAATGACCAACGGGCCCAACGCGGGCTTTGGTCATTGGCGCTTGGTCATTGGCGTTCTTGGAGCGGCCTTCTCTGCGCGGTCGCGCTGCGGCGTTGCGCCGAGAGCGTGGCGCCCTCCCCGGACTGACGTCGCGGGGCTCGCCCGACGCCCGCTTCGAGAGCGCCCCCCCCCAGGGGTGCTACCCCCTCCCCCCCAGGGGGAGGGCCGGGGGAGGGGGCGCCCCGCCGAGCGACCTCAACTCGCCCCGAAAAAAACTCTCGCGCTGGGCCGTTCCCACTAGCGCCCGGCCGCAGCCCGGTCGCTATCATGCAGGCCGCGAAGCGGTCCCCCTCGTCCGTGCCGTCTGCCGGCTGCCCTCTGCCCGCTCTCCCCACCATGCCCCGCAAGCGCAAGACCGACCAACCCGCCCGCCGCACGCTGCGCGTCGAGCGCCTCGAGGACCGCGCGATGCTCGCGGGGGATTTGGAGTTGGTGCGGGACGTGAACACGGCACCCATCACAGCAGGGAGCGAGCCTTCGTCGTTCGTCCAACTGGGTGGGACGCTCTATTTCACTGCTTCGGACGCGACGGGTGGCCCTAGTCTCTGGAAGAGCGACGGTACCGAAGCCGGCACCGTTCGCGTTAAGAACGTCCGCGCCGGCTCGTACAGCGTCTCTACCAGCTCCCTAGTGAACGCGGGGGGGTTGCTCTACTTCACGGCCAGCGATCGCGAAAGCGGCCTCGAGCTCTGGAGAAGCGACGGGACAGAATCTGGGACCTTCCGTGTCAAGGACATCGCAGCCGGCTCCGATAACGCCTTTCCGCGCTACCTGACGGACTTAGACGGGACGCTTTACTTCACTGCGTGGGACCCCCAAAGCGGCCAGGAGCTATGGAAGAGCGACGGCACCGAGGCTGGCACCACCCGAGTGAAGGACACCCGTCCGGGACCTTTCGGCAACGGTCCCCGCGGTCTGACGACCGTCGGTGGGACGCTGTACTTCGCGGGTACCGATGGTGAGGGTGACTACGCTCTCTGGAGGAGCGACGGTACTGAAGCGGGTACCGTGCTCGTCCGTCGCGTCGGCAACGGCTTGAACGAGTCTAATATCGGCTTCTTCACCGGAGTCGGGAGTACGCTCTTCTTCATTGCCAATGACGGAGCAAGCGGCAACGAGCTGTGGAAGAGTGACGGCACCGAGTCCGGTACCGTTCGGGTTAGGGACATCCGGGTTGGCTCGGGAAGCTCGAATCCGCGATACCTGGTGAACGCGGAAGGGACGCTTTACTTCCGCGCGACTGACGGCGTGAGTGGAGATGAGTTATGGACGAGCGACGGGACCGAAGCGGGTACCGTCCGGGTCAAGGATATCGTGATTGGGGCGGATGGTGCAGGCCCGAGCAACTTTACCAGCGTTGGTCGAACGCTTTACTTCACTGCGTCTGACCCACTAACCGGCCAAGAGCTTTGGAAAAGCGACGGGACCGAGGCCGGCACCATACGGGTTAAAGACATCCGGAATGGTGCGGCGAGTTCGGGACTTGTGGGCCTGACGAGCGTAGGTGGGACTCTCTTCTTCCGTGCGAATGACGGCCCGAGTGGAGCCGAACTGTGGACCAGCGATGGCTCCGAGACCGGCACGCGCCGGGTCAAAGACATACGCGTTGGCACTGGTAGTTCGTATCCGTATTTCTTGACGAACGTGGCGGGGACGCTGTACTTCAGCGCGAACGACGGCGTGACGGGGGCCGAACTCTGGAAAAGCGACGGAACCGCGGTGGGAACACGCCGCGTTAAGGACATCGGCTCTGGTACGCTCGGCTCGGCGCCCACAGCTGCCGCGAAAGTAGGCGCAAATCTGTACTTCGGCGCTAACGACGCTACCGGCGGCGCCGAGCTATGGGTGAGCGACGGAACCTCCCTCGGCACTCGACGCGTGGGGGACATACGCCCCGGTTCCGGCAGTTCGTCGCCTGTCGGAATTGCAGAGCTAGGAGGCGTGGCGTACTTCTTCGCCAACGACGGAGCAACGGGCGCCGAGCTCTGGAGAAGCGACAGCACGGCGTCGGGCACCTTCCGCGTGGCGGACATCTTCCCTGGCAGAGTGTCTTCTGTGCCCGGCGCTTTGATGGTCGTCGGATCGACGCTGTACTTTGTTGCGCACGACGGGGTCAGCGGTTGGGAGCTGTGGAAGAGCGACGGGACGACTGGCGGCACTTTACTCGTGAAGGACATCCGAAGCGGCCTCGACAGCGGGTACGTCCAGCATCTCACTAACATTGGCGGGACGCTGTACTTCAGCGCGAACGACGGAGTGACAGGCCCAGAGCTTTGGAAAAGCGACGGAACCGCGTCCGGCACCGTCCGCGTCAGGGACATTCTCGCCGGGACCTTCGGTTCTGCCCCTCGGTCCCTTGCGAACGTCGCGGGCACGCTGTACTTCAACGCCGCCAGCGCGGTAAACGACTACGAACTCTGGAAGAGCGACGGCACGTCTGCCGGTACCGTCCGCGTGAAGGATATCCGCTCAGGATCAGTTGGGGGGCGCCTCAACTCCTTCACGAACGTAAGCGGAACGCTGTACTTCACGGCGAGCGACGGCGTGAGTGGCTACGAACTCTGGAGGAGCGACGGGTCAGAGTCTGGCACACGGAGAGTGAAGGACATACTAGCGGGCCTCGGGTCCACGAGTCACGTCGATAGACCCAATAGTCTGACGAACTTGAATGGCACGCTGTACTTCGTCGCCAACGACGGGGTCAGTGGCCGCGAGCTCTGGAGGAGTGACGGGACCGAAGAGGGAACTGTTCGTGTGAAAGACATCTGGCCAGGATTCGGATCGTTTTCGACTACTACCGGACCCGTGCACCTCAAGAACGTCGCCGGGGAGCTCTACTTCACCGCCAACGACGGTAGCAAAGGATACGAGCTTTGGAAGAGCGACGGGACCGAGGCCGGTACGGTCCCCGTTCGAATGCCCGGTGACCTGCCGCTTGAGAACCCGGGCCAGATCATCAGTATCGACGACCGCCTCTTCGTCGTCGGTACCCGTCCCGACGTGGGCCAAGAGCTCTTCACCCAAGTCCTCATCGACCCCCCTGCCGTTCCCGGCGACTTCGACCGCAACGGGCGGGTCGAGCTCGCCGACTTCGACCTTTGGTCGCAGACCAACGGCTCGACGACCAAGCTCCGCGCCGACGGCAACGGCGACGGGCGCGTCGACCAGCTCGACTACGCCCAGTGGCGCCAGAACTACCGCGTCCGCCCCGCGGTGCGCCCCGACTTCCGGCCGATGGGTCCCGCGGCGCCGGCGGCGCCCGGGGGCGAACCCCTGTCGCAGCGAGCCCCGCTCGCAGCCCCATCGTCACGCCAGGCGTTCACCCCCCCACGCCGCGCCGACCTGCTGCTCGTCGCCACAACCCCGGCGCCGGCGACCGCGCCGGCCGAGGCCCCCGCGCTGCGCACCACGCCCCCGAGCGAGGCCGACAGCACCCGGACCCGTGCGATCGACGAAGCCCTCGCCGCGCTCTTCGTGAAGGACGACGAGTAAGCGAACCGCGGCGACGCGGAGAGCGCCAAGAACGCAGCGGAGTGATCGGCTGCTGCGCTGCCTCTGTGGGGAGGTCTCCCCTGCGTGGCGTTCCTTGGCGTCCGTGGCGTCGTGGCGGTTCCCGTACGTCAGGCCCAGAATCCCAGTTGTTGTCGGGAAAGCCCGAGAAAAAGATTGCGTCTGGCGCCGGAACGAGTATCGTTCATCCAACTACGCAGACTCGCTGATCGTCCGTGGAGCTGGAGCAATGAAGTGAAGGCTTATCGTTGTGCTTGGGTTTGTCTCAGCGTGGTGATGGGCCTTTCACAGGCGAAAGGCGACGTCATCAGCACGTTTGATATCGACGCCGACGGGTGGACGCTGTTCCAAAACGCGGGGGCCCCGTTCGGTTGGGTGTCCAGCGGCGGAAACCCGGGAGGGCACATCACCGCGACTGACAAGACGAACGATTGGGCGTACGTGCAGGCGCCGGCGAAGTTCCTCGCCCCCGCTCTCTATGGCGGAGTCTTTGCGTTCGACCTCCGCGTCGATAATCTCGACGCGCCCCCCTCGTTTCCCGGCCTCTTCAACGTGCGTGTCGGGCTGCAGGGGGCAGGGCTGACGTTGATCAACGAAGGGCCGCTGCCCACGACTTCTTGGAACAGCTTCAGCTTCGCGCTCGACGAAGCGGCGGGGTCGGGGTGGCGAAAGTTCTCCAATCTTTCGCAAAACTACAGCGCCGGGGCGCCTCAGGCGACTCAATCAGAAATGCTCGCCGTCCTCGCCGGCCTGACGCGGGTCGTTATCGCGACCGACTACACGAACGCCGCGCTCGACAGCGTCAACCAACCGATCGATCAGATCTTCATCGACAACGTGCGACTGTCGGAGGTCCCTGAGCCGGCAGCAGCGGCGATTCTCGCCAGCGTGTGCGCAGCGCTATGCAGCAGCCGCAAACATCGGGCGCCGCAGAGTTGGCCCCCCTCGCGGCGCTCTTCGTGAAGGACGACGAGTAAGCGAACCGCGAAGGGCCGCGAAGAAACGCGAAGGACAGTGCGAAAGCCTGACAGGATGACAGGATTGAAAAGAGATTTAGAGGAACGCGAACGCAGCGCTTTCCTGTAAGTCCCTTCCTTATCTTGTAATCCTGTCAGGCTTTACGTCCGTCAGGCCCCGAACTTGCCCAGCCGCCCGGCGTTGGCCATCGCCAGGGTCATCAGGTGCCGGGCCTCGAACTGGCCCAGGCCGCCGCGCAGGCACTCAGCCTCGCCGAACGCCTGGCAGGCGTCGGTGCGGCAGTTCTTGGCCCACAGCAGCGTCGGCACCGGGTGCCAACTGTGGCTCGCCAGCACGCTCGGCGTACTGTGGTCGCCGGTCGATACGAACACGTCCGGCTTCAGGGCCATGATCGCGGGGACGGCCGCGTCGTACTCTTCGGTCCGCTTGACCTTCAGGTCGAAGTTGCCGTCCTCGCCGGTCGAGTCGGTGTACTTGAAGTGCACGAAGAAGAAGTCGTAGTCCCCCCAGATTTTGGCGAGCGTCGCGACCTGCTCGTCGAGCGAGTGGCACTGCCCGACGACGTCCATCCCCACCAGTGACGCGAGCCCCTTGTACATCGGGTAGACGGCGATCGCGGCCCCGCGTAGCCCGTACACGTCGGCGAACGAGGGGATCGCCGGCTTGCCGGTGATCCCGCGCAGCGTGCAACAGTTGGCCTTCTCCTCGTCCTTCAGCAGCTCGCGCGTCTGGCGGA
>JBOFFC010000103.1:0-30467 GCA_051648405.1 Lacipirellulaceae bacterium
AGACCCCGGGGGCGATCTCTCGGTAGCCCTGCCGTAGCCACTTCTCGGCCCCGCTCAGCGCCGTAGACGGATCAACAGGACCGTGGCTGCCAATGTCGCCCCAGCCATGCGAAGGAGTGCGGTTCGCGGAACGGACACCGTATTCGCGCCCCTTCGCGGTTCCTTCCGTCCGTCCTCAGCGCGACTTCGCTTCGAGCGGCGCCACGTCGACGCTGACGTGCATCGCCGGGTGGCCGCCGCCAAGGAACACGCCGCGCAGCGGGGGGACGTCGGCGTAGTCGCGCCCGCGGGCCGTGACGACGTGGTCCGTGCCGACGATCGTGTCGTTCGTGGGGTCGAACTCGACCCACCCCAGGTCGTCACCGCAGTAGACGCTCGCCCAGGCGTGCGACGCGTCGGCGCCCACCAGCCGCGGCTTGCCGGGTGGGGGGAGCGTGCGGAGGTAGCCGCTGACGTACCGCGCTGGCAGACGCACCGACCGGGCGGCCGCGATCATCACGTGCGCGAAGTCCTGGCAGACACCGCGCCCGAGGTCGAAGGCCTCTTCGACGGGGGTCCCCACGTGCGTGGCGCTCGGGTCGTACTCGAAGTCCTCGTGGACCCGCGCGTTCAGTTTGAGCAGCGCCGCGAGGACCGGGCGACCGGGAGTGAACGACTCGGCCGCGTAGCGGTCGATCGACTCGAAGGCCGGTGCGCGGGGGGACGGGAAACGGAATTGGTCGAGCGTGTGCTTCTGCGGCGCGGTGGGGCCGGCGACCGACTCCCACGGGGGTGACCCGGCCGCGTCGGCGACGGTGGCCTTCTGCGGCTGGACCTCGACCTCGGTGGTCGCCGTCACTTCCAGCGACGCGTACCCCTCGTGGAACTGCAGCCCCACGACGTGGTTGCCGAAGTAATCGCGCCGCGCGTTGCGGACCGATGGGAGGGGCGTCACGCGCAGCGAGTGCGCCTGCACCGTCTGGCGATCGTCGTCAAGCGGTCGCAGCCACAGCTCGTTGTACCCGACCGACACCCGGCTCTTGCCGGCGTAGCGGGTGGCGTGGGTGATGCGGTAGCGCATGGGGAGTTGATAGATGACAGAGGTTGGATGATAGAGGGGTGATCGAGGATGGACGAGCAGTCGGCAGCGATCAGTGCTTAGTATCTATCATCCATCATCCATCATCTGCCATCGATCATCTCTCCGTTACCCGATCTGCCGTGCCGGGCCGGAGTGAACCAGGTACTCGCTGGTGAGGACGTCGACGAGCTCGGAGAGGCGGCGGTCGGAGTCCTTCAGCAGCGCCAGCACGCGCGTCGGGGGGTCCTCGCACAGGTCCTCGAGCCTCAGCATCCGCGCGTCGAACAGCGCGACGGCGATGACCCGCTCGTCGGGGTCCACGAGCGGGTTGCGGCCGGCGTCGGGGAGGGCATCGACGTGGTCGGCGGCCCGCGCGAGCTCGTGGGAGAGCGACTTGGGGTTCGTCTCGTCGACGATCACCAGGTCCAACACCGCGTGCTGTTGCACGCGGTCGAGGTACCGCGAGCGGTACGTCATCTGGCAATCGACGAGCTCGAGCAGCGTCCGCAGGACGGCGCGCTGCGCGAGGTGGTCGGCCTCGAGCGCGACGCGCGTCAGCCCGGCGACGCCGCGGGCCGACTCGATCCGTCGGCCGATGTCGAGGAACCGCCAGGCGGGGCCGCGGATCATCCCCTCTTGGATCAGCCCCACCGCCGCCGCGAGGCCCCCCAGCAGCGGGTCGAGCCGGGCGAGCAACTCGCCGCAGTCGGCCGGGGGCTGTGTTGCGGCGCCGAGGTACTCGTTCGCCGCCCCGTAGAGGCGGCGCCACGCGTCGGGACTCAGCCAGTTGCGCGACGCGAGGGCCAGGCGGCGCACCTCGGCGGTGGCCCGCGCCAGGCCGCGCGGCTCGTCGAGGTCGGTCGCGACGCGCGGCAGCTCGGCCGCCAGCGAAGGGAGCTGCCCGCTAAAATCTTCGAGGGAGAACCCGGGGTCGAGCTGACCCTGCTGCGACAATGCTCGCACGAGCATCGGCAGCTCGGGGAACTCACCTTCCGTCTCGGCGTTCAGCCGTTCCGACGTCGCGCGCAGCAGGCGCGCGAGCAGCTCGCAGCGCTGCACCGACAGCCCGAGCCAAAACAGGTTGTCGGCGACGCGGCTGGGGAACATCGCGCCGGAACGCCGCAGTTGCGTCGGCTCCCCCGCCGGTTCGAGCAGCGACACGGTCTCGATCTGCCGGTCGGCGAGGACCCATAGGTCTTTGCTTTGATCGCCGGCGGTGATCGAAAGCTCCATCGGCGCGACGGTGGGGGCGACGCGCACCAGTCCGCCGGGGAGCGCCAAATAGCCGCTGTCCGCCGCGCCTTCGTTCGCCGGTCGGCAGAGGAACGCCCGCACGGCGACGTGGCCGCAGCCGATCTCGGTCGGCTCGCCGCGCCACGCCGGTGCGGCCGAGCGGGCGATCTTCTCCTGGGCTACGTACTGCGACGGGTCGGCGGCCATCCGTGCGCGGAGGTGCTGCACGCGTTCGGCGCTCAGTTCCGAGACAACGAGCTCTTGGCCGCCGCTCGCCTGGAACGCCGGCTTCACGACGAGGTTCGCGAGGTTCGCCTCGACGTAGCGCCGCGACTCGGCGTCGCCGCACCACCAGGTGGCGATCGAGGGGAGCGCGAGCTCCTCGCCGAGCGTCGCTCGGCACAGCTTGGGTAGCAGCGCCATGAACACCGGCGCCTCGAGCAGGCTGCACCCCGGTGTGTTCACCAGCGCGACGTTCCCCGAGCGAACGACCTGCATCAGCCCCGGGACGCCGTGGTTCCAGGCCCCGCCGAGCTCGAGCGGGTCGAGCCCGCGCTCGGCGCCGCGGACGACAATCGCGTCGATCTGCGCGAGCCCATCGAGCGTCTTCAGGAAGACGTGCTCGCCGCGAACCGAGAGGTCTCCCCCTTCGACGAGGATGTACCCCAGGTAGCGCGCGAGGAACACGTCCTCGAAGTAGAACGGCGACGACGGGCCGGTTGTCAGTAGCGCGACGCGGGGCGAATCGGTCTTGCCGGCGTAGCGCTGGGCGATCGACTCTTGCAGCGCGGCGAACCACGAGGCGAGCCGCTGGATCCCCACGTCGTGCAGCATCTTGGGAAGGCACTGCAGCGACACCAAGCGGTTCTCGAGCGCGAAGCCGAGCCCCGACGGCGCGTCGGTGCGGTCGGCCATTACGAACCACTGTCCGCTGGGGGAGCGCGCCATCTCGGCCGCGTAAAGCCCGAGGCGCGTCTCTTCGGAGGGCCTCAGATCGTGGAAGGCGCGGTGGAACGCCGGGTTGCGAAACAGCGCCTCGGCCGGAAACAGCCCCTCGTCCAGCAACCGTTGCGGCCCGTTGAGGTCGCGGGCCACGAGGTCCAGCAGCCGCGCCCGCTGGTCGAGGCCAGCCATCAACGACGACCACTCCTCGGCCGAGACGACCAGCGGCAGCAGGTCGAAGCGGAGGGGGCCGCGGGCCTTCTCCTCGTTCGAGAAGACGTCGAACGTGGCGCCGTCCTCGGCCAGGCGGCGGTTGGCCCGCAGCACGCGCCGCGCGAGCTCGCCCGAGGGGTACGCGTTCAGCGACGCGAACGCCTGACGCCAGTGGGGTCGCGGAGCGCCGTGCTCGTCGAGGGCCTCGTTGTAGACGCTCGGGGGGCAGACGAACGCCGAGGTGCGCGGCGCCGCGACGGCCTGCTGCTGTTGCTGTTGCATGCGTTGCGCCCTCCTCCTCCGCGGCGAGGCGGTCGTTCTCGTCGATCCGTCGAAAACACAGCCGGCCGCGAAAACAAAGCTAGCCGTCAGAAAAGCGGACCGTTTGCTCTGTGAAGCCTGTCGGGCCCCTCGCTCAAGCTTTTCGCGAGGGCCACTCTAGGCGCCGGGCCAGCGAAGGTCGAGGGTGCAGGGGGCGTCGGGGTGTGGGTCGGCGACCCGCGTCGTCATCGGGCCCGTCGTGTGCCCCAGGTTCGAGAACCGCGCGGCCCGCCGGCTCTCGGCCTCGAGTGCGTTCACCGGGAAGTTGCTGCTGTTCACGCCCCCCGGGTGGCCGACGTGGTAGGTGCAGCCGCCGATCGAGCGCTCGCTCGCCAAGTCGACGAGGTCGAACACCAGCGGCGCGCTCACGGGGATCGTCGGGTGCAGGCAACTCGGCGGTTGCCACGCGCGGTAACGCACCCCTGCCACACGCTCGCCGAACACGCCGGTCCGTTGCAGCGGAAGCCTGCGGCCGTTGCAGCAGACGGCGTAACGGTCGCTCGTCAGCCCGGTGACGTGGACCTGCATCCGCTCGACCGACGAATCAACGAAGCGGGTCGTCCCGCCGGCGCCCGGCTCTTCGCCGAGCACGTGCCAAGGCTCGATCGCCGTCCGCAGCTCGAGCGCCATCCCGTTGTGCTCGACCGTGCCGACGTGCGGGAAGCGGAACTCGAAGTGCGGCGCGAACCAGTCGATCGGCATCTTCAGGCCGGCTTCGTCGAGGTCGTCGAGCACCTCGCGCAAGTCGCGGTCGAGGAACAGCGGCAAGAGGAAGCGGTCGTGGATCGCCGTCCCCCACCGCGCCAAACGGTGCTTGTAGGGGCGATCCCAGAACATCGTCACGAGCGACCGCACGAGCAGTTGCTGCACGAGGCTCATGCGGCTGTGCGGCGGCATCTCGAAGGCCCGCAACTCGACGAGGCCCAGGCGCCCCGAGGTGCTGTCGGGCGAGTAGAGTTTGTCGATGCAGAACTCGGCGCGGTGCGTGTTGCCGGTGAGGTCCACCAGCAAGTGACGCAGCACGCGATCGACGATCCACGGCGGGACCGAGCGCGGCTTCGACCCGTTGAGGTGATGGCCGTTCGCCGCGTGGCCGTTGAGCGGGGCGTCGGCGTGCGGGGCGTCGGGGATCTGCTCCAGCGCCAGCTCGAGCTCGTACAGCGCGTCGCGGCGCCCTTCGTCGATTCGAGGCGACTGGCTCGTCGGACCGACGAACAGACCGGAGAACAGGTACGACAGCGAGGGGTGGTTGTTCCAGTAGGCGATCATGCTGCGAAGCACGTCGGGGCGGCGCAGGAACGGGCTGTCGGCGGCGGTCGGGCCGCCGAGCACCACGTGGTTCCCACCGCCGGTGCCGCTGTGGCGCCCGTCGAGCTGGAACTTTTCGGTCCCGAGGCGCGTCAGCCGCGCCTCGTCGTAGATCGCTGTCGTGATCTCCTTGAGCTCGTCCCAGCTCGAAGCGGGCTGCACGTTGACCTCGAGGACGCCGGGGTCGGGCGTGACCTTGATCGAACGCACGCGCGGGTCAGGGGGGGGCAAGTACCCCTCGATGACAACCGCCTGATCGAGCGACTCGGCGGTCTCCTCGACTGTGGCGAGCAGTTCGAGGTAGTCCTCGAGCGTGCTCGTGGGGGGCATGAAGACGTGCATCCGTCCGTCGCGCGGCTCGACGCAAAGCGCCGTCCGCAAGACGTACGGCGGCAGGCTCGCCGGGGCAAGGCGCGAGCGCTCGCGCTGGACGATGCGCTCGGCAACGACCGTCCCGCCGCCGCGCTCGGCGCGCCGCACCTGCGACACAGTGCGGGCCTCTGACAAACCGTCGCCGTCGCGGCCGCGCAGCGAGGCCGGCAGCAGCGTCTCGTAGTCGGGCAGCGGGGCGAACGCGACGCTCGGATCGACGGCGTAAGCCATCCCCGGATCGACCGCCGCGATCGACGGGGGGAGGCACTCGAGCGGCAGCCGCAATCCGATTGGCGAGTCGCCGGGGATCAGCAGCAGTCGCTCCGAGCGAGTTGGCCAAGGACCGGTCGCCCAGCCGAGCCCCCCCACGCCCCACGCCTTGCCGATCGGCAGGATGTAGCCGACGGGCGTGCGGATTCCGCGGGCGAGGGTCCGGGCGAGGCGCCGGCGTTCTTCGGGCGATTCGAGGTCGTGCTCGTCGGGATCGACCCCCAGCGGGAGCCGCGCTTCGGCCGTCACCGGGTCGAGCGGGTTCTCGTACGCGGCGCGGACGTGCTCGTCGGAGACGCCGAGGCGGTCGCACAGCTCGCTGACGAACTCCGCCGCGTGCGGGGCCGTCGCGCTCCCCGGCACGGCGACGTCGGCGAGCAGCACGTCGTTCCGCCAGATTGGCTGCCCGTCGGCTCGCCACAGGCAACTGTACGACCAGCGCGGGAGCGACTCCCCCGGGTACCACTTCCCTTGACCGAAGTGCAGCAGGCCCGAGGGGGCGAAGCGGTCCTTTAGGCGGCGGATCAGCTCGTCGGACTTGTCTTGCTTGTCGGGGCCGACGGCGGCCGTGTTCCATTCGGGGCCGTCCATGTCGTCGATCGAGACGAACGTCGGCTCGCCCCCCATCGTCAGGCGGACGTCGGCGGCACGCAGACGCTCATCGACCTGTTGGCCGAGGGCATCGACTTCGGCCCACTGCGCCTCGGTGTACGGCTTGGTGACGCGCGGGCTCTCGTGGATCCGGGTCACGGTCATCGCGAAGTCGAACTCGGTCTCGCACGGCCCGAGGCCGCCGGAGATCGGGGCCGCCGATTGCGGGCTCGGCGTCGCGGCAAGCGGCAAGTGCCCTTCGCCGGCGAACAGCCCCGAAGTCGGATCGACCCCCACCCAGCCGGCGCCCGGCAGGAAGGCCTCGGTCCACGCGTGCAGGTCCGTGAAGTCGTTCTCCGGGCCCGACGGGCCGTCGAGCGACTCCTGGTCCGCGGCGAGCTGGATCAGGTAGCCCGACACGAACCGCGCGGCGATCCCCAGTCGGCGGAGCACCTGCACCAACAGCCAAGCCGAATCGCGGCACGACCCGGAGCGCTTGGCGAGCGTCTCGTCGGGGGACTGAACCCCCGGCTCGAGGCGGATCAAGTAGCCGATGTCGTTCTGGACCTGGCGATTGAGGTCGACCAGGAAGTCGATCGTCCGCCGGCGCGTGGTGTTGACCGTGCGGAGGTACTCATCGACGAGCGGCAGGTCGGGGAGCGGCTCGAGGTACGCGGCGAGCTCCTTGCGCTGCTCGTCCGAGTACGTGAACGGGAACGTCTCCGCCTGCTCCTCGACGAAGAAGTCGAACGGGTTGATCGACGCCAGCTCGGCCACCAGATCGACCGACACGCGGAACTCGGTGGTCGGCGAGTGGAACACCAGCCGCGCAAGGAAGTTCCCGAACGGGTCCTGCTGCCAGTTGCAGAAATGGTCGCCCGGATTCACCGTCAGCGAGTACGCCCGGACCGGCGTGCGGCAGTGCGCGGCGGGGCGCAAGCGGACGGTCTGCGCACCGAGCTGCACGCGCCGGTCGTAGCGGTAGATGGTGTCGTGGTGCAGGGCGACGCGGATCGACATGACGGCGGAGATTCTTTTGGCGCTGGCGGGGGGGGGCACGGGCGGAGAGACTGCGCCGGAGTTGACCGATGGCGATTAAGACTGAGACTGCAACTGAACGGGGGGGGTGGGGACGCGGAAGAACTCGTCGTAGACCGCCTCGGCGATCGCGTTGACGCGGGACTGGAAATCATCGACGAACTCGTGCAGTCCCGCGCCGATCACTTCATCGACTCCCGTGTAGTTCAGCCGCCCCGCGAGCTGCCCGAGTAGTTGCTCGGCCGGGATCGAGAACGCGCCGGGCTGCGAGCCGGTGATCGCCCGCAGCCGCTCTTCGGCTTGCGTGATGCAGAACCGCATCGAGCGCGGGAAGAGGCGGTCGAACACCAAGAAATCGACAACGTTCCGCGGGCTGATCCGCCCGAACCGCTTGCGGTACATGTGCAGGGCGCTGGTCGATTCGAGCAGCGCCGACCATTGCACGACGTCGAGCGCTTGGCCAACCAGCGACGCGTTGGGGAGCAGCGTGAAGTACTTCACGTCGAGGATCCGCGACGACTTGTCGGCCCGTTCGAGCAGCAGACCCAACTGCCCGAAGCTCCACCGTTCGTCGTGCGACAGCGTCGCCGACGTGACGCCGATCACCTGGTGGCTCGACCGTAACACACGCTGCAGCAGCGAGTGCGGGTTGTCGATGTGCAACTGCGACTCGCGCACGGCGTCCTGCATCTGCAGGTAGAAACGGTTGATCGCTTGCCACTGGGGGACCGTGATTTCGCCGCGGATCGAACGGGCGTTCTCGCGGGCCGCGCGGACGCACGACAGGATCGAGTTGCCGTTCTCCTCGTCGAACAGCACGAACCGCAGAACGTTCTCGCGCGAGTAACCCCCGGGTCGTTGGTCGAACTCCTCCTCGTCGCCGCTGGCGTAGACAAGGGTCGACCACTGCGCATCGACCCCCCCCAGCGACAGCGACTGGACCACGCCGATAAAGCGCGCGACGTTCTCGGCCCGCTCGACGTAGCGGTGCATCCAGTAGATCGAGTCGGCGACGCGGCTGAGCACGGCAAGGACCGGAACGCGGAGGGTGGAATTCGGAATGCGGAAGTGCGCAGTGATCGCCGCGGAACTCGGCTTGCAACGCGGGGCCCACGCCATTCCGCATTCCGCACTCCGACTGCCGCACTCAGCTCAGTCGTCGAGGACCCAGGTGTCTTTGCTCCCGCCTCCTTGCGAGCTGTTGACGATCATCGAGCCTTCGACGAGCGCCACCCGCGTCAGGCCGCCGGGAAGCACGAAGATCTCGCTGCCGAACAAGATGAACGGCCGCAGGTCGACGTGCCTCGGGGAGAGCTTCTCGCCGACCACGGTCGGGGCCGTCGAGAGCATCATCATCGGCTGCGCGATGTAGTTCCGCGGGTCGGCCTTGATCGCGTCGGCGCACTCGGCGAGCTGCTCGCGGCTCGCCTGCGGGCCCATGCAGATGCCGTAGCCCCCGGAGGCGTTCGTGGGCTTCACGACCAAGCGGTCGAGGTTCGCCAAGACGTGCTCGCGCTGCTTTTCGTCGGAGCAGAGGTACGTCGGGACGTTCGGCAGAATCGGGTCCTCGGCCATGTAGTAGCGGATCAGGTCGGGGACGTAGGCGTACACCGCCTTGTCGTCGGCAACCCCCGCCCCAGGGGCGTTGGCGAGCGTCACCCCCCCCGAGAGGTAGGCCCCCATCAGGCCCGGCACGCCGAGCATCGAGTCGGGGCGGAAGCAAAGGGGGTCGAGGAAGTCGTCGTCGATCCGGCGGTAGATGACATCGACCCGCTCGCGCCCCTGCGTCGTCCGGACCCACACCCGGCCGTCGTCGACCACCAGGTCCGGCGACATCACCAGGTCGATCCCCATCTGCTGGGCGAGGAACGTGTGCTCGAAGTACGCCGAGTTGTAGACCCCCGGCGTGAGCAGCACCGCCTTAGGGGTTTCACCCGGGGGGAGCGCGGCGCCCCCCGTGGCGCTGGGGGCCGTCTCGAGCAGGGTGGCCAGCAGCCGCTCGGGGTAGTCCTCGATCGGCGCGATCGCCGTCCCCTGGAACACCTCGGGGAGCACACGCTTGAGCAGCTCGCGGTTCTCGAGCACGTACGACACCCCCGAGGGGCAGCGCAGGTTGTCTTCGAGGACGTAGAACTCGCCGTCGCTGTGACGGATCAAGTCAGTCCCCGTGATGTGCGTCCACACCCCGCCGGGGGGTCGGAACCCCTCCATCTGCGGTCGGTAGCACTCGCTCGTCATGATTAGTTCGCGCGGCACGATTCCGTCGTCGATGCAACGCTTCGGGCCGTAGACGTCGGTGATGAACAGGTTCATCGCCCAGATGCGTTGGGCGAGCCCGGCCTCGATCCGCGACCACTCTGCCCGCGCAATCGGCCGCGGCACGACATCGACCGGCCACGTCTTCTCCGTCCCCTCGCCGTGGCCGTAGACGGCGAACGTCACGCCGCGTTCGTGCAGCTCGGCCTCGGCCAGGCGTTGCCGCCGGGCGAGCACTTCGAGCGGGATCTTCCCCAGGCTATTCGCCAGGGCGGGGTGCCGGGGGCGCGCGTGGCCGTCGGCCACGTCGGCGCCGAGCTCGTCGTAAGCGGGGGCAGCGGGGGGGAGCATATCGAGCTTCGGGCGCTTGAGGGCGGCCCTGCGGGGGGCTGTCGCGGGCATGGGTCTCGACGCTCCGGGGGGAGAGAGTTGGCAGCCGTCTCTCATCACGCGCACGCCCGGAACAAAGCCGCAACGTACCACAAGCGCCGCGCAAGCCCCCCCCAATCGGGTGCCGCGGAGAACGTGGGCACGTCAGCCGCCTACCGACTCGCCGCCTCGAAAGCTCGGGCGCACCCCTCCATCGCGGCCTCGGGGAGTGGTGACTGCCCGATCGACGCGCACCTGCCCACCTCGACTGCCTGTTGGGTGGGCATTCTTGGAGGTTTAGGGGGAGAGATTACTCATTGTGCAACATCGGCGCCATCGACAGGCGGCAGAAGCTAGCGTTGCAAGCTTCCCATAATGCCCATCCTTCCCGATCTGACGATTCGCAGTGCGAACCAACCCCGACGCTCCCCGCACGTCTCGCCGGCGGAGTTGACGAGGTCGCCGATGGCAAGCAGCCGACGCGGAACCTGTCCCCCCACCGCGGCGTCCCTGACCCGGTGGTTGCCAACGAAGGGTTGCACCGGTCCTGCGGACCTCCTGGCAGCGACCCGGCCCCCCCCAGCGCCTGCGAGCGCCCCCCGCAGGGGGGTAAGCTGCAGAGCCGCCCCCAGGGGCCCACGCCCGGCCCCCCGCAGCGATCCCCCACGCAATGTCCCAGTCCAGCCTGCTGCTGCTGAACATCGGGACGACGTTCGCGCGGATGGGCGTAACCGTGCTGATGGGGCTCTGGACGACTCGCATCGCGTACCGCGAGCTGGGGGCCGACGGGTTCGGCGCCTACGCCGCGGCGCTGGGGTTGGTCGCCTTCGTCATGCTGCTCGGCGACGCGCTCAGCAGCAGCGCCCAGCGGCACATCGCCTTCGCCCTTGGGGCCGAGGACCGCGATGGCGTTCGAGCCACCACAGGTTCCGTCGTTTCGCTGATGCTGCTGCTGGCCAGCCTCCTTGGAGGGGGGATCGTCTTCGCTTCCTATTGGCTCGCGGCGCCGCTCGTCGCCCCGACGCCGATCAAGGAACTACTCCCCGCGGCCGTCGCCTGGATCGGCGGGGCGACCGCGATCACGCTCGCCGAGGCGCCTTTCCGGGCGTACCTGATCGCGCGGCAGTCGATCGTGCTCGTCAGCCTGTTCGAGCTCATGGAGGGGGTCGCCAAGCTCTTCGCCGCGGCGCTGTTGCTGGTGTTCGCCCAAGCGACGATCGCCGACTACGCCCGCTGGGCCTGCCTGAGCGCCGCGGTCCCCTCGACTGTGCTCGTGTCCTACTGCCTCGTGCGCCATCCCATGACGCGGCCCGGTCGGATCGCGAACCTCGGCCAACTGTCGGGCTTCGCCTCGTGGATGCTTGCCGGGCTGTTCGGCTGGAAGCTCCGGACGCAGGGGGTGCAGGTGTTGGTGAACCTGCTGGCCGGGGCGGTGCAGACGGCCAGCTACAGCGTCTGCATGCAGATCGCGATGTACCAGAACAGCGTGTCGTTCGCGATCTACCGCGCGATCCGCCCGGCGACGATCGCCGCGCACGGCCGCCAGGCGGGGGACCAAGTGCGGCGGCTCTCGCTCGGAGCGAGCAAGGCGATGGGCCTCGCGAACCTGTTGATCACGGTCCCGCTGTGGTTCGAGACGCGGACGCTGCTCGAACTGTGGATCGGCGACGCCCCCGACTCGATGGTCACGATGGTCCGCCTGCTGGTCGCTTGGATCAGTGTGCGCGACCTGACGATCGGCCACGAGATGGCGGTGCACGGCACGGGCAAGGTCGCTCTGCACGAGACACTAAACCTGTCGCTCGACGTGGTCGCCCTCGGATTGGGGGCGGCCGCTGTCGCGCAGGGGGCGCCGGCCTGGACGCTCGTCGCCGCCGTGCTGTGCGCCGTCGTGGGGCAGACGGCCGTGCGCGTGCTGCTGTTCGGCAGCGCTGCGCACGCCACCCCCGCCGATTGGCTCCGCGAGGTCGTTGGGCGCTACGCCGCGACGCTCGCTTTCGGCGGGGTCGTCGCCGCGACCGTCGTGGCGTCGATGGCGCCCTCGCCCACACGCTGCCTCGTCACGCTCGGCTGCGCCACCGTGGCGACGGTCGTGGGGATCGTGACGGTTGGACTGACGAAAGAGGAGCGCAAGCAAGTCGGCGCCTTGTTCACGACGCTGCGAAGCCGCTTCGCGTGACTTGCGGGGCGGGCCGATCTACGATGGCGTTTCGCCCGCTCCGAGCCCGTTGCGCTCCCTGCACTACGACCGACCCCCCGAGCTAGTCCCCCGAGACGGGGGGTGGCGACGCGATGAAGGCACTGATCGTTGATCCGACGCACACGGGGCACCACCTTCAGTACGTGGGGGTCCTCGCGCGGGGGCTGCTCGACCTGGGGGCGGAAGTCACGCTGCTGCTGGGGCGCGACGCCGAGGCGAGCGCCGAGCTGCAGACCCACCTCGCCGACGTAGCGCCGCGCGTCGAGCTCGTCGCGGCCCTCTCGGCGGTCCGCGACGGGTCGCTCAAGAACTGGCGGGCTTCGGCGCGCGAGATTGGCAGCCACCTCGTCGGCCGCGATTGGGACCGCGTCTTCTTGCCGTACGCCGACGGACTAGCTCAGGCCATTGAGACCCCTCCGGCGCTCTCGGGGCCGCTGCGCCGTGCGCCGTGTGAAGGGCTGCTGATGCGCGGCAACTGGGGGTACCCCCAGCGCACGTGGAGGGGCCGGATTCGGGCGAAACTTGGCAAGCACCTCGTGCTGCGCGGCCCGTGGCGCGTGCTGCACGTCCTCGACCCGCTGCCGTACTTCCCGCTCAGCAACACGGCCGCGGCGCGGTCGGGGCGCGTGCGGCTGATCCCCGAGGCGGTCGAGCCCCTCGAACAGGTCCCCGCGCGCGACGCGCGGCGGGCGCTCGGCCTGCCCGCCGAGGGACGCTGGATGGCCGTCACGGGGATGCAAGACAGCCGCAAGGGCTCCGACAAGCTGGTCCGCGCGTTCCTGGCGTCGGGCGCCCCCGACGACGCCCGGCTGCTGCTCGCCGGCAAGCTCAGCCGCGAGTTCTCCGACGAGCTCCACCGCGAGGGGGCCGATGCGCTGCGGTCCGGGCGGATCGCGGTCATCGACCGGTACCTCAGTGAAGAAGAGCACGCCCTGGCCCTCAACGCCGGGGAGATGGTCGTGTCGCCCCACCCCGACGCGGTCGGGTCGTCGGGGCTGTTGGTGCGGGCCGCCGCGCTCCGCAAGCCGGTGCTCGCTTCGGACTTCGGGTGGGTCGGCTGGGCGACGCGCACCTTTGGCCTCGGGCGTACGGTGAACGTCTCCGACCGCGCCGCTTACGCCGAAGCGATCCGCGCGTTCTTCACCGACACGCCGACCTTCGGCAACGAGCTTACGGAGCCGTTTCAACACTACCACCGACTCGACAACCACGTCGCCCATTGGCTCGCCGACACGCGGGTCGCGATGGGTTTGGCCCCCTCCGGCGACCTGCGCTGCTGGGACGACTTGTTCGCCGGCATCGATTTCAGCGCCGCTGCTTGATCGAACGCCCCAACGGGACCAACAGCACGATGAGCTACTCCCCGCTGCACCGCGTGCTGAACACGCTCCTGCCGATGCCGCTGCGGATCGGGCTGCGGAAGGCCGTCGCGCCGCTCGTGCCGAGTCTACGGCACCTCGACATGCCGGTCCGCCTGCGTCATCTGCGCACGACGGGGTTCGAGGCGCGGAGCATCCTCGACGTCGGCGCCGCCAGCGGCGACTGGGTGCGACTCGCCGCGAGCATCTGGCCCGACGCGTCGGTCTTCGGCATCGAGCCGAACCTGTCGGAGAAGGCGAACCTCGAAGCCACGCGGCGAGCGGTCCCGCGCTTCGACTATGTGTTCGGCTTCGCCGGCCCCGAGCGCAAGACGATCCGCTACACCCCGTCGGGGCACCAGACGACGCTGACCGCCGGCAGCGGCGACGCGGCCCCCGACGAAGGGGCGCCGACCGCCGAGGTCTACCGGATCGACGACCTAGTGGCCGAGGGGCGCCTCACCGCGCCCGACTTTATCAAGGCCGACGTCCAGGGCTACGAACTGGAAGTCCTGCGCGGCGCCTCGGAGTGCCTGCGCACCTCGACGCAGGCGGTGCTGCTCGAAGTGAGCATGTTCCGCTTCGAGCCCCCGGTGGTGTTGGTCGATGAAGTGATCGCGTTCATGGTCGAGGCCGGGTTCGCCTGGTACGACGTGGCCGGCATCCTCCGCCGCAAGGAGGACGACGCCCTCGGGCAGATGGACCTGCTGTTCTTGCGTCGCGATCACCCGCTACGGACGAAGAGCCAGGCGGCTTGGTGATGGGTTGCGGGCCGCCCGGAGGCGGGGTTTCCCGGCCTACGACAGCCGGCCGGCGTCCCGCTACAATCGCGTGCTGGCACGTCCCGCCCCCCCGCGCCCCCGGCAAGGAGCCCCCGCGAATGGCCAAGCACATCTTCGTGACCGGCGGTGTCGTCAGCTCGCTCGGCAAGGGGCTGACGTCGGCGTCGGTCGGCATGCTGCTCGAGAAGCGCGGCCTCTCGGTGCGGATGCAGAAGCTCGACCCCTACCTGAACGTCGATCCGGGGACGATGAGCCCCTACCAGCACGGCGAGGTCTACGTCCTCGACGACGGCTCGGAGACCGACCTCGACCTGGGGCACTACGAGCGCTTCACGAACGCGCCGCTGACGCGTGACTCGAACTACACCACGGGTCAGGTCTACCAGTCGGTCATCGACAAAGAGCGGCGCGGCGAGTTCCTCGGCAAGACCGTGCAGGTCATCCCGCACGTCACGAACGAGATCAAGTCTTGCATCGCCAAGATGGCCGACACGCGCGACGCCCAAGGGCGGCCCGCCGACGTGGTGATCACCGAGATCGGCGGCACGGTGGGGGACATCGAGAGCCTGCCGTTCCTCGAAGCGATCCGCCAGTTCTCGATCGATGCCGGCAAGGGGAACTGCCTCTACATCCATCTGACGCTGGTCCCCTACCTGAAGGCGGCCCGCGAGCTGAAGACCAAGCCGACGCAGCACTCGGTGGGCCTGTTGCGACAGATCGGCATCGCGCCCGACGTCCTAGTGTGCCGCACCGAGCAGCCGATCAGCCGCGAGGACCGCGAGAAGATCGCCTTGTTCTGCAACGTGCCCCTGGCGAACGTGATCGAAGAGCGGGACAAGGACTTCTCAATCTACGAGGTCCCGCTGAGCCTCGTCGAGAACGGGCTCGACCGGCTCTGCTGCGAGGGGCTCGGGCTGAGCACCCCCGAGCCGAACCTCGACGACTGGCGTGAGCTCCTCAATCGGCTACGCCACCCCGATCACGAGATCGCGATCGCCGTCGTCGGCAAGTATGCCGAGCACCGCGACGCTTACAAGTCGATCTACGAATCGCTCGACCACGCCGGGATCTCCCACCGCGCGCAGGTCCGCATCGGCCGCATCCGCAGCGAGGACGTCGAGGCCGAGGGCCCCGAGCGGCTGCTCGCCGGGTACGACGGGCTGCTCGTCCCCGGGGGCTTCGGCGAACGCGGCATCGACGGCAAGCTGCAAGCCATCCGCTGGGCCCGCGAGCGCCGTGTGCCGTTCTTCGGCATCTGCCTCGGGATGCAGTGCGCGGTCGTCGAGTACGGCCGCAACCTGATCGGTCTCGGCGGGGCCCACTCGACCGAGTTCGACAAGGACACACCGCACCCCGTGATTTGCCTGCTCGACGAGCAGCGCTCGATCACGCAGCTCGGTGGCACGATGCGGCTCGGCGCGCAACCGGCGACGCTCGTCGAGGGCTCGCTCGCGGCGCAGTGCTACGGGGGCACGGCGATCCGCGAGCGCCACCGCCACCGCTACGAGTTCAACAATCAGTACCGCCAGCAGTACGCCGCCAACGGCATGGTGTTCAGCGGCACGAGCCCCGACGGGGACCTGGTGGAAGTCGTCGAGCTCCCGGACCACCCGTGGTTCCTGGCGGTGCAGTACCACCCCGAGTTCAAGTCGAAGCCCACCGCCGCCCAGCCGCTGTTCGCAGGGTTCATCGGGGCCGCGGTGCAACACCGCAAACGCCGCAGCGAACGCTCCGCCGCCGGCCGCGACACCGCCCCCGAAGCGAGCGCCCCCGAAGCGTTCGAGTCGCGAACGGCGTAGCTGGGCGGAGGCCCCCTCCGAGCCGCGACCGTTAACCTAGCGACCAGACGCGAACCCGTGCGAGGACGCGTCATGGCGTTGCGCCGCGATCGGCGTCCATCCGCGTTCATCGACGGCTCGATTCTTCTACTTTTGGCCCCCGTTGTGATAGGTTGACGCGAGTTCGGCCAGTCGATTCCATCGGCGTAAGGGCGACAATGCTTCTCCAATCGAGACGCCGGATCCGCGTACTGGGTGGCGGCTTTGCCGTGAGTGGGGCGGTCGCGGCGTGCGTCTGGGTGAGCGCCACGCGACCGAGCGCCGCCGCCGACGCCCCCGCGGGGCCGGAGATCGACCCGCCATCCGTCGCCGGTGCGGGCATCGATTTCAATGCCGCCCGTAGTTCGCTGCAAAACGCCTGCGGCGATTGTCACGGCGGCGCCGAACCCGACGGAGGGTTTTCGCTGCGTTCGATCGAGCACGAAGACTCGCTCGGCTCAGCCCCCGACGACTGGATGCGCGCGCGCCGCCGGGTCCTCGACGGGTCGATGCCCCCCGAGGACGCAGAGACCCTGCCGCTCGACGAGCGCCTCTCCTTGGTCCGGTGGATCGACGGCGCAGTCCACCGCGCGCTGCTGGCCAGTGGCGAGTCGGCCGGCCCCCCGATCGTTCGCCGGATGACGGCCCACGAGTACAGCAACACGATTCGTGACCTGTTGTCCGTGCACTACGACGCGGGGCACGCACTGCCACAGGACATCGCCGGGGGCGAGGGTTTCAACAACGCGACCGAGACGCTGATCGTCGCGCCGATTCACGCCGAGAAGTTCCTGGACGCGGCGACGGCCGCCCTGGACTACGCCGGGAGAGACTCGGCTGCGCGGGGCCTGCTGATGCCCCATCAACCGTCAAGCGACGCGGACGAGACGGCCGCCGCGTCGGCGAACCTTGCGAAACTCGTCGAGCGGGCGTTTCGCCGCCCGGTTTCTGCATCGGAGTTGGCGCCGTTCGAGCGGCTCTTCGCGGACGCCAGGGCCGACGGGCTGGCGTTCGACCTGGCGATGTTCTACGCCTTTCGTGGCGTGCTGACCTCCCCCGGGTTCCTCTTCTTGAGCGAGTCGGCCCCGCAGACGCCCGAAGCCGAGGAGCCGCTCTCCGACTGGGAGCTCGCCTCGCGCTTGAGCTACTTCCTGTGGGCGACGATGCCCGATCAAGCGCTCCGCGACGCCGCCGGACGGGGAGAGCTAAAGAGCGCCGCCGCGGTCCGCGACCAGGCTTCGCGAATGCTCACGGTCGAAGGGCGTCTGAACGACTCGTTGAAGCACTTCGTGGGGCAGTGGCTCGGAACGGCCGACCTGGGTGGCGCGAAGCAGGTGGACCCCAAGCGACACCCCTGGGTTCAGGATCATCACGTCGCCGCGCTGCGAGAGCAGCCCGTCTACGTCGTCGAGTCCGTCATCCGCGAGAATCGCAGCTTGCTCGAGCTGATCGACTCGGACTGGACGTTTCTGAACGTCGAGCTGCTGGGGCTCTACCAGATCGACGAGTCGGAAGTAGAAGCGAAGGAAGCGAAGAGGGTCGCACAGCACCTGGTCCGCGTCGGCTTGCCCGACAAGCACCGCTACCGCAGCGGGCTGCTCGGCGCCGGCGGCGTGATGGTCATCACTTCCTACCCGCACCGCAGCAGTCCGGTGCTGCGGGGGGGTTGGACGCTCGACAAGTTGCTGGGGGTCGAACTCCCCCCTCCCCCGCCGAACACGCCGAAGCTCGACGACACGCACGGCGCGGGCGCCGACGAGACGCTGCGCGAGCGGCTCGTGAGGCATCGTGCGGACCCGGCGTGCGCCGGATGCCACAGCCGCATCGACCCCGTCGGGTTTGCGCTCGAGAACTTCGACGAGCTCGGCCGCTGGCGCGCGAGCGACGAGTCCGGTCCGATCGACGCGGCCGCGACCATGCCCGGGGGGACAACCATCGACGGGGTTGCCGGACTGAAGCAGTTCCTGGTCGAGAACAAGGACGACTTCGTGCGCTGCGTCACCGAGAAGATGCTCGCCTACGCGCTCGCGAGGGGGTTGAAGGTGTCGGACTACGCGACCATCGAGACGATCACGACACGGCTGAAAGACAACGACTACCGAGCCCAGGAGCTTGTCCTGGGGATCGTCGAGAGCAAGCCCTTCCGCTTCAAAGGGGAGCCGCAATGACCACCCACCGGCTGAGTCGCCGCACCGTGTTGCGGGGAGCTGGCGCCGCGCTCGCGCTGCCGTGGCTTGAAGCGATGGCGCCCCGACGGGCGCTCGCGTCGGCCTCCGCGCCTGCTCGACCGGTCCGTTTGGCCGCGCTCTTCTTCCCGAACGGCGTCCGAGCCGACAAGTGGACCCCGGCCGAAGTCGGCGACAACTGGACGCCAACCGAGCAGCTACAGCCGCTGGCGCACCTCAAGTCCGAGGTGTCGGTCGTGTCGGGACTCTGGCACGAAGCGACCAACACGGGGGACGGCCACTACGTGAAGGACGCCGCCTGGCTCACGGGGACGACGATCCGCAAGACCACGGGGGTCGATCTCAACTGCGGCGGCGTTTCGATGGATCAGGTCGCCGCGCAGGCGTTCGCGCACGCGACTCCGCTCCCCTCGCTCGAACTGGGGGTCCAGCCCGTCCAGTCGGGCGTCGATGCGGCCGTGGGCTACACCCGCGTCTACGGCTCGCACATCGCCTGGCGAAGCCCCACGCAGCCGATCGCCAAGGAGATCAACCCGCGGCACGTCTTCGACCGCATCACCTCGGCAGCGGTCGGGCGCTCGACGGACCGCGCGAACCGCGCCGTCCTCGACGTCGTCGCCGACGACGCGGTGCGACTCCGTGCGAGATTGGGGCGAAGCGACTGCCGTCGGCTCGACGAGTACCTCGAGTCCGTGCACGCGTTGGAGTCGAGGCTCCGTCGCAGCGAACAAGCGTCGACGGCCAAGTGGTCGCCCGCCATCGACCTGGCGAGCCGCCCGGCGCCGGTCGATCGCCGGTACGACCACGCCGAGCTGACGCGCCTGATGCTGGACATGGTCGCGTTGGCGTTCGAGTCGGACGTCACACGGGTCGTCACGTTCATGTTCGGCAACTCGGTGAGCTCTGCGAACTTCTCGTTTCTCGAAGGGGTCAACTGCTCGCACCACGAGGCGTCGCACCACACGGACAAGCCGGGGCTGCTCGAACAGTACCAGCGCATCTCGACGTGGCACGTTGCTCAGTACGCGTACCTGATCGAGAAGCTGCGCGCGATCCCGGAGGGGGACGCAACCGTCCTCGACAACAGCGTGCTGCTGTGCGGCTCGGGGTTCCGCGACGGCAACGCACACGATCCGCACGACCTGCCGCTGCTGGTGGCGGGAAAGGGGGGGGGACGGCTGGTTACCGGTCGCCACGTTGCGTGTACGCGCGACAACCCGATGTCGAACCTATTGCTCACGATGCTGCGGGGGGCGAACGTCCCGGTCGATCGGTTCGCCGATTCGACGGGGCTGATCGACCAACTCTTGGCGTGAGCGTGGCGCCGGTCGTTGCCGCGCGGGCCCCCTCCGACGCGCTCGTTGCCGACTCCGCCGGACTTTCGCGGGACGCACCCCTCGCCGCCGGTGTCTACTGGGTGAAAGAGCCCCCGCCGCGACCTTTCGGACGAGTACCCCGTGCCGCAGCGCGTCACGCCCGACCTGTTGTCGCGGCTGCTCGCCGAGCACGGCGGGGCCCTCGCGCTGATGGCGGCGAACCGGTGCGCGGCGCCCGATGACTGCGTGCAGGAAGCGTTCGTCGAGCTCGCAAAGCTCCCCACCCCCCCGGAGAACCCGGCGGCGTGGCTCTTCGCGCGGGTGCGACAGCGGGCGATCAACGCGGCGCGGGCCGCCCGGCGGCGAAGCGAGCACGAACAAACGGCGTGGCGTGATCGACTCGCCCCCGCGGGTGAAGCGATCGACCGCGGCGAGGTGCTCGACCTTGTCCAGGCGCTCGCTGCGCTCGACGCCGACGAGCGCGAGCTGGTGACGCTGCGCTTCTACAGCGGCCTCAGCTACGCGGAGGTTGCCGCGCTCGTGGGCGGCTCGAAGAGCGCCGTCCACCGTGCGACCGAAGCGGCGATCGAGAAGCTGCGCGCGATCCTGATCACCCACCAAGGGGCTCGCCGAACATGAGCGACGAACAGCAGCCGCACGGCGACGTCGAGAGGCGCTTCCGTAGCGCCCTCGCGCCGGTCGCGGCGCAGATCGACGATCGCGCCGTCTGGTACGCCGCGGGTCACGCCGCCGGCCGCGGCGAACGCGGCGGAGTGCGCGCCTACGCCGCGGCGGCGACCTTGGCCTCGGCGATCCTCGGGTTCGCCCTGTGGCGCGGCGACGCCCCCGCGCCGGCCGCTCGCGGCTTATCGCGCCCCGCCCCCCCACCCGCTGCGACGCAACTCGCCCCGCACCAAATCGTCTGGACCGCCCACGGCGTCCGACTCCGCGCCGACGGCACGCTAGAGGACCCGCCGCGCGAGCCGCTCACCGATGCGGCGCCCCACGAGTTCCGACGAGCCGAACCCGCGACCTCGCGGCGCCTGCTGCGCGAGCTCCTCTCGACCGACCCGACCGAAACGCCCCCGCGCGAGCCCGAGGCCCGCGTCGTTCCCCTCTTGCCCCGAGGTGTCGCATGACCGTTCCACGCTCCGCAACGCTTGTCGCAGCGTTGACTCTCGTTTGGCTCTCCCGGTCGGCTGCGGGAGACGCCCGTACGACAACCATTCAAGAGAACGGCGAGGACATCCGAGTCACCCGCCTCGACGTGACGCCGGCCGACGAGCCCGTGCCGACGTTCCGCTATCGGCTGCGGCACCGGCCACTGGACCTCGTCGAGGGGAACGCCCCGCAGTGGTACATGCGCGCGTTCGCCGAGGAGACGAGGGCATGGAATAGGTGGAACGAGTTGTCGAGCGACGACTCGTTCGATCCCTACTACAACTCGGGCACTCCGGTGAGCGCGCTCTCGAAAGACATACTCACAGAATCGCGAATATTCGACTACATCGTTGAGAACGGCGTCGTCGAAGGCGCAAGGCGTCGCGGCTGCGACTGGGGGATCCGCTCGATCGACCGACGCGGCCCAGCAGCGATCGAGATTCTGCTTCCCGAGTTCCAGGAGATGCGAAACCTGACTCGGATGACGATGCGCAGCGTGCGTCACGCTGTCGCCGACGGGCGGCATGACGACGCGCTGCGGTATCTCGGAGCGATGTACAGCATTGGCCGCAACGCCGCCGCCGAACCGCTGGCGGTCTGCGGCCTGATCGGTGTAGCTGTCGCGGATATCGCAAGCGCAGGGGTTGGTGATTTGATCGCGTCGCCCGGATCACCCAACCTGTACTGGGCGCTCACCGATCTTCCCTCGCCCCCTGTTTCGCTCCGCGAGGCGATTCGTTCCGAAGTGGACGTCTCATTCCGCGTCGTCCCCGAACTGAAGGGCGCCGCGACGGCCCAGCGGACCGACGCGGAGTGGGACGCCCTGTGGCGACGCGTGACGACCTCGAGAGATCTCTACGACGCGATGCACAACGAGGAGGAAGGGCTCCCGACGCTCGACGAGCTCGCAGTCGCGGCCGTCGCGCCCGAGATCGTCGAACACGCCCGAGGGCGGCTCGTGACACGCGGATGGAACAAAGCGGAAGTCGATGCAATGCCCGTCGGCCGCGTAATGATGATCTACAGCGAGCACGCTTGCAGCGTCGCCGCCGACGCGGCGCTTAAGGACTACTATACGCCGATCACGAAGCGCTCGATCGAGCCGCGGGCCATTCCGATTGAGGATCGCGAAGCGTACCCCTTCACCCGAGTGCTTTTGCCGATGTTGCGTGCCTGCCACGTGGCCGAAGCACGCTGCGCCCGCACCGTCGCCGTGCTGCGCGTCGTCGAAGCCCTCCGTATGCACTCCGCACGCAACGCCGGCAACCTCCCCGCGTCGCTCGACGAGGTGACCTGCGTACCCGTCCCTGAGAACCCGATGACGGGCGAGCCGTTCTTGTACAAGCTCGCCGACGGGGTAGCGGTGATCGACCTCCCCACGACCGACGGATTCCCGCTGGCGTACCGCTACGAAGTGGCCATCGTTAACGCCGCAGAGTGACCGGCCCGATGGGGAAACGAACCGCGAAGGGCCGCGAATCAGCGCGAAGAAAGCAGGAGATTAGCCGCCGATGCACGCTGATGGACACGGATAAGCGAGGAGATAGGGCCTCGCCTCCCCACTTCTTCATCGGCGTCAGTCGGCGCCTCTCGGCTGCTCGTCCTCGTCTGTTCCTCTTCGCGCGGATTCGCGGTCCCTCCCGCGTCGTCAGCGCGGCGCCGGTGTCGTGCAATCGACCCGCACCTGCGACGTCGTTGGCCCGTGCTTGACGGATCGGCCGACGCGACGGACAACCGGCCACAGGTCAACGTCGCGCGGTGAGTACGCGCGATCCTTCTTCTCTCCGTACCGAGGTGCGTCATGTCCGACAACCGAGGCGTCGCCTACGTCAAACCGGGAGTCGTCGAGATCCAGTCGATCGACGACCCGAAGCTCGAGCTCGAGTACCGCGGCAAGACCCGCGCGTGCCAGCACGGCGTGATCCTGAAGGTCGTCACCACCAACATCTGCGGCTCCGACCAGCACATGGTCCGCGGCCGCACCACGGCGCCGGCGGGGATCATCCTCGGGCACGAGATCACCGGCGAGGTGATCGAGGTCGGCCGCGACGTCGAGTTCCTCAAGAAGGGGGACATCTGCAGCGTCCCCTTCAACATCGCCTGCGGCCGCTGCCGCAACTGCAAGGAACGGGCCACCGGCGTCTGCCAGAGCGTCAACCCCGACCGCCCCGGCGCCGCCTACGGGTACGTCGACATGGGGGGTTGGATCGGCGGCCAGGCCCGCTACGTGATGGTCCCCTACGCCGACTTCAACCTGCTGAAGTTCCCCGACCGGGCCGCCGCGCTCGCCAAGATCCGTGACCTGACGCTGCTCTCCGACATCATGCCGACCGGCTACCACGGGGCCTACACGGCCGGTGTGACGACCGGCAGCACGGTGTACGTCGCCGGCGCCGGGCCGGTGGGGCTGGCCTGCGCGTACTCTTGCCAGCTCCTCGGGGCGGCCTGCGTGATCGTCGGCGACATGATCCCCGAGCGCCTCGCCCAGGCGAAGTCGTTCGGCTGCGAGACGATCGACCTCTCGAAGCACGCCAACCTGGCCGAGCAGATCGAGAAGATCCTCGGCGTCCCCGAGGTGGACTGCGCAGTCGACTGCGTCGGCTTCGAGGCCCGCGGCCACGGGGGCGAGGCAGGAGTCGAGAAGCCGGCCACGGTCCTCAACAGCGTCATGGAAGTGACCCGCGCCGCCGGCGGCATCGGCATCCCGGGGCTCTATGTCACGGGGGACCCGGGTGGCGTCGATGCCAACGCCAAGATCGGCATGCTCGGCATCCGCATCGGTCTGGGCTGGGCCAAGAGCCACCACTTCACCACCGGCCAGTGCCCGGTGATGCAGTACAACCGCGGCCTGATGCAGGCGATCCTGTTCGACAAGGCGCACCCGGCCAAGGCGGTGAACGTCGAGGTGATCACGCTCGACGACGCCCCGCGCGGCTACACGGACTTCGACAAGGGCGCCGCGAAGAAGTTCGTCATCGACCCCCACGGCATGGTGGCGTAGCGCAGCGTCGCGACGCGCCCGGACCGTGCCGCGCACTTACCGAGCCGCGACCGTCAAGGGAGCGACCGGAAACGATGAGACCGCGAATCAGCGCGAAGAAGCGCGAAAGACGGAGTCAGCCGCCGATGAATGCGGATGGACGCAGATCAGCGAAGAGAGGGGGCTTTGCTCCCCGACTTCGTCATCGGCGTTGATCTGCGTGCATCGGCGGCTGTTCTTCGTCCGTCCGTCAACGAAGGCCGCGGACCGCCGGCGTGAACCTTGGCCGCAGGTTCGTCGCGGGGGCGAGCGTCGCCAAGGCTTCGTCGATGGCTGCGGTGTGGGCGCCTTGGCGGGCGGGCTCGGCTCGGGATTCGGCGTTGGCCGAACGGACGAGTAGCAATTCGTCGCGACGGGTCGGTACGAATGCCTGGCGCCGAGCGATCGGCTTGGCTGCTGAGCTCGCTGTCGGCGGCGCCGGCGCGTACACATACGGCATGACCGGGTCGGCGAGCGCTTCGTCGATCGCCTGAGCGGTTACGTTGCTCGGCGCCATCGCCCCCAGGTTGTCGCGCCACACGGTGTAGTCGGCCGCGTTGACGACGCCGTCGGCGTTGGCGTCGGCGCGGAGCTTCGTCCCCGAGCCGTAGTCCGCCGCCCAGACGGCGTAGTCGAGCTGGTTGACGACGCCGTTGCGGTCGAAGTCGCCGGGGATTGCGGGGGGGTCGATGAGGACAAGCGAGAAGAGTTCAAGACTCACGTTGAGCGTGGCCCCGGAGACGAACAGCAGGTCGTGGATCTGCAACATCGTCGACGGCGAGAGCAAAGGAGCGTCATTTGCCAAGCGGACCATGACAGTGCCGGCAGTGGTTCCGTCGCTCTTCCAAAGCGCCGGGCCTTGTACGCCGTCGTTGGCGGAGAAATAGAGCGTCCCTGCCACGTTCGTGAGACCTCGGGGAAGGAGAGCGGAGCTGACCGGACCGGCCCCAGGTAGGATGTCCTTGACACGGACGGTCCCCGAGTCGGTTCCGTCGCTCTTCCATAGCTCGTAGCCGCTGACACCGTCGTTCGCGCGGAAGTACACCGTGCCCGCCACGTTCGTCAACGAGCTGGGTGAGGCGCCCGCCGTGCCGGTGCGAACGTCCTTGACGCGGACAGTGCCGATCTCGGTTCCGTCGCTCTTCCACAGCTCAAAGCCGGTGGTGCCGTCGTTGGCGGCGAAGTAGAGACGCCCGCCGATGTTCGCCAGGTTGTCGGGAGCAGAGTCTCGGAAGCCCGTGCGGATGTCCTTGACGCGGACGGTCCCCGCGCCGGTTCCATCGGTCCTCCACAACTCGTTGCCTCCGTCGGTATCGCTAGCCGCAAAGTACAGTGTTCCGCCGACGTTCGTGAGACCGTCCGGGTTCGACCCGGTGACGCCGCTGTAGATGTCCTTGACGCGGACCGTGCCAGCCTCACTACCGTCACTCGTCCACAACTCGGAGCCGCTCGCGCCATCGTTCGCGCTGAAGTAAAGAACGCCCCCGATGTTGATGAGCGAATCGGGATTGGCGCCGTTGGCGCCGACGCGGATGTCCTTGACGCGAACGGTCCCGGCTTCGGTCCCGTCGCTCTTCCAGAGCTCCAGGCCAGTAGCGCCGTCATCGGCGGCGAAGAAGAGCACACCGCTGACGTTGACGCGGCTGCTGATCCCTGATCCCTCGGAACCTGGGGCGATGTCTTTCACTCGCACCGTGCCGGCTTCGGTCCCGTCGCTCTTCCAAAGCTCCCTGCCGCTCACGCCGTCGTTGGCATCGAAGTAAACCGTGCCCAACACGTTGGTGACGAGTCCTGCGAAGCCACCGATTGACCCGGGCTGTATGTCCTTGACGCGGATGGTCCCTTTGGGTGTCCCGTCGCTTTTCCAGAGCTCCAGGCCACTGACCCCGTCGTCGGCGGAAAAGTACAGGGTCCCACCGGCGTTCACCAAGAATCGGGGGTCGCCATGGCTGGTCCCGACGAGGATGTCTTTGACTTGCACCGTACCTGCATCAGTCCCACTACTCTTCCAAAGCTCGACGCCCGTAATGCCGTCGTTGGCGGCAAAGAAGAGCGTCCCCCCCACGTTCGCCAGCGCGGCTGGGACTGCGCTTCTAATGCCCGCGTAAACGTCCTTGATGCGTGCGGTCCCAGCATCAGTCCCGTCACTCTTCCAGAGCTCGATGCCGCTGATGCCGTCGTTGGCGGCGAAGAAGAGCGTCCCCCCGGCGTTCGTGAGTAGGCTGGGCGTGGCGCTAACGGCGCCCGCGTTGACGTCCTTAACGCGTACCGTGCCGGCGTCGGTCCCGTCGCTCTTCCAGAGCTCTTCGCCGCTCGTGCCGTCGTTGGCGGCGAAGTAAAGCGTTCCCCCAACGACCGTGAGGGAACGCGGGGTAGCGGCCCCGGACCCTGCGCGGATGTCTTTAACACGGACCGTGCCGGCGTCGGTGCCGTCGCTTTTCCAGAGTTCCGCGCCGCCCGTGAGGTCGCTTGCGGCGAAGTAGAGCGTCCCCGCCAGGTTAACCAGGCTACTCGGGGCGCCGCTGCTGTTGCTGGGTGAGATGTTTTTGACCAGCAGTGTGCCGGCGTCGGTGCCGTCGCTCTTCCACAGCTCGACGCCACTCGTGTTTTCGTTGGCGGCGAAGTAGAGAACTCCGCCGAGGTTCGTGAGGTTGGCGGGAGCGGCGTCGAGGACGCCGGCGCGGATGTCCTTGACACGAACGGTACCGGCGTCGGTGCCATCGCTCTTCCAGAGCTCGACGCCGCTCGCGCCGTCGTTGGCGGCGAAGTAGACGTTCCCTCCCATGTTCGTGAGGTTTGCGGGGGAGGCGTCCGCGACGCCGGCGCGGATGTCCTTGACACGGACGGTGCCCGCGTTGGTTCCGTCGCTCTTCCACAGCTCGACGCCACTGACGCCGTCGCTTGCGGCGAAGTAGAGCGTCCCGCCGACGTTCGCCAGCGAGCGTGGACTGGCGTCGGCGCCGCCCGGCGCAATGTCCTTGACGCGCACGGTCCCCGCTTCGGTGCCGTCGCTCTTCCAGAGCTCGAAACCGCTCACGCCGTCGTTGGCGGAGAAGTAGAGCGTTCCCCCAACGTTCGTAAGGTAACGCGGAGCGACGAAGTACCCGGCGCCGGGCAGGATGTCCTTGACGCGGACGGTTCCGGCTTCGGTTCCATCGCTCTTCCAAAGCTCGATGCCAAAACCGGACTCGCCGGCGACGAAGAACGCGAGCGCGCCAACCTGCACGATCTCGGTGGGCGTCCCCCCGATCGGCGCGGGGAGGGTGTTGATGTCCTTCACCAACTGCGGGCTCCCCGCCAGCAGGCGGCGGTCTTCGAGGCGTTCGACGCCGAGTGTGCGGCGGGCTAGGCGATCGGTCTTGCGTCGGCGGGGCATGGCGGCACGGTGGGATGTGCGAGGAGGCCGGTACCGGGAACGCCCGACATGATACCGACGGTTCGGCGGCCGGGCGCTAGTCGGAATCCCCCCGAGCGCTGGTTTTTTGCCTCAGAGCGGAGCTCGCCAACGCCCGCATAGGCGAGCCGGCGGCGTTAGCCATCGGAGTGATCGCGCCGGGGCGGACTCAACCCGTGCGCAACGACTCCGACGACTAACGTCGCCGGCTCGCCTTGTTGGGCGCCCACCCACGGTTGACGGCGCGCCCATTTGTGCGTCTTCTCGTGGGTCGGTAGTTGGCGTCGGCGGCGTAGGACCGTTGACGGACTATTCGAGGAGCGCCTTGTGGCGAGTGAGCAGACCGATCACGAGCTGTTGCGAGCCGTCGCCTCGGGCGACTCGGCCGCGGCGCGCTCGTTGTTCGACCGCTTCGCCCCCGTACTGCTGGCGATCGGCGGGCGCGTGCTACGCCGGCCCGACGACGCGGAGCAGGTCGTCAACGACGTGTTCTTCGAGCTGTTCCGGCGGCCCGAGTCGTACGCGGCCGACCGGGGGCCGCTCGGCGCCTACCTGGCGATGCTGACGCGGAGCCGCTCGATCGACGCGCTGCGCCGTCGCTCGTCGGGGGTTAGCGCGGGTTCGCAATCGCTCTCCGACGCGTCGAAGGAGGTCCCCTCGTCCGCGACGGGCCCCTCGGAGCTCGCCGAGGCGAGCGAGCTCCGCGCCACGGTGGGCCGGGCCCTGGCCGAGCTTTCGCCGGACGAGCGCCAGGCGATCGACCTGGCGTTCTACAGCGGCCTGTCGCACACGGAAATCGCGGCACAAACCAACCTTCCCCTGGGGACCGTCAAGGGCCGATTGCGGCGAGCACTCATCCGTTTGCGCGATGTGCTCCGTACTCTTCACGGGGGGGCGGAACAATGATGCCAAACGAACGACAGGACCTGATGCTGCTGTACGTGCTCGACGCCGTCGATCAAGGGGAGCGCGCGCAGGTCGAGCGGTGGCTCGCCTCGGGCGACCCGGCCGCCGCCGCGGCGCTGGCCGAGGCGCGAGCCGCGGTGGCGCACCTGCCGTTGGCGCTCCCGCCGGTCGCGCCGAGCGAGGGGATGTGGCGACGCCTCGACGAGCGGCTTAAGAACGACCGCGCCGCGGGGCGTGACCCGATCCGGAGGGAAGCGGGCGTCGAGCCTCGGCAGTCGGCCGCGCCGCGTCAGCAAGGGGGACTCGGCAAATCGCTTGCGATGGCGGCGATGGTCGCGGCGATCGCCGCCGGCGCGACGTGGCTCGCGACGCGCGAAGAGGCCACGACGCGCCTGGCCCAGATCGAGGAGCTGCAAGCCAAGGTCTCCGAGCAGGACCGCCGCTTGCAGTCGCAGCAGAAAGAGATCGGGGGGATGATCGTCCGCGTCGAGCGCGCCGACCGAACCCTGCGACTGGTGGGCGCCCCCGGCCTGCAAACGGTCGAGGTATCCGGCACCAAGGACATGCCCGCCGCGGTCGGCCGGCTGCTGTGGGACGCCGACGGGCGCTCGCTGTCGTTCACCGCCGCGAAGCTCGCGGCCCCCGGCGAAGGGAAGACGTACGAGCTGTGGTTCGTCCGCGACCCGGGGGGACCGTTGTCGCTGGGGACGTTCCCGCTCGACGCCGACGGCCGCGCGACCGTGTCGGTGGCGGTCCCCGAGGGGGTCAGCGACATCGCGGCGATCGCCGTCAGCATCGAGCCGGCCGGCGGCGCCGGCGGCCCCGCGCCGACCGGGCCGATCGTGATGCTAGGCCCGATGCGCTAGGCCCCATGCGCTAGGCCCGGCGCGATAGCCGGAGCCGCTGCGGCCCGGTTCGGTCGGACCGATTTCCCGAGTTCTTTGCGCGACTCGCGCATCCGGTTTGGGGCCCGGGCCCGTACTGGCTTGCGACGAGCTCGCCGGCACTCGGCCGCGCGCGCTTCCGTCGCAGCGCTTCCCCCCAAAGCCCCGGAGAGCTAACCCATGCGCCTCGCTTCCCTCCTCGGCGCCGCCCTGTGTGCGGCCTGTTCAACGTCGGCCCTCGCCGCCGAGTCCCTTGTCGCGCTCACCCCCACGAATCAACTGCTGCTGTTCGGTTCGACGACCCCGGGGACGACAACGTCCGTCACGCTGACCGGCCTCGGCGCCGGGGAGACCATGCTGGGGATCGACCAGCGCCCGCTCGACGGCGTGCTCTACGGCATCAGCAGCGCGAGCACGGTCTACTCGATTGACGTGGCGACCGGTCAGGTCACGGCCCGCGGCGCGGCGTTCGCCCCGCCGATCGAGTCGCCCCTGTTCGGCATCGACTTCAACCCGACCGTCGATCGCATCCGCTTCGTCGATGCGCTCTCCAACAACCGTCGCTTTGTCCCGGCGACCGGGGCTACCGCCGTGAACGACGCCGACCTGACTTACGCCGCCGGCGGTGCCCCGCGGGCAGTGGGGGTCGCCTACACGAACAGCCAACTCGGCGGTGTCGCTGCGGGGACCGTGCGCGAGCTGGCGATCGACTCGGCGACCGACTCGCTGATCGAGATCGGCACGATGGCCGGTGGCAACGCAAGCTTCAACGCCGGGGTCTCGACCGTCATCGGCCAACTGATGTTCGACACGACCGACGCCGTGGGCTTCGACATCTCGGGCGCCACGGGGGTGTACTACGCGTCGCTGACGAGCCCCACGGGAGGCTCGGCCCTCTACATGCTGAACCCGGCGAACGGGAACGCCTCGTTCGTCGGCGCGTTCTCGACCGGCGTGAAGGACATCGCGGTCCTTGTCCCCGAGCCGACGTCGCTCGGGCTTCTATTCGCGGGCATCGCGTCGCTCACGCGGCGGCGCCGCTAAGCGCTACGGGCCTACCGGGCTACGCGGGCCGTTTCGAGTGAGGGGCAATCGTCTTCGCTTCGTCGGCCCCCCCACGGGGGTGGCCGACGAAATCACCCTAGGAACCGAGAAACACCATGAACAAACTGGTCACACGAGTTGGAGTGATCGCGACGCTGTGCGTCGCGACGACGGGCGCGACCGCAGCGCCGCTGCTGCACTACGACTTCAACGAAACAGGGACGCAGGCGTTCGCGCAAGGGACGGCCGCGACCGCCGGCGCGCCGGTCCTGAACATCACGGGCAGCGGCGCCGCGCGCGGCGCGGCGGGCTCCGGGGTCAGCGGCGCGCCGTCGGACCGCGCGTTCGACAACCGCAACGGCAGCGGGATCTTCGACGGGGGCCGCGCCGCTCACGCCGGGGACTTCCAACCGATCGACGGCCTCAG
>JBOFFC010000104.1:0-76387 GCA_051648405.1 Lacipirellulaceae bacterium
TCGGGGGAGGGGCTAGGGGAGGGGGTTTTGAAGCCGGTACCCAGGACGCCCCCTCCCCCGAAAGCGGAGGGGGAGTCGTTACGCCGCTCTCTTTTTCTAACACCCGTTTGTGAGCCCAGGCGATGAAGCGCGTTCTCGACGTCGGCCAGTGCAACCCCGACCACGCCTCGATCGTGTCGTTCCTTTCGCGGAACTTCCCGGGTGTCGAGGTCGGCCGCGCGGTGCTGGGGGACGACGCGATGGAGCAGCTCAAGTCGGGCCGCTTCGACCTAGTGCTCGTCAATCGCAAGCTCGACGAGGACTACACCGACGGCGTCGAGGTGCTACGCCGGATCAAGGCCGATCCCGCGACGCAAGGGGTCCCGGTGATGATCGTCACCAACTACCCCGACCAGCAGGAAGCAGCCGTCGAGAGGGGCGCCGTCTACGGCTTCGGGAAGCTCGAGTACAACGACCCCGACGCGATCGAACGCGTCCGCGCGGTGCTCGAGGGCTGAGGGCGCGGGGAGCTAACAGCCTGCTGAAAAACGCCGTCGTGGCGTTTTTCCACCTCGCCAAGCTCACGGCCGAGCCGCTCGCGGCTCGCGAAACCGCGGCGAAGGCGCCACGGTTTCGACGTCCCCTCCCTGCGACGACGCGGCCTGTCGAGAAATCAACAGGCTGCTAAGCCGCCGCGAGCTTCGCGCGCTGGATCATCAGGAACGCCTGCGGCACCATGTAGAAGGCGAGCACCGTCGCACCGCTTACCCCGCCGATGACCGCCACCGCCATCGGGGGCCAGAAACCCCCGTCGATGATCAGCGGCATGAAGCCGACGACCTCGACGAAGGTCGTCGCCAGCACGTGGCGCGTCGATCGCATCACGACGCTCACCGCCGCGTCGGCATCGCCGGCGCTCGCCGCCTCGTTCTCTTGCAGCGCCGCGAGGACGACGATCGAGTCGTTGATCGCCACGCCGACCCCCGCCATCGCGCCGATGATCGCCATGAAGCCGAACGGGTAGCCGAGGATCGCGAGCGACCCCAGCGCGAGGCCGATCGACAAGAAGCCGACCACGCCGATCACCCCCGCCAGGCGGAAGCTGGCGTGCGTCAGCACGAGCGCCGCCGCCATCGCCACGGCGAGCACCGCGACGCTCGACAGGAGGTTCCCCACGGCGTCGTCGCGCTTGGATCCCTCGCCCCCGTATTCGAGGCGGTAGCCGTCGGGGAGCTCGAGATCGGCATTGGCGATCCGCTGCTTGAAGTCGTTCTGAACGGCGGACGGCAGCACCCCGGCAGTCACGTACGCGCGGACCTCGTTCATCCGCGCGCTGTTGAGGCGCGGGATCGCCGAGCGTTCGGGAGTCAGCGTCGGTCGCGCAAGCGCCGCCAGCGAAGTGCGCGTCGTCCCCCCGTCGGCCGAACGCCCCACGAGGTCGGTCGAGGCGACGCGGGTGAGGCTCGCCCGCTCGGCGCCGGCGACGCGCACGCGGACCGGGAGGTTCTCGGTCTCCTCGAGCAGCGAGCCACCGACGGCCCCCTCGAGCGTCGCGTTCAGTTGCTGGGCGATCGACAGGTTTGACAGGCCGGCGAGCCGCGCTTGGGACTCGTCGACCTCCAAGTCGATCTTCGGGAGCGCCTCGCTCAGGTCCGACAGCGTGTGCGTCACGTCGGGGGTCTCGGCGAGGACACGCCGCACCTCGACCCCCAGCGCTTCGAGCGTGTCGAGGTCGGGGCCGAACAGCCGGACCTCGATCGGGGCGTCGAACGGCGGCCCCTGTTCGAGCTGCCGCACGAGGAACCGCCCCTCGGGGAGCCGCGCGTCGAGCTCGCGCTGCACTGCGCGGATCGTCTCGCGGTAGCCGGCGATGCGGTCCATCTGCACGATCCCCTGCGCGTACTGCGGCACCCCCGACTTGTTGGCGAGCAGGTTGTAGTAGAACGACGGCGCGCTCTCCCCCAGGAACCAGTGCACGGCCTTGACCCGCGGGTGCTCGCCGAGCACGTCGCTGGCGCGCTCGACGAGGCGTCGCGTCTCGGCGATCGACGTCCCCGGCGGGAGATCTACCTGCACCTGGAACTGGTCGCGCTCGGCGGGGGGGAAGAACTGCTCGGTCAGCAGCGCCCCCATCGGAAAGCCCACGAGCGCCGGCGCGACGGCGATCGCGATCGAAGTCCGCGGCCGCCGCATCGACCACTCGAGCGACGCCCGGTACCAAGCCGCCAGGCGCGGCGTGCTGACGCCGCTCACCCACCAGCCTCCCGAGAGGTGTTTGCCGCGCGGCAAGATCATCGCGGCGAGCGCCGGCGTGACGCTGAGCGCGAGCACGACCGAAGCCGCGACCGACAGCATCACCGCCAGCGCGATCGAGCCGACGAACTCGCCGGCCGGGCCCGGCATCAGCGCGATCGGCGCGAACGACAGGGCGGTCGTCACGGTCGATCCCGTGAGGGGGAGCGCGAGGTGCTTCACCACCGTCGAGACCGCCTCCCCCGGCTCGGCGCCGTCGGCGATCCGCTCGGCGATCTCGTCGACGACGACGATCGCGTTGTCGATCAATAGGCCCATCGAGATGATCAGCCCCGTGACGCTCATCTGGTGGATCGGGATCCCCAGCCACCGCATCGCGGCGAGGACCATCATCGCGGCCAGCGGCAGCACGACGAGCACCGCGACCGAGCTGCGCCACCCCATCATCCACCAGATCACCATCGCGACCGACACCCCGCTGGCCAGCAGGTTCAGCGCCAGCGAGCCGAGCCGCTCCTGGACGTACCCGCTTTGGTCGAACACCGACGTGAGCCTGACCGCCGGGGGAAGGGTCTTCGCGAACTCCTCGACGACGGCGGTCGCGCGGGCGTGCCACAGGTCGATCCGCTGGTCGGAGTTCACCAGAACCCCGAGGGCGACCGCCGGCTTGCCATCGACGATCGCGAGGCGCGTCGGCGGATCGACCACCCCTTTGCGCACTTCTGCCACCGTGTCGAGCGTCACGAACCGGCCCGAGTCGCCGGCGCCCTCCCCCGCCCCCCCCGCGGTGCGGGTGTCGGCCGCGTAGCGGATGGGGATCGCCGCCAACCGCCGCAGCGAGTCGAGCTGCGAGTCGACCTCGACCAGCAACGACCCGCGGTCGCCACGCACCAGCCCGGCCGCCGCCTTGGCGTCGCTGGCCGACAGTTGGTTTGCGACGTCGATCGGCGTCAGCCCGAGCGCGGCGAGCTCCGACGCGTCGATCTCGACGGTGATCTCCTCGCTGGGGTGCCCGAACGTATCGACTTCGCGCGAGCCCGGCACGGCGCGCAGGCGCTGCTCAAGCTCCTCGGTTTGGCGCAGCAGCACGGCGTAGTTGACGTCGATCGGGGCGTCCCACACGAGCGCGACGATCTTCGCGTAGGCCGTGACCTCGAGCAGGTCGAAGTCGGGGTCGAGCGCCTCGGCCGGCAGCAGCGGCTTCGCGTCGTTGACCTTGTCGCGCACGCGCGACCACACCTCAGCCGCCTTGTAAACGTTGTCGCGGAGCTCGATCGTGACCGTCGAGACCCCGGTGCGGCTGAACGAGCGGACCTCCTTCACCTCGGGGATTTCTTGCAGCTCCTCCTCGATCTTGTCGGTCACGAGCGCTTCGACCCGCTCCGGCGGGGCGCCCGGGTAGAGCGTGTTGACGATCGCGGCGCGCTGCGTGAGGACCGGGTCTTCCATCCGCGGCAAGACCAAGAACGACGAGACGCCGGCAACCACGATCAGCACGATCGTGAGCACGAGCAGACGGCGATTGTCGTAGAGCAGGCGTGTCATGGTCCGGTCCCCCTGCGGGGGTTACTGAGGGGGTAGCGGCGCGGCGTGCTCGTCGCGGGCGAACGTCGGGGCCGTCTCGACGGGCCGCACCTCTTGACCGGCGACGACGCGGTGCGCGCCCTCGACGACGACCCGCTCGCCGGGCAGCAGCGCGCCGCGGACGAACGAGCGGTCGCCATCGACTTCGATCACCTCGACGTCGCGCGTCGCGACGGTGTTCTTTTCGTCCACCACGAGCGCGCACCACAGCCCGCGCAGGCGCGGCGAGAGCGACGCCGTCGGCAGCCAGTAGCCCTGGCCCTCGACCGGCTCGCGCAGGCCGATCCGCACCATCCGGCCGGCCACCAGTGGCGATCCCTCGCGCGCCGTCCCCTCGAACCGCAGGACGACGTTCTGCGTGCGCGTCTGGGGGTCGAGCTCCGGTCGCACCGACTTGACGACCGCTTGGTGCGCGGCGCCCTCGACGGTCACCTCGACCGAGTCTCCTACGCGGACACGGCCGGCGACGTCGCTCGGCAGGCCGACCCACGCTTCGAGACGCGTGTCCTCGATCAGGTCCAGCACCCCCTGCCCCGCCGAGATGACGGCCCCCTCGTCGAGCCGTCGGGCGGCGATTTGCCCGCCGTACGGGGCGACCAGCACGGCGTCGTCGAGCTCGTGGTTCACGTCGGCCAGCCGCGCCTCGGTCGATCCCACCCGCGCCCGCTGGGCGTCGAGCCGCTCCTCCCGCGTCCCGGCGTTGAGCTCGTCGAGGCGCTGCTGGGCGCCGTCGCGCCGGGCCTCGGCGGCGCGCAGCAAGAACAGCGCGTCGTCGTACTCCTCGCGGCTCACGGCGCGGCTCTCGACGAGCCGCGCGCGACGCTCGAGGTTGCGCCGCGCGACCTCGGCTTGCGACGCGAGGTCACGCAGTTCGGCCTCGGCCGCGGCGATCACTTCGGCGCGCGGGCCCGCGACCAACTCGCGGAGCGTGGCGGTTGCCTCGGCGAGTTCGGCTTCGGTCTGCGCTCGGCGGGCCTCTAGCCGGCGGCTGTCGAGCCGCGCGAGGGGCTGCCCCGCTTCGACACGGTCCCCTTCATCGACGGCGAGCTCAACGAGCTTCCCCGCACGCTCGAACGATAGAACGCTCCGCCGCGCGGCGACCAGCGTCCCGGTGTAGACGCGCAGGCGCTCGAACGAATCGACGAGCGTCGCGGGGCGCACCCGCACGGGGAGGGGGTCGGCGTCGCGCTCTCCGGCGCTAGTTGACTCGGCGCGAGCGAGAGCCGCCAACGGCGCGTAGGGCCACAGCGCGGCGCCCCCGGCTGCGAGGGCGACCGCTGCCCCGGCGAGCGTCAGACGTCGTGTCATTTTCTGACGACGCGTCAGTGGGAGCCAAAAAAAAGCCGCGTCGCGCCGGGGCTCGGCGACGACGCGCTCAGGCGGTTGCGAACTGTTCATGGCGGAAGCGCCGTTCCTTTGCGAGGTCCATGTAAGCGGCGTAGTCGAAGTCGCACGACAAGGGCGCCCAGCCCCAGCCGTCGAGCAGTCGGTTCCAATTGTGGCGGAGCGCGACCCGCGGGTCGGCGATCCCGATCTCGGTCAGCACGGGGCTGCTGCTGGCGATCGTCTGCGCGCCGAAGCTTAAGCTCCAGAGCCCGAAGACAACCTCCTCCGGTCGCGTCCCGTCCGGCAGACGCAGGTCCCCGGCGGCGACCCCCGCGTGGACGACCGTCACGGCGGTCCCCATGCAACGGCGCTCGCAGAGCTCCATCAGCGCCCGGCGCTCGGCGGAGGTCTTCTCCCAGATACTCGAGGCGCGCACCACTTGCTCGACCATGAAGTAGTGCGGGAACAGCTCGAAGAACGCCTCGGAGGCGGCGCCGATCGTCGCCATCCGGACGCGGGTTGGCTCCTCGACGGCGGCCGCGGCCTCGAACATCCGCGTGCGGGTCGCGAGCGCCTCGTTCGCCAGTGCCAGCAGGATCTCTTCCTTATTGCGAAAGTGCTGGTAGATCGTCCCCTTGGAGTACTCGATCTCGGCCGCGATGCGGTCCATGTTCAGCCCCAGGTAGCCTCCGGCCACCAGGTGGTCGCGGGCGACGCGCAGGATCTGCTGCTCGCGGGTGCGAATCTCGCGCTGCTTGCGGGTTTCGGCGACCAACGTGGTCATGGGGGGCAACCACTCGGCGAGGGGCTCGGCACAACGACCCACTGTTGACTATTCGTCAAAAAATGACAAGGGGTTCTGCTCAGTCCAGAAAAAAAGCCCCGGCGGTAGCCCGAGGCGTGTGTTCAGGGGGGAATACAGCCGGCCGAAGGACCCGCCGCACCGTCGTCCGAGCCCAGCGGCTCAGACGTCCTGGATGATCTCTTTCACCGGCTGGACGAAGTGCGGGCTCTTCCCCTTGGCGGTGAGCTCCTCAGCCTTCTTATCGGCCTCGGCCTTCTGGCTGTACTCGTAGAGGGCGACCCGCTTCAGCGACTGGTTGAAGACCCCCCAGAAGGCCTTCAGTCGGACCTCGGCGGCCGCCTTGGCCCGGCTCTTCCGCTTTGCGGGGGCCTTCTTCTTTGGCGCCGCCTTCGTGCCCGCGGCCCCTTCGAGCGCCTCGGCGGCCTCGGCCTCGGCGCGAAGTTCCTTGCGGTTGACGACTTTACGGGCCATCGGCGGGCTCGCGAGGGGGGTGGAACGGGAGGGCATCGATCGGCGTCGAGCACGGAATCTTAACGGATTCCCCGCCGCACTCCTATCGGCCCCCTGGGAACCGAGGGCTTCGCCGCAGTCGAATCCGCGGCAGACGCGTCACGAAAAGAGATCGTGGGATGACGGGGAGATGCGCGGGATGGAGCCGTGGCGCTACCTGCCTTGAGGTGTCGCCGAGCTCGTTGGCGGAAGAGGCCGTGGTCGGAGCGACGTGGAGGAAGCGTTTAGGCCGGGTTCCCCCATCGTAGAAGATTCACCCCGACCGGGCGCCATCCCCTCGATCCCAAAGTCGTCCCCGCATTTCCTGCTCGGTCCATGCGCCCAAGACGGAGAGCAGAGACGTTCTTCCGGGGGACGGTCACGGGCTCGCCACGGTCAGCGGCGTCGGCCCCGGGTTCGCTTCGATCGTGATGTCCTGCTGCTTCGCGATCTCGGTCAGGCCCGCCTGGAAGTAGATGATCGGCCGCGTCGAGCCGACGCTCCGCGGGGGGCGGTTGCGGGCCCAGAAGAAGAACCGATCGACCAGCCGCTGCGGCAGGTCGCCGCGCTCGACCGAATCGACAACGGCGTCGATGAACTCGAACTCGCTCGGGCGACGCACCTGGAGGCCGGCGACGAGGCGTTCGCGGAGCGTCGGCTCTCTGCTGGCGGCGGTCTGTGCGAATGCGGTGGAGGTCGCCAGCGCCCCGAGCAGGAGCGTGGCAGCCGCTATCCGGCACAAGGCTTCGTTGCGCGCCAGCATGTTGAGCTTCCCTTCCGGGGGGTACGCCGTGCGGCGCGGCGGGAACCGCGCTCCGCGCGGGTTCGTAGCAGGTGCGCGAAACGGGGCCAAGACCGACGAGCGGCGCGGCGTTTGCACACGGCTCCCCGTGCGTTAAATCCCCGCGAAGGGCTCTTTCGCGAGGTAAGATAGGCGGGTAGCTTCCCACTCCCCGTTGGGGCCGTGCGAGTTAACGGCGGGCGGTCTTCGCGGACGATACCGTGCAGGCCGGTTGCACTCGTCCAACCGCTTTGGCAACTCAAAGTGAATGCATCGCGGCCACCCCGGGCGCTTCGGCGTCGGGGTGGCTTGCGACACCGATCAAACTCTCCGACCAACATTCCGCCGGGAGGACCTAAAAAAACGATTGGCCCGGGGCGACACCATGGCAGCGCGCAGCGCTGTCCGCACCGCGTCTTTCTTCGAGTGACTCCACTCCGTCGCAATCGGTCGAGAGTTTGAACTTTCTAGAGCCGCGGTCGGCCTTCGTGCCGGCCGCGGCTCTTCGTTTACCGACGCGCCGCCGGCTCGCCTTCGAGCGCCCCCATCCCCCCGGCGTGCGGAGCGGGATAGCCTACGGGTTGTCGATTCGCCCCGACTTTCCCTCTCCCGAGCCCGATGCACGCCACGCTCCACCCTGCCCCGCCGTGGCGATCGCTCTACGCGTTCGAGTCGAACTGGTTCGCGCTGGGGGGGAACGAGCGCTTGCACTACATCGACGAAGGCCCGCGGCTTGATGCAGGGCCGCAGGCCGCGGCGCACACGCTGCTGTTTGTCCACGGCAACCCGACTTGGTCGTTCCACTGGCGGCGGATCGTCACGGCGATGCGGGACCAAGCCCGCTGCGTGGCGATCGATCACCTGGGCTGCGGGCTCAGCGACAAGCCGCAGCGCGCCGTTCGGCTCGCCGAGCGGGCCGAGCACCTGGGCCGCCTGGTCGACGAGCTAGCGCTCGAGCGCGTGACGCTGGTCGCCCAAGACTGGGGGGGGGCGATCGGCCTGGGGGCGATGCTCGCGCGGCGCGAGCGGCTCGCCGGGATCGTGCTGTTCAACACGGGCGCCTTCCCGCCGTGGTTCGTGCCGCGACGGATCGGCGTGCTGCACACGCCGATCCTCGGGCGGGTTGCGCTGCAGGGGCTCAACGTCTTCTCGCGCGCGGCGCTGTCGCAGACCCTTGCGCGACAGCGCGGCCTGCCGCGCGAAGTGGCCGCAGGTTACCTCGCGCCGTACGACACGTGGGGCAATCGCCGCGCGGTGTACGAGTTCGTCGCCGACATCCCGCGCACTCCCGCGCACCCGACCTGGCAGACGCTCAAAGAGATCGAAGCGGGCTTGCCTTCGCTCGCCGCACTGCCGATCCGCCTTGTGTGGGGGATGCGAGACTGGTGCTTCACTCCCGAGTGCCTCGACCGATTCCTCACGCACTGGCCTGCGGCGCGCGTTGATCGCCTCGCCGACGTCGGTCACTGGGTTGTGGAAGACGCCCCCGAGGAAGCGCTCGTGGCGGTTCAGGAAGCCCTCGCCGTCGCGCGCTAAGTCGCCAGCGGCCCGCTGCCATCGATCATCTGCCATCTACCCTCCGCCGTCAGGCGTGCCGATGTTCCGCGTCCGCCTCTCGAAGGAATCGTTCACCTTCAGCGCCGCCCACTTCATCACCTACGACGGCGACGTCTGCGAGCCGCTGCACGGGCACAACTACCGTGTGACGGTCGAGGTCGCGGGTCCGCTCGACGAGAACCAGTACGTCGTCGACTTCGTCGCCACACGCGACGCGATCACGAAGATCACCGCCGAGCTCGACCACCGCGTGCTCCTCGCGACGCGGCACCCGCGGATCGCGGTCCGCACCGAGGGCGACGAGGTGGTCGCGACGCACGGGGCCAAGAGGTGGGTGTTTCCCCTAGGCGACTGCGTTCTGCTCGACGTCGCGAACACGACCGCCGAACTGCTCGCGCACTGGATCGGCGAGCGGCTCGCCATCGCGCTCGACACGGAGCTCGGGTTTCGACCGACCGCGATCGTGGTCGAAGTCGATGAGTGCGACGGGCAGGTCGGCGTGTGCCGGTTGAGCGGGTCGTAGCGGGGTCGCGGTCGTGATCGGCGCCGGCTACCGCGTGGTCGCGTGGGTTGGGAGGCCCGCGGTTGCGGGATGCGGTTTGCCCCGCAGAGAGGGTGGCGAGCGGAGGCGGCCTAAACTTGCAGCACGGGATTGCCTCAACGGCCGCGTCCTCCCGAGTCCCGCTCCCAGGCACACCCGCAGCAAAGATAGCGCGTCATGAAGGTCGAACACATCAACCCGTTCCTCAAGGCGGTCACCAACACGTTCGCGACGATGCTCGCGGCCGAGGCGCACCGCGGCGAGCTGCAGCTCGGCGACTCGCGCGTACGAAAGTATCCGATCAGCGGGCTGATCGGCCTCTCGGGGAAGGCCTCGGGGATGGTGGTCATCAACCTCTCGACCGAGGTGGCGCTGAAGGCGGCCTCGGCGCTGTTGATGGAGGAGAAGACCGTGGTCGACGACGAGGTTCTCGACGCCGTTGGCGAGCTGGCGAACGTCATCGCCGGGCAGGCCAAGACCGAGCTTCAGCAGTACGACCTGTCCGTGAGCCTGCCGAACGTCGTGACGGGGGAGGGGCACGAGGTGCGCTTCCCCTCTTCGACACCGCCGCTGGTGGTGCCGTTCCGGACCGACTTCGGGCCGTTGCGGCTCGAGGTGGGGTTCGAGACACACGTCTGAGCGCCGGCGCCAGCGGCGCCGGCGCTCGCTTTCTTTGCGCGACCGGCAAAATCGCTGAGCGCCGCGCCGATCGCGGTCCGATCGATCGAAGGCGGATCGCGCCGATTGGCTGCGCGCTCCGTGGGGGTCCTCCCGCCAAAATCGGTCGCGACACGATGTCGAACTTGCACAACGCCGCGGTGCTGCTGACGAGCTTGCCCGAGGAGCTGGCCGGCGACCTGCTGAGCCGCTTCGACCCTAAGCAGGTCGAGCAGGTGTCGATCGAGATCGCCCGCCTACAACGCGTGTCGTCCGACGAGCAGGAGGGGGTGATCCGGCAGTTCGCCGAGTCGAACCCCGCCGCGGGGGGCGTCTCGGGGGGGATCGAGTTCGCCAGGAAGATCGTCCGCAAGGCGCTCGGCTCGGACGCCGGCGACACGCTCGATAACATCCGGCAGTCGATCGAGGCCTTGCCGTTCGGCTTCCTGCGGAACGTCGATAGCCAGAACATCCTCACGTACATCATCGACGAGCACCCGCAGACGATCGCGCTGATCATCTCGCACCTGCCGTCGTCGTTCGCGGCCGACGTGCTCTCGGGCCTCCCCCCCGAGCGGCAGCTGGCCGTGGTGCGGCGGATGGCGACGATGGGGCAGACGAACCCCGACATCATCCGCGAGGTCGAGACGGGCCTCGAGCGGCGGATGTCGAGCGTCGTGAGCCAGAGCTTCCGCGCCGCGGGGGGGGTCGAGAGCGTCGCTTCGATGCTCAACGTCTGCGACCGCGCCACGGAGCGCACGCTGCTCGAGGGGCTCTCGGACGAGGACCCCGAGCTCGTCGATGAAATCCGCCGCCTGATGTTCGTCTTCGACGACATCGGCAAGTTCGGCCCGAAGGAGATCCAGACGATCCTCAAGAGCGTCGAGGCGTCGCAGTGGGCCCTCGCGCTCAAGGGCGCAAGCCCCGAGCTCAAAGACAAGATCCTCAGCAACATGTCGCAGCGGGCCGCCGATATGCTCCGCGAGGAGATGGAGTTCCTCGGCGCGGTGAAGATCTCGGCGGTCGAGGCGCAGCAGCAGAAGATCGTCGACGCCGTCCGCGCCCTCGAAGACGCCGGCGAGATCGAGGTCAACAAGGGCGCCGAGCAAGAAGCGCTGGTGCAGTAGGAGAGGCGAGCGGGGAGATGATGGATGGCAGAGGACAGATGATAGATGGTGGGGGGGTGGAGGGTTGCGACTCGGCGCTCTGCCGGCGACCCTACGCAGACACGCGAGGCGCCCGCGCGTTCTGCCATCTGCCATCGATCCTCTACCCTCTCTCTCCCCGCCGTGTCCCTCTCCCCCATGATGCAGCAGTACCACGAGGCCAAGGTGGCCGCGGGGGACGCGCTGCTTCTGTTTCGGATGGGGGACTTCTACGAGCTCTTCCACGAGGACGCGCGCGAGGCGGGGCGGCTGCTCGGCGTGACGGTCACCACGCGCGACAAGGACAAGGGGGACAAGGCCACGCCGATGGCCGGCTTCCCCCACCACCAGCTCGACGCCTACCTTGCGAAGATCCTCCGCGCGGGCCGCCGCGCGGCGGTCTGCGACCAGGTCGAGGACCCGCGCGACGCCAAAGGGATCGTCCGCCGCGAGCTGACGCGGATCGTTTCGCCCGGCACCGTGACCGACGACAACCTGCTCGACCCCTCGTCGAGCAACTACCTCGCCGCGATCGCCGTCGATGGCAAGGCCGCGAGCCCCGGCCGCGCGCCGCTGGTGGGCCTGGCGTGGGTCGACGTCTCGACCGGCCGCTTCCAGGCGACCGCCACTCCGCACGATCGATTGGTCGATGCACTCGTGCGGCTCGGGGCGACCGAGTGCCTCGTCGCGCAGGGCGCCGTGAACCTCGTCCCCGCCGAGGTCGCCGAGCGCGCGACCGTCACGCCGCGCTCGCCGCGGGCGTTCGCCGTCGGCCCCGCGGTCGAGGCGCTCTGCGGTCAGTTCGGCGTGCGTTCGCTCGAAGGGCTCGGCTTCGACACGCGCCAGCCGAGCGACCTGTTGGCGTTGTGCGCCGCCGGCGCGCTCGTCGAGTACCTGCAAGAGACGCAGCGGGCGTCGCTCGACCACCTCGATCGACTCGCCCCCTGCCCCGCCGGTTCGTCGCTCGAGATCGACGCGGCGACCTGGCGGAGCCTCGAGGTCACGCAGACGCTGCGAGACGGCCGCCGCGACGGCGCGCTGCTAGGGGTGCTCGACCGGACGGTGACGAACCTCGGGGCGCGGCTCGTCGGCGAGTGGCTCCGCGCGCCGCTGACGGACGTTGCGGCCATCAACGCCCGGCTTGATGCGGTCGGCGAGATCGTCCAGAGCGCGACGCTCGGCGGCGCGCTCCGCGAGTCGTTGCGCGGCGTGTTCGACCTCGAACGACTCGTCGCCCGCGTGACCACCGGCCGCGCCAGCCCGCGCGACCTGTCGGCCGTCGCGCGGACCTTGGCGGCGCTCCCGGCGCTCAAAGCGAAGCTCTCGGGGCGCAGCAGCCCGCGACTCGTGCAGCTCGAAGGGCGGATCGACCTCTGCCCGGAGCTCCGCGCGGCGCTCGAGGCGGCCCTCGCCGACGAGTGCCCCCACCACAGCCGCGAGGGGGGGGTGATCCGCCCGGGTTACTCGGCCGACCTCGACGAGTGCCGCGAGCTGATGGTCGGCGGCAAGCAGTGGATGGCCCGCTACCAGTCGTCCGAGGCCGAACGCGCGGGGATCCCGTCGCTCAAGGTCGGCTTCAACAAGGTCTTCGGCTACTTCCTCGAGGTGACGCACGCCCACCAGGGCCGCGTCCCCGCCGACTACATCCGCAAGCAGACGCTCAAGAACGCCGAGCGCTACATCACCCCCGAGCTGAAGGAGTACGAGGAGCGCGTCCTGACGGCCGAAGAGCGGGCGCTGGCGCTCGAACACGAGTTGTTCGTCAAGCTCCGCGACGAGACGGCGGCGACCGGGCGGCGCCTGCTGTCGACGGCCCAAGCGCTCGCCGAGCTCGACGCGCTCGCCGGCTTCGCCGAGCTGGCGCGGTCGCGCGACTACTGCCGCCCGACTGTGGTCGCCGAACCGCTGCTCGAGGTCGAACAAGGCCGCCACCCGGTGCTCGACGTGGCGCTCGCCGACGGTGCGTTCGTCCCCAACAGCCTCCGCGTCGCGTCTGCCGCGACCGTCGCTGAAACCCCCCCTCCCCCTTTAGGGGGAGGGGGAGCCCCGCCACCGAGCGTGCCCCCCACCGCCGCCCCCTCACTCCTCCTCATCACCGGCCCCAACATGGCCGGCAAGAGCACCTACATCCGCCAGGCGGCGTTGCTAACGCTCCTCGCGCAGGTTGGCAGCTTCGTGCCCGCGAAGCGAGCCACGATCGGCGTGGCCGACAGGCTCTTCGCCCGCGTCGGTGCGAGCGACGACGTCGCGCGCGGCCAGAGCACGTTCATGGTCGAGATGACCGAGACCGCGCGGATCCTCAACACGGCAACGAGGCGCAGCCTAGTGATCCTCGACGAGATCGGACGCGGCACGAGCACCTACGACGGGCTCTCGCTCGCCTGGGCGATCGTCGAGGACCTGCACGACCGCGTCGGCTGCCGCGCGCTGTTCGCGACCCACTACCACGAGCTGACTGCGCTCGCCCAGCGCCTGCCGGGGGTCGCCAACCGCAACGTCGCCGTCCAGGAGCACGACGGCGGCGTGGTGTTCCTACACCAGATCGTCGATGGGCCCGCGGACAAGAGCTACGGCATCCACGTCGCGCAGCTAGCCGGCGTGCCACGGAGCGTCCACGAGCGCGCCGCGGAGGTCCTCGCCGACCTCGAGTCGAAGGCCCAATCGAGCGGTGCATCGCAGGCGGCCACCGCCGCGCGCGTTGCTCCCGCGGCGTCCCGTCGCGCGCTGCAGCTCACGCTGTTCGAGACCCGCGACCACCCGCTGGTGGACGAGCTGCGAGCGCTCGACGTGGACGACCTCTCGCCGCGCGCGGCGCTCGAGTTGTTGCAGAAGTGGCGCGAGCGCGTGGCGGAGGGTTGACGGACGCAAACCGCCAAGACGCCAAGAGCGCCGAGGATCGCGGCGAAGAGACATTGAGCCGCGGAGGCAGCGGATCATCTCGTCCGTCCCCTCTGCGACCTCTGTGGTGCAACCATTCGAACGGTCACTGCGCCGTCAGCTCGTCGAGCGTCGCGCGTAGTTCGCGGCGTGAAGCGAGCGAGTACTCGAGGTCGAGCCACACGACCTTCCCTTTGGCGTCGAGGACGTACACGCGCGGCATGCGGCCCGCGCCGAGCTTCGCCTCGGCGTCGGCCGCGGTCGCGCTCAAGGGGGTCGCCTCCGCCGGCGCCTTGGGCTGAGCGTCGATCCCGATGGCGATCGCCGCGACTCCCTTGTCGCCGTAGGGGCCCGCGACGTCGAGCTGTAGGTCGCCCAGCAGCGTCATCGCCTGCCATCCCTCGCCGCGGACGACCGCGACCACCGTTCCCTTCGGGCCGAGCAGGCTGGCGAGTCCTCCCCCCTGCCCTCCCGTCGGCGACGTCGTCGCGACCTCCGGGAACGCGTCTCCCACCCCCACCAGCGTCTGCTTGGCGTGCGCCTCAGAGAGGACCACCTCGGGGACGGCGAGCAGCGCGAGCAGCAGGAGTGTCACGGCGGAGAGCCTTCGGGTGGGGACGGGTCCAGTGCAGTGGCATTGTGACGGATCGGCCACCCCCCGCAGAAGGGGAGCGTAGCGAGCTGATTCAGGCGAGCCGGCGGCGGTAGCCGTCGGAGTGCTTCCCGTACGCTGTGGTCCATCCTTCCGTGGCGGGGCTGTCCCTCCGACGGCTTCCGCCGCCGGCTCGCCAAGGAGTTTGTCGGTTCGCGCTGCGGCTCCGGGCGCTTACGCTTCCGGCTCTCCCCCTGGCGAACCAGCGATGCTCCCCGATTGGCGACTCCCCCCTGGCGTGCCGCGTGGCGTTTGGGACTACACCCAGTCACGGTCGGTCGCCGACGACTACGACGACTACCACGCGGGGAACCCGCTGTTCGAGTTCGAGGCGGAGTTCCTCGCCGGCGAGTTCGGCGCGGCGCCGGCCGACGGCTCGGGGGTGATCGCCGACCTGGGCTGCGGCAGCGGCAGGGCGCTCGTGCCGCTGGTGCGCCGCGGCTGGCGTGGGCTGGCGGTTGATCTCTCGCAGCCGATGCTGGACGTCGTCGCGCGCAAGGCGCAGGCCGAGGGGCTGGCGATCGAATGCGTGCTGGCGAACCTCGTCGAGATGACCGAGGACCTCGTCGCCGATGGCGCGGCGAGCCACGCGATCTGCCTCTTTAGCACGCTGGGCATGGTCCGCGGCCGCGAGAACCGCGTGACCGCCTTGCGGCACATGCGGCGCGTGCTGAGGCCCGGGGGGAGGCTCGTGCTGCACGTGCACAACTTCTGGTTCAACCTCCGCGACCCGGGGGGCCCGTGGTGGGCGCTGCGGAGCCGGTTCGCCCCGCGCGCCGCGGACGGCGACGAGGTGGGGGACAAGGTGTTCCCCTACCGGGGCGTGCCGAACTTCTTCTTGCACGTGTTCCGCGAGCGCGAGCTCCGCACCGACCTGGCCGCCGCGGGGCTGCGGGTCCACCGCTGGACGCCGCTGGCGCCGGGGCATCGAGGTCCCCTCCCCTGGCCTTGGTTCCTTCCGAGCCTGCGTGCGACGGGCTGGCTGGTGTCGTGCGTGGCGGCGGCTCGCTAGCAGCCTGTTGATTTTTCGACAGGGATGCGTCGTCGCAGGGAGGCGACATCGAAACCGTGGCGCTTTCGCCGCGGTTTCGCGAGCCGCGAGCGGCTCGGCCGTGAGCTTGGCGAGGGTGAACAACGCCACGACGGCGTTTTTCAACAGGCTGCTAGAGCAAGAGCAGGCGCCGATGCTCCCCGGACTGACGTCGCGGGGATCGCCATCGGGTCGCGAGTTGTGCCCCCCCGCCCCGCAAGCGACACTGGGAGCTTCCTCGTTCGACGCCGACAGCCGATCGCCGACAGCCGCCTCATGCCGCAGCTCACCGTCCCGCAGTTCGCGGCCCACAAGGCCCAGGGAAAGAAACTCACGGTCCTGACGGCGTACGACTACACGACGGCCCGGCTGGTTGATGCGTGCGCCGTCGAGGGGATTCTGGTGGGGGACAGCCTGTCGATGGTCGTCCAGGGGCACGGCAACACGCTCCCCGTTTCGCTCGACGAGATGATCTACCACGCCGAGATGGTCGGCCGAGCGGTCGAGCACGCGCTGGTGATCGTCGACCTGCCGTTCCCGAGCTACCACCTGGGGTCGCACAAGGCGATCGAGAACGCCGGGCGAATCCTCAAGGAGACGCGCTGCCAAGCCGTGAAGCTCGAAGGGGGGGTCGATCAGGCCGACACGATCAAGGCCTTGGTGGCGGCGGGGATCCCCGTCATGGCGCACGTCGGCCTGCGCCCGCAGAGCGTCCACCAGCTCGGGGGTTACCGCGTGCAGCGCGACCGCAAGCAACTGCTGGCCGACGCCGCCGCTGCCGAGCGCGCGGGGGCGTTCGCGGTGGTGCTCGAGTGCATTCCCAGCGAGATCGCCGCCGACATCACGAAGCGGGCGAGCGTGCCGACGATCGGCATCGGCGCGGGCCCGTCGTGCGACGGTCAGGTGCTGGTCGTCAACGACGTGCTGGGGATCACCAGCGGCTACGTGCCGCGATTCGTGAAGGCGTACGCCGAAGTCGGCGAGGAGACGAAGCGCGCGGTGACCTCGTTCCGCGACGAGGTCCGCGGCGGCCAGTTCCCCGCCAAGGAACACGGCTACGAGTGACGGCCGCCCCAGCCGAGCGACCCCGTCGAGCGGCTCAGCCGAGGAGCTCAGCCGAGCGGCTCAGCCGAGGAGCTCAGTCGAGCGGCTCAGCCGAGGAGCTCAGCCGAGCGGCTCAGCCGAGGAGCTCAGTCGAGCGGCTCAGTCGAGGAGCAGCGTCTCGAAGCCCGCTTGGCGAAAGTGGGCGTCGGCCGCGAGCGCTGAGGCCATCCCGCGCTCACGCATGACGACGAAGCTGAAGCAGTCGGTGAAGCTCCATGCCTTGTCGCCGTGACGGTGGAAGAAGCCCGCGACCTCCGAGAACCGCTCGGGCGTCATCCAGACGACGGCGATGTCTTCCGATGCAAAGACTTTGGCGAAAAGCCGAGCAACAACGTGCGTTCGCCTACGAGCGCGAAGCAGCGTCGCGGTTTCCTCCAGGACATAGTCTGTCGTCACGTAACGGACTCCCCGTTGTCGGAGCTCGGCGACCGTAGCCAGCGCAGCCCGATGGAATTGGTCGTTAGGATCGACCGACGCGACGAACCAGCCGGTGTCGATGAAGACCGTTTCACGTCGCGTCGCCGTAACCATAAACGATCTTGTCGATGTCGTCGTGATTTAGAGGGGTCTCACCCGGTTGAGGGTCCCACAGTGCGGAGAGCTCGTGGATCGTATAGAGGGGGTCGGTCGCGTTGGTCGGTGCTTCGGTCGGCACAGTCGCTTCCTCTAGCGGGACTACGCGCATCAGCGGCCGCCCGTTGTCGGTCACGACAACCGGCTCGCCGTTGCGCGCGTGGGTCACGACCCCGTCGGGGTTGGCTTGGAACTCGGCGAGCGTGATGGTGAGCATAGCGGAGCCATCCGGCGGGACTGGGTCGGGACCCCCGTAGAATACCACGCCGGGGACCGAGGTTCGCCCACCGTGCCACCTCGCGACGGAACCGTGTGCCGCTCGCGACGGAGCCCGCGGGCCGCTCGCGGCTTAGCGGTGCAACGAGCACGCCCCGTCGGCGCACTCCTCGCGTTTGCCGGCGATCAAGTAGCGATTCCGCGCGACGAGCCGGTAGACGGGCCGCGCCACAAGCATTGCTCCGGGGATCGCAAACAGCCAGCGAAGCCACCACAGGCTCGGCAGCCGCACGGCGATTCGCCGCATTGCGTCGGCGCCCCAGTGTCGTGTCCCGGCGGGGTCGATCACGCACATCTCCTCGAGCAGCCGCTCGCGCGGGCAGTCGGGGTACTCGGCGGCGACCGCCGGGTCGTGGATCGAAAGGAACCCCAACCCCCCGCCGCCGCGGTCCCAGCGTGCGAGCCGTTCCATCCCGGCGCGGCAGAAGACACACCCCCCGTCGTAGAGGACGACATCGGCGCCGGTGAGCGCTTCGGGGCTTGGGAGCGGGGCCACTGTGTCGTAGTTGTCCTTTGGGTCGTCGTTGTCCGTAGAGCGGCGTGGACTGTGTTGAGAGGGCTTCCCTGAAAGGGAACCGCGCGCCCCCCTAATCGTACACCTCGGGGGCGACGCGTGACCGCTTCAGACGCTGCTATAGTGGGGCGCAGGCCGAGTGGTTCTTCCGAATAGGCGGGGGGCAAGCGATGGACGAGGTCCTGACGAAGGTCGAGGCGGCCCGCTGGCGGCTGGGGCTGGAGCTCTGGCTCCGCCGGGCGCTGGGGGCCCTGGCGGTTGGCCTGGTGGTCGCCGCCGTTGCGATCGCCTTGCCGAAGGTCGTTCCTATCGACGGCCTGCCGGCGTGGTGGACAGCCGCCTGGGCCGGCGCCGGCGTCGCCCTGCCGCTCGTCGTGGCGAGCGTCTGGACCGGCCTGCGGCGGCCCGGCCGGGTCGAGGCGGCGATCGAGATCGACCAGCGGTTCGCCCTGCGCGAGCGGCTCGCCAGCAGCCTACTGCTCGACGACCAAAACCGAGACACCCCGGCCGGCGCCGCGCTGCTGGGGGACGCCGAGCGTGCGGCCCGGAAGATCGACGTCGGCGAGCGGTTCGGCGTGACGCTCGGCCGCCGTGCGTGGCTGCCGATCGCGCCCGCGATTGCCGCGCTCGCCCTCGCGTCGCTGGTGGGCAACCGTGTGGCGCAGAGCACTCCGACCGCGACCCCCACGGCGAAGACCGAGGCCGACGAAGCGACCAAAGCGCTCGAACGGGCCCGCAAGGTGCTCGCCAAGCGCCGCGAGGAGGCGGACAAGCGGAACATCGACGACGCAACCGAGCTGCTCAAGCAGGTCGAGCGAGGGACGAAGGAGGTCCAGAAGCTCGCCAAGCTCGACCGAGCCGAGGCCACTGTCAAGCTGAACGACCTGGCGAAGAAGCTCGCCGACCGCCGCGACCAGCTCGGGGGCGCCGACGCGCTGCGCAAGCAAATGAACGAGTCGAAGGACTTCGGTCGGGGCCCGGCCGAGAAGGCGGCCGACGCGATGAAGCGCGGTGACTGGAAGCAGGGGGCCGCTGAGCTCGCGAAACTACAGCAGAAGGTCGCCTCGGGCGACGCGACCCCCGACGACAAGAAGCGCCTCGCCGGGCAGTTACAAAAGATGCGCGACAAGCTGGCCGAAGCGGCCGACAAACACGTCGCCGCCCAGCGCGACCTGAAGCAGCAACTGGCCGACGCGCAACGAAAAGGGGACCTCGCTCAAGCGGCGAAGGTCCAACAGAAACTCGACAACCTCGCGCAGCAGGCGCCGGCGATGAACCAGCTCGGCCAGATGGCGGAGAAGATGGCCGCCGCGCAGAAGGCGCTCGAGAAGGGGGACGCCAAGCAGGCGGCCCAGGAGATGGCGAAGCTCGGTGAGAACCTCGACGACCTGGCCGCTCAAGCCGCCGAGATGGAGATGCTCGACGAGGCGATGACCAACCTCGAAGCGTGCAAGAACGGCATGTGTGAAAACCCCGGAGAGGGGGACGCCGCGCTCGCGCAGAACGGCGGCAAGCCGGGCGACCAGGGGGGGAGGCCCTCGAGCAACTGGGGCTACGGCCGCGGCCCGCGCGACGGCCGCGACCCGGGGGACCAGAAGGACCCGCGGTACCGCGACTCGAGTGTTAAGCAAAAGGTCGAGAAGGGCGCCAGCACGTTCGCGGGGCTCGTCGATGGGCCGAGCATTAAGGGGGACGTGTCAGAGGGGATCAAGACCGAGCTGAACGCCGAGAACGTCGCCCCCGCCGACCCGCTCACGAGCGAACGCCTGCCGCGCTCGCGCCGCGAGCACGCCGAGGAGTACTTCCGCAAGTTGCGCGACGAGCTCTAGCCGGCGCAGCCCCGCCAGCGACTCTGAGCCGGGGGCGCGAGCCCCCGGAGTGTCCCGCCGCGCCGGTGGACGCTTTGGGGGCTCGCGGTGTACCTTGCTGGTCCGGCGGCCTGGGTCGTTCGGGCGGCTTTGGGAATCCTGGGAGGCGCTCTGTGATGCTTGTCTGCACCCGCGTTGGACTGGTGGCCGTCGGGCTGTGGCTGGGGTCGCCGGTGTTGGCCCAGACGCCGACGCTCGCGGAATCGGTCGCCCCGGCGACCGAGTTCGGCAACCTCGCTGCGGAAGCGAAAGCAGCCTTCACACTGGTTACCCCCGACGAGCTCTCGGCTTCACGCCGGCGGCTAGCCGAGGCCGGCGTCGCGCTCGAGCGTCTCGTCGGCCCCGAGTCCCCCTCCGGCGCCGGGTGGCTCGACTACCTCGCTTGGGCGGGTGTCCAGAAGCAGTTCGCCGAGGGGTCGCCGGCCGACGTCGCCGCGCTGCGCGCCACCGAGCGCAAGCTGGCGTCGGGCGCCGCGGGGCTCGAGCGCCCGGAGTTCGGGCGCGTCGCCGAGGCGATCGAACAGTACGCGGCCCTCGCGTCGTTCGCCGCGGTGGCCGACCAACCAGCGGTGTTCGCGAACCAGGTCGACGCATTGACCCGGCTGCTCGACGAGAAGTCGATGGACGACCCCCGCGCGAGCTACGAAGTCGAGCGTCGGCTCGAGCTGTTCGAGGGGATCGGGCGCGGCGACGCGCTCGTCGCCGCAGCACTTTCGGCGAACGACCAAGCGAACGTGCTCGTCGAGGTCTCGTCGTCGTTGTTGAGCGAAGTCGCGGCGCGCCCGGTGAACGACTGCGGGCCGCTCGAGGACTGCATCCTCGGCACGCGGATCCGCGGCACGGGCGCCACGACGGGGAGCCTGACGCTGCGGACGCTCCCCTCGGCGAGCTACGCCCGGATCGAGTTCGCACTCACCGGCAACACGCGTTCCAGCACCGTCGGCGTGAACGGCCCGGTGTCGATCCGCAGCGCGGGGAACACGTCGTTTGTGGCCCGCAAGACCGTCGAGCTCGGGGACCGGTCGTTCCGCCTGTTGGGGGCCACGGCCTCGGCGACGACGCGCTCGCGAACGAAGGGGATCACGAAGAACGGCGGCGGGCTGGGGAGTCGGCTCGTCGAGAAGATCGCGTCGAAGCGCGTCGCCCAGAGCCGCGCACAGGCCGACGCGATCGCCGGCGACCACGCCGAGGGCCGCGTCGCGGCGCGGCTCGACGAACAGCTCAACGAGCGGATCATCGACGGCCGGCGGCGCTACGACGCGCAGTTCACGCGGCCGTTGCGTCAGCGCCGGGCGACGCCGCGGTGGCTCGCGTACAGCTCGAGCGACTCGGCGGTGTTCGTCGAGGCCCTGCAGGCGCCGGCGTGGAGGCTGGGGGCGTCGGGGCCGGCCCCGGCCGCGAGCGCCGGCGACCTTTCGGCCCGCGTCCATCAGACCGGCGCGAACAACCTGCTGGCGGCTTACCTTGGGGGCGCAACGCTGTCGCGCGACAAGGTCGAGGGCCCCACGAAGATCGACACGATCGCCCCGCCCTGGCTCGACAAGGCCCTCAAGCAGCCGCAGCCGACGCCCGCCGACGTCGAGTTCAAGCCGTGGTCCTTGCGGTTTCGCTCGGGCCGCCCCGTGTCGGTCGTGTTCGCCGACGGCGCGCTGCGGTTCACGGCCCACGTTGCGCGGATCACGTTTGGCGACGAGTCGTTCGACGGCTGGGACCTCACCGCCGTGTTCAAGCCCGAGGTCCGCGACGGCCGCCGTGTGCTGGTGCGCCAGGGCCCGGTCGATCTGCTGCCGACCGGTTTCGACCCCGAAGCGGGGCGCGGCATCGCGAGCAAGCAGCTAGCCCTGCGAGCAAACCTCAACAAGGCGCTCAACGAGCCCGCCGACCGACTCCCCCAGGAGTTGCGGATCGACCCGGTGGACCTAACCGAGCGCGAGGGGCCGATCGAGTACCTGTCGATCGAGGAGATCGACTTCGACGGCGGTTGGGCCAACGTGGCGTGGCGCGCCGACTGACGCGCTGAAGGACCGCGTATTTGGGCGGGTGGCTGGGGGCGAAGCCGTTCCTCGTTGCCCCCGGCGATGCTCGCGCGCGGACGCCGCGCCCATGCCCCGCTGGGGACGTCGCTTAGCTGCGTCCCCAGCCACTCGTCGAGCCTTCTTTCTGCGCGCATCGACAGCGGCGCCGGCGTCCGACTGTGCCGAATTGTCAAAGTCTGACGGTTGCGCCGTCGATACCACGTTTGCTGAGTTTCCCGTTTGCAGCGGCGTGCGCACGGTGTGCGAGCGTCGCAGGCGAGGGGAACTAGGCCCGGGGGGGCCTGCGCCTGGCGTGCTTGCGCGCGTCGAGGTCGCACGATCACACCCGTCTGCAACGCCGCACGAGCGGCCGCGCCGGCGGGCGAATCCTTCGCCTGGGACTCCGCCATGGATCGGCAAACACGCGCCAACTGGTCGCTCGTGCTCGCGGCCGCGGTCTTTTCTTCGGGGTGCGCGCCGACGCAGCCGTTCTACTTCCTCGAAGACGGCGACCTGTCGCATTACGTCGATGTGGCGACGCAGATCGAGTACCCCGACGTCGAAGAGCCCTCGCTCGACGAGGTCACCGCCGCCGGGGCCCCGCTGACGCTCAAGAGCCCCACCGACTACCAGATGTGGGACCTGACGCTCGAAGAAGCGACGCGGATCACGCTCGCCAACAGCCAGGTCATGCGGCAGCTCGGCGGGCAGGTCCAGGAGAGCGCGCCGGAGACGATCTCGCGCAACCTGATCAACAGCGCCGCGGTCCAGACGACCTACGACCCGGCGCTCGTCGAGAGCGCGACGGGGACCGCGATCGGCTCGCAATTCAACGGCACCGGCGTCGAGGCCGCGCTCTCGGAGTTCGACGCGCAGCTCGACTCGAGCGTCTCCTGGGGTCGCAGCGACCGGCCGCAGAACGTCTCGCCGGCGGTGGCCTTCTTCCAGCCCCGCGACCTGCAGCAAGACACGGGATCGGGCGTTCTCGGCGTGTCGAAGACCGCAGCGCCGGGCACGCAGTTCGCGTTCCGCAACAACACGCAGTACGACTACAGCAACGCCGGCGGCCGTGCTGCCCCGAGCGGGTTCAACACCAACTTCGAGGCTTTCGTCAGCCAGCCTTTGTTGCAGGGCGCCGGGACGCAGTACAACCGCATCGCCGGCCCGCAGACGTTCGATGCGTACGCCCAAGGGGGTGTGAACCCGTTCGACGGCGTCGTGCTGTCGCGGATCCGCACCGACCAGTCGCTGGCCGACTTCGAGGGGGGCGTGCGCAACCTGATGCGCGATGTCGAGCAGGCCTACTGGACCCTCTACTTCGCCTACCGCGACCTCGAAGCCCGCAAGCTCGGGCGTGACAGCGCCCTGGAGACCTGGAAGAAGGTCGCCGCGCTGTACCGCGAGGGGGCCCGCGGCGGGTCGGCCGACCGCGAGGCGCAGTCCCGCTCGCAGTACTTTCAGTTCAAGGCGCAGGTTGAACAGGGGCTTACCTCGTTGTACGCGGCCGAGACGCGCCTGCGATACATCATGGGGCTGAGCATCTCCGACGGGCGCCTGATCCGCCCGGCCGACGAGCCGACCACCGCCCCGATGGCCTTCGACTGGGCGATGATCCACAGCGAGGCGATCGTCCGGCGCGTGGAGGTCCGCAAACAGAAGTGGGAGGTCAAGCGTCGCGAGCTCGAGCTGATCGCCGCCCGCAACCACTTGCTGCCGCGCTTGGACGCCTTCGGCACCTACCGCTGGCTCGGCGCCGGCGACCGCCTCTGGCAAGACAACCCCGCGCTCGCCGCGGCGCCCTTCGACGACGGCACCGGCGCCTTCAACGTGCTGACCGACGGCCAGTACGAGGAGTGGGAGATGGGGGTCCGCCTGAACGTGCCGATCGGCTTCCGGCGCGAGCTCTCGACGGTCCGTCACCACCAGTTGCTGCTCGCCCGCGAACGGGCCCTGCTGCAGGACCTCGAGCTCGAAGTGTCGCACCAACTGGGGGACGCGATCCGCGACCTCGACCTGAACTACGGCCTGACCGAGTCGAACTTCAACCGCCGCGAAGCGGCCGAGCGGGAAGTCGAAGCGGTCCAGGCGCAGTACGACGCCAACCGCGTGACGCTCGACCTGCTGCTCGACGCGCAGCGCCGGCGGAGCGAAGCCGAGACGGCCTACTACCGTTCGCTGGTGGACTACAACCTGGCGATCGTCGATGTGCACTTCCGCAAGGAGTCGCTCCTCGACCACAACGGCGTTTTCTTGGCCGAGGGCCCGTGGCCCGGCAAGGCGTACTTCGACGCGATGCGTCGGGCCCGCGCCCGCGACGCGAGCAAGCAGATCAACTACGGCTACACGCGTCCCAACGTGATGAGCCGTGGGCCGCACGCGCAGCGGATCGGGGCCTCGGCCTCGACGACCTCGCCGGGCGAGTTCCTTGTGCCGACCGAGGCGGTCCCGACCCCGGCGATGATTCAGCCAGGCGAGGTGATCCTCGAAGGAACCCCTGGGACGTTCCAAGGGGCGTCGGCGGAGGAAGCCTCGATGGGTGACTCGCCCCTAGCGGCCTCCGCCGGGCGGCCGCTTTTTGGGGCGCCCGGCAGGGTGCGCGGCGTAGGGAACGCGTCCACACAGCAGGTCGCGGCGCCTGGAGTCGTGATGGTTGGTTACGATGAGGCCGCGACAGCGCCGCGTGGCGGCCGCATCCAACGCGCCGCTGGCAACGCGCCCGTCGCCGATGGAAGTCAGACGCGTTACGCGGTTGGTGCGGCTGCTCGAGTCGCTCCGCAGCGGGGAGTCCATCAGCGCTGAGGCGCTGGCGGCCGCCGGCTGGGTCAGCCGGCGGACGGTGCTCCGCGACGTTGGGACGCTCTCGGCTGCGGTCCGGACCGCGGCGCGGATGCGATATTCGCTCGCCAGCTACATCGCGTGACGGGTTGCGGGTAGTCTGTCGCGGGTCCCGGCCTCGCTCCGCAATCGCGCCCCTGCTCACGCAGCTCTCCCATGTTCTTCTCGTTCGACGGGATCGACGGCGTCGGCAAGAGCACGCAGATGCGCCTGTTCGTCGATTGGCTCCGCGAAGGGGGGCTGACCGGTGGGGCCGCCGCGCGGGTGGTGGAATGCCGTGACCCGGGATCGACCCCCCTGGGGGAGGCGCTCCGCAAGTTGCTGCTCGAGAGCGGCCCCGAGACGCCGATCGGCGACACGGCCGAGATGCTCCTCTACATGGCGGCCCGGGCGCAGCTGGTCGAGGAAGTCGTCCGCCCGGCGCTCGAAGCCGGTGCGAACGTGGTCTCTGACCGGTTCCTGCTGGCGAACGTCGTCTACCAAGGGCACGTCGGCGGCCTGGGGCGCGAGCCGGTGCTGGCCGTCGGCGAGCTCGCCATCCGGGGGTTGTCGCCGGACCTGGTGTTCCTGCTCGACATGGATCCAGTCGACGCCGACCGCCGCCGAGGTCGCGAACCCGATCGGCTGGAAAGCCGGGGTTTAGAGTACCGAAAGCGCTTGCGGAAGGCCTTTCTGGCCGAGGCCGTGGCCGACCCGGCGCGGATCCGGGTCATCGACGCGTCGGGGCCGGTCGAGGGGGTCCAGCGGTCGATTCGCGACCAGGCACTCGAGTTCCGATCGGATCGCTGAGCCCTTGGCGCCCCCCGGCGGAGCTCTGATTGACCTCGCTAAGCGATTCTCCTACAGTCCTTTGCGTCAAGGCTAGCAGAAACAGGTCTCCCGGCGTTCGGGGGTTCCGTCTGCTTGTCTTCGTGGTGGCTTCGCGGCGCTGAGCGCGCGAGGACGCCCGACCGATACCCGAGGGGCTGCCGACTGTGAAGATCGACTGACGCGGTCCGCACAAGCGCTCCCGCGTCGCCCACAGTTCTCATCTTTCAGGGCGTAATGCAACCGCCAGCGCAACCCGCCGTCCGTTCGGTCCTCGCTCCGGCGAAGCTGAACCTGACGCTTGAGGTTGGGGACCGACGTGCCGATGGGTACCACGAGGTCCAAACGCTGATCGTCCCGCTCCGCTGGGGCGACACGCTGCTTGTCGAGCGGCGAGGCGATTCGCCCGACATCGAGTTGGCCGTAACGGGCCCGCAGGCGACGATTGACGTCCCTACCGACGAGCGCAACCTCGTTGTGAAGGCCCTCGGCGCGCTTCGAGAAGCGTTCGGCGTCGCGTGGGGCGCCCGGGCGACGCTCGTCAAGCGCGTCCCGAGCCAAGCGGGGCTCGGCGGGGGCTCGAGCGACGCCGCGGCGGCGCTCGTCGCAGGCGCCTCGGTCTGGGGCCTGCTGCGGGGCGCCGGTCGGGAACGCCGTGTCGCGGAACTCTCGGCGGTCGCCGCACGTATCGGAAGTGACGTCCCGTTCTTCGTCCACGCCATCGCCGGCGGCGCATCGGCGGCGATTTGCCGGGGCAGGGGGGAGCGAGTCGAGGTTCGCGAGGCGGCGGGGGGTGTGCCGGTTGTCGTCGTCAAGCCGAGCGCGGGGCTATCGACGGCCGCTGTGTTCGCCGAGTCGCGTGCCGATCCACGCGCTGGACTCGGGGGGGATTCAGCGGCCGCCGTCGATGCCCTGGAATGGCGCGATTGGCGGGGGTTGCGACGAGCGTGCGGCAACGCCTTGGCCCCGGCCGCCGAGCGCTTGGCGCCCTGGCTCGCCGAGGTCCTCCAGCGGATGGACCGTGTCCCGACCATCGTGAACCAAATGAGCGGCAGCGGGTCGGCTTGTTTCGCCCTCTGCCCAACGATCGACGAAGCGCGGCGCCTGGCCGCACGGCTACGAAGCGACCGTGGCATCGAGGTTTTTGTGACGGCGACCCGATAGAGACGACCCGATAGAATTGCGACGCGCGGCCGAGCGAAGCAAATCCCCGTGAGCCACCGTCAGACCGCGGCAAGGCGAGCAACGAACACAGAACGAGAGCATTCTCCCCCCGAATGGCGCGTGGCGTGGTTCGGTTCGATCGGCATCTTGTCAGGGGCGCCTACTAGGGAGCAACGGCTGTGAACATCACCGAAGTCCGCATCAAGCTGATGGACGAACCGGGCGAGCGCCTCAAGGCGTTCTGCTCGATCACCTTCGACGACTGCTTCGTGATCCGCGACCTCAAGATCATCGAGGGAACGTCCGGCCCCTTCGTCGCCATGCCGAGCCGGAAACTCACCGCGCACTGCGGCAAGTGCGGCATGAAGAACCACCTGCGTGGCAACTACTGCAACCAGTGCGGCACGCGGCTCGAAGAGGGTCGCATCGTCCGCGACGCCGAGGGGCGGACGAAGCTCTACGCCGACATCGCCCACCCGATCAACTCGCGCTGCCGCGAGATGATCCAGCAGCGGGTGGTCACCGAGTACCACGACGAGCTCGAACGGGCCAAGTCCCCCGACTACGTGTCGCGTTACGACGACTACGACGGGGGCGATTACAGCGAGGCCGACGCCGCGGTAACCACCACCACGCGACGCTTCGACGAGCCGCACGAGCGAACCCAGGGGGGCCGCCCTCACCACCCGCCGCAGGGGGACCCGATGTCGGCGCCCGCGCCGACCGCTCCGCACTTCGGTCCCCAGGGGATCGACGCGCGCGGCCGCGTGTCGGAAGTAGGTGACCACTCGATTCACGGTCCAAGCGACGCGCTGCGCGGCGACTCGCAGGCGCGCGGCGGCGGGTTCGGGGCGGGGATCTTCTGAGCTCGGCGCGACGGTTCGAGGGCGCGCTGGGGCGATGGATGGGGTTGCAGCGGCGCGTTGCTTTCGTGCAGCGCCAAAGTCTTCACAAATACCCCCGCCCGACAAAAGTGCCCCGCTTGCCTACCCGATAAACTCTCTCGTCGGGGAGAGCACTCGTCGCGTCTCTCCCGCTCCCACAGCGGCCTCCTGAGTCAGCGATCTGCGGTCGAGCGGAGCTCGATCCGCCGCTGCGCCTCCGAATGGAAACGATGGCCACGTCTGGAGTTGCGACAAATCGGTGACTGCCGGTTGACAGTCGCCTGGATATGCATATACACTTGAACACTCATTCACCCCGAGTGTTCTGACACGGAGGTACCGAGACAACCATGCTGGTGCTCTCACGGAAAGAGACGCAGCGGATCCGCGTTGGCGATTCGATCGTCGTGACGGTCGTGAAGATCGCGGGCGACAAGGTTCGAGTCGGGATCGAGGCCCCGAGCGACGTCCTCGTGCTGCGGGACGAGCTCGAATCGTTCGAGTCCCCTGCGGGTGGTTTGACCCCCGAACGGGGGAAAGAGGTTGTGAAGCGTTCGGCCTGACGGACTTCTTACAGTGCGACATCACCGTTGGAGTGCTGGGCGACACGTCACGTCACGACGAGGCGCTAGCGGAGCAATCGCTCCGCGGATCAAGCTCCGGGGCCCAGGGGTGGCGGCAGCCGTGCCCCCGGGGCGACCGACGCTTTTTAGAGTTTCCCCCCTACCACCGGGCGTTGCTGCGGCCGCAGCGACGCCGTGGGGGGGTGGCGTCCGCGAGCGCGCCGCCGCCGATTGGCCATCGGCGTTGCGAGCCTCCCCGATGTCCTAGGGAACGGGCAACGACCCCCCGGCGGGCTTGCGCCCCCGCCGGGGCCCGATCGGCGGGGCAGGGGGGCTGGGCGCCCCGGCGAAGACCGACCCGTTGATCGGCGCCCGCCCGGCGTCGCCAGTTGAGCGCCTCTCGCCAAACGGGTGGGGCAGCCGGGTGGGACAGCACCGCCGCTTGCCGACTTGGCCCCCCACGCCAAGACTGGACGGGGCGTGATCACCTCCGGGGGGACTGCGGTTCATACCGAGCCCTCCCCGCGCCCCATCGCAAACCCCACCAGAGCAACGCCTTGCGTACCAAGCCCTACGCCGCTTGGCTGACCTACCTCTTGGGCATGGTGGGCCTGGTGGGGGTCGTCGCGAGCGTCGCCACGGCGGCGGGCGCCACGCCGGACGCTTTGTTCTCGTTGCGAGACACCTACGGCGAGCTCCGCTCTCCGAGCGATCACCCCGAGGCGAAGGGGACGGTCGTCGCCTTCTTGGGGGTCGAGTGCCCGCTCGCGAGGCTCTACGGCCCCCGGCTCCAGCAGCTCGCCGACGAGTTCGCCGGGCAGGGGGTCACCTTCTACGGCATCGACGCCAACGCCCAGGATTCACTCACCGAGCTCGCCTCTTACGGTCGGCGGCACGGGATCACGTTCCCGCTGCTGAAGGACGAGCGGGCGTCGGCGGCCGACGCGCTCGGCGCGACGCGTACTCCCGAGGTGGTCCTCCTGGGTCCCGACGGCGGCGTGCGTTACCGCGGCCGGATCGACGACCAGTACGGTGTAGGGACTGCCAAGAAGGCGCCCGACGTCGATTTCTTGCGTGATGCGCTCGAGGAGGTGCTCGCGGGCACACCCGTCGGGACCCCCGAGACCGACGCCGTGGGCTGCGTCATCGGGCGGCCCCGCAAAGCCGACGAGTCAGCCGCCTCGACCTACTACGGCCAGGTCGCGCACGTCTTCGAGCGGCACTGCGTCGAGTGCCACCGCGACGGCGAGATCGCGCCGTTCGCGCTGCGCGGGTACGACGAAGCGGCCGGGTGGGCCGAGACGATCGCCGAGGTGGTCCGCGACCAGCGGATGCCCCCCTGGCACGCCGACCCGAAGCACGGTGAGTTCGCCAATGCGCGACGGATGACCGCCGACGAGAAGCAGCAGGTCTACGACTGGGTCGCCGCCGGCGCGCCGGCCGGTAACAAGCGCGACGCCCCGACGCCGCGCGTGTTCACGAGCGGCTGGCGCTTGCCGCGCGACCCGGACCTCGTGGTCCCGATGCGGGGCGAGCCGTACCGCGTCGCCGCCGAGGGGGTGATCGACTACCAGTACTTTGCGGTCGATCCGGGCTTCACCGAAGACCGCTGGGTGCAGGCGGCCGACATCGTCCCCGGCGACCGCAGCGTTCTGCACCACGTCATCGTGTTTGTGAGCCCCCCGGCGGACAAGCCGCAGCGTGGCCTCGGCTGGCTGACCGCCTACGTCCCCGGCCAGAGCGCAATGCAGCTCCCGGCGGGCCAGGCACGGCTTGTCTCGGCGGGCTCGAAGCTGATCTTCCAGATGCACTACACCCCCAGCGGCGTCGAGTCGGTGGACCAGACGAAGCTCGGCCTGGTGTTCGCCGACCCGGCGACGGTCACCGAGGAGGTCGTGTCGCTCGTCTCGTCGAACGCGAAGTTCGAGATCCCCCCGGGCGCCGGCGACCACCGCGTGTCTTCGTCGCTCGACTGGTTCCCCCCCGGTAGTCGGCTGCTGGCGATCGCGCCGCACATGCACTTCCGCGGCAAGAGCGCGCGGTTCACCGGCCGCTGGGCCGACGGCCGCTCCGAGGTGTTGCTCGACGTGCCGCGCTACGACTTCAATTGGCAGACGAACTACGTGCTGAAGGACGTGATGGAGGTCGAGACCGGGTTCCGGATCGACTGCGAGGTGGCGTTCGACAACTCGGCGAAGAACCCGGCGAACCCCGACCCGAACGCGGCGGTCCGCTGGGGGGACCAGAGCTTCGAGGAGATGATGGTTTCGTTCTTCGAGGTCGCCGTCCCGCGGGGCTCGCTCGAGCCGGGGGACGACCGCCGCGAGTTGTCGGCCGCGGACGTCGCCAAAGCCTCCGAGAAAGCCCGCGCGTTCTTCGCCCGCTACGACGGCGACAACGACCGCGAGCTGAAACGCAACGAATTGCCCGACGCCCTCGCACTGTTCGCGTTCAACCGCTACGACACGAACGGCGACAAGCGGCTCACCGAGGACGAAGTCCGCGACGTGGCGATCGCCGACGCGTCGAGCCGGCTGTAGCACGCGACCCTCCGCAGAACGTCAAGGGATCGCGATGCAGCGTCTCGCCGACCTATTCGTCCGCAACCGCAACGCGGTGGGGGTCGCGCTCGCGCTGGTGACCGTGTTGGCGGCGCTCGGTTACGTCCGCCCGATGCGGACGCAGCACCCGCTCGAACGGTACGAGACGCCGATCGAGGAGGACCCTCCGACGCAGACCGAGCGCGTGCAGAGCCGCTTCAACCTGAGTGGCGCCGACGCGTTCTTGGTCGTCGAGTCGGACGAGCTGTTCCACCCCCAGACAATCGCCGCCGTGCGGCGGATGGTGCGCGGGGTTGAGGCCGTCCCGTTCGTCGATAGCGTGTTCTGGGTCGATCGCGTCCCGATCCTCAACGTGTTCGGCATCGCCGACCCGCTGGTTCCCCCCGACGACGCGTCGCTCGAGTCGCACCGCCAAGCCGCGACGCGGCTGCGCGAGCACCCGCTCGCCGGGCAGTTGGTGTCGGACGACGGCCGGGGGCTGTTGATGCCGGTCGTTTACGACTGGCTTTCGGTCGAGGCCCCGCGCGACACGACGCGGGTTGTCCTCGAAGCGGCGCGGGAAGCGATCGCCGAAGGGGCCGACCCCGCGGCGCCGATCCGCGTGTCGCTCACCGGCCGTGCGCCGCTGCTCTCCGATCAGCAGAGCGCGTTCGACCGCAACCAGATCGTGTTCCAAGTGATCGGGTACGCTCTCGCGCTGGTGCTTTCGGCGATCTTGTTCCGGGGGGTCGCCGCGGTGGGGGTCGTGGCGGCGGCGCCGGCGCTGGGAGTGTTCTGGACCCTCGGCCTCGCGAAGCTGATCGGGGTGCCGTCGAACCCGCTCGCCGACATCGTGATGCCGGTCCTGATCGCGATGGTCGGCCTGACCGACGGCGTCCACCTGTTGATCCACGTCCGGCGCCGTCGGGCGGCGGGGGACGCACCGATCGCCGCCGCTCGTTCCGCGATCGCCGAGGTCGGGCTCGCCTGCTGGCTGACCGCGATCACTACGTCGGTCGGCTTCGCGTCGCTGCTGCTCGCGCAGTCGGACTACGTGCGCGACTTCGGCATGGCCTGCTCGTTCGGCGTGATCGTCGGGTTCGTCGCCGTGGTGACGTTCATCCCGTGGGTCTGCAGCTCGTGGGTTGGGCGCTACGTCGAGCAAGGCCACGAGCGTGACCTCACGAACCGCGGGACCTGGCTGCTCGAAGCGCTCGTCGATTTCCTGCTCCGCCACCGCGTGCTCGTCAGCCTTTTGGCCCTGGCGGTCACCGTGACGCTGGGGTTTTTCGCGTTTCGCCTCGCCCCCGACAACCGGATGAAGTCGGCGATGCCGGCGAGCAGCGACTCGTACCGCGCGCTCGAGTACTGCGACCGGCGCTTCGGCGGGATCGAGTTCTTTCGCGTCGAGGTGAGCTGGCCGGAAGAGGTCGATGGCAAGCCGTTCAACGCCGCAGACCCACGGGTGCTCGCGGCCGTGCGCGAGGTCGAGCGGCTGGTCGCCAACGAGCCGTTGCTCAGCCGCCCGCTGTCGGTGCGCACGATGCTCGCCTCGTTCCCCGGCGACGCGGACGACCTCGAGACGCAGGCGACGTTCTTGTCGCTCTTGCCGCGCGAGCTGCGGGCGAACTACTACGACCCCGCGGAGCGAACCGCGATCGTCGTCGTCCGCATGCAGGACCAGGGGATCGCCAAGTACACGCCGGTGTTCGACCGAATCGAAGCGGCGTTCGCACGGCTCTCGGAGGGGTTGCCGGGGTTCCGATTCGAACTCGCCGGGCAGCCGATCCGTGTGTCACGGGACCTCTACCAGATCGTCTCCGACTTGCGGGCCAGCCTCGGTTCGGAGTCGGTGCTGATTATCCTGGTCCTCGGGCTTTTCACGGGCTCGGCGATGCTGGGGGTCGTGTCGATCATCCCGAACCTTTTCCCGCTCGTCTTCACGGGCGCCGTGCTGTACGCGATCGGTCAGCCGCTCGACATGTCGAGCGTCTGCTCGTTCGTCGTCTGCCTGGGGATCGTCGTCGATGACACGATCCACTTCCTGTCACGGTACCGCCAAGAGCTCGCCATCGACGGCGAGGTGCACGGGGCGATCCGTCGCGCGTTCGTCGGCGCGGGACCGGCGCTCGTCGTGACGAGCATCATCCTCTGCTGCGGGTTCGGCACGATGTTACTGAGCGACCTGCCCGGGCACCGGACGTTCGCTGGGATGGCGGTGACGACGATCGCGGCCGCGGTGTTCGGCGACCTGCTGATGCTGCCGGCGCTCCTCGCGGTGGCCCACCCGTGGATCGTCCGAAGGCTCGGCGTGCCGCGCACCGCTCGCGCCGAGCCGGGCGCCACGCTCGACGCGGGAAGGTAGGAACCGCCAAGACGCCACGAGCGCCGCGACAAAAGAAGGAACCACATATCACACAGATGAACACGGACGACGAAAGGTAGGGCATCCTCCACCCCTATCCGTGTTCATCGGTGTCCATCTGTGGTTCCAAACTCTTCGTGCTTCTTGGCGATCCTTGGCGCTCGTGGCGTCTTGGCGGTCCCGTCCCGTCAGCGGCGGATCGCGGCGGAGAAGTCCTCCTCGTTGGCGGCCAGCCTCGCGCGGGTGTTGATGAGCGCCCGCCCTTTGAGCTGGTCGAAACCGGCGGCGCCGCCGGCGAGCAGCCCCTCGTTGTACGCCTTTTCGTCGGAGACCCCCGGCAGCAGGACGCCGACGTCGTACGCGACCCGGTTCGGTCGGATGCGGTTGACGTGGTCGGCGATCGTCGTTGTGCAGTTGTTCGTCAGCAGGTTGTAGAATTCGGGCCGTTCGGCCAGGTCGTTTGCGCGCTCCAGCATGCCGACGAGCAGGCCCCGTGCCGCGTCGGGGCCCGCCGTCGTCCGGTAGAGGTACGTCGGGCCGTCGTTGATCACCGCCTGGCGGTAGAGCAGGTCGCGCTCGTCGGCGACGACGTACATGATCTCGTACTGCTGCGCTAGCCCCAGCAGCGGTTGGAAGGTCTCTTCCCCTTTTTCCTTGCGGACCTCGACGCTGACGGCGACGTGCTCGGGGGGGGCGCCCGCCGGGCCGTCGAACTCGAACGAGAGCATCGTGTGCGCTAGGGCGGGGACGGGGCCGAACGGCATCGTGATGAAATCGACAGCCCGCAGCCGCGTCAGGTCGTACGTGCGGTCCTCGTGATCGACGACGTACTCCCCCTTCGCCAGGTGCTTGCAGTAGCGGACGTTGCGCACGACGAGCGTGTCGCCCCGCACCTCGGCGGTGGGGAGCACGGCCTGGTCGGGCGCCCAGTCGCGGTCGTTCGACGGGACCGAGCGCGTCTCGATCGCTTTGCAACCGATGAGTGGCGGCACGCAAAGCACGAGCAGCGGGAGGCCCAGCGCTCGCAGCGACAGACCCAGCATGCGCAGCGGCAGACAGAGCGCCAGCGCGGCGAGCAAGCTCGCCCGTCGCGGTGACGGCGTGGTGGAAACGGACCGGGGGGCCATGGCGCGGGAGAGGGTAGGGGGGAGGCGCAGCCGCAGCAACGCCGCGCGGCCGCTGCGCCCATCGCCAAATTGCCCAAAATTCCCAAATCACGATCGCCAGGTTCGAGGCGCCGACGGGAATAGCCGCCATCCCCGCGGGCGAAGACGAGTGCGTCCCGCATCGACCTAGTCGAGGAGGTAACCCGTGGCGCACCGAGCAATTGTGGGGATCGTGGTCCTGGCGGCTTTGATGGCGTCGCTCTCGGCGGATCGAGCGGGGGCGAACCAAGGCCCCGCCCCCCGCGAACCCGACGCGGCGCTGGCCGCCGAGTCGCAGCGACTGACCGACGCCGCGGTGGCCGCCGGCGTCCGCGGCGACCTCTCCGAGCGGCGTGCACTGCTGACGCGAGCACAGGGGATCGCCCCCAACTACGGGCCGCCCCGCTGGGAAGCGGGGATGGTCGAACGCGCTGGCGGGTGGGCCTTCGCGACCGGCGCCCGAACCGAGCGCACCAGCAGTGGGGCGGTCGCCGCGTACGAGCGGCTACGCGGATTCGCGAGCGACTCACCGACCGATCACCTCGCCATCGCGCGGTGGTGTAGGCGGCACGACCTCGACGACGAAGCCCGCTATCACTGGCTCCGCGTCCTGGCGATCGCGCCGAGTCACTCCGAATCGCTGGACGCGATTGGATCGGTCTGGAGCAAAGGCGAGCTCGTGCCGGCCGACGAGTCGCGCGAGCGACTGGCCTTATCGCGGGGCTTCACAAAACGCCAGGCGGATTGGCAACGCAAACTCCAGGGCTGGGAACGGCGGCTACGCCGAGGGGACGCGATACTCGGCGAGGTCGTCTCCGAAGCCCGAACGATTCGCGACGAGGCGGCGATTCGTCCGTTCGAACGATTCGCCGTTCGTGCGCCGAGGGACAAGCCGATTGCCGCGAATCGTCGCAGGGAAGTCTCGCTGGCGTTCGTTGAGGGACTGACGAGTTGGCCGGGGTATGCGGCAACCGAATCGCTCGCGCGACACGCCGTGTGGGCGCCCGATCCGGCCGTTTCGTCCGCAGCTGCCGACGCCCTTCCGAAGCGACCGAAGCACGAGGCGGTCCCGCCGCTGCTCGTCACACTCGAGTCGCCGATCGAAACCGAGTTCTCGATCCGCGTCTCACCCGAGGGGATCGTCACCTACGCGCACACGGTTCGCCGAGAAGGCCCCGACGCGGTCGCCGAGGAGAACACGAGCCTCGTTGCAGCCCCTCGATTCAACGTTCGTCAGCTCGGCGACGAACCATCAGCCGAGGACGTCGTCCGACAGCAAGCCAACGCAACTCGAGCCGCAACCGACGCTAGGCAGAGTGCTCAACGGCTCGAGCGACAGGTGGCCATGAGCAACGCGAACCTCGTCCAACGCAACGCGCGAGTGACCGACCTTTTGGCCCAGGTGACGGGCGAAGACCTCGGCGCCGAGCCGCGGGCTTGGTGGGCGTACTGGCAAGACTACAACGGCTACGAGGTTCCTTCGTCGAAGCCAACGATTCGTCGGTACAATCCAATGACCTCGACGTACCCTCCGACTTGCGAGTGCTTCGCCGCCGGCACGCCGGTCTGGACCAAGCGCGGCCCAGCGGCGATCGAGACCCTGCGCCCCGGCGACGTGGTCCTGAGCAAGGACACCCGCAGCGGCGAGTTGCTTTACCGGCCGGTCCTCGCGACCACCGTGCGCCCGCCGAGCAAGCTCTTGCGGATCGTCGGCGAAGGGGTCGAGCTGCGGACCACCAAGGGTCATCCCTTCTGGGTCGTCAGCAAAGGCTGGCGGATGGCCAAGGAGCTAGCCGCCGGGGACGTGCTGTGGTGCGTCGAGGGGCCTTCGGTCGTGCGCAGCGTCGAGGAGTCGATCGAAGGGCGGGCGTACAACCTGGTTGTCGAGGGGACGGCGACGTACTTCGTCGGTCGGCGCGGGGTCCTTGCGCACGACAACACCCCGCGGCGGCCCGAGCGTGAGTTCGTCGCGACGCAGACCGCGCCGACGACGGGGAACGGCGGGGAGACCGGAGGGTAAGGCGGGGATTCAACGTCGGCGCCCGGGGCTCCCCCGCCCCTAACAGCCTGTTGAAGAACGCCGTCGTGGCGTTTTTCAACGTCGCCAAGCTCACGGCCGAGCCGCTCGCGGCTCGCGAAACCGCGGCGAAAGCGCCACGGTTTCGACGTCGCCTCCCTGCGACCACGCAGCCTGTCGAAAAATCAACAGGCCCCTAACCCCTCCCCCCGGAGGGGGGTGGGGACCATCCGGCGCCTCCGTTTCATGCTGTGCGGCTTACGACTTCCCCTTCGCCGACCGGTAGCGAAGAAACTGCCCCTCGCCCGTTGCCCCGTTGGTGGACGCCCCCACCCCGCCGGGCGTCGTCACCCCGTTGGGCGTGGCGCCCGCGGAGTGCGCCGACCCCTCGGCGAGCAGTCGCAGCTCGGCTTGGGCCCGGTGGCTCGCCTCCCCCTCGGCCGGCGCGGCGTGCACGTACTCGCCCGAGGGGAGCAGCAGTCGGGCGCTCTGGTTGTCGCGCAGGTAGACGGGGATGATCTCCTCGACGATCCGCTCGTGCAGGTCGGCCGCCTCGACCGGGAACATCACCTCGACGCGGCGCTCGAAGTTTCGCGGCATCCAGTCGGCGCTCGACAGGTAGACCTTCTGCTTCGTGCCTTGGCCGAACACAAAGACGCGGCTGTGCTCGAGGAACCGATCGACGAGGCTCCGCACGCGGATGTTGTCGGAGATCCCCGGCAATCCCGGCCGCAGGCAGCAGACGCCGCGGACCACGAGGTCGATCGGCACACCGGCTTGGCTGGCGTCGTAGAGGGCCTCGATCGTCTCGCGATCGACGAGCGAGTTGAGCTTGGCGAAGACCCACGCCTTCTTGCCGCGCTGCGCGCGGTCGGTCTGCTCGGCGATAAGCTCGAGTGTCCGACGGTGGAGGTCCTGCGGGGCGACGATCAGCTTCTGCCAGGCGTGCGACTGGGCGTAGCCGGTGAGGAAGTTGAAGAGGGTCGAGGCCTCTTCGTTGATCTGCTCGTCGGCGGTGAACAGGCCGACGTCGGTGTACAGGCGGGCCGTGTTGGGGTTGTAGTTGCCGGTCCCCAGGTGGGCGTAGCGGCGCACGCGGGGGCCCTCTTGGCGCACCACTAGGCAGAGCTTGCAGTGCGTCTTGAGGTCCATAAAGCCGAACACCACGTGGACGCCGGCGCGTTCCATGCGGCGGGCCCACGAGATGTTGTTCGCCTCGTCGAAGCGGGCCTTGAGCTCCACCAGGGCTGTGACGTGCTTGCCCGACGCGGCGGCCTCGATCAGCGAATCGACGATCGGGCTGTCGCCGCTCGTGCGGTAGAGCGTCTGCTTGATCGCCATCACGCTCGGGTCGCGGGCCGCCCGATCGACGAAGTCGGCGACCGGGCGGAACGAGTCGTAAGGGTGGTGCAGCAGCAGGTCGCGGGAGGCGATCTCGGCGAACAGGTCGCGGTCCTCGGCGAGCTCCGCCGGCACGCGGGGGGTGAACCGCGGGTGCTGCAGGTCGGGCCGATCGACGATCGAGACGAGCTCCATGAGGGTCGTCAGGTCGACCGGCCCGCGGGCGTGGTAGACCTCGTCGTAGCCACCGGGGGCGTCGACCGGCGCGACGCGCAGCTCTTCCTCGGTGACGAGCATCCGCAGCAGTTCGTCGGACAGGCCGCCGCCGAACTCGAGGCGCACCGCCTCGCTCCGCTGGCGGGCGCGGAGGCGCGTCTCGATCGCGCGGAGCATGTCGTCCCCCTCCTCGTCGAGGAGGTCGATGTCCATGTCGCGCGTGATGCGGAAGGCGCCGCAGTTGAGGATCTCGTAGCCGCCGAACAGCTCGGGGAGCCGCGCGGCGACGATGTCGTCGAGCAGCAGGAAGTCGCTCTTGTTGCCCGGCTCGATCGGGACGAACCGCGGCGTCATCTGCGGCAACTGGACGACGGCGAACATCCGCTCGGGGCCGATCCCCTGCTGGCGGCGCAGCGTCGCGGCCAGGTACAGCGCGCGGTTGTGAAACCGCGGGCTGGGGTGCGCGGGGTCGATCGCCATCGGCGTGAGGATCGGGAACACCCGGTGGCGGAAGTACCCATCGACCGTTCGTCGCTGCTCGCTCGACAGGTCGCGCTCGCTCACCAGACGGATGCCCGCCTCGGCGAGGGCCGGCAGGATCGAGTCGTTCCAGCAGGCGTAGAGCCGATCGACGAGCTCCTGCGCGCGGACCGCGATCCGCTCGAGCTGCGCCGCCGAACCGAGGCCGTCGGCCGGGGGGTCCTGCGGGGCCATCGCGCCGAACGCCTGCTCGCGCAGGCCGGCCACGCGGACCATGAAGAACTCGTCGAGGTTCGACGAGAAGATCGACAGGAACTTGACCCGCTCGAGCAGCGGGTTCGACGCGTCCTGGGCCTCCTCCAGCACGCGCGCGTTGAACTCGAGCCAGCTCAGCTCGCGGTTCAGGAAGTGTTCGGGGAGGTAGCTGCCAGTTGCCACGGTTCGACGCCAAGCGAAAGGGATCGCCGCGGGATGGCCGCGCCGTCGGGCGCGATTGTAGGGGATCTGCGGCGACCGTGCAGCGAGTCGCCCGCCGCTTTCCTGCGGCAATCAGGGCCCCGCGCGGCGGCGGAGCGCACGCCTGTCAAACGTAGGGGTCAAAAACGCGCACCGAGGCCCACGCGTCGCGGTTTTCGGCGACGAACACCTGGTGATCGACCGCCGTCTGGTAGGCGTCGTGGGCCGCTTTCGACTCGAAAACGACCATCAGCCCGACGTCGAACCCCTCGTCGTTCACGTCGCGGTCGAACTCGGCGCCCCGCTCGCCGGCGGCGAAGTAGGCGATCCCCGCGATCTTCGCCAGCCGCGCGTGGCAAGACGCGACGAGTTTCTGCCGCCCCTCGGGGGACGGCTCGCGGAGCTTGAAGAACACCGCGTGGGCGACCTGCTGGGGCATCGGGGGTCTCGGTTGCGGGGGAGGTCAGCAGTGGGGCCGGGTCAGGTAGCCGCGGGCTTCTTCTTCGCAGGCGCGCTGGGGTTCTTAGCGGGCACGTTCGGCGCCGGGGGCGCCAGGGGCGAGGTCGCCGCGGTCGCCGGGGGACCGATCAGGGCGCGGAGCTCTGGCTCGTCGATCTCTTCGTCTTCGAGCAGCGCCGCCGCCAGCGTGTCGAGCTTGTCGCGGTGCTCGCTCAGCACCGACTCGGCCAGGGTCGCCGCCTCGCCCAGCAGTCGCGTGACCTCCTCGTCGATGACCCGCGCGGTGTGCTCGCTGAAGCCGCGGGGCTCGGTGGCCATGTCGCGCCCCAAGAACGGGTCGTCGTGGCCCGAGTGGTAGGCGACCGGGCCGATCCGCTCGCTCATCCCCCAGTACGAGACCATCCGCCGCGCGAGGTCGGTGGCGCGCTTCAGGTCGCTCTCGGCGCCGGCGGACCCTTCGGAGAAGACAAGCCGCTCGGCGCCGCGGCCGGCGAGCAACATCGCCAGGTGCGAGTGCATCTCGCTCTGCGACATGTTGTGGCGGTCTTCCTCGGGGACGTACTGCGTCACGCCGAGCGCCCGGCCGCGGGGGATGATCGTCACCTTGTGGACGCGGTTGTTGTTCGGCACCAGCCAGCCGAGGATCGCGTGGCCCGCCTCGTGGTAGGCGGTGACCTGCTTCTCTTTCTCGGTGAGGATGTCCTCGCGGCGGTCCCCCATGATGACCTTGTCGCGGGCGTGCTCGAAGTCCTCGGCGGAAACGAACGACTTCTCGTGCCGCGTGGCCCACAGGGCGGCTTCGTTTACGAGATTCATGATGTCGGCGCCCGTCATCCCGACCGTGGCGCGGGCCAGCATGGCGAAGTCGACGTCGTCCGCCAGCGGCACGTCGCGCGAGTGGACCTGGAAGAGCTGCTCGCGCCCCTCGACGGTCGGGCGATCGACGGTCACGTGGCGGTCGAACCGCCCCGGCCGTAGCAGGGCGGGGTCGAGCACGTCGGGGCGGTTGGTGGCGGCGATGACGATCACCGTCTCGGTCGGCGTGAAGCCGTCCATCTCGCTGAGGATCTGGTTGAGCGTCTGCTCGCGCTCGTCGTGACCCCCGCCGAGGCCGGCGCCGCGCTGCCGACCCACCGCGTCGATCTCGTCGATGAACAAGATCGCGGGGGCGTTCTTCTTCGCCGTCTTGAAGAGGTCGCGGACGCGGCTGGCGCCGACACCGACGAACAGCTGGATGAACTCCGAGCCGTTGATCGAGTAAAAGGGGACCCCCGCTTCCCCCGCGACCGCCTTGGCGAGCAGCGTCTTGCCGGTCCCAGGGGGGCCGTTCAGCAGGACCCCCTTGGGGATCCGCGCTCCGAGCCGCTGGAACTTCGCCGGGTCCTTGAGGAACTCGACGATCTCCTTCAGGTCGGTCTTCACGCCGCGCAGCCCCGCGACGTCGTCGAACGTCTTGCGGGGGCCGTCCTCGGCGTCGTAGCGGCGAGCCGGGCTGCGGGTGACGTTGCCGAGCATCCCCCCGCCGACCATCTGGTCGCGTGTGCGGCGCATGAACGACCACAGGCCGATCCCGATCGCGACCATCAGCATCAACCAGACGAACGTCAGCAGCGCGTTGAAATCGACCGGCGGCTCGTACTGGACTCGCGCCTCGGAGGCGACGAGCCCCTTCACGACCTCGTCATCGAGGCCGCGGGGGCCGAGCGTGACGGCGAACTTCTTCGGCAGCTTGACCTGTGCGTCCCCCCCCGCGGGGGCGTCGGCGCCCGACGGGCGCGGGACGAGTGGCGGATCCTTGAACTCGCCGAACAGCACGTCTCCCCGGATCAGGACCTGGGCGACGTTCTGCTTCTCGACCTGCCGGCGGAACAGCGTGTAGTCGACTTCGACCTGCTGCGAGAAGAGCTGGCTGAGCAGCATCAAGACCAGCACGCCGCCCAGCGCGATGAACAGCCACGGCATCGGCGGGAAGCCCCGACCCGATCCCCCGCGGCCGTCGAGCGTGCCGTCGGTTTCGGGCGCGTTCTCGCGTTCGGGGCGGCGTTCCGGCGGGGCCGGCTTGGGGGAGGCTTCCGGCGGGGTCTCGGGAGGAGCGGTGGGCATTGCGATCGCGGTGCGGTGGGTGTCGTCGCGCCAGTGCCGTGGCGCCACTGGCGTCGCGACGGGAGAGCCTTCGGCAGCCCCTTGGCTTGCCGCGAGCTCGGGTCGAGGTTTGCCCCTCGGCCGGGACTCGCTCGTAGTCTAGAGACGTTAGCTCTCCGCCCCGTTCTGACGAGCCCCGCCCCTCCCGCTTGGGGGGAGGGGTGAGTGGCGTTCGTCGCCCCCCTGCGCAAACTCCGCCGGTTAGCTCCCCTTTTTCTCGTCCCCGGTCATCCGGCCGGCGGTGAACATCCGCTCGACGATTTTGCCGTCGCGTTGCCAGATGGTCGTCTTGCCGTCGCGGAGGCCCTCCTTGAAGGAGGCCTCGGCCCGCTTATCGCCGTCTTGCGAGTACTCGGTCGCGATCCCTTCGAGCTTTCCTCCCTTGAAGGCGCTCTCCTGCCGGAGCTGGCCGTTGCTGTAGTAGACCTTCCACGGGCCGTTGGCGAGGCCGTCGGCGTAGGTCTCTTCGCGGAGTGGCTGCTTGCCGTCTTCGCCGTAGACGACCCAAACGCCCGTGCGTTTCCCGGCCTCGTAGTTGCGGACGGCGACGAGCGTTTCTTCGGGGGTGAAGAGGCGGACCTCGCCGTCGGGAAGGCCCTCGGCGTACGTAACCTTCTTGGCCACCTTCCCGTTCGGGTGGTAGTAAGTCCATTCGCCCGTTGCGTAACCGACGTTGAACTGCCCCTCGGTGTAGAGGTTGCCGTTTTGGTAGTACTCCTTGGCGGGGCCGTTGCTGCGGAGCGAGTTGTCGGAGAACTTCACGACCTCGCGCTCGAAGCGGACCTTGTTGCTCTCGGGGTACTTCTCTGAGACGCTGCGCGACTCGACCTCGGTCGGCGCGGGGGGCGCCTCCGCCTCGGGGAGGAAGATCGGGGCGCCCGTGTAGGGCTCGATCGTGACCGATTCGGGGCCACCCTGGTCGTCGTCGCTTTCCTTCGCGTCGTCGTCGTTTGCGGCCTCGTCCGCGACCCCCGATTGCCCGAAGCTCGGCGAGCCCGCGAAACCTAGCAGCAACGCACACGAAAGCGTGCTAGCCACGATCCGAGGACGCGACGCGAGCGGGGACCAAAACAACAAGACCAGGGCCATCGCGGCAGACCGGGAGTGGGGAAATAGGTACAGTGGGAGCACGGCGAAAACCGTAGCGCAACATTCTACCGGCCGCGTGGCGAGCGCCTACGCGCCCGTCAACCGAGCTTCCAGCCCGCGGGGAGCACGGCGTTCTTGGGGACGACGATCACCCCGTCGCGGACGATCACCCCCAGGTCGGCGTCGAAGTCGGTGTGGCCGGCGTCGTTGACGATCCGGGCGCCGGCGCCGATCCGCACGTTCTTGTCGATGATCGCCCCGTCGACCACCGAACCCGCCCCGATGCCGATCCGCGGCAGGCCCGCGGCGTCGTTGGCCGCGACGTTGGCGGACGTCTCGTAGTAGTCCCCCCCCATCAGCACTGTGTTGCGGACGGTCACGTCGCTGCCGATCCGGCATCGCAGGCCGATCACGCTGTTGTCGATCTTCGCCCCCGGCTCGATGACGCACCCGTCGGCGAGCAGGCTGCGGGTCACCTCGGCGCCATCGACCCGCGTCGGGGGGAGGAACCGCGCCCGCGTGTAGATCGGCTGGCTGGCCGAGGCCAGCCGGAACGGCGGGTTCGCCTGGGCCATCTGCAGGTTGGCTTCGTAGAACGAGCGGATCGTCCCGATGTCTTCCCAGTAACCGTCGAACAGGTGCAGCTGGACGTGCCGCGTGGCGATCGCCGACGGGAAGATCTCGCGGCCGAAGTCGGAGTGGCTGTGGTTGTCGAGCGCGTCGAGCAGCGCCTGGCGGTTCCACAGGTAGATGCCCATCGAAGCCAGGCAGTCACGCCCCTTGCTCTCGACCCCGCGGGCGTCGATCCACGCCGGATCGACCGCCACCGAGTTCAGCGCGTCTTCCGTCTGCGGCTTCTCGACGAACCCCACGACACGCCCCGAGTCGTCGGCGCACATCACCCCCAGGCCGCTGGCCTCGGAGCGCGCGACCGGCTTGGCGGCGATCGTCACGTCGGCGTTCGAGCGCTGGTGGTCCTCCAACATCCGCTGGAAGTCCATCCGGTAGAGCTGGTCCCCCGACAGGATCAGGACGTAGTCGAACCCCGGCTGAAGGAAGTAGACGAGGTTCTTCCGGACCGCGTCGGCCGTCCCTTGGTACCAGTCCTTGTTGGCGTCGTCCTCCATCGTCTGCTGGGCGGCGAGGATCTCGACGAAGCCCCCGCTGAAGGCGTCGAAGCGGTACGTCCCGCGGATGTGCTGGTGCAGGCTGACCGACAGGAACTGCGTCAGCACGAAGACGTGGTGCAGCCCCGAGTTGATGCAGTTGCTGATCGGGATGTCGATCAGCCGGTACTTGCCCGCCAGCGGCACGGCGGGCTTCGACCGGTACCCGGTCAGCGGCATCAGCCGGGTCCCGCGACCCCCCCCGAGCACAACCGCGACGACGTTCTTCATGGGGTAGCCGAATCAAGAGGAGGGAGTGTCGGGACGACAGCCAAGTTTACGTGCGAAACCGAGCGGGATGAAGCTGGGATTCCCGAAGGGGAGATCGGAGAAGGGGCGGCGTCGCCGGCCTCACTTCACCACGAAGCTCACCAGCCGCCCCGGGACAACGACTTCCTTCACCAGCGTCTTGCCGGCGAGCAGCTCGGCGACGCGCGGCTCGGCCTTGGCGGCGGCGAGGACCGTGGCGTTGTCGGCGCCGGTCGGCACGCTGATCTTGGCGCGGACTTTGCCCCCCACCTGAACCGGCAGCTCGACGGTGTCTCGCTTGAGGACCTCGTCGTCGTGCTGCGGCCAAGGCTTGTAGGCAAGCGAATCGACGTGCCCCATCGCCTGCCACAGCTCTTCGCACAGGTGGGGCGCGAACGGCGACAGCAGCAGCACGAACGGCTCCATGCAGGCGCGCGGGCGGCTCGTCTCCTTGGTGAAGAAGTTGACGAACTCCATCATCCGCGCGATCGCCGTGTTGAACGACAGCTTGTCGATGTCGTCAGTGACCGCCTTGATCGTGGCGTGCAGCACGCGCTGCTGCTCGGGGGTCGGCGACTCGTTGTTGAAGGCCTCGCCCAGCCGCACGTCGTCGGCCCGGTCGTCAATCAGCAGACGCCAGACGCGGCCGAGGAAGTTGCGCACGCCGCTGACGCCGTCCATGCTCCACGGTTTGGAGTCGGAGAGCGGCCCCATGAACATCTCGTACAGCCGCAGCGCGTCGGCGCCGTACTCGGCGACGACCACGTCCGGGTTCACCACGTTGCCGCGGCTCTTGGACATCTTCTCGCCGTTCTCGCCCAGGATCATCCCCTGGTTCACCAGTTTCTGGAACGGCTCGGGCGTGGAAACGACCCCCCGGTCATACAGCACTTTGTGCCAGAATCGCGAGTACAGCAGGTGCAGCACGGCGTGCTCGGCCCCGCCGATGTACAGATCGACCGGCATCCAGGCCCGCTCGACCTCGGGGTCGATCGCGTAGTCGGCGTTCGTCGGGTCGAGGAACCGCAGGTAGTACCAGCAACTGCCGGCCCACTGCGGCATGGTGTTGGTCTCGCGTTTGTAGCGCACGCCGTCGATCTCGGGGTACAGCCACTCCTCCGGCGCCTTGTCGAGCGGCGGCTCGGGGCGTCCGTGCGGCTTGAAGTCCTCGAGGTGCGGCAGGTCGACCGGCAGCTCGTTCTCAGGGACCGTGCGCACGTGGCCCGTGGGGCGGCCGGCGGCGTCGAGCTCGTGCAGCAGCGGGAACGGCTCGCCCCAGAACCGCTGACGGCTGAAGAGCCAGTCGCGCAGCTTGTAGTTAACGGCTTCCTTGCCAACGCCATTCCCGGCGAGCCAGGCCGTGATCCGCGTCTTGAACTCGGCGGTCGGCAGGCCGTCGAAGTCGCCGGAGTTGATCGCGACGCCGGGCATCGGGGCCACGAGCTCGCCGCCGAGCACCTTCGCACGATCCTCGGCCGAGACCGCGCCCACCGGATCGACCACGGCCCTGATCGCGATGCCGTACTTCACCGCGAACTCGAAGTCGCGTTCGTCGTGGGCGGGGACGGCCATGATCGCCCCTGTTCCGTAGCTCGCCAGCACGTAGTCGGCGATCCAGACGGGGATTGGCTCGGCGTTCACGGGGTTCGTGGCGAAGCTGCCGGTGAAGACGCCGGTCTTGTCCTTCGCGAGCTCGGTGCGGTCGAGGTCGCTCTTGAACGAGGCGGCCCGCACGTACTCCGCGACCGCCGCGGCTTGCTCTTGGGTCGTGAGCCGCTCGACCAGCGGGTGCTCGGGGGCGATCACCATGTAGGTCGCGCCGAACAGCGTGTCGGGGCGTGTCGTGTAGACGCGCAGCGCCCCTTCGGCGGGCTTCTCGGGGAACGCGCCCGGCGTGGGGGGCTCGGCGCCCTCGAGGCGGAAGTCGACTTCGGCGCCGGTGCTGCGGCCGATCCAGTTGCGTTGCAGCGCCTTGATCCCGTCGTGCCAGTCGAGCCCTTCGAGGCCTTTCTCCAGCCGGTCGGCGTAGGCCGTGATGCGCAGCATCCACTGGCGCAGGGGGCGTCGCTCCACCGGGTGCTTGCCGACTTCGCTGAGGCCGTTCACCACCTCTTCATTCGCGAGCACCGTCCCCAGCGCGGGGCACCAGTTGACCGGCGCCTCGGTTTGGTAGGCGAGGCGGCGTTCATCGACCCAGCGCCGCGCGAAGTCCTCGCCGAGCGACTGCACGTCGGCCGGGATCACGAGCTCGGCGATCGGCCGGCCGCGCTGCTGCGACGCGTCGAACCACGTGTCGTAGAGCTGCAAGAAGATCCACTGCGTCCAGCGGAAATACGCGACGTCGGTCGTCGCCAGCTCGCGCGACCAGTCGTAGCTGAAGCCCAGAGACTTTAGCTGTCGCCGGAACGTGGCGATGTTCTTCTCGGTCTGCACGCGCGGGTGCTCTCCCGTCTTGATCGCGTGCTCTTCGGCCGGCAGGCCGAAGGCGTCGAAGCCCATCGGGTGGACGACGGCGTAGCCCTGCATCCGCCGCGCGCGGCAGACGATGTCGGTCGCCGTGTACCCCTCGGGGTGCCCAACGTGCAGCCCGTCCCCCGATGGGTAGGGGAACATGTCGAGCGCGTAGAGCTTCGGCCCGTCCCCCGGCAGCCGCGGGGCGACGAACGTCCCGTTCTCTTCCCAGTAGGCCTGCCACTTGGGCTCGATGACGTTGGGGTTGTAGCGGGGCATCGAGCGCCAGTTAGAAGGGGCGAAAAACAGAGCGGACCGACGGGAGCCGGAAGCGTGAGCACCCGGAGTGCGCCGGGTACCCGCTTCACTCCGGGCGCTCACGCTTCCGGCTCTCCAGCCGGTGGCGATTCTATCCGCCAAGCGCGCGAGCGCAAACCTCGCCGCTCGTTGACCTTTCGGCGAACGGGCAACTACGATCGCAGGACTTCGTGGGGGTTTTCCCGGTTCACCGTGGGTGGCGCGGCATTCGATGGAAACGACCAAAGTCGGCCTGATTGGCCTGGGGACCGTCGGTTCGGGGGTCGCCAGAATCCTCCTGGACCACGGCGACCGCACGGCGCGGCACGCCGGGCGTGTGCTGTGGCTCGAGCGGGCCGCGGTCCGCGACCTGAAGAAGCCGCGCGATTGCGACCTCCCCGAGGGGGTCGCCACGGACGACATCGACCGCGTGATCGACGACCCGACGATCGAGGTCGTCGCCGAGCTCATGGGGGGGGTCGATCGGGCCCGCGAGGTCGTGCTGCGCCTGCTCGCCGCCGGCAAGGACGTGGTGACCGCCAACAAGGCCCTGCTCGCCGCCCATGGGCCCGAGCTGTTCGACGCCGCGCGCAAGTTCGGCCGCACGATCGCCTTCGAGGCGGCCGTCGCCGGGGGCGTGCCGATCATCGCCAATCTCAGCCAGTGCCTCTCCGCGAACCAGGTCGAGTCGCTCACGGGAATCCTCAACGGCACCTGCAACTTCATCCTCACCAAGATGCACGCCGAGGGGGTTCCCTACGGCGACGTGATCGCCGAGGCGCAGCGGCTGGGTTACGCCGAGGCGGACCCGGCGATGGACGTCGACGGGACCGACACGGCCCAGAAGCTGGCGATCCTCGCCCACCTGGCGTTCGGCGCCCACGTCGATTGGGCCGCCATCCCACGGGTGGGAATCGACACGCTCGACCTGGCCGACGTTCGCTTCGCGAAAGCGATGGGGCACACGATCAAGCTGCTCGGCTCGGCGGTGCTGACGCCGGCCGGCTTGCAGCTGCGCGTCGCGCCGACGCTGGTCCCCAACTCGCGCCCGCTGGCGCAGGTCGCGGGTCCCTTTAACGCCGTCCGCGTGACGGCCGACGCCGTCGGGGAACTGTTCTTCCAAGGCCCCGGGGCGGGGCAGATGCCGACCGCCTCGGCCGTGGTCGCCGACCTGATCGACACGGCGGTGGGGCGGACGAAGCTCACGTTCCAAACGCTTGGCCTGTGGTCCGAGGGGGAGGAACGCGTCAGTGTGGCCGACCCCGCCACGACGCCCGGCCGCTACTACCTGCGGGTCAGCGCCGACGACAAGCCGGGGGTCCTCGCGCAGATCGCCGCGGCCCTCGCCAAGGAGGGGATCTCGATCGCCTCGTTCGTGCAGCACCCGGCGATCGGCGAGGGCTCGGTCCCGCTGGTGCTGACCACGCACGACACGACCGAGGGCGCCGTCGATCGGGCGTGCCAGGCGATCGGGGCGCTCGCCTGCACACGTTCGGCTGCGGTTCGGATGCCCGTTGCGGGGTAGCGTGCGCCGCTGCCCGGGGGTGGATTACCATGTGTCGGAGCCCCATGCCACGCGCCCGTCTCGCCGATCCGATGGCCGACCCCACCACCCTCCCCCCGCCGTCGAAGGTCGCCGCCGACTGGTCCCCGTTCGTCGAGCGGTACCGCGCCGGTGAGTGGCGGGCGCCCGTCTTCCGCGACATGGTCCTGGCGGACGTGCTGCGACTGCGCGACCGCTCGCCGGTGCGGATGCTCGACATCGGGTGCGGCCGCGGGTTCGACGACTCCCCCGAGCTGCAACGCGAGCTCGCGTCGCATTGCGCGGCGTACGACGGAGTCGAGCCCGACGCGCAGATGCCGCTCAGCGAGGTCTTCCGCAACGCTCATCGGACGCTGTTCGAGCAAGCGCGGATCGACCCCGACTCGTACGACGTCGCGTGCTCGGTGATGGTGCTGGAGCACCTCGAGACGCCGCAGGCGTTCTGGGACAAGCTGCACGCCGTCCTGGCGCCGGGCGGAGTGTTCTGGGGCTTCACGATCGACGCCCGCCACCAGTTCGCGCGGGTCTCGGCGCTGATGAAGCGCACGGGGATCAAAGAGTGGTACCTCAACCGAGTGGTCGGCGGCACGGACGAAGGCCGCTACGAGAACTACCCGGTCCACTACCGCTCGAACCGGCCGCTTGAGCTCAAGACTCTTGCGCGGCGGTTCTCGTCGGTCGAGTGCGTCAACTTCCACCGCGTGGGCCAGCTCGACTACTACCTGCCGCGCCCGCTGCGCTGGGCGGGCCGGCTCGCCGACCGGGGGATCGCCGCCGGGGGCCTGCCGGGCTGCATCATGGCCGTCCGCGTCGTGAAATGAGGCCGTCGGGCGTCGCCGCGAGAGGTCGCAGTCGCCGCGCCGCGGTTCCCCTACGTTACCACCACGCGATTGCGTACCATGCGGGGCCACCAAGCCCGCGCCCTGAGCCGCATTCATGAAGTACGCGATCGTCATCCCCGATGGGGCCGCCGACCAGCCGCAGGAGGCCCTCGGGGGGCAGACGCCGCTCGAGGCGGCCCGCACTCCCAACATGGACTCCCTGGCTGCGCAAGGAGTCGTCGCCCGCGCCTGCCACACGCCGCGGGGGCTGCCGGCCGGGTCGGAGATCGGCAACCTCAGCCTGCTGGGCTACGACCCGTTCGCCCACTTCACCGGCCGGGCGCCGATGGAGGCCGCGGCCCAAGGGATTGCGCTGGGGGACGGCGACTGGGCGATCCGCTGCAACACGGTAACGATCGGCCGCGAAGACGACGCCCCCGTGATGCACGACTTCACGGCCGACCACATCTCGACCGAGGAATCGGCCGCGCTCTTGGCGGACGTGCAGCGCACGATCGCGAGCGACCCTAAGTTCTGCGGGGCGCTCGAGTTCGTCCCTGGAGTCAGCTACCGCAACCTGCTGATCTGGCGTGGCGCAAAGCTCCCGGCCCCGTTCACGCTCGACACCCGCACCGAGGCGCCGCACGACTGGACCGACCTGTCGGTCGCCGAGGCGCACCCCAAGGGCCCGGGGGGCGACGTGCTCGTCGAGCTGATGGACGCCTCCGCCAAGCTGTTCGCCGACCACCCGGTGAACCGAGCGCGGGTCGCGGCGGGCAAGCTCCCCGCGACCAGCGTTTGGTTGTGGGGGCAGGGGGGGGCGCCGACGCTCGAGCCGTTCGCGCAGAAGTACGGCCCGCGCGGGGCGATGATCACGGCGGTCGACCTGCTGCGGGGGATCGCGGCGCTCGTGGGTTGGGACCGGATCGAGGTCCCCGGCGCCACGGGTTACCTCGACACCGACTACGTCGCCAAGGGTCGCTACGCCGTCGATGCGCTCGACCGCTACGACCTGGTGTGCGTCCACGTCGAGGCGCCCGACGAGGCGTCGCACGAGGGGCGCGTCGAGGAGAAGGTCAAGGCGATCGAAGAGATCGACCGGCACGTCGTCGGGCCGCTTGTCGAGCGGCTGCGATCGGCGGGGGACTGGCGCCTGATGATCAGCCCCGACCACCCGACGTTCCTGGCGACCAAGAAACACACGCACGGCGACGTGCCGGTCTGCATGGCGGGCGTGGGGATCGAGGCCGACTCATCCACCGCCTACGACGACCGAGTCGCAAGCGCCTCGCCGCTGGCGTTCCCCCAGGGCTGGGAGGCGATGGGGTGGTTCCTGCGAAGCTAGACAGGATTTCAGGATGACGAAGGGATTTACATGATTCGTTCGCCGCAGCCTGATCCTGTCCATCCGTTTCAATCCTGTAATCCTGTCAAGCTTTCTACCTTCGCGAAGCCATGCCTCTCCTAGTCCAAAAGTTCGGCGGCACCAGCGTCGCCGACCCCGAGAAGATCCGCGCCGCCGCTCGCCGCGCGCTCCGCGCTCAGTCGCAGGGCGCCCAGGTTGTGGTCGTCGTGAGCGCGATGGGCAAGAACACCGACACGCTGATCGAACTGGCCGAGCAGGTCTGCGAAGACCCCCCCGCGCGCGAGATGGACATGCTCCTCTCGACCGGCGAGCAGGTCTCTGTCGCGCTGATGGCGATGGCCATCCACGACCTGGGGGGGAAGGCGGTGAGCCTCACCGGCGGGCAGATCGGGATCCTCACCGACAGCACGCACGGCAAGGCGCGGATCCAGTCGATCAGCACCGAGCGGGTCAAGAAGCACCTCGAAGAGGGCGCCATCGTCATCGCGGCCGGCTTCCAGGGGACCGACGAGGAGTTCAACATCACGACGCTCGGTCGCGGCGGCAGCGACACGACCGCCGTGGCCCTCGCCGCGGTCCTGGGGGCCGAGATGTGCGAGATCTACACCGACGTCGATGGCGTCTTCACGACCGACCCGCGGATCGAGGCCTCGGCCCGCAAGATGAGCCACGTCTCGCACGACGAGATGCTCGAGATGGCGAGCCTCGGCGCCGGCGTCATGCACAGCCGCTCGATCGAATTCGGCAAGAAATTCAACGTGCCGATCCACGTCCGTAACAGCGGCGTCTTCACCGACGAGCCGGGGACGATCATCGGCCCGATCGCCGAGTCGGCCACCCGCCCCGTCAGCGGCGCCGCGCTCACCAAGAACGAGGCCCGCATCACCGTGGCCGGCGTCCCCGACAAGCCGGGGACCAGCTTCGCGCTGCTGAAGCGGCTCGCCGAGGCGAACATCACGGTCGATATGATCGTGCAAAACCGTGGCAAAGGGGGCCGGGCGAACATCTCGTTCACGGTCATCGACACCGACCTCCCGAAGGCGCTGAAGGCGACCGGCGAGGCGGCCGAGGGGATCGGGGCCGAGGGGGTGACGCACGACAAGACCGTGTCGAAGGTCTCCGTCGTGGGCCTGGGGATGGCGACCCAATCGGGGGTCGCCGACCGCATGTTCCGCGCGCTAGCCGAGGCGAACATCAACATCCAGGCGATCACCACCAGCAAGATCAAGGTCTCGTGCCTCGTGGACCGCGAGCGGGCCCAAGAGGCGCTGCGAGTCGTGCACCGCGAGTTCGAGCTCGAGAAGCCCCCGACCGAGCGCGTCACGTTCGGCGAGACGATCGCCGCCGCCGCCCGCGCCAAGGCGGCCGACGCCAAGGCCGTCATCCACCGCCTCGAGGCGATGGAGGGGCTCACGATCGACGGCGCCACGCTCGACGACTCGCAGTCGCTGTTCTCGCTCTCGCAGGTCCCCGACAAGCCGGGGATCGCCGCGGACATCTTCGAGGCGATCAGCTCGAAGGAAATCGTCGTCGATCTGATCGTCCAGAGCATCGGCTTCGACGGCCTCACGACGGTTGGCTTCACGGTCCCCAGGAAGGACCACGCGGCGGCCGAGGAGGTCGTCAAGCAGCTCGTGACGCGGTTCGGCGGCGCTTCGACGAGCGAGCCTTCGATCGCGATCCTGTCGGTGACCGGCGTCGGCGTGCGCAGCCACACGGGGGTCGGCACGCGGATGTTCCGCGCCCTCAGCGACGCGGGGATCAACGTCGAGCTAATCGGCACGAGCGAGGTCGAAGTCAACGTGGTCGTCGCCGGTGCCCACGGCGCGGCGGGCCTCGCTGCTTTGAAGCAGGCGTTTGCCGACGTGGTGGGGTGAGTGCGTCGGCAATCAGCGGTCGGCGATCAAGCGGCTAACCCTGAACTCCGGGTGCGACGTTTGCTGAGAAACCGCCAATCGCTGTCGGCCGACAGCTAACAGCCGACAGCCCCCCACTACCCCCCTTGCTGCTCGCGCAGCACGTCGTTCAGTACGTCCTCGGCGACGTAGATCGGCAGCGCGGGGTCGCAGGCCACGGCCACGGCGATCGCGTCGCTCGGGCGGGCGTCGATCTCGACCAGCTCGCCGTCGTGGCGGACCCTCAGACGTGCGTAGTAGACGTGCTCGCGCAGCTCGGTGATCACCACGTCTTGCAGGGTCCCCCCCAGCCCCTCGACGACCGACACCAGCAGGTCGTGCGTCAGCGGGCGGGCCGCTTCGACGTGCTTCACGTGGCGGTCGATGCTCGTCGCCTCGAAGTAGCCGATCAGGATCGGGAACGTCCGCGAGCCATCGACTTCCTTCAGGTAGATCACCTGCTGGTCGTTGATCTCGCTGATGATGATCCGCGACAACTCCATGGCGACCGGCATGACGAGGTCCTCGCGTCGTGGTGAAGAGAGGGAGCGGGCGACGGACCGAGTACGTTCCGTGGTCTGCCGAGTATAGCCCGTCGGCGCCGTCCGTGCCGCATCCGGGGAGGGGCGACGAGTGCCGATTAGGCTTCGGCCGGTCCCTGGTCGAGGGGCGGGGTCCGCACGAGGAGCGTCGCCCCGCCGATCGCGCTGGCGACCGAGCCGACGAGCACGCCGATCTTGCCCGCGCCGGCCTGCGTCGCGTAGGCCTCCCCCTCGAAGGCCAGCTCGTTGAGGAACAGCGCCATCGTGAAGCCGATCCCGGCGAGCAGCGCCCCCCCGACCAAGTGCCGCCAACCGACGCCGCTCGGCAGCGACGCGAAGCCGCTGGCGACGGCGAGCCACGCGAACAGCGACACGCCGACCCCTTTGCCTACCACGAGGCCCACGGCGACGGCGATCGCCACGGGGCTCAGCAGCGCAGCGGGCTCGACGGCGACCCCAGCGTTTGCCAGCGCAAAAAGCGGCATCACGACGAAGGCGACCCACGGGTGGAGCGTCGTCTCGAGCCGGTGCAGCGGGGAGGTTGCCTCGCGGGCGGCGAAGCGGACCGAGTTGAGCGCGTCGTCGTGCTCCCCCGTGTCGCCCGGTGTGGCGTCGCGTGCGCCGTCGAGCGCCGCGGTGAGTGACTTTCGATCGATCCACGGCCGAGCCGGCGTCAGCAGGCCAAGGATCACCCCGGCGATCGTGGGGTGGACCCCCGACTCGAAGAACCCCAGCCAAACGACCACCCCGACGACGACGTACGGCAGCACGCCGCGGACGCCGAGTTTCGCCAGCAGCAGCGTCGCCGTGATCCCCGCCCCCGCCACACCGAGCCAGCCCCAGGCGACCGACTCGGTGAACACGGCGGCGATCACCAGGATCGCGCCGATGTCGTCGGCGATGGCGAGCGTCAGCAAGAACACCTTGAGCCCCAGCGGGGCGCGGGGCCCGAGCAGGGCGAGCACCCCCACGACGAACGCGATGTCGGTCGCCATCGGAATCGCCCAACCCCGCGCCCCCGCTTCGCCCGTCGGGAACAGGCAGTACACGAGCGCGGGGACGATCATCCCCCCCGCCGCCGCGACGACGGGCAGGGCCGCCTTGCGCAGGTCGGAGAGCTCGCCGTGGACCACCTCGCGTTTGACCTCGAGTCCCACCACGAAAAAGAACACGGTCATCAGCACGTCGTTGACGACGAAGTGCCCGACCGAGTGCGTGTGCTGGTACCCGCCGATGCCGAACGCAATCGGCGTCTCCCAGATCGCGGCGAAGCGCTCGGCCAGCGGCGAGTTCGCCAGCACGATCCCGACGGCCGCGCACGCTAGCAGGACGCAGCCCCCGGCGGCCTCGATCGCCAGGAACCGGTGCAGCGGCGACAGAAGCCGATCGACCAGGCGCGGCGATGGTGCGAGCACGGCCGCGGGAGCGGAGTCAGCGTTCGGGGGGGGACGTTGCTTCATGGCTTTATGGTCGCCACGGTCGCGGCGGGGGCCGCGAGCTCGACGCACGCGGCCTCCTCGCCGTTGCGGACAAACAGGCGGTCGCCGACCACGATCGGGTGATTCCAGGTCTTCCCTTCGATCGCCGCGAACGTGCCGTGCTCCGCGTGCTTCGCCGGGTCGGCCCCTACGGCGACCAGGTCTCCCTTCTCGCTGACTACGACGAGGCGCTCGGCGTCGGGCAGCAGCACCAACTGGCCGAAGCCGTAGCGGCCCCGCTTCCACTGCCGCTTCCCGGTGGCGAAATCGATGCAGGCCAGCATGTTCTGGTCGAAGCCATAAATGTGCCCCGCGTGGTGCACGAAGTCGTTGAACGACGGCTTGAGGTCGCGCGAATCCCACACTTTCTTGACCGTCCAGGCCCCCTCTTCACGCGTGACATCGACCCGGGCGACGCCGATTCCGTCGCCGAGCGCGACGACGACCGACTCCGCTCCGATCTGCTGCGGCTGGACCATTGGCGCCTGGGTCCCCTCGGGGAAGTCGAACGTCCATAACTCGGCGCCGGTCGCCGGGTCGAGCCCGCGGAGCGCTTCGCTGTCTGCGAAGAGGACGGTCGGAGCGCCGTCGAAATCGGCCGGTTGGGCCGACGCGTAGTTCATCCCGCCCGAGGCGGCCTTCCAGCGCAGCTCGCCGGTCGCCACGTCGTGGGCCACCAGGGCGCGGCCGTCGGACCCGTCGGCGTAGACGATCACGAGGTCTCCTACCACGAGCGGCGACGCGGCGAAGCCCCACATCGGCACGGGTGCGTCCCAATCAGCGACGTAGTCGTGTTTCCAAAGCACCTCGCCGGTGGCGGCGTCGAGCGCAACAAAGACCCCGCGACCGCCGAGGGCGAACACACGGCCGTCGGCGTAGGTCGGCGTGCCGCGCGGGCCAGCGCCGGAGACGACCTCGACGAAGCGGCTGGGGGTCCCGTGGCGCCACAGCTCCTTGCCATCGGCGGCGTCGTAGCAGACGACGGCGTCTTCGTCGCCGCGCTGCTCTTGCGAGAAGAGTCGCCCCGAGACGTGCGCGAACGAGCCCCAGCCGGGCCCGACGTTGATCCGCCAGACCTCGCGCGGCGGCGAGGCGTTCCAGTCGAGCGAGTCGATCGACCCGTCGGCGATCCCGTTGCGGAGCGCACCGCGGAACCCGGGCCACTCGGCCTTGCCGGGGGTCCATCCCGCCGATTCTACGACGGCGGCGCGATGCGTAGGCTGCGCGGCGACGAGCTCCTCTTCCGGCGACGGCAACCAGCGCCACGCGAGTTGCGGTCGGTAGTCGCCGTCGAAGCCATCGACTCGCCCGAGCAGGTGCGCTGCCCAGCCTGCGGCGAGCAACGCGGAGACGAGCGCGAGCCGACCTCCGCTCGACCAGTTGCGCGCCAAGGCGACCCCAAATACCGAGAGCGCGATCGCCAGCGGCGCGCCGTAAATCCAAACGACCACCTTCATCATCGGGTAGACGGTCCACCACGCGGCGGACCCCAGGGCGGCGGCGACCGCGACGATGGACGCTCCATCGAACCACCGCAGCCTGCTGAAGAAGACGACCCACACAGCAGCCAAGAGCACGCACACGCCCGGGCCCGCCATCATCGACACGAAGCGTGGAAAGTTGGTGATCGACGAGGCCTGCGAAAGCAGGATCGTCGCGGCCTGCAAGGCGACGATCACGGCGGCGGGCCAAAGGCGGAGGCGCCGCTGCGGGGCTTCGGGGTCGGGCATCGGTGGTCGCCTGAAGGGTGGGGTGCGCGTTGGGTGACAACGCACAACGGAGAGACAGCCGATTATCAAGGAGCGGGCGCCATCGACCAAGGGGCGTTATGCTCGGTGGCAAGTCGCCGACGCCGCCGATCGACCCGTTCCACGAAGCGAGTGCCCACCATGAAGCCGTGGCTTGTCGCTGAATCGACGCTCGACACGTGGCGCGACGCCCCGCCGGAGGTCGTGGTGCTCCCCTTCGGCGCCACCGAGCCGCACGGTCCCCACCTGCCGTACGCGACCGACAACTACCAGGTCGAGGCCGTGGCCGACCGCGCGGCGGGGGTCGCCTGGAACCGCGGCGCACGCGTCGCGGTGCTGCCGGTCATCCCCTTCGGCGTGCAGACGACGCAGCGCGCCTACCCGCTAGCGATGAACCTCTACCCGACGACGCTGTTCCGCGTGCTGTCGGACCTCGCCGAGACGCTCGCTGCGAGCGGTGTCGCGAAGGGGGTGATCCTCAACGGGCATGGTGGCAACGACTTCTACGGCTGGATCAAGGAGACGCACGGCAAGACCGGCGTGTGGTTCTGCCAAGTGAACTGGTTCGCGATCGAGGCGCCGCTCGCCAAGTCGCTGTTCCCCGCCGGCGGGGACCACGCGAACGACTTCGAGACGAGCTGCGTGCTGTCGATCCGTCCCGACCTGGTGCGCCTCGACCGCGCCGGCGACGGACGCACGGCGACGGCGCGGCTGAGCGCGCTGCGCGAGGGTTGGGCCCGCGCGCCGCGCGAGTGGGACCGCTACACGGCCGACTCGACCGCCGGCGACCCGCGCGAGGCGACGGCCGAGAAAGGGGCTCGCTACCTCGAAGCCGTCGTGACGCGGCTCGGCGAGTTCTTGGTGGAGCTGGCCGCGGAGACGATCGACGCGTCATTCCCCTTCGAGCCGCTCGCGCAGAGAGGCGAGCGGTGAGAGGCGAGGTCATGGGGGAGAGAGGCGAGAGGTTAGAGGCGAGATGATAGATGGCAGATGATTGTGATCGTGATCGTTGAGCCGCGCCCGAAGTTAGCGGAGTTGCCCCCGCGACGGTCGTCACAAACTTCGCCCCGCACCGCTTGACGCGTCAAGTCGAGCACCGGCGCAGCGCGGCCCCGCTTCGCGCGCAGCGAGCCCCGAATTGACGCGCAGCGGACCGAGCATCGACGCGCGGCGCGAGCCTCGGTAAGTTCGAGAGCAGCCGTCCAACGCACCCCCCGCCGAGCCGACGCCATGCGCTACTACCTCCTCGCGATTGCGGCCGTCGCCGCGGTCTCCCTGCCGGCTCTTGGTGCGAACGATTGGCCGCAGTTCCGCGGCCCGCGAGCGACGGGGGTCGCCGACGACGCCCGGCCTCCGTATCAATGGGCCGCCGACAAGAACCGGGCGTGGGTCGCCGAGATCCCGGGGCGCGGTTGGTCGCAGCCGGTGGTGACCGGGGGCAAGGTGCTCGTTACGACCGCCGTCCCCGCCGGCGCGAACTTCCGCTGGGAGCTGCACTGCCTCGACCTGGCGACCGGCGAACCGCTCTGGACCAAGGTCGCGCTCGACGCCGCGCCGCGACTCGAGACGCACCGCGACAACACGTACGCCACCGAGACCCCGGTCACCGACGGCAAGCACGTCTTCACCTACTTCGGCATGATGGGCCTGTTCTGCCACGACCTCGACGGCGAGCTCGTTTGGCAGAAGGACCTCGGGGTCTTCCCGATGGACAACGGGTGGGGGACCGCCAGCTCACCGGTGCTACACGACGGCAAGCTGTTCTTGCAGGTCGACAACGAGGAATCGTCGTTCGTCGTCGCGCTCGACGCGACGAGCGGCGACGAGTTGTGGCGCGCCGAGCGCGACGAGGTCTCGAACTGGAGCACCCCACTGCTGTGGACCAACAGCCAGCGCGCCGAGCTGGTCGTTGGGGGCCGCAAGGTCGTGTCGTACGAGCCCGCGACCGGCAAGGAGCTGTGGTCGATCGACATCGGGGGACGCAGCTCGGCGAGCCCGACCTCGGACGCCGACCTCGTGGTGTTCGGTGGCGAAGACCGCACGAGCCGCGGCGGAACGCCCGGAGGGCTGTTCGCGGTCCGCGCCGGCGCTAGCGGGGCTCTCGACGTGAGCGCCCCCGCGCAGGCCGACGCGCCGGGGCTCGCCTGGTCCAACGTCCGCGGCGCGCCGGGGATGGCGTCGCCGCTCGTGTACCGCGGAATCGTCTATTGCTTCGACCGCCGCGGGGCGACCGTCAAGGCGTACGACGTCGCGACAGGGGAGCTCGCGTTCCGCGAGCGCCTGCCGGGGGGCGCCCCGTTCTGGGCTTCGCCGTGGGCGACCGGAGGCCGCGTTTACGCGATGGACGAGGTGGGGACGACGTTCGTCCTCGCCGCCGGTAAGGAGTACGACCTGCTCGGCTCGAACCAACTCGCGGGCGACCTCGAAGGGCGTTACTGGGCGACCCCGGCGGTGGCCGGCGACGCGCTCGTCGTCCGCAGCGAGACCAAGCTGGCGTGCTTCCGATGAGCGCTAGCAGCCCGTTGAAAGATCAACACTCAGTTAACGCACCGACAACCGATGAGACGAGTCGATGAAGGGCCTCACGAAGTTCCTCCGCGAAACCTGGTGGGTGTTCGCCGTAGCGGCCGTCGGCGACGTGTTCCTCGCCTACAGCCTGCACCCCTATTGCCTGCTGTTCCTGCCGGCGCTGGTGCTGGTGGCGCTCTACATGTCGGCGGTGAGGTACGACTCGGAGGGGAACGAACGCTTGCGCTGAATGACCAATGACCAAGAGAGCTTTCAGCTTTCAGCTTTCGGCGGTCAGCGATCAGCTACGCGACGAACGGCAGCCAACCGCCGATCGCTAACCGCCCCTTGGTCGTTGGTGCTTGGCCATTGGTCATTCGCGTCACAAAAACAGCGTCGCCAGCAGCGTGACGACCGCGACTCCCATCAGGTTCAGCACGAAGCCTTCGCGGGCCATCGTCGCTGAGGAAACGCCGCCGGCGCCGTAGACCACGGCGTTGGGGACGGTCCCCGCGGGGAGCATGAAGGCCAGGCTCGCCGCCATCGCGGTGGGGAACATCAGCAGCTTGGGGTCGAGCCCGGTCGCGCCGGCCATCGAAGCCATGATCGGCATCAACAGGGCGGTGATCGCCGTGTTGCTGGTAAACTCCGAGAGGAACACCGTCGCGAGGCAGAGCAACGCGACGAGCAGCGGCGCAGGGAGCGTGGCGAGCCCCTCGAGCCGCTGGCCGAGCAGGTCGCTGAGCCCCGATTCGGCGAAGCCCTCGGCGAGCACCATCCCGCCGCTGAACAGCAGCAGCATGCCCCACGGGATCCGCGCGGCGGTCTCCCAGTCGAGCAGCCGCGGGGCGAGCCCGCGCGGCGTAGCGGCCGGCTCGCCGCTCGGGATAAGAAACAGCGCGATCACCGCTGCAAGCGAGACGGTCGCGTCGGTAACGTGCGGCAGCTCTACCAGCCCGGTCCAACCCCCGAGCGGCTCGGTGCGGAAGACCCACAGCAGCGCGGTCGTCGCGAAGACCGCGAGCGTGCGGACCTCCGCCGTGCGCCACGCCCCTGGTTGCGGCAGGTCGACCGGCGCCGGTCCCCGCAGGCCGCGCGTAAGCCACCAAGCGGCCAGCGGCAGCATCGCGAGCGCGACCGGCGCGCCGAACGTCATCCACTCGAGGAAGCTCGCCGGGGCGCCCGCAGCGCTCTCGTAATGCTGCAGGCAGATCAGGTTCGGAGGAGTGCCGACTGGCGTGGCGACGCCGCCGATGCTCGCCGCGTAGGCGATCCCCAGCAGCAGGGCGACGCGCAGGCGCCCCTCGCCGGCGCGCTCGAGCGTGGCGATCGCGATCGGCAGCAGCATCAGCGTCGTCGCGGCGTTCGAGACCCACGCGCTGATCACCGCCGCCGCGATCATGAACCCCAGCACCAACCGCCGCCCCGACACCGTCGGCCCCACCTGGCCACCGTTCGCCGTGTCACCCGTGTTAGCCGCGTCGCTCGTCGATGCGCTCGCACGAAACCCCAGCGAGCAGAGCCGCACCATCCCGAGCGCCAGCCGGCGGTGGACGCCGCAGCGCTCGAGCGACGTCGATAGCAGGAACCCGCCGAGCAGCAGCAGGATCATCTCGCCCCCGTAGGCGGCCCCCACCTGGTCGGCCGACAGCACGCCGACGGCCGGCAGCAGCGCGACGGGGACGAGCGCCGTAACGGGGATCGGCACGGGCTCGGTGATCCACCACACGGCGCACAGCACGCCGACGCCGAGCGTCCACGCGGCGCCCGGCTCCAGGCCCTGGCTCACACCGACGCCCCCCAGCACCACCGCCGCCACCGGGCCGAGGATCAGGGCGACTCGCTTCATGGTTTGGGCGCCGAGCTGGACATCTTGAAGGGCATTCGGAAGAGAGTCGCGGGACGCGCAGAAAGATAAGGCAAATCGCCAACCACCGCAGGGCGCCCGGATTGCGCACGTGGCGGTGCTCGTCGGCACGCCGCCGAGCGGCCTTTCCCTTGCCGATCCGTTCGCGCCACCCTAGCGTTTGTTAGGCGGCTACAAGTTCGCCCGGTTCGCGGAAGCGAGCCCACGGTCGTCGGGTGACCAAGCGAAAGGCGTCTTGCACCACGTAGTGCAGGGGCCAGTCGCTGTGTAAGCCGACGTGCTCTAGCGCCCTCAGGGGGCTAGAGCACGTCGGCTTTTTTCGTTCACGGGGTCCTCTACCAGCGAGGGACGCCCCCGAGCGGACCGGCGACTCGGCTCGACTCGGTCAACGTCCACGCTGCTCCGTTTCCCTACCCACGAGACACCTCATGCCCCCCCTTCTGGCGAAGCTGTCGATGGACTTCGCCGCGAACACGCCGGTGCAGTCGATCACGCTCTACCTGTTTTTTGCGGCGACGGTCGCTATGGGGGCGGCCGCGGTTTATTTCCTCGTTGAACGCGGCAGCGCTCCCGAGCGGTACCGCAGCGTCTTCACTGTTTCGGCGCTCGTCACCGGGATCGCCTGCTTCCATTACTACAAGATGACCAACCAGTACATGTCGGGCGAGAGCTTTCCCACAGCGCTGCGGTACATCGACTGGCTTTTCACGACTCCGCTTTTGCTGATCAAGTTCCCGCTGCTGCTGCAGCTCGGCGAGCGAGGGCGCGGCTGGTTTGCCCAGCTCGTGGCGCTTGACGTGGCGATGATCGTTACCGCCTTCGTGGCGGAAACGTCCCCTGTTGGCGGGACGATGTGGTGGACGTTCTTCGGAATCGCCTGCTTCTTCGAGCTGTTGATCGTTTCGGTACTTTACGGCAGCATGAACTCGGCGATTCAGGCCCAACCGGGGCCGGTGGCGTCCGCGCTGCGGACGATGCGGCTGTTCATCCTCCTCGGGTGGGCGATCTATCCGATCGGTTTCCTGCTCGCCCTGGGTGGGGCCGGTGAGTATCGCGAGATCGCGTACAACATCTCCGACGTGATCAACAAAGTCGGGTTCGGCCTCGTCGCGGCGCTGGGGATCAAGGCCCTCAACACCGCCACCGAGATGCGTGTCCCCGCCGGTGTCGTGCCGACGACCGACCACCGCCCGGACCTCAAGGCGGCGCTGCAACCGCTCTGAGCGGCCGTTGCACGCAACTTCGGACGGCCATTGACACGGGCGGGGAGCACGCAGGCGTTCCCCGCCCCTCTCGATTGGAAGGGTTCGATGGACGGTGACGCCGAGCAATGGACCCCCGCGCAGCGCTGGCTCGTGGGCTGGCTCCCCCCGGCGATCATGGCCGTCGCAGCGGGCGTCGAGCTCCTTTCCCCTTACTCCGAACGAGTCGCGGGCTGGCCGTTCGCGATGTCGCTGTTGGTGGTCGGCATGCCCCACGGGGCCGCCGACCTCGCTGTGAGCCGGCGTATGGGGATGTTCGCGACCCGCTCCAGCGCATTGCGGTTCGTCGCCACCTACTCGGCCGGCATGGTGGGGGCGTTTGCGTTGCTGTGGATGTTCCCGCTGGCGACGCTCGGCCTGTTCGCGGCGCTCTCGGCGTGGCACTTCGGCTCCGCGGACCACGAGGACCTGGCGGAGCGCTGCTCGAAGCCCGCGACCAACGGAGTACGCCGGGCGTCGTGGGTCGCCGCGCGGGGGTCGCTGATCCTCGCCGTCCCGTTCGCGGCGCGACCAGCCGAAGCGACGCGGGTCGTCGTCGATGTCGTCACGCTCGTCGGAGGAAAGGCCCCGACGCTCGACCCCGACACCGTCGCCTTGACGGCGACGTGCGTGGTGGGCGGCGCCCTGGCAGTCTGGGCGTCCGACGCCTCGGCCTCGTTGCTCGCCCGCCGTTGGCGTAGCGTTGCGCTCGACGCGGTCGAGACCCTCGCGATTTTCCTCGCGGCGGCGGTGCTGCACCCGTTGTTCTCGGTCGGGATGTACTTCGTCGCCTGGCACAGTTGGCGCCACACGCGGCGTCTCGTGGAGTTCGTCGCAGGGGAGCGTGTCACGCCGTTGCGGTCGCTCTTGGCGAGCCATCGGGCGTCGCTCCCGCTGCTGCTGCCGACCATCGCCGCGACGACGGCGGTCGCCTGGTGGCTGGCCCCCGAGCGCAGCGTCTGGTGGGTGGCGATCGTCGCGATCGCCGCCTACGTGGTGGTCACGCCGTCGCACCACATGCTGGTCGAACGGATGCACGCCCGGCGACGCGTCGCCCGCGGTGACCGGCCCGCGCCCGACGGCGTGGCGGCTTAGGGGGGAGCTCACGCAGAGACGCAGAGGAGGAACAGCGGAGAAGGAAGCCTCACGCAAAGGCGCGGAGGCGCAAAGGGGGTGGGGTTTGGTCCGCTACGGTTCCACGGAGACGAAGCCGAACTGGCGGAAGTGGTCGTCGAGCGAGAGGGCTTCGCGGACTCCCAGGTGCTGCATCACCGCGTAGCTGGTGCAGTCGGTGAAGCTCCAGCGCTTGTCCGTGAATCGCTGGAAGACGGACCACGCTCGCTCCAGGTCCTCGGCAGTCACGAGGTGCAGGTCAGCGGTCGTGGCAGACCACAAGTCATGTCCGGCCGCAATGGCGATTCGCCCCTGCCCGCGCGAGACCATGAGCGTTAGCAGCTCGTCGACGACATAGTCCGTCGTGACCAGCCTGCCCGAGGCGGCGACGATCCGAGCCCGTGCGGCAAGGTGCTCAGGCTCTCTCGGATTCCATGCCGCGTACCAGGCGCTCGTATCGACGAACACCATCCGTCAGGCCGGTCCGTTCGGGCCGCCATAGAGCAACTCGTCGGCGTTGTTGGCGACCGACCAACCGTCGTCAGGGCCCTGACATTCGGGGTTGTTGTCGATGAGGTCAAACACCCGCTGGAGTGCCGCCCGCTGCCGAGCGGCCTTTTCCGGATCGACAACGGTGGGAGTAGGCGCGTCGGCGGGCGCCCCCGGCTCCTCCTCCATGACGCGCACCCTGGCCTTCTCCGGCAGCGACACCGGGCCCAGGGGCTTGAAGACGCCTCCCTCGTAGATCGCCGGGATCGAGTCCATGGCACAAGTCTAGCCGGCGGGCGGGGCGGAGTCCAACTCGAAGCGGCCGCGGAAATGACTCGCGCAGAGACGCGGAGACGCGGAGGGGCCGTCAGGGCTCGACGGATACGAATCCGAACTGGCGGAAGTGATCGTCGAGCGATCGCAACTAAAGCGGGCCGTTCGGACCGCCGTAGAGAAGCTCATCGACGTTGTTGGCGACTGACCAGCCGTCATCGTTTTCGTGCTTCGGCAAGGAGTCGAGCTGCGCAAATAGCTTCGCCCATGCTTGCTTCTGCCGTTGGATCACCTCAGCGTCAGACAACTCCTCGACCTTCTCCACAATCGACACGCGCACCCTGATCATCTCCGGCAGCGACACCGGGACCAGGGGCTTAAAGACGCCCCCCTCGTAGATCACGGGGATCGAGTCCATCGAGGCAATGTAGTCCCCAGAAGGGATGGAGTCCAACGCGACTTTCGCACCAGCCCGTCGGACCCACGATCCTCAGAACGGAATTTCGTCGTCTGACGGGAACGCACTTGGTGGCTCCGGGCGCGGATCGATCTGATCCATCTCCTTCAAGATTTGGTCGATCGCGGAGTCGGCACCTGACGCCTGGCGTCGTGCCATATCCAGCGTGTCGCCCAGTTCGCTATACCTGCCAACTTCACTGCCAATGAACCGGTCGATCGGCGCTCCGGCTTCGTCTCGGACTTCCACGATGGTTTCAATGAACCCGTCTCTGCTAGGCCCGCAACTCAACAATACCGAGAATTGCGCGAACGCGACCATAAACACGTCTTCCTCCGACGTCTGCTGCCACTTCAGTTTGCCAGTGCGCGTCATCTGACTCAATCGATCTGCAAGGTCGATTTGCTTTTTTGCAGCCATGATTTACCTCGCCTCACTTGTGTTCTGCAGCCGCATCTTGGCCTCGATCGCTGTCAGGAGATCGATTTGGACCGCAAGCGCACTATTCAGCTTCTCCGGCTTCAGCGTGGACTCGCCTCCCTTTTGCACCTGTGACTCAACCTGCCGTTCAATCCTTGCAAGCAGTCCAGATGTCGCGGTAAAGACCTTAAGGTCTTCCTCCGCCCAGCGATCGACGGAACTGCGTACAATCGCAATCAACTTCCTTGCTCGAGAATACTGGTATAGCGCCGCGTTCCACTCTCCGCGGCGGTGCAACGTCTTCATCTCTTCAAGTAGAGTAGTCGCCTCACGGAGCGCCGCTCGCGCATCAATGGCCGCTAGGGCAGTTCGAGCCTTCACGGCCGCAGCCCGTGCTCGTTGAGCGCCGTGGGCCGCAATCACAGAGGCAATCAGCCCAAGTACGCTCGCGACGTTGCCCCAGTTGTCCGCTAGCCATTCAAGAGTAACCGTCGCCCAGCGCATCGTGACCTACATGCATGGAGAGATGCCCTCAGCGTCTCTGCGTCTCTGCGTCTCTGCGCGAGGCTCCTCGCCTGAACTCACAGATCCACCTTCACCGCCAACTCCTTGAGCTGCTTCGCATCGACCAAGCCCGGGGCTTCGGTCATTAGGTCGGTCGCTTTTTGCGTCTTCGGGAAGGCGATCACGTCGCGGATGTTGTCGAGCTTGCCGAACAGCATCACCACGCGGTCGATCCCCAGGGCGATGCCGCCGTGCGGCGGGGCGCCGTACTGCAGGGCGTCGAGCAGGAAGCCGAAGCGGTCCTGGGCGATCTCGGCGTCGATCCCCAGCAGGCCGAAGACCTTCGACTGCACCCCCGCGTCGTGGATCCGGATCGTCCCGCCACCGGCTTCGTAGCCGTTGATGATCAGGTCGTAGGCCTTCGCGCGGCACTTGCCCGGGTCGCTGTCGAGGTTCGCGACGTGTTCGTCGAGCGGCGCCGTGAAGGGGTGGTGCATCGCCGACCAGCGGCCGATCGCCTGCGGGTTGTCGGCGTCCTCGGTGCGCTCGAACATCGGGAACTCGACGACCCACGAGAAGTTCATCTCGTTGGGGTCGTAGAGCTTCATCTCCTCGCCGATCTTCTTGCGCAGGTTGTGCAGCACCTTGCACGACGGCAGCCACTGGTCGGCCGAGAAGAGGACCAGCGCGCCGGCCTTCGCTTCCACACGCGCGCCGAGCTCGGCCAGCACCTCGGGGGGGAAGTACTTGGCGATGTTCGAGTCGAGCTTGCCGTCCGCGTCGGCGCGGAAGTAGGCGAGCCCCTTGGCGCCGAAGTTCTTGACGAACTCCGTGAGGGCGTCGATCCCGCGACGGCTGTAGTGGTCCGACCCGCCGGGGACGCAGATCGCGCGGACGAAGCCGCCGGCGTCGAGCGCCCCTTTGAAGACCGTGAACTCGCTCTTGGCGGCGAGGTCCGAGCAATCGACGATCTCCAGCCCGTACCGCAGGTCGGGGGCGTCGTGGCCGAAGCGGCGCATCGACTCGTCGTAAGTCAGGCGTGGCAGGGGGAGCTTCAGTTCGAGCCCCAGGACCTCCCGGGCGAGCTTCTGCATCAGGCCGTCGATCATGCCGATCACGTCCTCGGCGTCGACGAACGACATCTCGAGGTCGAGCTGCGTGAACTCGGGCTGGCGGTCGGCACGGAGGTCCTCGTCGCGGAAGCAGCGCGCGACCTGCACGTAGCGGTCGTAGCCCGCCATCATCAGGATCTGCTTGTAGAGTTGCGGCGACTGCGGCAGCGCGTAGAACTTGCCGTGGTGGACGCGCGACGGCACCAGGTAATCACGCGCCCCCTCGGGAGTGCTGCGCCCCAGGACCGGCGTCTCGACGTCGAGGAAGTTGTGGTCGGCGAAGTAGTCGCGCATCCCCTTCACGATCTTGTCGCGCAGCATCAGCGTCCGCTGCATCACGGGCCGACGCAGGTCGAGGTAGCGGTGCTTGAGCCGCAGGTCCTCGTTGGGGATGTCGCTGGCGCTCTCCGACGGCGACACCGGCGGGGTGAGCGCCTTGTTGAGCAGCGTCAGCTCGGTGACCTGCAGCTCGATGTCCCCCGAGGCGTGCTTGGGGTTCGCCATCCCCTCGGGTCGCGGGGCGACCTTGCCGGTGACCTGGATCACGTACTCGGCCCGCAGGTCCTTCGACGCGTCGATGATCCCGTGCGCCGTCAGCGGCGGATTGAACACCACCTGGGTGATGCCGTAGCGGTCGCGGAGATCGACGAAGAGCCCGCCGCCGTGGTCGCGGTAGCTATCGACCCAGCCGCACAGCGTGACGGTCTGGCCCGAGTGGTCCTTGCGGAGGTCGCCGCAGGTGTGGGTGCGAAGCATGCGAAGGGGGAGGGGGGAAGGCGGAGGGCGGAAGTCGGAATCGTTGGCCGCTCCCCTCGTGGGAGCGCTCGACGCAAAGCAAGCCGCCGATTGTATTTGCGCCACCGCCACCAGAGAAGGCGACCCCCCGATTCATTCCCCCTTCCGCGTTCCGCCTTCCCCCTTCGCCGCGATCCACTCCCCCAGCCGCCGCATCCCTTCCTCAGTCGAAACCCGCGGCCGGTAACCGAAGTCGCGGGTCGCGGCTTCGGCGTCGAACCAGTGGTCGGTCGAGAGCGAGCGGGCGACGAACCGCGTCATCGCCGGCTCGCGGTCGAAGTCGCGTCGCAGCCAGTGGGCGAACTCGAGCGCGGCCCCTGCGGCGTAGGCCGTGCGGGCCGACACGCTGCGCCGCACCGGCGGCAATCCCGCGAGCGCGAGCAGCTCGTCGATCCATCGCCAGCAATCGACCGGCTCTCCCTGAGAGACGAAGTACGCCTTGCCGCCGCACGCCGGGTCGGGCGCGGCGAGGGCGTCGAGCGCGTCGAGGTGCGCCCGGGCCGCGTTCTCGACGTAGACCATGTCGACGCGGTTCTTGCCCGCCCCCACGCGGCGCAGCTTCCCCGCGCGAGCCCGCTCGAACAGCCGCGCTGTGAGGTGCTGGTCGCGTGGCCCCCACACGAGGTGCGGCCGCAGCGCAACGGTTCGCAGCGTCGAGCCGTTTGCGCTGGTCGAGCGGTCCTGCGCGAGGACCATCTGCTCGGCGAGCGCCTTGGTGTGCGGGTAGTGGGCGAGCCAGCGCGTGGGGTAGGGCGCCGACGCATCGACGCCGCGCTGGTCGCACGTGCCCCACGAAGCGGCGTCGAACGTCACGCTGGGGCTCGACGTGAAGACCAGTCGCCGGACGCCGAGCGCGTGGCACGCCGACAGGACGTTGAGCGTCCCCTGGACGTTCGTCTGGAAGTAGTCGATCGCGCGGCCCCAGACGCCGACCTTGCCCCCGACGTGCAGCACGCCATCGACGCCTTCGCAGGCGGCAACGACCGCCGCGCGGTTTGCCAGGTCGCCGCGGTGCATCGCGACGCCCAGCGCCTCGAGTTCCGGGTACTCGCCCCGCGCCAGGCCCCGCACGTGGTCGCCGCGCGCTACGAGCTGCTCGCAGACGTAGCGCCCCAAGAAGCCGCCGGCGCCGGTGACGAGGAAGGTTCGCAAAATGCGGAAGTCGGAGTGCGGAATACGGAAAGAACGAGAAATCGACTCGGACTACAAGGCGGAAGGCGATCCCCCGACGTCAGTCGGGGGAGTCACCCTGCGGTTGTCTCACAACCCCCAACCGCTTCTCGGCCCACACGGCCAGCTCCTCGCGGCGGATCTTTGAGTTGTGGCGGACGTCGGTGGGGAGTTTGGGGTGGAACAAGACCGTCTTCGCCGCCGGGATCAGGGCCGCGAGCGTCGCGGCGACCTCCGAGTCGGAAGGCCCCCGCACCGCGCTGCGCTGGACGACGACACACGGCCGACGATCTTGCCCCTCGCCGATCGCCACAAGCGCCGACTTCTCGACGACCGGGTTGGAGTTCACAACGCCCTCAAAACACTCCGTGTACAGGGTCCCCGTGTCGGTAACCACCCGTTGCGACTTCCGGCCGCAGTACCAGAAGCGCTCGGCGTCGTCGAAGTAACCGACATCGCCGGTGCGGTGCCAGGTCGTGCCGGCGTCGGCGATCTTTGCGAGGGCGTTGTGGCGATTCGCTCCGGGCGCTGACGCTTCCGGCTCTCGGGTTAGGTAGCGCTGGCTGACTTGGGGGCCGCGGACGATGAGCTCGCCGATCTCGCAGAGGGGCATCGCTTCCGTCTCGTCGATCGTCGCGATCGTGTCGTCGCGGATGCGGATGACACGCCAGTCGAAGTCAAACGAAGCTCCGCTTCCTTGCGGGCGCGGCTCAACGTTATTCGATTCCGCATTCCGAGTTCCGCATTCCGCATTCCCCCCGAACCTGCGCCCGACGCAGACCCCCGCGCCACCGTCGGTCTTCGCCGCCGTCTCGCCCAAGATCTCGCGCGCCTCGATCGTCGCGATCGGCAGCGCCTCGGTCATGCCGTAGGGGGTGTGCAGCTCGGCTTCGGGGTGGACGCAGGCGAGCGTGCGGCGGATCACTTTCGCGGGGACCGGGGCGCCGCACGAGAGGACCTTGCGCAGCGTCGGGACCGACGCGCCGTTCTCCTCGCAGTGGCGGCTCAGCCGGTCCCACACGGCCGGCGACGCGAAGGCCTGCGTCACCTTCCAGTCGTTGGCCGCCCGCAGCACCTTCGCGGGGTCGCACGACGCAGGGCGTGCGAAGTCCATCTCGGGGAGTACCGTCGTGATCCCGCACGCCACGTTGAACAGCCCGAACAGCGGGAAGCAGGCGAGGTCGATGGCGCCGGGCCGCAGGTCGTACTGCTGTTGGATCATCGCGCACTGCGTGGCGAACGTGCCGTGCGTGTAGAGGACCCCCTTCGGCGGGCCGGTGCTGCCAGAGGTGAAGACGATCGCCGCGGGGGCGTTGGCGGTGGTGTGCGGAAGCGTTGTTTCGGCGGGAGGTATCCGGGTACCCGGGACGCCCCCTCCCCTAGCCCCTCCCCCCTTGGGGGAGCGGGATACGGCGTCCCCGAGGATTCTCAAGGCGTCGAGCGTCTCGCCCCCCCAAAGCCAGCGGCGGCCGACGGTGACGTTGAGCTTCGCCTTCGGGAACCGCGACCGGTACGCCAGCCGCAGCGCGTGCCCGATTGGGATCGCGACGAACCCCTCCGGCTCGGTCGATGAGAGGCAGTCGATGATGTGCTTCCGCCCCAACCCCGAATCGACCAGCACCATCGTTGCCCCGCTGCGGAGTAAGGCGAAGACGAGCGTGACGAACTCTGGCCCCGGTCGCACCAGCAGCGCAAGCCGTGTCCCGGGCCGGACCCCCATCGCGACGAGCCCACGGGCGAGCCGCGTGGCGTCGGAGTCGAGTTCGGCGAACGTCACCCGTCGGTACCCCGTCCCCTTCGCGGCGGCCACGGCGACGTCCCGCGGCCGCTCGCGCGCCGCAACGGCGAGCCGGTCGGCGACGTTGCAGCGGGGCGTGGGGAGCGACTCGGGCATCCGACGATTGTCGCCGAAACGCCGCGCTGGGATTAGCCCCGGGTCTGTGACCCGCGGCCAACGGGCGAAGGATCAACCCATTTGGTAATCTTCTCTGCGATGCCCAAACCCAACCCCCGCCGTCGTAGCGATCCCACCAAGGGAAAGGCCGCCAAACCGGGCGCCGTGGCGGTCCAGCAGACCGCCGGCGTGTGGGCCTTCGTCCACCCGCGCGAGGTGGACGAGCGCGCCGAGGACCTCGCCGAAGTCCGGGAGATGATCGAGGCCGGGGAGCTCGACGTCGCGGTCGATGAGCTCCGCTGGCTGCTGTCGGCGTGCAGCGACTTCATCGAGGCGCACGCGATGCTTGGCGAGCTGGCGGTCGAGATGACCGAGGACGTCGAACTCGCGCGCGGGCACTTCGGCTACGCGTTCCAGCTTGGGGAGCGGGCGCTCGATCGCACGGGGAAGCCGCGCCCACTGCCCGGCGCGCACCCGGCGAACCGCGCGTGGTTCGAGGCGGCGCGGGGGCTTGCTTGGTGCTTCGAGAAGCTCGGCCGCCCGACCGACGCCGATGGGGTGCTGGCCATCGTCCGGCGGTGCGATCCCTCGGACCCGTCGGGGGTCGGGAGCCTGCTCGACTCGATGCGATCCGGCGGGCTGCCGATCGTCGAGCTAGGGGGACCGTGAGCACGCTGCGCGATTGCGACGCGCAAGCTCTTCCGGTCGAGCGTTACGGATGGCTAACAGCCTGTTGAAAAACGCCGTCGTGGCGTTTTTCAACCTCGCCAAGCTCACGGCCGAGCCGCTCGCGGCTCGCGAAACCGCGGCGAAAGCGCCACGGTTTCGACGTCGCCTCCCTGCGACCACGCAGCCTGTCGAAAAATCAACAGGCTGCTAAGCTAGCGGCTCGGTTCCCACCGGCCTCGCCCCCTTCTGTCGCCCCGCATGTCGAGTCGCTTCGCGCTGTCGATGCTGATGCTGGCGACGGCGATCGGGGGCGTCGTCTGGATCGTCTCGGCGGGTCGACTCCCCCCGGCCGACTTCACGTTCAACAACGACACCGAGATCGAGTCGCTCGACCCGGCGGTCGTGACCGGTCAGCCCGAGGGGCGGATCATCGAGTCGCTCTACGAAGGGCTCGTTCGGCTGAGCGCGAAGGACCGCACCCCCAAGCCGGGAGTCGCCGAGCGGTGGGAGGTGTCCGAGGACGGGCGGACCTACACGTTCTTCCTTAGGAAGGACGCCAAGTGGTCCGACGGGTCCCCCGTCACGTCGGCGGACTTCGTCTACTCGATGCGGCGATTCCTCGACCCGCGGACCCTAGCCGAGTACGCGTACCAGGCGTGGTACCTGAAGAACGCCCAGCGCTACAGCCGGGCGGCACGCGGAGTGAACGTCGGCGACCCGGTCGAGGTCGAGCTGCACACCCGCGCCCAAGGGGCGCGTCCGCACGCCCGTGGCGAGCTCGTGAAGGGGGTCCTCGAAGCGATCGAGACGGACCTCGGCGCATCGGCCGTGGCGCTCGCAAAAGCCGACAGCTACGCCGAGCTACGGACGTTCGTCGTGCGCGTCGGCGACGCCGAGCGGCGGTTCCGTGTCGTCGAGGAAGGGGCGACTGTCGCGAAAGGGGTCGAGCCGTGCGCGCAGCTCCTGCTCGACTTCAACGAGGTCGGGTTCCGCGCCCCGGACGACCACACGGTGGTCACCGAGCTGAACGAGCCGACCGCGTTTTGGTTGCAGCTCCTTGGTTTCTACCCCCTCGCGCCGGTCAACCAGCGGTGCATCGAGACGCACGGCTCGCCGCGCTGGACCGACGCCGGGAAGATCGTCACGAACGGCCCGTTTCAGCTCGAGTTCCGCCGACTCCGCGACCGCATCCGGATGCGGAAGAACCCCCACTTCTGGGGCCGCGACGGCGTGAAGCTCGACGTGGTCGATGCGCTCGCCGTCGAGTCGATGACGACCAGCTTCAACCTCTACGAGACGGGCAAAGTCGATTGGATCACCAAGGTCTCGCCGCTGATCGCTAAGGAGCTGCTGAAGGTCGAGCCCCCGCGTCCCGACTTCAACCCGAAGCCTCAGTACGGCACGTACTTCTACAGCTTCAACGTCGAGCGCGAGCCGCTGGACGACGTGCGCGTGCGGCGGGCCTTGGTGATGGCGCTCGACCGCGACGAGATCATCCGCACCGCCTGCGCGGGGGAGGTCCCCGCCTACTCGTTCGTCCCCCCGGGGACCCCCGGGTACGTGTCCCCGCGCTGCCCCGAGCACGACGTCGATGGGGCGCGCAAGCTGCTCGCCGAGGCGGGTTACCCCGACGGGCAGGGCTTCCCCAAGATCGAGCTGCTGTACAACACCGAGGACCAGCACCAGACGATCGCCGAGCTGATCCGCAAGCAATGGCGGCGCGGTCTACGGATCAACGTCGCGACGCGCAACGAAGAGTGGGCCACCTACCTGTCGAGCCAGCGGCAACAGCGCTACGACGCGATCCGCCGCGCCTGGATTGGCGACTACATCGACCCCAACACGTTCCTCGACCTCTACGTGACCGGCGGCGAGAACAACAACACGGGCTGGGGGAACCCCGAGTACGACCGACTGATCGCGGGTTCGAAGACCGAAGTCGATCCGGTGAAGCGGCTCGCGCTGCTGCGCGACGCCGAGCGGATCCTGATGGCCGAGGTCCCGATCCTGCCGATCTACAACTACGTTTCGCGGAGTCTGGTTCGGCCGCACGTCCGTGGGTTCTGGAGCAACCTGCAAGACACGCACCCGCTGCAAGCGATCTGGATCGACCGCTCGGGGACGGAGCTCAACGAGTTCATGGCGCCCAACGGCGACGCGCCCCCCTCCGCGTCCGCCACACCCGCCCCCGACGTGCCTGGTGCCGACGTGCCTGCTTCCGGCAAGGCCGAGCCCGCAGCGGAGCCCGCCGCCGGATGATCGGGTTCGTCGTCAAGCGCTTGTTCTGGATGATCATCACCCTGTGGGTGGTGTTCACGGTGTCGTTCTTGCTGATGCGCGCCGTCCCCGGCGGCCCCTATAGCGCCGAGCGGGCGCTCGAGCCCGAGATCGAGGCGAACATCAAGCGGCAGTTCGACCTCGACAAGCCGCTATGGCAGCAGTACGCCAAGCAGTTGTTGCGGACCGTCTCGGGGGACCTCGGGCTGTCGATGCGGCGGGACATCCGCGTGAACGACCTGGTGGGCCAGGGGCTTCCGGTGTCGGCGGCGCTCGGTTCGCTGGCCCTCGCGCTCGCCTTCACGCTTGGTCTCGCGGCGGGGATCACGTCGGCGGTGTGCCGCGGGTCGTGGGCCGACTTCGCGCTGATGTCGCTGGCGACGATCGGGATCGCGCTGCCGAACTTTATCGTCGCCGGGTTCGCCATCATCCTGTTCGTGTTCCTGATCCCGCTGCTTCCAGCGGCCGGTTGGGGGTCCCTCGAGCAACTGATCCTCCCGGCGACCTGCTTGGGGCTCCCCTACGCTGCTTACATCGCACGGATCGCCCGCACGGGGATGCTCGACGTCCTCTCGCAGGACCACATCCGCACCGCCCGGGCGAAGGGCCTCTCGCCGTTTACCGTGGTCCTGCGCCACGCGTTGCCGACGGCGATGCTGCCGGTGGTCTCGTTCCTGGGGCCGGCCGTCGCGGGGGTGCTCACCGGTTCGCCCGTGGTGGAGCAGATCTTCGCGATCCCGGGCCTCGGTTGGCACTTTGTGAAGAGCGCGATCGACCGCGACTACACCCTGGCAATGGGGCTCGTGCTGCTCTACACGGCGCTGCTGTACACCATGAACCTGCTCGTCGATCTTGCCTACAGCGTCCTCGACCCGCGGGTTGAGTGGGACTAACGAGCGCCATGGACAACCCCCAACCCACCGCCGGGCTGTCGCCCACCGCCGACGCGCTGCGTCGCCTGCGGAAGAACCCCGTTGCGATGCTGTCGTTGGGGGTGCTCGTGGGGGTCGTGCTGCTGGCGTTCTTCACCCCGCTGCTGCCGCTCGAGCCCCCCGACCGCGACCAAACGAAGCGCCAGTACGAGCCGCCGCAGTGGACGCCGCTGTTCGAGGAGTCGCTGCAACTCGACGTCCAAGAGATCGAGCTCGTCGATTCGCGGATCCCCGGCGCCAGGGAAGCGCTTGCCGACTCGCGCCGGAAGCTAGCGGGAGCGGTCGCTGCGACGGAGTCGCCAGCATTGGTTGCACGGCTCGAGCGCGGTCTACGCCAGTCGCGGGCCGCGATCGAGGCGCTGCAGCAACGGCCCTACAGCTCGGCCGGCTTCCCCGAGCTCGGGCCCCTGGCGCGGTGGATGGTCAGGACCCGCTACGCCCTCTGCGGCGAGTGGTCGCTGGGGTCGGTGTGCGGACGCGACAAACTCGGCCGCGACCTGCTGAGCCGCGTCTGCTGGGGGGCGAGGGTGTCGCTGATCGTCGGCTTCGTGGCGACGCTCGTGTCGCTCGTGATCGGCGTGACCTACGGCGCCGTCTCGGGCTACGCCGGCGGCTGGATCGACAACGTGATGATGCGCGTCGTGGACGTGCTCTACAGCGTGCCGTTTATCTTTGTGGTGATCTTCCTGATCTCGATCCTCGGCGAGGACAAGATCAAGGACCGCCTCGAGGAGTACGGCATCGACCGAATCACGATCTTCTACTTCGTCGTCGGCGCCATCTACTGGCTGACGATGGCGCGGGTGGTCCGCGGTCAGGTCGTCTCGCTGCGCAACGAGCAGTTCGTCGAGGCGGCCCGCTCGATCGGCGTGTCGCAGGCGGGGATCGTCTTCAAGCACATCGTCCCGAACCTGTTCAGCGTGGTGATCGTCTACCTGACGCTGACGATCCCGAAAGTGGTCTTGTTCGAGGCCTTCCTGTCGTTCCTCGGACTGGGGGTCGAGCCCCCCAACGTCTCGTGGGGGCTGCTCGCCAACGAGGGGATCCAGGTCATCACGCCGCTCAAGATCTACTGGTGGCTGATCGTCTTCCCGAGCATCGCGATCGGCCTCACGCTGTTCGCGCTGAACTTCCTGGGGGACGGCGTGCGCGACGCGTTCGACCCGCGCATGAAAGACCGCTGACGTCGGCGATGGCGGACTGGAAGGAAAAGAGATGGGGGAGATGACGGGGGATACAGGGGAGATCGCACGTCGCGGTGCGCTCGCGGCGGACGGTACCTTCCCTTTACTCCCCGTCATCCACTTCATCCCCTTCTCGTCAAGTCAGCCCTGGCGCAGTTCGGCGATCAAGCGGGGCAGCATTTGGCGCATCGCCCGCGCACGGTGGCTGAGGGCCCGCTTCACGGCGGGGCCGAGCTCGCCGAACGTGAGGTGCAGCTCGCGGATCTCGAACAGCGGGTCGTAGCCGAACCCCGCTTCGCCGCGCGGCGCGGAGGCGATCCGGCCGAAGCATTCGCCGCGGGCCTCGGCGCGGACTTCCCCGCGGGGGTCGGCCAGCACCAGCACCGCGACGTAGTGCGCGCCGCGCTTCTCGGGCGGGATCTCGGCGAGGCGTTCGAGCAGCAGGGAGTTGTTGGCGTCGTCGTCGCCGTGCCGGCCGGCGTAGAGGGCCGAATCGACCCCCGGCTCACCCCCCAAGGCATCGACGCACAGGCCGCTGTCGTCGGCGAGCACCCACTCCCCCAGCGCGAGCGCCTGCTCGGCCGCCTTCTTGCGGGCGTTGTGCTCGAACGTCCGGCCGTCTTCCTCGACCACGATCGCGCGGCCGGGGAAGTCGGCGAGGGTCGCCACGCACAGCCCACGCGGCTCGACGAGCGCGGCGAGCTCGTCGCGTTTCTTGAGGTTGTTCGAGCCCAGGACCACGAGCGGCCCTGCGATTGTCGTCCCTTGTGCGCCCATGGGACAAAAGGGTGGCGTCGATGTAGCGGCGAGGGAAGCCCCGGCGAGCGACGCGTTGTACGACAACTCCCCACCCCCTTCAGGGGGCGCGGGAACTTGGGTAGGCGCCGCCGCACCCGCAGGGCTGGGGCCGTGCCTATTGGCGCCAGGCGAACGACCCGCTCACGGTGCGCTTGGGCGCCTCGACCACGTGCGGGTGGATGTCGAACGGAATCGGCCGAGCCGGCTCGTCTTTGGCGAACGAGACCTGGGCGTACTTGGGGTTCATCCCCTGTGCGACCTGCCCGACTTCGCTCGTGAAGAGTTGGTTGAACGTCTGCGTGACGCGCTCGACCTTCGCGTGGTCGGCGGTCTGGACGCGGCCGTCTTGCAGTGGGGTCGCGGACCCGCCGAAGCGGGCCCCGAAGGTCTGCACGATCTGCGTGACGTCGGCGCTCGGCTGACCGTTGTTGGTCGTCACTTCGTCAAACGAACCGACCGTGACGTAGCTCTCGGTGCGGTCGTGGAACTCGTAGGCGTCCCAGCCCAGGCGCCGCATCTCTTCGCACAGCAGGTGGGCGTTCTCGGCGGCCTCGACCAGGGGGTCGCGGTCTGACTTGCGCTGCCGCGCGGCCGACGAG
>JBOFFC010000105.1:0-19595 GCA_051648405.1 Lacipirellulaceae bacterium
AACCGCCAAGACGCCAAGAGCGCCAAGGACGCTGCGAAAGGTCCCTTGGCGGCCGTGGCGCTCGTGGCGTCTTGGCGGTTAGCGTCGCTTCGTCGCCTAGGCTACACTCCCTACCGCAGACATCCCCTAACCCCTCGCAGGATCAGCCCTCCGATGTCTGTCTCCTCCGCGACCCGCGACGGCATCCTGTTCATCGCGCTCGACGACCCGCGCCTACTCGAAGAGGCGCGCATCGAGCAAGTCGAGAAGGACATCTACAAGGCGATCGAGTCCTCGACCGAAGACCGCGTGGTGCTCGACTTCACCAAAGTCCAGTTCATGTCGTCGTCGATGCTCGGCAAGCTGGTGAAGGTCCACAAGAAGTGCGGCGAGTTCAAGGTCAAGCTGAAGCTCTCGTCCGTCGCCCCCGACATCCTCGAGGTCTTCAAGATCACGCGCATGAACAAGCTGTTCGACATCGAGGCCGACGCCGAGGCGGCGCGCAAGGCGTTCAACAAGCGCGGGATCTTCGGGTGAAGAGGGGCACGCGGCCCGCGCGAGTCGCGTCGTGCCGACGCGCATGGCCGCATCAGCGGACAGCAGCCCCCGCCGCCCTACACGAACGACTTCACCACGGCGGGTCGGCCGTACAGGAAGCCCTGGGCCGAAAGAAAGCCCATCTGCGAGCAGACGTCGTGGTCCTCGGCGCGCTCGACCCCTTCGGCCAGCGGGATGATCCCCAGTTCGAGCGTCATCTGCACGAGGCGCTCGACCATCTTCTGGCGTTCGACGGAAGCGCCGCTGATGTTCTGCACCAGCTTCATGTCGAACTTCAGGTAGTCCGGCGGAACCTCGACGAGCTCGATCAGGCGCGCCTGGCCGGCGCCGAAGTCGTCGTACGCCATGCCGATGTTGAGGTCGTCGAGCTTCGCCCGCAGCTCGCGCATCTGCGTGGTTTGCGTCGCGGTCCCTTCGTGGATCTCGAGGACCATCGGCCGCGTCGGGGCCGCTTCTCGCAGCTCGCGGAGCGAGAACTCGAGCAGCTCGGGCTCGTCGATCTCGTTCGGGTGCGTGTTGGCGAACAGCAACTGCTCTTGCGGCAAGACCGACGCCGCGGCGAGCCCTTCCTCGCGGAAGATGCGGCTCAGCTCCGACTCGAGGTTCAGCACCGCGGCGGCGCTGAACATCGTGTGCGGGTCGGTCAGGCCGAAGAGCCGGCTGCGGCCGAGGATCTCGTAGCCGATCGGCTGACGCGTCTTCAGCGAGATGATCGGTTGGAAGTGGGGAACCACGGCCCGCTCGGTCATCAGTTTGTCGAACTGGATCAACGACAGCGCGCGGTCGGCCGAGTCGTCCTGCACGGTTTGGCTGTGCCGCGAGGCGACGTTGCGACCGACGCGGAACACGACCTGCGCGAACTGCACGAGGTCGCCTTGACCGAGGCGGCAATCGCTGGTCACGCGCTCGCCGTTGACGAACGTACCGTTGGTGCTCCCCAGGTCGCGGACGACGATCCCCGCCTCATCCAGGTACAGCTCGGCGTGGCGCCCCGAAACGGTCGCCGAGACGAGCGCAAGCTTCTGGTCCGACCGGCGCCCCACCGTGAACGGGGAGCCGTCGATCGGCACGTTCCGCAGCGGCTCCTCCTCGCTGGTCTGCCCCGAGAGGACCCAGGTCGCGGTTTCGGCGCCGGCTATCGGGCAAGCGAGCATGGTCGATCAGAAGGGCTTGAGATTGTGGAGAGCGGGTTGTTGCGGATTATCGACGCCGTGCGGAGGACGCCCGGTGTCACGTAGGAGCGACAGGTGTCGCGCTCGTCATCGCCTCTCCGGCCGCCCAGTCCCAGACCTTGCTGGAGTCGGGTGTCTTGGACGCCGCGATGAAGTCCTGGATCGGATCGATCCACAGCGTGTCACGCCGCGTGCGAACGCGCTCCGCGAAGAGTGTGTAGTCGCGGCGGCTGTGGACCAACTCGGCGGCGACGTGGGGGAGCGAGAGCCCGACTCCCTCGGTGACCAGCCGCGTCGCCTCGCCCGGCGACGCGACGACGGCCGCCCCCTGGGACGACTCGCTGCTGAACGAGGCCGCGGACGTGAGTACGACGTGGCGGTGCTCGCCCCCTAGCTCGCGCCACGGTCGCGGCGCGAAGTCAATCGCGGCGACGCCGTCGTCAATCAGCAGCGACCCGAGCGGGCTGAACAACTGACGCGTGACGTGCGCGATTGTCCGCCGGAGCTCGTCGGCTGATCCCGCGGTGCCTAGCGCGGCGAGCAGGCCCCCCTTCGGCGCCAGGTAGTCCTGTTCGAGCCGGTCTTGCAGTTCCTGCACCCGACGATCGATATCGGTCGCGGCGCAGTCAGCGGCTGCGGCTTCGTCGGCGGTGACCGTCGATGCGAACGACGAGGCGAGGTCGGTCAGCAGGCCGCGAACCACGTCGAGCTCGCTAGTCAGCCGTTGCGCGTCGCTGTAGAGCTCGCTTGCGACGCGCTTCGCGGCCGCAAGCGACGCTTGGTCCAAACGCAGCCGAAAAAGCTTACGCAAGGTGTCGATACCCGACGCATCGTCAACGTCTGCTCCCTCCCACCCGTCGAGCCGTCGGGCGCGCTCAGCGGCGACGGCGCTCGCCACGCGGTGCAGGTCGGCTTGAACCGCGCGGACGTGATCGACGCACCACTCCGCGGCCCGCCCTGCGCCGAGGAGTCGCTCGCCGGGGTCGTTCACGCGTCCCAGCGCCCACGACGCAACCTCGGCCGTCAACCGCTTCCTGATCGGTGTAGCGATCGCCGCGAGCGGGGTCCCGTCGATGTCGGTTGGCACGTCGGTCAACGGGTCGATCGCGAACCACTTATCGACCAACGCCGCGACACGCCGCGGGTCGCTTTCGGAGACGTCGTCACACCGCGATTCTAGGAACGCCCCCGCGTCGCCGCCGAGCGAGGCCTCGATGCTGGCGCGGCAGCTCGTCGCGATCGACGCCGCGTCGAGCTGCGTCCGGCCGAGGAACGCCACGGCGCCGTGGACGACCTGATCGGTTGTTCGACCGTGATCGGCTGCGTGGGGATCGGACCGCCCGTTCTTCGGCTCAGCGCGCAACCAGTCGGCGAGCATCCGCTGGACGACGACGCGTTGGACGGCGTCGAGCTGAGCGTCCGCGTCTTCTTTGTTCCCGACCAGCGCGAAGGTCCGCAACAGCGGGCTCGTCACGCCCTCGCACGGCTGATCGCGACACGCGTCGAGCGCTAGCTGGGCCGGGCTGATTGCGTCGGCCATCAGGTAGTCGGCTACCGTCGCGGCGGCCGACTCGTAGGCGGCGGCGTCGAGTTGGTTTCCCAGCGGAGCAAGGTACGTGAAGTCGAAGGGCACAGCCCCCGCGGGGTGCGCCGGCAGGCCGCAGCCCGCGTCCCCCGGGTAGCCGGTCGGGCACTTGGCGAACTGCTGGAGCTCACTGAGCCACGAGTAGGCGTTCACACGCGCCAGCTCGCCGCGGGTGCTGTCACGGTACGTCGAGTGCGTCAGGACGCCGATCACCTGCGCGTCGTCGATCGCTAGCCGGGACAAGATCGACTTCACCGCGTACCCGACGTCGAGCGACATGCCGCTGCCGGTTCCACCCGAGATCGACGCGACGACGTAAACGCGGAGCGCCTTGTCGCGGAAGCGGACGCCTGTTGCTTCGAGCGTGGTTCGCAGGCTCTCTTCGCTCACGGCGGAGACGGCGGCGCCACGCACGCACTGGAACGCGCGCCGGGCGTGGTCCACCAGTGCGAGCCGCCCGAGGGGGCGGATCCCCTCGGTGTTCATCGACCGCGGGATGTTGTAGAGCCAGCGGCGCCCGAGCCAGCGGAGCAAGGCCGGCGACTTCTCGCGGTACTCCTGCGGGCGGCGGAGCGGCATGGCGACCGTCTCCCGCGCTTCGAGGGCCCCCGACGACTCGCCGCCGCGGCCCGCGGCCGCGAGCGTCTGTCGATCGGTGTCGAGCAGCAGCATGGGAAGGGTCGGCACGCTTCCCTGCACGCCGAGCTTCTGGTTCACCCGCTTGCGAAGCGCCCGCAGCACGCGGCTGGCGGTGCCGCCGATGCCGATGAACAGCGCCGGTGACGGCTCGAAGCCGCTCGTGTCGATGGAGCCGAAAGTGCAAAACCGCGACGCACCCGACTCGACCGGCGGGACCTCGAAGCGAATCGCTCCCGGCTTACGCGTGTCGCCGAAGGTTCCGTCTTCGGCGAACACCTCGGTGGCGCTGCCGCGTGGGGCCGCTGACTCCGCCGTAGCGGGGCGCACGGTCTCGGGAGCTGCGAAGCCGAACGAGACGGCCGACGCCACGGCGGCGCCGCCGCTGCGAAGTGCGGCGACGAAGGCCTTCGCCGAGTCGTAGCGATGGTTAGAGTCCTTCGACAGCGCTCGCGCGCACACAAACCGGTCCTCTTCGCCCAGGCGCGCGAGGTCGGGGTCGTGACTCATGTGCTGCAGAGTCAGCTCCGCGGCGTTGGCCCCCGGGAAGGGGACCGTTCCGGTGAGCATCTCTTGGTACAGGATCGCCAGGCTGTACTGGTCACTGTGGCGATTGGGGCTGCCACGGAAGACCTCGGGGGCAGCGTAGGTCGGCGTCATCCCGCCGACGAGCGACGCCTGTGTCTGCGAGATGCTCTTTACCAGGCCGAAGTCGGCGACTTTCACGTGCCCGGCGACGAGCAGCAGGTTCTCCGGCTTGACGTCCAGGTGCGCCAGGCCGTGCTGCATCGCGAGGAAGTCGAGCGCGTCGGCGGCGTCGGCGAGGTACCCCAGGAGCTCGTCGCGCGGGATGCCGACGTAGCTCTTGCTGAGGCACTCGCGGAAGCGGTCGCGTAGGCTGCCGTCGGCGAGCTCCGAGACGACGAGCAGTCGCCCGTCGATCACCTCGATCCGCTCTAGCGAGAGCAGGAACGGGTGCCGGACCGACTTGATCTTCTCGAGCGCGTTCAGCTCGTGCGTTGCGCGCTTTTCGAGCTGCGACCCAAAGACGTACTTGATCGCCTTGGCGAGGCCGCCCGGCGCCTGCGCAGCCCAAACCTCGCCGTATCCCCCCGCGCCGATGCGGTGGCTGAGCGTGTACCCGGGGAGTTGCGGCGTTGGGAAGTCGTTGGAGTCCATCAATGCTGCGCGACGTGCGTGGGAGTGTAGGCGCCGCCGGACTCGGCAGGAATCGCGGAAGCGACGGACGGCGACGAGGGGGCGGGGGCCACGCCGGCCGCCCCTCCCAGCGCCGTGAAGTACGCTCCAACCGCGCGGTCGAGGTAGTCGGGTCGCAGCTCGAGCGTCGCGCCCCGGTAGGCGCAGTAGTTGCGGATCTGCAGCAGCAGGTCGCGGGCGTGGCAGCGCCGCATCGCCAGGTTCCGCGGCCTGTAGTGCCGCTGAAGCAGGTAGTCGATCGCCTCGGGCCGGTACGCGCAGCCGAGCGACTCGCACTCCCCTTGGAACAGCACGCGGAACTCGTCGAGCGACGGGTCCGTGACCTCGACCTTGTACGGGATCCGGCGTAGGAACGCCTCGTCGGCGAGCTCGTGCGGCTCGAGGTTGGTCGAGAAGATGATCAGTTGGTCGAACGGGACCTGGATCTTCTTTCCGCTCGGCAGCGTCAGGTAGTCGCAGCGGTTCTCAAGGGGGATGATCCAGCGGTTGAGCAGCGCCGTCGGCTCGACGCGTTGACGACCGAAGTCGTCGATCAGCAGGCAACCGCAGTTGCTCTTCAGTTGCAGCGACGCCTCGCTGACGTTGGAGGCTTGGTCGTGGCGGATCTCGAGGCTGTCGAGCGTGAGCTCGCCTCCGACGATCGCTGTCGGCCGGCGGATCTTGATCCACCGCGCATCGACCGATGCGGCCGCCGTCATCAGCCCTTCGGGGGCGTCGCCGGCGGGTTCGTGCATCGCCGAGTCGTACAGCTTGATGAGCTGCCCGTCCTCGATCAGCGTCTGCGGGATCCAGACGTGGCGGCCGAAGCAGCGGGTGATCCGCTTCGCGAGCGTCGTCTTCCCGTTTCCCGGCGCGCCGTAGAGGAACAGCCCCGCCCCCGAGTTGACGGCCGGGCCGAGCACGTCCAGCAGCCCGGGCTGAACGACGACGTCGGAGAACGCGTCGAGCAGCTCGTCGCGGTGGACGGCCTCGGCGCGGATCGTCTGCGCCTCGACCGACAGCACGTAGTCGTCTAGCGGAACCGGCGCCGGGCCGACGTACGAGCACGAACGCATCGCGCTGGCCGCCCGCTCTTGCCCCTGGTCGGTGAGCGCGTAGTAGTAGTCGTTAAGGGGGGCTTGCCCCTGATGGTAGACCGACTGCCTCGACCGCATCCCTTCGAGCACCGGCTCGACCAGCCCCAGGGGCAGGCAGACCTTCCGGGCGACGTCGCGCCCGGCGACGGCGCCGCGCTGCAACAGCAGCTTGCCGACGAGCCCTTCGACGAAGACGCGGCTGAGCCCCGCTTCTTCGAGCGTGCTCGGTTCGCGCGGGCAGAACGCCTCCTCCTGATCAAAGAAGGGGCTGAGCGCCGAGTCGTCGAGGGAGTCGAGTGCGTGCATCGCGGGGGGAGGTGAGCACAGGCAGACAAAAGCTGCCGTACCCTACGTCCCGCCGCGGCGCGCAGCCCGTGGGGTTACCCCCTGGTGACCCGGGCGGCGCTCCCTATTTAGTTGGCCCAACCGGCGCATCCGGCGTTCTCGGCTTTGGCGGCGGGGGGGGCCGGTCGTCCGGCGCCAGCTTCCCAGCGCTCACCATCGGCCAGTCGTCGGTCCGGAACGGCGTCACGGGGAGCCACTCCGAGTCGTACAGGTTGACCACCGGGTTGAACGCCCAGGCGTAGCGCACGGCGACCGGCGACTTCACGGCGTCGGATCGCAGCTCGACCCGATCCTTCCCGACAAGATTCGCCGTCGCCTTGTGGAACACACGGTCCTCCCCGGCGATCGTGAACCCCGCCGGCTCGACGCCGTCCATTGTTCGCAGTCCGCCGCCGACGCTTCGTAGCGTGAGCGTAGCCACGCCGTCGGTCGCTTCGAGTTTGTCGAATCGCGCGCTGCGCCCCTTGAGCGGCTTGCCGTAGGTGTTGGCGAGCGCCAGCCGAGCGAGCCTCAGCCCCACGTCGCGCTTGTTTGTCGGGTGGATGTCGTTCGCCTCGCCGAGGTCGATGATCACGGCCTCGCCCGTGTTCGGGAGCCGGTCCTGAGTCATCGTCTGCGCCTCGCGGAGCTCGGCCCAATCGCACGTGGCCAGCGGCTCGTCGCTCTCCTTCAGGAAGTCGGCGAGCTGCACCCAGTAGAACGGGAAGTCCCCCTGGCCCCACGCCTCGCGCCACGCGCTGATCATGGCCGGGAACATCTCGCGGTACTGCCAGCCGCGCTGGGCGTTGGTCTCTCCCTGGTACCAGATGACCCCCTTGATCGCGTACCGAGTCAGCGGGGCGACGCGCGCGTAGTACATGTTTCCGGGGCGGTGTTGGTGGAACAGCGGGTCGTCCACCCACGGAAGGCCCGGGAGCGGCTTCGCAGCGCCGTAGGCGTTCTCGCGATCGGCGTAAAACTGCTTCATCCTCGCGGCGTAGTCGGCGCGGAGCCGCGCCTCGTCCGTCGTGGCCGCGTGAGCGTTCCACTTGTCCGTCAGTGGTCCGTAGAGCTCGCGGTCGGCGAACTTCTCCAGCGGCAGCCAGGCCTCGCAAGCCGATCCTCCCCACGAGTTTCGCACGAGGCCGATCGGAACGTCGATCGCGTCCTGCACTTGCGCGCCGAAGTAGTACCCAACCGCGGAGAAGCCGGCGACCTCTTCCGGGGTCGCCGTCACCCACGCCTTGTCGATGTCATCGACGGGTTGCTGCGCGCCGAGCTGATCGACCTCGAGCAACCGCAGCAGCGGGCGATCGACGCGCAGCGTTTCGAGCTTGCCGTCGCGCGACTGGCCGACCGTCCAGTCCATGTTCGATTGGCCCGAGCAAACCCACACGTCGCCGACGAGCACGTCGCGGACGACGATCGGTTCGGGATCCGAACTGCCGCCGATCCGCATCTCGCGCTGCTCGACACTCGCCGCCATCGGCGCAAGCCGCACTTCCCAACGGCCGTCACCGCCGGCGGTCCCTTCGACCTTTTGCCCCGCGAACTCGACGGTGACGCTCTCGTTCGGCTCGGCCCAACCCCACACGCGCACCGGCGCGTCGCGCTGCAGCACCGCGTGGTGCGTGAACAGGAACGGCACGCGCACGCCCCCCTGCGCCAGCGCCCCGGGGAAGCCAGCCGTGAAGCCAATCGCCAGCAAGAGACTTTGCCGCAGCATGACGAGCGATCCGGTGAGAAGACGTGAACAGAAGAATCGACTAATGAAACGCGAGTATGATAGTCCAACGATGCGCGGGCTGCGCCGACTTCAGGCTGCGAAGCACGCCGCGAATCGGCCTGGGTCAAGCTCCGCCGATGGCAGGTCGGTGGGACGACCGAGCAGCAGCGCGACGATCAGCTCCGCCGTCGCCGGAGCGAATTGCCAGCCCGAGCGGTGGTGTCCCGAGGCGATCCACAGGTTGTCGATCCCCGGCGCCCGACCGACCAGCGGGAGCGCGTCCCCCGACTGCGGACGCAGGCCCGACCAAAACCCTTCGGCCGTGGCCAGCGCGAGCCGCGGCTCGATCGCGATCGCCGCGGCCAAGAGCTCGGCGCGCGCCGTTTCTGTGGTGCCGCGCGCGAAGCCGACGTCTTCGACCGTGGCGCCGACGAGCACCAACCCGTCGCCACGCGGCACCAAGTAGTACGGTGGTCGGTGGACGATCCGTTCGAGCGGGGTCGCGTCGGTGCGCAGCAGCAGGAGTTGACCGCGGATCGGCCTGCCCGGCGCCGTTGCGCCGGCGAGCTCGGCGAGGGCCGGCGTCCAGCACCCGGCGGCGAGGCAGACTTCGCTAGCGGCGAAGCGGCCAGCTGAAGTCTCGACGCCGACGATCCGCGAGCCCTCGAACGCGAACCCCCGCGACTCGACGCCGCTCACGACCCGAACCCCGCGGCGTTCGCAGCCGGCGACCATCGCCCGAAGTCGCCTCGGGTTGCGCACCTGAGCCTCGCTGGGGACCAGCCAGCGGCGCCGCTGTTGGTCGCGATCGACGGTCACCCCCGCCGCGCGCCAGCGCCGGAAGGTGCTTCGTAGTGCCTCGCGGTTCGCGTCGTCGTCGAGGTAGATGGCGCCGCAGCGGCGGTAGCCGTCGTCGATCCCCGTCTCGTCGCGCAGCACACGGGACCATTCCTCGTGGGCCCCGTCGGCGAACGCGGCGAGCCGGTCGAGGACGGGGGAGGGGACGTACCAAGACCGAGGGGGGAGCACCCCGGCGCCCGCCCACGACGCCTCGCGCCCCGGCTCACCCCGATCGACCAGCGTTACAGCGAGCCCCTCGGCGGCGGCCCGGTAGGCGATCGATAGGCCGATCGCTCCGGCGCCGACTACCAAGAGATCAGGAGTAGCGGCGGTGTCGCCCATTTTGGTGAAGCTACGACTCGTTAAGGCGGAACGGGCGTTGGAGGAGTCGGTCGGCTTCCATCGTACACCCGACGGTGGGCGCCATCCTCGGGACTGGCTCCCGGCCTCGGGTATCCGCTGCCACCCCCCGCAAGGGGGGTATTGAGAGGTGCGCAGCGACTGGGCGGAGGCTGCCGCCGCAGCCCGACAGATGTATTTACCGCACCCCCCTTCGGAGGTATTCGCAAACGGAACCTGGCGGCGGCCCGCGCTATCGGCAGTAACCCGAGCAGCCGCCTCGATTTCCGACTTGGGCCCCCAACTTGGGGCAGTGGCCGCCCCGCTTCGGGCCCCGGAAAGCTCCGTGTCGGAGGCCTCCAGCGGCCCCTTCGTCCCCAGCGTAAGTCGCTTTGTGACAAGCATTTATGACCTGTTTGCCCGAACAACGGGCGGCTGCGTAGCATAGACGCAGACACGGGGGCCACCGATGGCCTTCGTAGTTCGCCGGACGGTTGAGACCGCCGGGCGCACGCCGCGGGGCTCGTGTGAGCCGCGCTCAAGGAAAGGAGTCCGCGAGAAACCGTTCGGCGCCGCGACACCACGATCAACCCCTAACGCGACCTCGCATCGCGATCGCTACGACGTATGTCCCGCGCCTTCGGCACTCGCGACTACCACGGCAAGGGCCAGCAGCCCGGCAACCCGGCTCGCGCCGCGCGCCGTCGGAACTCGGCGGTCGCCAACGGGCGGTCGCGCGATCGTCGGCCGCGATCGCGCCGCGGTGTGGTCAAGTCCGACGCGTCGGTGCCGTTCTCGCCCCCCGAGGACTGGCACGAGCCCCAAGGCGCGACCGACGGCTACCGCATTATCGTGCAGCCACCGGGCGAGGGCTTCCGCCACGCTTGCACCCCCGAAGACGCCCGGCAACGCCTCGCTCAGCTCCCCGAACAATTCTTGCGCGACCTCGAGGTCGTGCAGTTCAGCCGCATCACCCGCAAGAAGCAAAGCCTGCCGTGCTACGGCATGCAGTGGGGGACAACGCTTTACCTCTACCCCGTGGACGACTCGCTGGTCGAGCACTTTGTGGCGCCCCCGACTCCGGCGATCGTCAACGAAGCCCGCATGTACGGCGGCGTTTGGGAAGGCCTCGGGGACGGTCGCTGGACCCTTACCTGGACCGAAGCAACGCTCCGCGACTTCTACCTGAACAACATCCTGATCCACGAGCTGGGTCACCTGCTCGACGAGCGGAACACCGGCTACACCGACCGCGAACGGTTCGCCGAGTGGTTCGCCACGGAGTATGGCTACCGCCAGACCGGAGGCGCCGCGACGCGCCGCCCGAAGGCGAAGGCCATCCGCCGGCACCACGCGGGCTGATCTCCCGCGCATCGCCAGCTAGCAGCCCGTTGAAGAACGCCGTCGTGGCGTTTTTCAACCTCGCCAAGCTCACGGCCGCGCCGTTCGCGGCTCGCGAAACCGCGGCGAGAGCGCCACGGTTTCGACGCCGCCTCCCTGCGACGACGCTGCCTGTCGAAGAATCAACAGGCTGCTAGGCGGCCCGGAGGTCGGCGCCCGGCCCATCGACGAGCCCCAATCGCAGCCGCAGCGCCGTCAGCTCGTCCGGCGAGAGTGCGGCGAGGTCCCGACGCTTCTTCGCGACGCGGCGCGAGCGGCCGATCGAAAGGGCCGCGTCGAACAGCGTCGGGAGCAGACGCTTCGCGCCGTGAATCCAGCCACCGACCGGGTCGAGGACCGCGAGCGCCTCGTTCCGTTCGATCGCCCGCAGCGCGCGTCGCGCGACGCGCTCCGGCGAGACGCACAGCCACTTCGGCGGCTTCTTGGGCTGGCCGTCGTGGCGCTCGGGACGCGCCGCGGCAAAGAGCCCGGTGTCTACAAACCCCGGGCAGAGGGCGGTAACGCCGAGGCCTATGCGGCCGTACTCGGCGCGGAGCGACTCGCTGAAACCGACCATCGCGAACTTGGTCGCCGTGTACGCGGCGACGCGCGGCATGCCGCTGAGTCCCAGCACGCTGCAGACGTTCAGCACGTGCGCCTCAGGCCGAGCGAGCAGCGACGGCAGCAACAGCCGCGTCAGCTCGAGGTGCGAGTGGAGGTTCACCGCCAGCAGGCGGCGCCACTCCTCGGCCGGCATCGTATGGGTCGCCCCGTGGTAGGTGACCCCCGCGTTGTTCACAAGCAAGTCTACGCCGGCCCAGCGGTCAAGGACGCGGCTGGCGAGCCCGCCGAGCTCGTCGCTCGAAGCCGAATCGACAACGTACTCGCACGCCTCGCCCGAAAGACGCAGGGCCTCGCGCGCTGTCGCGGCGAGGCCCTGCGGTTCGATGTCCGAGAGTGCGAGCCGCACCCCGCGGCCGGCGAGCTCGATCGCCAAGGCCCGCCCGATGCCGCGCGCCGCGCCGGTAACCAACGCGGTTTTTCCAGCGAGCGGGCGCATGGGGCTCCTCGGCGGGGGCTCGATATTAACGGGCGCCGTGCTAGGCGGCCAACCGCGGACGCACTTCCTCGTAGCCGCGGTCGAGGAGCTCGGCCGGCATCATCTTGCTGAGGCGCAAGTTGTCGTGGCCGCGGAGCTCGGCGACGCCCCAGCGGTCGAGGAAGTACTTGCCGCCGTTGTAGACCGAGCGGTAGTACTTCTTGCCCGGGTAGACCGCGACGTTCGTCGGGATCGCCCGCAGGTTGAAGGCGATGCGGTACTTGTCGGTCGTGTTGGCCGCCGAGCCGTGGATGCAGCGCTCGGTGAACAGGATCATCTGGCCCGGTTTGCAAGGGACCTCGACGATCGGGGCTTCCGACTCTTTAAAGTCGAGCGAGAAGGCCGCGTTGTAGAAGCCCTCGGCGCCGCCGAAGCTGATCGTGCGGATCCGCTTGTGCGTCCCCGCCGCGAAGCGGAGGGCGCCGTTCTCGGTCGTCGATTCATCGACGGCGATCCAGGCCGTGATCTGGAACAATTCGTTCCGGTTGGCCGGGTGCAGCGCCGGGTCTTGGTAGTCCTCGACCATGAACGTGCTGGCCTGGTGCCACTGGATCGCCGGGGACCCGGGGCCCTTGTAGAAGATCTGCGACCGCCAGCAGTTGAGGTCCGGCCCCAGGATCTGCGCGATCCGGTCGGTGACGGCCGGCGACTTGATGTAATTCCACAGCCGCGGCATCTCGAAGTGCCGGTCGCGCGGCGTGACGAAGCCGTAGGTCTTCGAGTCGGTCTTCTCGATCGCCAAGAGGTCCTTCTTGAAGTCGCGCATCTGCTCGGGCGAGAAGACGTCGAACGGGCCGGCGAAGCCGTTCTCGTAGAACGAGCGCAGGTCGGTTTGGCTCATGCGGTGCTCGGGGGCGACGTCGGCCTTCGACTCGATCTTGGCCGGCATCTGGAACTCGCACGGCTGGTCGATGAACGCCTTGGTCATCCCCGAGCCGATCACCGCGCGGTACATGCGGTGGTCCCAGTTCTTGATGATCGCGCGGAGGTCGCGGTGCAGCGGCTTGGTGGGAAGGCCCAGCGCCTTGTAGGCCCACATCCCCCCGAGCGCCCCGCAGATGGGGAGACGCTGCCATAGGGGACGACGCTTGGGATGCATGTTCATCGCGCGACGAACCTCGAACTTGTTCTGGGGAAGTCCGGTCGCACGCCGCGCCGGAACGGGGCGCAACCGCCCCACCCCGTCCTATCGACCGCTGCGAACCGCAGGTTGAGCACAACCGCTACGCCTTGCCACCGGACCACGGCCTGACGCTAGCTGTTGCGGCGCCGGCGGGTAGCTAAGCTGGCGTAGACGGTTCTCGCCTTTCTGCTGCGCACGCGACCCTCCGCCGATGGACAATGCGTCCCCCAACCCGCTGCTCGTCTGGCCGCTACGGCTGCTGGCGCTCGCGTCGTGTGGCCTAGCGGGGTACCTGTGGTACGCGTCGGCCTCGAGCGGCGGAGCGGTCGGTTGCGACTGGGCCGCGTTCGACTGCGACGCGGCGCTGGGGAGCGTGTGGGCCAAGTGGTTCGGGGTTCCCGTGGCCTCCCTCGGCCTGGGGTGCTACGCGGCGGCGCTCGTTGGGGGCTTCCTGGTCGGCGCCAAGTCGAGCGCCGCGAGCGGCCTCGGCTGGCGACTGCTCGAGTTCTGCGCCCCCGCCGCGGCGGGCGCCGCGGTGTGGTTCGTCGCCGTGCAGGGGGTCTCGCTCGGCAGTTTCTGTCTCTACTGCGTTCTGGCACACGCCTGTGCGCTGGGGGTGGCGCTGCTCGCGATCGCGCTGCGGGCTGCCGCGCCGCGCTCGACCGGCGCACCGCCGATGACCTTCTCCGGCGCCGCCACACCCACCGTTGCGCCCGTCGGCCCACCGTCGCTGGGCCTGCCGACCGTCGCGGGCATGCTGGCGGTTGTGGCCCTCGTAGGGGGGCAGCTAGTGATGCCCGCGCCCGCTCCAAAAGTCGTCGAAGCGTCCGAGCTGCCGGCCGACCTGGGCGTCGCTCTTTCGAGCACGCCGACGCCGCCTGCCAACGCCGAACCCCCCCGAGTCCCGAGCGCCGCGCCCGGCGATGCTCTCCCCGCCGACGGCGACGACGCCGCGAGGGAGGACAAGCCCCCAACGGGAGCAGCGCTCGACATCCCGTCGCCGCGCCGCAGGCCGGGCGCCACACGGAAGGTGAGCTTCCTGCAGGGGCGCGTCGAGTTTGACATCTACACGCACCCGCTGCTCGGTTCCCCCGAGGCGCCGCACGTCGTGCTCGAGTTCATGGACTACGCCTGCCCGCATTGCCGGGAGTTCCACGAGAAGCTTGCTACCGCGCTGCGGCGATTCGAGGGGAAGGTGGCGGTCGTTGTCCTCCCCGTACCCAGCGAGATCCTCTGCAATCCCTACGTGCCGAAGGCCCGGCCACAGACACGCGGCGCGTGTAAGATGGCGAAACTGAGCGTCGCGACGGCCAAGGTCGCCCCGCAGTCGTTCGGCAAAGTCCATCGCTGGCTGCTCGAGGGGGACAGGCTTCCCGAGTTCGGCATAGCGCTCAGCGAGGCCCGACGGTTCGCCGACCCCGACGAGCTCAGCCTGGCGCTCGCCAGTGACGAAGTTGCTTCGCGGATCCAGGAGTACGTTGCCCTGTTCGCCGCGATGCGGTCGGCCGGCGTCACGGGGCTGCCGACGCAGGTCCTCAAAGACCGCGTTGTTTCGGGCCCCCCCAAGTCGGTCGATACGTTGTGCGAGCTGTGGGAGACGGAGTTCGAGCTGACTCCCGCAAAGGTGGACCTGCCGTTCTGATCCCCACGGGTCGGTCGAAGGGGGGGCGTCGTGGCAGGTCGGACCCGCAGCGAGATGATGCGCGCGGTAAAAAGCCGCGACACGAAGCCCGAGCTCCTCGTCGCCCGCCTTGTACGGGCTCACGGCGTCCGCATCCGACGCGACGTCGCAACGCTCCCCGGCCGGCCCGATATCCTGGCGCCGCTGCCGCGGGGTGGGGGCTGCCGGGGCCTGGCGATCTTTGTCCACGGTTGCTGGTGGCACGGCCACGATTGCCGGCGCGGAGCCCGCGTTCCGCGGACCAACCGCGAGTACTGGCTTGCCAAGGTCGCTCGGAACCGCCGGCGTGACCGGCGCGTGACCCGCGAGCTGCGGGCCCTGGGCTACTCGGTGTGGGTCGTCTGGGAGTGCGGCCTGCTCGGCGAGCGGCTCCCCGCTAGGCTGTTGGGCCGCATCCGCCGGGTTGCAGCCGACCGCGAATAGGTGAAACTACCCAGGCATTGGCGTCGGCCGCCTGGCCCATCCTGCGATTCGCCTAAGAGACGACCTGTCGGTGACCCGAAACTCGAGCGCTTCGCTGGCGTATAGAAACTCCGGGGTACCCCTGCGTCGAAGATTAGGTGTGCGCTATGATGGCATTGCGTCGATTCTTTAGATACAGTTCTCTCTTATCTCTTAACAGTTCCTTAACCGTTTGGGGTGACCAGGCCGCCGATGGACCGTTTCGCTACCTCCGCACTCGTCCCTGCCGTCGTGCGCGTCGCCGCAGCCGCTTCGCGATCCCGTGTCGAGCAGGCCGCCGGATCCCTCGGTTGGCGTGTCGCGAGCGCTGAGGGATTTACCCCAGCCGACGCGACGGCGATCGACGCGATGGAGGGCGCCTCGGGCGGCCTTGTGATCGCTGCGGTTGCTAGCGCCGACGACCACCCCCCGCGTCCGGCAATGGAGCTCGGCGCCGAGGCGTCCGCCTCGGACGTCGCCCGCGCGATGGTCGAAGCCGCGCGGTGGAAGGCGCGACGGGCTGAGGTCGGTCAGCGGCGCAAGTGGGTTGAACGCATCATCGGCGGGCTTTCGAAGCGAGAGCAACTGATCTTGCGGATGGTCTTTGACGAGTGCCCGAACACGCAGATCGCCAGCGTCTGTGCGGTGAGCGTCCGGACGATCGAGTCGGCACGCGGCAAGGTCTTCCGCGAGCTCGGCGTGGCGACCGTTGTCGGTCTGGCGCGCCTGCTTGCAGAAACGGGCGTCTACGACGACGCCCCGGCCGACTATCTCCCTCCGGTCGATTCGTTCCGCAACATCGCGGGCACGAGCGGCGCGGCAAACGTGACCGGCTGAGACGCGTGTTCCGCGATCTGCCACGTCGGGGCGCCCAAGCCCGTTTCAGGGGTGGAACGGGAACATCAGCGGCGCCAGCGCCACGGTAACCGCGAAGAAGGCGAGGTCGAGCGGCACGCCCAGCTTCACGTAGTCCGTGAAGCGATACCCGCCGGGGCCGTAGACCATCAGGTTGGTCTGGTAGCCGAACGGCGTCGCGAACCCGGCCGACGCGCCGATCATGATCGCCACCAAGAAGGGGGTGACATCGACGCCGAGCTTCGCGGCGGTCGATACGGCGAGCGGATAGACGAGCACCGCGGCCGCGTTGTTTGTGACGAGCTCGGTGAGGATCATCGTCACGAAGTAGACCCCCGCGAGCGCCCACCAAGGCGACGCCCCCGCGAAGCCGATCACGCCGTCGGAGAGCGTCTCGTCGAGGCCGCTCTTTCGGATCGCGAGCCCCAGGCCGAGCGACGCGGCGATCGCCACCAGCAGCGACCAATCGATCGACTGGCGGGCCTGCGTCGAGGTGCAGCAGCCGGTAGCGACCATCGCGATCGACCCCAGGCAGGCGGCCGTCAGCAGGTCGAGCCAGCCGATCGTCGCCGAGCCGATCACCGCGGCGAGGATCCCTAGCGCGATCGGAGCCAGCCGGCTGTTGGGTAGGTCGCCGTTCTCGACACCGCTGACGAGGTAGAAGTCGCGCGAGTTGCGGAACCGCGCCAAGAAGTCTTCGCCCGCCTCGAGCAGCAGCGTGTCGCCGTTCTGCAACTCGACGTCCCCCAACCGCCCGGGGATCCTGTCGGCGCCACGGGCGATCGCGACGATCGCCGCGTCGTAGACGGTGCGAAAGTTCCCTTCGCGGACCGTGGTCCCCACCAGCGGGCAACTCCCCGAGACCACCGCTTCGAGCAATTTGCCGCGCGGGCCCGCCTTGCTGTCGGACTCCGGCGCGACGAGGCCGATGATCCGTTGGAGCTCGACAACCGCTTCGACGTCGCCGACAAAGCTCAAACGGTCGCTCGCTTGCAGGCGGTAGCCCGACGACACGGGGGCCGCGACCTGGCCGTCGCGTTCGATCTCGGCGAGGAACAAGCGCGGGAGGCTCCGCAGCCCCGCCTCTTGAACCGTCTTGCCGACCAAGGGCCCGTTGGCGAGGACCACCATGTCGAGGAAGTACGTCCGCCGGTCTTGGTCGGCGTCGAGCGCCGGGCGGCGGTCCTTGAGCAGCACCGGCGCTAGGACCAGCGTGACGGAGGCGGCCACCAGCGCCCCGGGGATGCCGACCCACGACAGGTCGAACAGCCCCATGCAGGGCTTGCCGAACTGTTGCTCGTACATGCCGGTCACGACCAGGTTCGTGCTCGTGCCGATCAGCGTGCAGACGCCGCCGAACGTCGCGGCGAACGCCATCGGCATGTAGAGCAGCGAAGGCGCGACCTTGGTCCGTTTGCTGTAGTCATCGACGACCGGCAGGAACATCGCCACGACCGGTGTGTTGTTGAGGAACGCGCTCATGCCGATCACCGGCGCCATCAGCCGCGCCAGCGCGCCGCGGGTGGTCTTAGGGTTGCCGAGCATTGGCCCCACGAACCGGCTCGTCGCGCGGGTGTGCGTCAGCCCCGCGACGACGATGAACAGGACCCCGACGGTCGCCAGGCCCGTGTTGCCGAGCCCCGCCGCGGCGTCCTTGATCGAGAGCAATCGATCGGTCCCGAAGAACTCGCCCACCGCGACCAGGAACACGACCGCCCCGGCCAACAGCGCGTCGGCCCCCGCGTCGCCGCGCACCAGGCCCACGAGGACCGCGAAGATCACCGCCAACGTGAGCCAAGCTTCCCAGGGCATTGTGCGGCGTCGCGCGACCGGGGCGCAGAGTCGGGGGGCGGGGTTGCGAAGGACGAGCGCTCGTGGGTCCCTGTTTTAGGCCCGCGGGGAACCAGGGGCTAGGGCTTCCGCCGTGCTGCGGCGCCCGCCGCAGGCCCCGCTGGCCAAGCCCCCAGGTGTCCGCTTGGCCCGCCGATCGGCTCGCACGGGTGACGGGGTGCACCGCCAGGACGCCGCGCCGGCATCGACAAGCGGCCCGCCCTACGGTTCCAATCGCGTCCGGTTGAGCCCCGGTGGCTCGAAAACTCGCCCCACGCCTGGCGCCAGAGTCCGCAGCCGCATGACGCACACCTTCGTGATTTTTGGCGCCTCGGGCGACCTCACCAGCCGCAAGCTGATCCCCGCGCTCTACAACTTGCGCCGCAAGGGGCGGCTCCCCAAGGGGGCCCGCGTGGTGGGCTTCAGCCGCACGCCCTACTCGCACGACGAGTGGCGGGGGATGCTCGCCGAATCGACGAAGGGGTTCGTCGGCGAGAAGTTCGACCAAGCCGTGTGGGACGACTTCGCGCAGAGCGTCTTCTACCACTCCGGGGACATCGGCGAGCCGGCCGACTTCGGGACCCTCGGCGCGGCGCTCGACAAGCTCGACGCGGGCGAGGAGTCGTCGCGCGTCTACTACCTCTCGACGGCCCCGCGGTTCTCCGGCCCGGCGATCGAGCAGCTCGCCGCTCACGGCATGGCCGACGAGTCGCGCGGCCCGCGTCGCGTGGTGGTCGAAAAGCCGTTCGGCACGGACCTCGTCTCGGCCCGCAAGTTGAACGAGGACATCCACCGCTCGTTCGCCGAGCACCAGGTCTACCGCATCGACCACTACCTGGGGAAAGAGACCGTCCAGAACTTGATGGTGCTGCGGTTCGCCAACGCGATCTTCGAGCCGGTCTGGAACCGCAACTACATCGACCACGTGCAGATCACCGTCGCCGAGGAGGTCGAGGTCGGCAGCCGCGCCGGGTACTACGACACGTCGGGCGTGGTGCGCGACATGATCCAAAACCACCTGCTGCAACTGTTGATGGTCACCGCCATGGAGCCGCCGGTGCGCTACGCGGCCGACGCGGTCCGCGACGAGAAGGTGAAGGTCCTGCAGGGGGTCCGCAAGCTCTCCCCCGAAGAGACGGCCCGCGACACGTTCCGCGCGCGCTACCGCGGCTACGCCCAAACGGCCGGCGTGGCGCCCGACAGCCGCACCGCGACGTTCGCCGCGCTCAAGCTGGGGATCGACAACTGGCGCTGGCAGGGGGTCCCGTTCTACTTGCGGAGCGGCAAGGCGATGAGCTGCCGAACGACGCAGATCGTGATCCAGTTCCGCGAGCCCCCGCACATGGTGTTCGAGAGCGGCCCGCGCTCGATCGCCGAGGCCAACCGCCTCATCATCCAGGTCCAGCCGGCCGAAGGGATCCAGCTCCACTTCCAGACCAAGGTCCCCGACGCGGGGATGAAGATGCGGCAGACGGACCTCGACTTCAACTTCCGCAAGGAGTTCCGCGGCTCGATGCCCGAGGCCTACGAGCGGCTGCTGCTCGACGCGCTCGAAGGGGACGCGAGCCTGTTTGCCCGCGCCGACGAAGTCGAAGCCGCGTGGGCGATCTGCGACCCGATCCTCGCCGCCTGGGCCGCGACCGACCTGCCCCAACTCGTGGAGTACGACTCGGGCGCCTGGGGCCCCGACGAGGCGAACGCCTGGATGCAGCAGCAAGGCCGCCACTGGTTCG
>JBOFFC010000106.1:0-8621 GCA_051648405.1 Lacipirellulaceae bacterium
GCTCGCGGCTTAGCGGCCCCGCGACGTTCCCGGTAGAATCCGTGGCTGTAGTTTGGCGTCACGTGTCTCGCGCGTTGGAGCGGTGGATGAAGGTGCTAGTCGTGGGTTCCGGCGGTCGCGAGCACGCGCTGGCGTGGAAGATCGCCCAGAGCCCCCGTGCCGACGCCGTGTTCGTCGCCCCCGGCAACGCGGGGACCGCCCGCGAGCGGGGACCCGAGCTGAGGGCCGAGGTCCGCAACCTCGACATCGCCCCGACCGACGTCGCCCGGATCGTCTCTTTCGCGAAGGACAACGGCGTCGGGCTGACCGTCGTCGGCCCCGAACAGCCGCTGACGATGGGCCTGGTCGATGCCCTCGAAGCGGCCGGCCTCCGCGCGTTCGGCCCGAGCAAGGCGGCGGCCGAGCTCGAGGGGAGCAAGGTCTTCTGCAAAGAGCTGCTGCGCCACGCCGACGTCCCCAGCGCCGACTTCCACTCGTTCCGCAACGCCGAGACCGCCTGCACCTACCTGAACGATCGCGAGGACACCCCCGTGGTCGTCAAGGCCGACGGGCTCGCCGCCGGCAAGGGGGTCTTCGTCTGCGCGAACCGCGACGAGGCGCTCGAAGCGGTCGCGCGGATCGCCGAGCACAAGGAGTTCGGCGACGCCGGCAACCGGCTTGTGATCGAAGAGCGGCTCGTGGGCGAGGAGGCTTCGGTCCTCGCGATCACCGACGGGCGGACCATCATCACCCTCCCCGCGTGCCAAGACCACAAGGCGGCGTACGACGGCGACCGCGGCCCCAACACGGGGGGCATGGGCGCCTACTGCCCCGCCCCGGCGGTCGATGACGAGCTGCTCGCGCGCATCGAAGAGACCGTACTCGTCCCGACGGTCCACCACCTGAAGCGCAAGCGGCGTCCGTTCCGCGGCATCCTCTACGCAGGCCTGATGCTCACCAAGCAGGGCCCCAAGGTCCTCGAGTTCAACGCCCGCTTCGGCGATCCCGAGTGCCAGCCGCTGCTGATGCGTTTGAGGAGCGACATCCTCGACGTGCTCGAAGCGGTCGCCGACGAGCGGCTCGACGAAGCCCCCCCGCTAGAGTGGGACCCGCGTCCCGCCCTCTGCGTGGTGATGGCGAGCGAGGGCTACCCGGGCCCTTACGAGAAGGGCTACGTCCTGCGCGGCCTCGACGAGGCGGCTAACGTCGCGGGGGTCAAGGTGTTCCACGCCGGCACCTCGATCATCGACGGCGACGTCGTGAACATCGGCGGGCGCGTGCTGGGGGTCACCGCGATCGGCGACACGGTCGCCGCCGCGAAGCTCGCCGCCTACACGGCCGTCAAGCAGGTCCGCTGGCAAGGCGCCTGGTGCCGCAAGGACATCGCCGACAAGGCGATGCCCGTGCGGTGACGGTTTGGGAAGCTGGAACGGACGCGAAGCGACGGACGATAGGGAACCGCAGATAAACGCGGATGAACGCCGATGAGGGAAGCAGAGCGTGCCGTCTTTTCGATCGCCATCCGCGTTGACCTGCGTTCATCGGCGGCTGCTGTTCCTGCTTTGCGCCGATGAGGTGATCGAGCTTTGTCGCCCCTGTGTAGACTGGCCAGAATCGACTACTCCCCCAGGCCCGCCATGAACCACCGCTACACCGTCGTGTTCGAGGCCGAGCCAAGCGGGGGCTACCACGCTTCGTGCCCGGCGCTCCCCGGTTGCCACTCCGAAGGGGACACTCTCGACGAAGCGACCGCGAGCATCCGCGAAGCGATCGAGCTCTACCTCGAAAGCATGATCGCCCACGGCGAGACGCCGCCGACCGAGGACCTCGTGATCCGCCCGATCGACGTCGCGGTGGGAGCGTAGCAAGTCGCGATGGCCAAGTTGCCCCCCTGTCGGGCCCGGCAAGTCGTCGCCGTCGCCGAGGCGATTGGCTTCGTGCTCGACCGCCAGCGCGGCAGCCACGCCGTGTACCGTCGCGAATCCGACGGCCGACGCGTCGTGATCCCGATGCACGGCGCTCGCGACCTCAAGCCGGGAACCCTGCGGGGAATCGTCGCCGACATGGGGCTCACGACGGACGAGTTCATCGCGAAGCTCTGACCCCCTCGCCTGCGCTCTCTCACCCCGCGGCCGCAGCTTCCGCAGCGGGAGTGGTCGATTCTTCCATCGATTCCTCGGCGGGGGGCGTGGCCGCCGGTTCGGACTTCATCAGCGTGTCGAGGTTCGCGAGCCCCTGCTCGAAGTCGTCGCCGCACATCTTGTCCATGTCGATGAAGACGCTCATCACCTTCCCCATGAACTGGTAAGGGCCTTCCATTTCCCAGGTCACGCGCGTCGAGCCGTCCCCTTCGGGCGCGAGCTGGAAGGTCACCACGTTCTTGCACACCATCGGGCGTGTGAACTCGAGGTCCATCGTCACGCGCTCGCCGGCGACGGCGTCGGTGACTTCCATCCGCCCCGCGCCGACCTCCGAGTTACCGTCCCACGTGTAGCTGGCGCCCTTGCCGACGGTGTTCGCGCTCATCTCGACTTTCACCGCCGGGTCGCGCTGGGACCACGGCGACCAGGCGTCCCATTGCGACAGGTCGCTGATGACCCCGTAGACCCGCTCGGGCGGCGCGGCGACGACCCCCGACCGCGCAACGCGGAACACGTCGGGCCTCGTCACGGCGACCCCCAGGACCCACGCGGCAGACGCCGCGAGCACCGTGAACACCCCCAACAAGACCTTTTTCCAACCCTTCATGACGAGACCCCCTGTGACGGTGAGACGAGACCGCGCGACCGCCAACCCGGTCCGCGTTCGGCGGGGATTATAGACAGATCCTCTTCGTGGAGAGGGGGGCTACCGACCCGCTTCCGCACGAAGCGACTCGCCGTAGGGGAACCGCGAAGCGACGCGAAGGGAACCGCCGATGCGCGCCGATTGACGCAGATGATGACCGGAGAGCCGATCGTCCTTCCACCCGTCATCCGCGTTCATCTGTGTCCATCTGCGGTTTCTCTTTCGTCCGCCGTCAGTCCGCCGACCCCGCCTCGCCCCCGGCGCGGGTGCCGTAGCCGCGCCACAGCGCGGCGTCGATGTCGCTCGTCACGACGTGGACCGAGCCGTCGATCATCGCCGTGTTCACGACGTCCCCGGCGTGGTTCGAGCGCGACGTCACCGCGGCGTACGTCTTGCCGGTCGGGCTCACCCCCTCGCGCTCGCTGACCCAGTCCTGGTGCGGCGCCTTGCAATCGACGTCGGTCATCGGCGGGAAGAGCGTCGTGAAGCCGGTCTGGTGGACGCGCCCATCGACCCACTCGGTGTGGCCGCTGTCGGCCTTGAACGAACCCGGAGGGAGCGCACAGACGTCCCCCTTCAGTTGCGGCGGGGTGGCGTTGCTGTGCGCCCCGTCCCGCGCGTAGGGGGTCCAGCCGCGGACCTCGGCAAGCATCAGCGTCTGGCTTGTGCCGTCGGACACCTCGGCCAGCCTGGTCCCACGGTTCGGCTGGAAAGGCCCCTCGGTCCGGTCTACTTCGGTGGGGTCCATCGCCAGCCACACGCCGCGGTTGACCCCGTAGTTGAGCGGGTAGTGCGCGGGGACGTCGGCCTCGAGCCGCACCTCGTCGCGCGGCTCGGTCGGGCAGAGGAGCACGCCGATCCGCAGCGACGACACCGGCTTCCCGCCGATCACGCTCGCGGGGTAGTCGAGCGCGTAGTTGATCTCCCCCTCGACCTGCGCCTCCTCGAGGTACGGCAGCAGCCGCGCTTGGGCCGACCACTTGCTGAGGAAGTTGTTCGAGCGCGGGCGGTAGACGATCGCCGGCGGCAACGCGTTGCGGGCCGACTCGTAGTTGAGCGTCCCCAGGGCGAGCTGCCGCAGGTTGTTGGTGCAGGCGCTGCGACGGGCCGCCTCGCGGGCCGCCTGGACCGCCGGGAGCAGCAGGGCGACGAGCACGCCGATGATCGCGATCACGACCAGCAGCTCGACGAGCGTGAAACCATGTTGGGGACGAGGGGGACGGTCCCCGCTGTGGTCGGTGCCCCCCAAGTCCTCGGCCGGATCGTCGCCGGCCTTCGGCCGCTGACAACGCCCGCAGCAGGCACCCCCCCCCTCGCAGCCGGGGGCGGGCTCGGCGACCGGTGGGCCGTCGGCAGTCAGACCAGTGGCGGGGACGAAGGGGCGCCCCTCGGTAACGACGGGGAACAGGAACGACGGTGACTCGACTTGAAGGGGCATCGGGGTGCTCCCGTGGCTGGTGTTAATGATACTGAGACTAAGTCTCAGTCGCACGGACCCGATTCTCCCCGATTGTTGTCCGCCGTCAACCCCGGACTTGGCACGCACCGCCGGACACGCAGCGCAGATCTGCTCGGTGACGCGAACGCCCCGACCAACGGAGCGCCTAACGAGCCCGGCGGCGGGTTGGCCGGCCCACCGTAAGGGCCAGGGCCGCGGCCACCGTCCCCGCCGAGGCCGGCTCGGGGATCGTCGCCAGGTACCGCTCGAGGTACAGCGCCGCCCCCTGCATGCTCACCCCCGAGCCCAACGCGGGGGCCAGGATCACGTAGATCGGCCGGCTCGGGATGAGGGTTGGCAGGTCAACGGCCGTCGGGGTCGCTCGGAGGATCATCCGCAGGACGTGCAGCTCGTTCGCCGGCGTGCGGTTCACCTGGTACAGCAGGTCGAGGTCCGGCGCCCCCGCTGGCGAGACGCTCGCCAGCAGGGCGAGCGTCCCGGGCGCATCGGACGTGACCACCCCCTGCGGCCCGTTGACGATCACCTGCTCCCCCACGTCGAGAGCGGAGAAGACCGGCACGGTCCCCGGTGCGGGGGACGACGGTGGGTTCACCCACTTGCGGACGGCGAGCAGCTCGAGGTCGAGCCGCTGGCCCCGCAGCGAGACGTCGGACCGCGCCGGCACGTCAAACCCGGGGAGGCTGGCCGTCGCCGCCGGGGCCCCGGGGACGTTCCGCCAGTGGTCGTGGATCGCGTTGGGGTAGGGGCGCGTGGCGGGGGCGCCGTCGGCCGGGCCGGTGTTGATCCCCTGCGCCTCGAGCCGCCCCTCGACGACGTAGATGTTGAACCGCCGCCCCGAGTGGGCCGACGCAATCGTCGAAATAGGCTCAGCGTTTCTGCTTGCTTCTTCGGGTGGTGATGCATACGATTTAGCCAGACTAGCTGGTAGATTAAAGAAGCAGCAGGCCGAATCGGTTCGGGCGGCTGGTTTTAGATAAGCCGGTGCGTCTTACGCCTTTTCGAGGCGTGGACGCACCGGCTTTTTTCGTTTTCTGCTTAGTTTTCGAGGACGTCGCGCGATCCGAACGGGCGCATTTGCACGTTGGATCCAGGCGACTTACGGGGAGATTGATTGATACGACGAGACCTAATTGTACTTGTTTACCGCCCGTTCACCCGTTGAGGGGTAGCAGTAGGGTGGATTGTCGAGCTTGAGCGAGCCAGAGGAGAGGGTCGAGTCGTTGCTGGGCAAGGGTGGCGAGCAGGGTGGAGATGGTTGCCTGAGCGTGATCGATGCGGCGCGGTTCTCGTTCGTGTCCCCTGTGGCCAAATTGGCCCCCGATTGGAGCAATCGGGAGGGCGACCAAGTCAAGCAACCGCTGTTCACCGAAGTTGTACCAAACCTCACCTGAGTCGGAGCGACCATGAGCGCTGTCACGCGACGTGAAAATCAGACCGGACGCTGTTCGACCGCGGATCAACACGACCGCAAGCACCCCGAGATCGACTTGATGGTCCCAATGACCATCCGAGGGCTCACTCTTTCCAACCGGGTGGCGATGTCACCCATGTGCCAGTACGCCGCTACGGACGGGTTCGCGACCGACTGGCACCTTGTTCACCTCGGCAGCAGGGCCTGCGGCGGCGTCGGCCTGATCATGGTCGAGGCGACCGGCGTGCTGCCCGAGGGTCGCATCACCCCCGGTTGCCTGGGATTGTGGAGCGACGATCACATCGAGCCTTTGGCCCGCATCGTCAAGTTCGTCCACGGGCAAGGGAAGAAGATCGGCATCCAACTCGCGCACGCGGGTCGCAAGGCGAGCTGTGACCTTCCCTGGAAGGGTGGCGGCATGCTCGGCCCGAACGAGGGCGGTTGGCCCGTGGTCGGCCCCAGTCCCGTTCCATTTAACGCCAATAGCCCGCTTCCAATCGAGTTGGATGCGGAAGGGCTGGAACGGGTGGCCAGGGCTTTCGTAGACGCCACGCTGAGGGCATTGAACGCCGGGTTCGACCTGGTCGAACTCCACTCGGCCCACGGCTACCTGTTCCACTCGTTCTTGTCGCCGATCAGTAACCGACGGACGGACGCCTACGGCGGGTCGCTCGACAACCGCATGAGGCTGCTTTTGGAGGTAACTAGGCGGGTGCGGGCGACGATCCCCGAGTCGATGCCGCTGTTCGTCCGTATCTCCGCGACCGACTGGGTCGATGGCGGTTGGGACGGTCCGCAGTCGGTCGAGTTGGGCAAACGGCTCAAGGACTCGGGTGTTGACCTGATCGACGTATCAAGCGGTGGCACGGTCCCGGTCGCGTCGATCCCCGTCGCGAAGGCGTATCAGGTGCCGTTCGCCGCCGACATCCGCCGGGAAGCCGAGATCGCCACGGGGGCGGTCGGCCTCATCACCGAGCCAGGCGAGGCCAACGACATCGTCTGCCGGGGTGACGCCGACCTGATTTTCGTCGGGCGGCAGTTGCTCCGCGAACCGTACTGGGCGATCCGCGCTCAGGCCGAGATGGACACCGAGCCGACGTGGCCGCTGTCGTACGGGTATGCGGTGCGGCGGCGGGCGACCTAACCAAGAACGCGTTCTCACAGTACGAACGGGTGAACACAACGGAGGAGACCGACATGACTACAACAACAAGTCGCGCGATCCATTTGGTGTCTCGTCCCAAGGGGATTCCCGTCGCGGCAAACTTCACCACGGTGCAAAGCACGCTGGCGCCGCCGAACGATCGAGAGGTGCTGGTTCGCAATCTCTTTGTGTCGGTGGATCCCTACATGCGTGGTCGCATGACTGACACGCAGTCGTATGTCCCCCCGTTTGAAATCGGAAAGCCGCTTGAGGGCGGCGCCGTCGGCGAAGTCGTCGAGTCGCGAGCAACCGAGTTGCAACCGGGAGAGATCGTCGTGTCTAACTTTGGCTGGCGGGAGCGCTTCGTTGCTCCCCCGGAAGTATTGCAGCCAGTCGGAAGGGGTTGTCAGCCACTTTCGGTGTACCTTGGCGCGCTAGGCATGCCCGGGATGACCGCCTGGGCCGGACTACATGTAGGAGAGTTGAAGGCGGGGGAAACTTTCTATGTTTCCGGAGCCGCCGGTGCAGTGGGTAGTGTCGCCGGACAGCTGGCGAAGATACGCGGTTGTCGAGTAATCGGATCCGCCGGCTCAGCAGAAAAAGTGGCGTTCTTGCAGGAAGAGTGCGGCTTCGACGCCGCCTTCAACTATAAGGACGGGCCGGTTCTAGAGCAACTGAAGCGCTACGCGCCGGACGGGATCGACGTCTATTTTGACAATGTAGGTGGCGAATCCCTTGAAGCGGCGCTCGCCGTTATGCGGTTGCGTGGCCGCATAATCGCCTGCGGGGGCATTTCGAGTTACAACTCGGAGCGTCCGGCTCCGGGCCCTACCAACCTGTTTAATATGACAACGAAACGTTTGACTATGAAAGGCCTGATTGTCTCTGACTGGCTTGATCGTCAAGCGGAGTTTCGGGAGGAGGTCAGTGGCTACTTCAAAGCCGGCAGGCTGATACACAAAGAAACAGTGGTGGAGGGGATAGACCAGGCGGTAGCCGCGTTCATAGGTCTGTTTCACGGCGACAATCTTGGCAAGATGGTAGTGAAGATCACGTAAGCATCCCTTTCAAGCTGTCACTCGTGACGCGTTTCCGGACGTTGGGTAAGCTGAGTAGCGTGGGTGCGTCTCCGGGAGGGCTTTGCGATGATTACAGCACTTTCGGCCGTAACCCCTCACCCATCTGAACAGGTCTGGCGCGTTAGGTCGTGATTGGTTATGCCTTGTGCATGGCCGAAGGGAAGGAGAACCCGAACGAACTGCGAGCGGCGGTGGAGGCGATCCGCCGGGGTCGGTTTACGGAGCGAGACGCCGAGCGGCTGTTCGATTGTGGCCGCGAATCGGTGAAGTTTGTGCTGCTGGCGCTGGCCGCGGCGGCCGTGTAGCCGCACGCCCCTCCTTCGGCGACGCCGCCTTATGAGAAGCCCTCGCCCGAGAAGGAGCCCGCCGGTCCCCGCGGGGCCAAGCCGGGCCATGGAGGCAAGCGTCGCAGCAAGCCGACGCGGATCGACCAGCGGAAGACCCACCGGGCGCCCTGCTGCCCCGACTGCGGGGGCAAGCTCAAGCGGACGGGCGACACGCGCACGCGTTACACCGAGGACCTGCCCGACGACCTGAAGCCCTTCGCCACCGAGCACACGATCCACCGCGACTGGTGCGGCAAGTGCCAGAAACGCGTCGAGCCGCGCATCCCCGACGCGCTACCCAAGTGCCAGCTGGGGGTCCGCACGCTCTGCTACAGCGCGTGGCTCCACTACGGCGCCGGCGTGACCCTGTCGCAGGTCCGCGACGTGTTCAGCTCACACCTGCAGATGACCCTCAGCGAAGGGGGCCTGTGCGAGA
>JBOFFC010000107.1:0-3351 GCA_051648405.1 Lacipirellulaceae bacterium
AGACCCCGGGGGCGATCTCTCGGTAGCCCTGCCGTAGCCACTTCTCGGCCCCGCTCAGCGCCGTAGACGGATCAACAGGACCGTGGCTGCCAATGTCGCCCCAGCCATGCGAAGGAGTGCGGTTCGCGGAACGGACACCATAGATAATCGCCGGAGGGGCATCGAAAAAACCTATGCACCCTTGGGTTACGCGGCCTTCTTTCCCCTGCCGTCGCCGATCGTAGTGGTCTTCTTGACCCCCCGGACCGGCGGTTCTTTCTGCCGCTTGGCCTGAGCCTTTGCGACGACGGCCGTATGGGCGCCGCTCGCCTTGTACTCGCCGATCAGCCGCCGCATCTCGGCCTCGGGGTTGTCCCCCTTCACGGCTTGGATCGACCGTATCAGGCTCTTGGGAAGCTCTCCAGCGGCGACTTCAGCGAGGATATCCTCGGGGAGCGTGAGCAAGCGAACGGCCCTCTGGACCGTGTTCGGGCTCACCCCGAGGTGGCGACCTACGAGCCGACCAGTCGCTTGACCGCCTCACTCAGCGGCAAGAACAGCGTCCGCGGGTTCGCCGCGAGCTGTTGGAAGCCGAACCGCTCGTAGTAACGGGCGGCCTTCGCGTCCTTGGCGTCAACGACCAGGGCATAGGCGGCGACTTCGGAACGGACGGTCCGCACGATCGCGTCGGCGAGCAGGCTCGCCCCGAGGGACTGGCCCTGGAACGCCCGATCGACCGCGAGCCTGCCGAGACGAGCAACCGGCACTTGCGGGTAGCGGGGCAGCTTGCGGGCCGTCTCTTCGGCTAGGTCGCCGAGCAACACGCTCCCCATCGCGAGCGTGTAGTAGCCGGCGACACGGCCGCTCGCAGTGTGAACGGCGACGAAGCACGTCGCGTAGCGCCGTTTCGAGTCCTGGCTCGCCTGCGTGCGGATGTACTCGTCGAGCGCCGCTACGCCGCAGTCGAAGGCCGAGCGGTCGTGCTTTGCGAGCAACTCCAGTCGGAAGGCGCCGTCCAGGCTCATTGCGGTTCGAGCAGCCGCTCGCGGCTCTTGAATGCCTTGCGGAGAGTGGAGTTCACGGGGGGCGGATTCAGGATCGCCTCGGCGAACCGCTTCTGCTCGGCGAGCGTGAGCCGGATTTCTTGGCTGCGGGCGATCGCGTCCTCGGCCGCCTGACGCGCCGAGGCGACGACGAAGTCGCTCAGGCTGCGGCCTTGCAGGTCCGCCGCCTCCTTCAAGATCGCGTAGACCGACGCCGGTAGCCGGGCTTCGAGCCGGGCGGATTTGGGTTCATCAAGCATGTTGTGCCTCCTCTCTGCAATTGTACGGCAAAATGCCGTACACGTCAAGCTCGGCTTCCAGAGTCGAGAGCTTGATCTCTTCGCCGCGCTCAACTCACCGTGCGCGTTCGGGCGTCGGCTCGATCGCCATTTGCAGGCCCACGGCGCCGAGCACTTTGCTGAGCGTGCTGAGACGCGGATTGCCCCGCTTGGACAGCGTCCGGTAGAGAGTCTCGCGGGAGAGGTCGGTCTGCTCGGCCAAGGCCGCGACCCCCCCGAGCCTCGCTTCGGCGACGTTTCGCAACGCCTCCATGAACAGCTCTTCGCTCCCATCGGCGAGGCATTCTTGCAGGTAGCCCGCGGCAACCTCCGCGTCTTGCAGCAGGTGACGGCGGGTCTCGTCGAAGCTCTTAGTTGGTTTTCTCGTCATCTTCCTTACTCCTCTGTCGATGATCGGCCAGTCTCGCTTTCGCGGTCGCGATCACCTTTTGTTGGTCGCTTTTGGTGGACCCGGCCAGCAGCACGATCACCTTGCCTTGGTCGATCGCGTAGTAGATGCGGTAGCCGGGGCCGTAGTGCTCCCGCATCTCGAACAGACCGGAGGCGCCCGCAATCGCCTTCCAGTCGCCGAAGTTCCCGAACGCGGCCCGATCGATCCGGGCGGCGAGCTTGAAACGAGCCTTCGCGTCTTTCAGGGCCGTGATCCACTCCCCGAACGGGGCCGATCCGTCCTCGGCGACGTACTCCTCGACTTCGTACTTCTTGATCATCCCACACTGCCTGTAGCTTATAGGCTACATCGAAACCGCCCCGAAGTCAAGAACGATCGAGTGCGGCTCAACCACGTGGCACCGCAGCAGGCACGCCGCTTCGGTGAGCACCGGCTAGCAGGTTACGAGCGAGCCCGCGTCAATGAGAATCGGGGAGGGCCCCCTCGCCAAAGCCTTCCATGTGCTCAGCGCCGTTGCCCCCCACCCAGCAGCGGCTTCCCAGCCCTCGGGGCTGACCCTCTGTCTCAAGTTCGGCTCCGAAGCCATTGAAGTTACACGCTTTTGTTCTTGCGGCGCGTTTCGAAATCGACCGCAACGCGTGCTCGCAGCTGCGAGCGCTGGCCCCGGGGCCTTTTTCGTTCTGTCCCTGCACGACGCCGCGTTCCTTCGGCGATCGTCGTGTCGAACGCGATCGCGCTCGTCGATTCTGTACCGAAAGACCAGTGCTCGCGCGCATGGTACAGAATGGGTACAGAATCCATTGATAAAGGCGCGATTCGGTGTACGATTCGCGAAGTGCGTGTCGCTCGAAGCGCGACGCTGCTCCGCTTGTAAGTCGTGACGCGAGAAGAGGATCGGCAACAGCGACCCCAACCGATCGACGACCGCAGTTTGCGTATGGCGGCCCGCCTTCGGAACCAGGGGTTGGGGGTTCGAGTCCTCCGGGCGTAGTCGCGAAAGCCCCGTGGAAACGCTTGTTTCCTCGGGGTTTTTTCGTGGGCCGGGTTCGAGGCGTCGCGGTCGCGGTTGCCAGCAGATGCCCCCAGTTTGCTCCCTTTGCCAGGATTTGGTGCAAGGGTTGGTGCAAGTGAACTTTGGGGGGCCCACGCCGCCGCCCTGCCGTGGGTGCCGGTCGCCTTGGTCCGTTGGGGCCCGTTGGGGCCCGCGCCCAAGGGGAGCGACGGCAGGGCCTCCAGGGCGCCCGCTACGTCGAGCACCCTCGGGTCGGTGTAGACGTTCATCGTTAGGTCGATCGACGAGTGACGCATCGCCGCTTGCGCCGTGCGGGGCGCCACGCCGCCGGCCGACAGCAGCGAGCCGAAGCTATGGCGCAGGGCGTGAACGTCGAGCGCCCGGCCCCGGTCGTCACGCTTGGCGATCCCCGCGGCGGCCAGTACACCTCCGACGCGTACCAGACGACGCTGCGAGGGCTGAGGATCACCTGCTCGATGAGCCGGACGGGCGAGTGCTACGACAACGCGGTCGCCGAGCGGTTCTTCTGGTCGCTCAAGCACGAGTGGGCCAACCACGAGCGCTACGAGCACCTCGAGGCGGCCCGCTTGAGCGTGTTCAAGTACATCGAGACGTTCTACAATCGCG
>JBOFFC010000108.1:0-1680 GCA_051648405.1 Lacipirellulaceae bacterium
TCGTGGCACGATTGGCACGATTTTGGCACGATCGGTGGCACGACTCGGGCTGTTGCCGAGGAGCACCTGCGATCGGCCGGCCGCTTGCGTGATGCTGGTGGAACAATCATGAAAGCGACTTGCCCGCTAGGAAGTAGCGGGCTGCCGGCCCGCGGCCCCGCAACTCCAAGACACCCAACTGAACCAATTCGGCAAGGTCTCGAGCCGCAGTCCTGGCAGAACACCCGACTGCGGCAGCGTATTCTCCGCGACTCACACCGGTTGGATCGCGGAGCATTCCTAGCGCCGTTCGCTGACGGTCGTTGAGACCGAGTCGGTCAACGGCTTCCGTAGTGAGGCGATCACGCCACAACGTCACGACAAACGACCCGCCGCGTTGCTCGAACGTGGGCGCCGGCAGCCCCACCTCCTTGCAGGTTTGGACGATCCGCTGGGCCCCGGAGCCGGCGCGTTCGATGTAGCGGGCCAGGTAGAGTGACCCGGCGAGCAGCGGGTTGTAGGGTAACGACGCGTGGTCCTGGGCGAGCATCGCGGGGGTCAACCCGGCAGGCAGCGCACCGGGATTCCAGACCTCGAGGCGGTCGCTGAGCAGTCGGACTTCGACCGAGCCCTTGCTGGAGTAGTCACGGTGAGCGACCGCGTTGATGATCGCTTCAGTGACCGCCTCGTCGGGGAGTTCGCCGCGCGTGGGGGCCTGGGCGCTGGTGGCCCGCACACCGATCGAGACGTTGAGCCGCGACAGGACGAACGCCCGGGCGTCGTCGATCTGCTGGAAGGCATTCCCTCCGTAAGTCTGCTGGGCCAGAAACGGTCGTTGGTACTGCGACCCCGCGCACTGCATGCACTTTACGTGCGCCGTGGTAAAGAACCGCTGCGGGTCGGCCCCGAACAGCACGACCGCGGCGTTCTTCGGCGACTTGCCCTCGATCAGGTCCAAATGCGTCAGCACCGTCCGCGTGTCGGCGCCGGGTTCGTAGGGGAACTGACGCTCGCGGTGCGCCTCGCCGAGGAACCAGTCGAGCCGCTTTCGGTCGAGGCTTCGCAGGTTGGCTTGCTCGCAGGGGGACTCGTCGAAGGGGAGAGTCGTCAGCCGACCGGTCTCGTCGAGGAGATCGACGAAGCTGGCGTAGACCGCCGATCGCAACGAGACGAAATCCTCGACTCGGCGTCGGACCACGTCGGTGTTGGCCCGCTTGATGAGTGCCTGCATCTCGGGGCTTCGCTTCGCGTCGTTGCTTCCCCAAACGTAGACGAAGCGGGTCTTTCCGAGCCGGGTCGCCTCGTCGAACTCTCGCTCCGTCGGCGAGAGCCCTTCGGCGTCCGCGGTCCCGTAGTCTTTGCCAAAGATCCCAAGGTAGACGTCGCAGCGATTCACTTCGCCCAGGTAGACCGTTCCTGGACGATCGTCCTTGGCGGGACCGTCCTCGAACAGGAAGACGTTATCGACGAACCGGCGCAGCAATGCATCGCCCAGCAGGAACGCCTTGACCTCGCGTCGCACCGAGGCGAACTCGGACTGCACGCTGCTGACGAAGACCCGGAGCTTTCGACGGACGGTCACCCTTCCCTCCCCGCACCGGCGATCATGTTGCGGAAGTCCTTGTCGAGCTTGTCGCGGAACTCTTGGCCCATCGAGTGGATGCTAGTCAGTTCTTGGAACGCCCAGCGGCCGTGGGTCCG
>JBOFFC010000109.1:0-35324 GCA_051648405.1 Lacipirellulaceae bacterium
CGTCCCCACAGCGCTCGGTGGACGGGGCCCCGGGGTAGCTCGTGGAGCGTCGCCACGGGCACCGGCAGAGGATCGAGCGCGGCGGGCGAGTCGGCTGAGGTCGTCGTGGCGGGGGGCATCGAAGCGATTGTAAGCGCCGCAGCCCCGAACGGGACGCACCCACCTCGCCCTTCTCAGCCGCCGCGGTGAGGGGGATAAATGCGGTAGCAACCGCCGCGACACGCGGCGACTCGCACCGGTCGCGTCGTTTCCGTCCCCTCGCCTCTCGCCTCTTACTTCTCGCCTCTCTCTATGCACGACCCCCGCATCGACCGCCTCGCCGACGTGCTGCTCGACCACAGTTGCCAGCTCGAGCCGGGGGAGAACGTCCTGATCGAGGGCTTCGACCTGCCGGAGCCCGACCTCGTCGTGGCGCTCGTCGAAGGGGCCGCGCGGCGGGGCGCCACGCCGCTGGTGGACCTCAAGAGCCTCGCCGTGCAGCGGGCCCTGTACTGCAACGCGACCGAAGCGGGGATGAAACTCGCCGGCGCGGTCGAGCGCGCCCGCATGGAGCAGGTCCACGCCTACATTGGCGTCCGCGGATCGGCCAACGCCAGCCAACTGGTCGGCGTCCCCCCCGAGCGGATGGACCTCTACCAGCAGCACTGGTTGCGGCACGTCAACGACTACCGAGTGCCGAAGACCAAGTGGGTCGTGCTGCGCTACCCGACCGACTCGTTCGCGCAGGCGGCCGACATGCCGACGCGCGACTTCGAGGACTTCTTCTTCGACGTCTGCACGGCCGACTACGCGGCGATGCGCGTGGCCCAAGAGCCGCTGGTGAAACGCATGGAGGCCGCCGACCGCGTGCGGATCACGGCGCCGGGGACCGAGCTTGAGTTCTCGATCAAAGGGATCCCCGTGATCCCGTGCAGCGGCGAGCGCAACATCCCCGACGGCGAGGTCTTCACCGCCCCGGTGCGCGACAGCATCAACGGCACGATCCGCTTCAACACGGGCAGCCGTTACCAGGGGACGGTCTTCAGCGACATCGCCTTCACCTTCAAGAACGGGCAGATCGTCGAGGCGACCTCCAGCGACACACCGCGGCTCAACCAACTGCTCGACTCCGACGAGGGGGCCCGCTACTGCGGCGAGTGGTCGCTGGGGACCAACAACCGCGTCCGCCGGCCGATGCTCGACACGCTGTTCGACGAGAAGATCGGCGGCTCGTTCCACCTCACGCCGGGCAACGCCTACGAAGAGGCCGACAACGGCAACCGCAGCCGCATCCATTGGGACCTGGTGCTAATCCAGCGCGAGGATACCGGCGGTGGTGAGGTGTGGTTCGACGGCGAGCTGGTTCGCAAAGACGGCCGATTTGTGCCGGCGGATTTGCAGGAGCTGAACGCGGGGCTGTAGCCAAGAGTGCGAAGCACTCGTCAGGCGAGCCGGCGGCGTAAGCCGTCGGAGTCGTCGCGCCGGGTACCCGCTTCAATCCCTCCGATGGCTGGCGCCGCCGGCTCGCCTTGAAGTGCTTGCAGATGTACGAACCGGGCGACACGAACGATTTCGAGCACTGGACGGGCTTCTAATGGCGAAGAGATTCAAGACGCTAGGGCTTGAGTTCACCGAGGAGAGGGCTTCGCGAAACGTGGCGAGCGCCCTCCGGCGGTTCAATGGCCTGGAGGGCTATCCAACCCCGTGCGACCCGGTCGCGGCCCGGTACTTCGATGTAACGGCGTCGCTGGATTTGTGCGTGCTGACGCACTTGGAAGTAGGGGCGACGGGCTTCGACCTGCAGTACTACATCAAGCAAGGGGTGCGGGTCGCGGTTGACTACTTCTACGGAGACTACCTGCGGACTGACGAGAAGGCGGCCCGCATGATGTGCAAGGCCCCGGACAACGAGTCCTTGAGTTGGTGTGAGGTCCATCGTGAGGGCCTTCTGCTGGCGATCCTCGCCGAGGATCCAGAGGCGGAGCGTCGTCTGGTGGAGTGGGTGGAGCCGTGGCTCCCGTTCGACGGGGGCGGCTACGCCGTCAAGCCGGAAGACAACGCCTTCCACAAGCTGCTGGCGGAGCACCTGCGGGAGGGACGCTTCGTGACGCCTGCGTTGCGCGAGGCGATTCTGGCCAAGCGCTCGAAGCGCCCGAAGCTGCTGCTGGCGTGTCTGGAGGCGGTGCAGGCGGGGGACGGCGTCGCCTTCGCGAAGGGTTTCCGCGAGTACCTGGCCTACTTCCTCAAGTCGGACTTCGACCAGCGAGGCTTCGAGAGCCTGTTCAGTGTGGACGGCTCGATCCTGGTCGAGGTGGCGCGTCGCGCGGGGATCGAACCGACCGGCCTCTCCGAGAAAGAGTCGGCCCTCCTCATGACCCGCCAGACCCTCGGCCTGGCGTAGGGCCGCGCGGGCCCGTGAGCCGAACCTCCCGAACCGACTGGTGAGGACCGGCCGCGGACAGATCAAGATCCCGGGGACGGGGAACCTGCGGGGGCAGTTCGGGAACCTGTTCAAGCTGATTGGGCAGACCAACCGAGGGCAGGAGGTGATCGGGGAGTTCGGGGCGGCGATGGTGGGTTACCTGATGGGCTTCGAGCCGGCGGGCCTGGAGTACGGCAACACGGGGATCGACGGGCTGTTGAAGCACAGCGGCCTGGGGGTCTACTTGGTCATGGAAGCCAAGGGAGGGACCAGCAAGCTCAACCGACGCACCGATCCTCGGCAGTTCACCCACGAGTGGATTCGCCGCCGATTGAACGACTTGATCGAAGACAACTTCGACAATGGCGGTGCCTCTGGCCGAGCGGCCGAGCTACTCCGAGCGTCGGTAGACAACAGAAGCCCAATGGCGGCGATGGTGGTGAGCCTGAACCTGAAGGGCCGCGATGGTCGCCTAAAGGTGGGCTTACAGATGTACGAGCCCAGGGACGAGAACGACTTCAAGCACTGGACGGGTTTCTGATGGCCAAACGATTCGAGACGCTCGGCGCGACGGTGTACAAGGAAGAGACGGTCGAGTTCGTCGAGCGGGCATTACGGTACTTCCGAGGAGTGGGAAACTACCCTACCGACAAGAACCAGGTTTCGATGCGTCAGGGGGACGTCTCGGCCGCGTTGGAATTATGCTTACTAGTACACCTGGAGGTGGGTGCGACGGGCTTCGACCTACGGCACTACGTCGAGCAGGGATCGCTGGTGGCGATCGACTACTTCTACGGGGAGTATCTGCGTACCGACGAAGACGCGGCTCGCATGATGCGGAAGGCTCCCGACTCAACCCTGGACTGGTTTGTGGTCTGCCACAGGGGTCTGCTTCTGGCAATGCTCGCTCAGGACCGCGAGGCGGAACGGCGGCTCTTGGAGTGGGTCGAGCCGTGGCTCCCCTTCGACGACAGCGGCAAGGCGACGCCGGAAGACGACGCCTACCTCAAGCTGCTGGCGGAGCACCTGCGTGAGGGCCGTTTCGTGACCATGCCGCTGCGGGACGCGATTGTCGCCAATCGCTCGAAGCGCCCGAAGCTGCTGCTGGCGTGTCTGGAGGCGGTGCAGGCGGGGGACGGCGTCGCCTTCGCGAAGGGTTTCCGCGAGTACCTCGCCTACTTCCTCAAGTCGGACTTCGGCGACGGCGGCTTCACCGGCCGCTTCAGCGTCGATGGCTCGATCTTGGTCGAGGTGGCGCGGCGCGCGGGGATCGAACCCACCGGCCTCTCCGAGAAGGAGTCGGCCCTCCTCATGACCCGCCAGACCCTCGGCCTGGCGTAGGGCCGCCGGCCGCCGTACAACCCGCTAAACCCGAAGGAGCCGTCTGCGATGAGTTACACCCTGACCGCGTTCGCCGTGGACCTGCCGGAAATCGAGCGGCTGGTGGGCTCGAAGGACGAGTCCACCGTCCAGGAGGTGCTCGACCACAACGCCGAGTTCTTCGACGAAGAGGAAGACCAGTACGACGACGACGAGCTGTTCCTCAGCGCGGCGGTCCGCCAGTTGGTCATGGGGGAGCCGCTCGACTCGGAGGACACGCACCAGTACGGGTACGCCCTGCAGGAGCTGTGCAGCACGTTCGGCGAGCTGCTGCCGTGCGACGCATGGGGTGGTGTTCGCTGGGGCGCCGTCGAGGGGTGCGGCTTGGAGGACCTACTGACGCGCAGCGGCACGCCGGTGAAGCTGCCGCTGGCAAGCGACGACTTCCCAAAGGTCGGCCACCTCCGCCGCGGTGCGGAGCTCGCCGCCGCGCTGGCCGCCGCCCAGGCGAAGCTCGAAACCACCGAAGGCGAACTGGTTGAGCTGCTCGAAGAGTACGTCGGCTGGCTGGAAGAGGCCACGGAAACGGGCCGCGACCTGGTGTTCTTCTACCACTAGCGTGGGGGAAGCATGTAATAGGCGAGCCGGCGGCGTAAGCCGTCGGAGTCGTCGCGCCGGGTACCCGCTTCCATCCCTCCGACGGCTGGCGCCCCCGGCTCGACTTACTGCGGCTCCCCCGGGCCTGCGCCCGGGGCTCGGGGTTCCCGCGCTCCCCTCACAACCGCTGCATCGTCTCCAGGAAGTCCTCTTCCAGCGCGTCGAGCGGGCCGAAGTGGTCGGTGAACTCCTTGAGGCGGCGCTTCGGCGCGTCGCCGGGCGCGGGGGCCTCGTACGCCTTCTTCGCCCCCATCCGTTTGACGTAGGCGACGTAGTCGTCGGGGCGGCGTTTGAGCAAATAGTAGGTGAGGGCCCAGGCGTCGGCGTAGGCGTCGGGCCCCGTGCGCGGGTCGCGCAGCCGCTTGTCGCTGGCGAGCAGCGACGTCAGCGACGACTTGTTCCAGTTCGGCAGGTTCGCGACGAACGTCTGGTAGCGTAGGGGGTTGGGCTTCCCCACACCGCGCCAGCCGCGGCTGGCGCCCGCCTCGGGGGCCTCGAAGTAGACGGCCATCCCCTCGACGAGCCACAGCGGCAGGTCCGAGTAGCGCTGCAAGATCCCCGTGTTGAACGCCACCTGGTGCGTCGCCTCGTGGACGATCGTCGATACCAGCGGCTCGGCGGCCGGCGTCGCGAGCATCATCGACACCTCGCGTCGCGAGCCACGGCGCGGGCCGCTCGACGCCAGGCCGCGCAGCTCTTCGCTGCCGGTCAGGTCGTACATCCGCACGCGGTTGGTCTTCAGGTTGTAGTAGCCGATGGCGCCGAGCCCCGCGGCGCCGAGGTCCCCGCGGCTGGCCACTTGGTAGGCGGTCCGCGACTCGTGGATCACGATCGGGAGCGGGAAGCGCGGCTCGGCGAGGCGCAGCCCGCGCTTGCGCCAGAAGGCCACCAGCGCCTTGTGGAGCCCCTCGAGCAGCGAGCTGGTCCACTCGGCGAACTCGCGGCTCGTGTTGTAGGCCACCACGTAGTGGTCGGTCGTGTGGACGCGGAAGCCTTGCGGCAGGTCCTTCAGCAACGCGTCGCCGAGCTCGACCGGGGACAGGGGGGCGAACGGTCGGTCGTCCTTCGACGTGTCGAGGACGTCCTCCCCGGCCAACAGGTAGAGCCCCCCCTCGACCGACTCGACGACCAGCCCCCCCTCGCGGTCGCGGGCGAGGGTTTGTCCGGTGATGGTGGTCGCCGGCCCGGCAACGGGGGTCGCGTCCCCCGGCGTGAGGCTGGGGAGCATCTCGCGGAAGCTGACGACGTCCATCGCGGGCGCGGCGGCCGCGAGGGAGAGCAGCGCGGCGGCGAATGCGCACCACAGCAGCGCGACAACAAGCGGTGGGGCGGTGCGGGCCATCAGTCCACTGTAACCCACGGGGACGCGAAGCCGCTCGGGGGGCGCCACGGTCCCTACGGGCGCCGGCGCCGACGCTTGACCCCCCGCCCCACCGGCGGGGAAACTCGCCCCTTTCCACCCCGCCATGTGGCCAGCCCTATGCCCGCCGACAGCCGACAGCCAGCAGCCGACAGCCCCCTCGTTGGCGTTGTGATGGGCTCGGCGAGCGACTGGGAAACGATGCGCGAGGCGGTCGAGGCGCTCGAAGGGCTCGGCGTGGCGGTGGAGTCGCGGATCGTCTCGGCCCATCGGACCCCCGAGGACATGGTCGAGTACGCCAAGGGGGCCGCGGCGCGGGGCCTCGAGGTCATCGTCGCCGGCGCCGGCGGGGCGGCCCACCTGCCGGGGATGATCGCGTCGCTGACATTGCTCCCCGTCCTGGGGGTCCCGGTCGAGTCGCAAGCGCTGCGGGGGATCGATTCGCTGCTGTCGATCGTGCAGATGCCGCGCGGAGTCCCCGTGGGGACCCTGGCGATCGGCGGTGCGGGGGCTCGGAACGCGGGCCTGCTCGCGGCGCGGATCCTCGCCACCACGCGGCCCGAGCTCCGCGCGAAGCTCGACGCCCTCCGCGAGGCCGAGGCCGAGCGGGTCCGCCAGCAGGTACTCTCGTGAGCCTCCCGGCGCCCGCCGACCCGACCCGGCCCCACGCCCGCGGGCCGATCTTGCCCGGCGCCACCCTCGGCGTGCTCGGCGGGGGGCAGCTCGGGCGGATGTTCGTCCAGGCCGCACGGACGATGGGCTACCGGACGCACGTGTTCTCCACGCACCGTGACTCGCCGGCCGGCCAAGCCGCTGACTACGAGCACGTCGGCCTGCTGACCGACTTGCGGAGTGTCGCCAGCTTCGCCCTGGGGGTCGATGCGATCACGCTCGAGTTCGAGAACGTCCCCCCCGAGTCGGTCGAGGTCGCCGAGCGGCACGCCCCCGTGAGGCCCGGCGCCGCGGTGCTCCGCGCGACGCAGCACCGCGTGCGCGAGAAGCGGTTCCTCGAGTCGGTCGGGGCGCCGGTCGGGCACTACGCGCCGATCGACTCACTCGGCGCGCTCCGCGAGGCAGTCGGCTCGATCGGCCTCCCCGCCGTGCTCAAGACCGCGCAGATGGGCTACGACGGCAAGGGGCAGCGCGTGCTGCGGAAGGTCGACGACGTCGAGCCCGCCTGGCAGGCGCTCGGCCCGGGCGAGTGCATCCTCGAGGGCTTCGTCGACTTCGCGCGCGAGGTGTCGGTGCTCGTCGCGCGCGGAGTCGATGGCCGGATGATTCACTACGGCCCGATCGAGAACACGCACGCCGACCACATCCTTGACGTCTCGGTCTACCCCGCCCCCGCGACGCACGCCGACGTCCCGCGGCGCGCCGCGCAGATCGCGACGCGTGTCGCCGAGGGGCTCGACGCGGTCGGCCTGCTGTGCGTCGAGATGTTCGAGACCGCAGCGGGCGACCTGCTGGTGAACGAGATCGCGCCGCGCCCGCACAACTCGGGGCACCTGACGATCGAGGGTTGCCGCACGAGCCAGTTCGAGCAGCAAGTCCGCGCGCTGTGCGGCCTCCCCCTGGGCTCGGCCGAGTCGCTCCGACCGGCGGCGATGGCGAACCTGTTGGGGGACCACTGGGGCCCCGAAGGGCGCCCGCCGCGCTGGGACGCGGCCCTCGCCGCGGGGGCGAGCCTGCACCTGTACGGCAAGGACGCCCCCCGCGTGGGGCGTAAAATGGGGCACCTGACCTGCCTGGCCGACTCGTCCGAAGTCGCACGCTCCGAGGCGCTTGCGGCGCGCGACGCGCTGCGCAGCCCCTAGCCGCCCGCGCGCGGCGCGCTACAGTTTCGCGACGCGTAACCCCCTCCGCCCCGCACCACAGAAGGCCCTCGCGATGCAATCCCTCGCCGTTTCGATCGTTGCTTGCGCCGTGGCCTTCGCCGCGTGCCTCGCCCCGGAAAAATCGATGGCCGCCGCTCCCCTCGCCGTAAACATGGAGACCCTCTCGGGAGAGTCGGTGAACCTGGCCGAGAAGTACGACGGCAAGGTCGTCCTGCTGGTGAACGTCGCCAGCAAGTGCGGCTACACCCGCCAGTACAAGCCTCTGCAAGAGCTCGCGCAGAAGTACGCCGACCAGGGCCTAGTCGTCGTCGGCGTGCCGTGCAACCAGTTCGGCGGGCAAGAGCCCGGCACGGGGGAGGAGATCGCCGCGTTCTGCGAGAAGAACTACGGCGTGAAGTTCGACATGCTCTCGAAGGTCGAAGTGAACGGCCCCGGCGCCTGCGAGCTGTACGCCTACCTGACCAAGGAGTCCCCCTTCCCCGGCGCGATCGGCTGGAACTTCGAGAAGTTCCTGGTCGCACGGAACGGCGAGGTGGTCGGCCGCTACAAGTCGGGGGTCGATCCGCTCAGCGACGAGCTCACGAAGGCGGTCGAGGCCGAGCTCGCCAAGTAGCCCGACGCAGTCCCACGCCCGCGCGGCGCCCGTCACGGCACGGGCGCCGCGGCGGGGCGTCGATCGTCGCGGGCTAAACTCCGAGGAGCTTGGCGGTCGCGTGCCACTCGAGCACCCCGGCGGTGACGCCGTCGAAGCGTCCGGTCGGCGTGTGGTCGAACCTAAGGCACGACACGGCGCCTTTTGCGAACCGGACCACGCCCCCCGGCGCGCCTACGAGCGCGGCGACCATCCGTTCCAGATCAGGGTTGTGACCGACCCAACACAGGTCCCCCTCCGCGGCGCGCCCCTTGGTCCAGGCGGTGAGGGTCGCCAGGTCGCTCCCCGGGGCGAGGGCGTGCAGCACGTCGATCGGGGGCCGCTCGGGGAGGCCCGCCGAGAGAAGCTCGGCCGTTTGGCGGCAACGGGCGTAAGGGCTGGTCGCGATCCGCACCGGCGCGACGCCGGCCGCGGCGAGGCGCTCGACGACGCGTCGATAGCGAACGATCCCGTCGCTCGTCAGCTCGCGTAGCGAGTCGTCCGGCCACGCCGGGTCGCCAAACTCACCGGCCCAGGCGTGCCGCGCTACGTAAAGCCTCACGGGCGCCTCGTCCGTCGTGTGTGGCGCGCGTCGCGCGGAGGTCTAACGTTGCTGGCGCTGCGGGTAGAACTGCAGCGTGTTGCCGAACATCGTGCGGTGCCCGGTCGGCATCACGTTCTCGTCGCCGCGGGGCTCGAAGGCGGGGCGGGCCGACAACTGCTGGACGCGCTGGTTGAGCTCCATCGACTGCCGCTGGACCTGCTGGTTGGTCTGCTGTTGCTGAAGCATCGGCCGGACGAGCGTGTTGTAGTTGTCGAAGGCGTCCCCGCCGATCCCTTCGTCAAGCAGCAGGTAGGGGCTCAGCGTCGGCGCGGTGTTGACCCCCGAGAACGGCTTACCCGCCGGACGGGCGGCGCCCCCGATCCCGATGCCCGAACCCATCCCCATCGACATCTGCCCTTGCGACCGCCGTGGCTGAGCCGCCTTGCTGAGCGCCGTCGCGCGGTTCTGCAGGACGGTGTTCGACGGACCGGTCTGGGTGAACTGCAGCTCGCCGAACTGCGGCATCAGCGAGTTGAGGTTGTTCCCAATCTCGTTATCGACCGAGTTGAAGTTTTGGGCCTCCATCTGGTACTCGCCCAAGAACTGACTGGCGGCGCCCGTCAGCTCCCCTGCGCGAGAGTACCGCTGGGTTCTCTGCGCCGGCGGCCGGAACTGCGCTTCCGCCGTGGCAGCGAACTCGAGCACGCACAACAGGGCGAGAAGAAGTTGACGCATCGCGAAGCACTCCGGCGGCGGGGACGCGAACGGTCGAGCGCGAAGCTCTTACGACCATCCTACGGGGGTCGCGGGGGCCGGGCAACGATATGTTGTCGCCGGCCGGCGACACGACTTCCTGAGTCTAATCCCCGCCCGGTGGCCGGCGGCCGCCCCGGGGCGGCCGCGTCGCGAACCCCTCCCCCCCGGTGGGGGCCGCGGCCGTCGCGACCGTCGCGACCGCTCCACGCCGACCCCCAGTCGTCCGGGCCCAGCCTCAACTCGCCGCGTGGGGCCTGACGATAGTTCGCCCGATCCCGCTTCCGGCGAGCAGCCGTTCGGCGTGTTCGGCGACCCCGTCGAGTGTCGTCTCGGTGACCATTTTTTCCGGCAGCGCGACGCGCCACGCCCCGGCCAGCCGTCGCCAAACCTCGAGCCGCTGCGGCCGCGGGCACTTTGCCGAGTCGATCCCCGCCAGCCAGACCCCCCGCAGCAAGAACGGGTAGACCGACAACGGCAACTGGTCGCCACCGACCAACCCACACGCCGCGACGACGCCACGATGCCGCGTTTGCCGAACGATGGTGGCGAGGGTCCCCCCGCCGACGGTATCGACCGCGGCGCCCCATCGCTCGGCGAGCAGCGGCGCGTCGTCGTCGCTCGTGACGGCGTCGCGCCCCGCCACCTCGGCGGCGCCCATCTCGCGGAGGGCCCCTTCGAGGGCCGGCTTCCCCGTCACGGCGACGACGCGGTAGCCGAGCCTCGCCAGCAGCGCCACCGCCACCGAGCCGACGCCGCCGGTCGAGCCGGTCACGACGACGTCCCCCGCCGCCGGATCGACGCGGTTGGTGATCGCCATCACGCACTGCGCGGCGGTGAAGCCGGCGGTCCCCATGACCATCGCCTGCCGCGCATCGAGCTCTGTGGGGCGCTTCACCACCCAGTCAGCAGGCACGCGAACGCGCGCCGACAGCCCTCCCCACTGGGGGGCGCCGAGCTCGTAGCCGGTGACCAGCACCGCGTCGCCGACGGCGAAGTCTTCGCAGGACGACTCGCACACGCTCCCCGCGCAGTCGATGCCCGGGACGTGCGGCAAGCGGGGAGCGACCCCCTTGTGCCCGCGGCAAGCGAGGGCGTCCTTGTAGTTGAGGCTCGACCACTCGACGTCGATCGTCACCGCCGGCCCGTCGCCCCCCGGCCAGTCTTGCACCGAGGTCATGCGCTCGACCGCGCCGCGCGGACCGTCGGGACGAGCGCGAACGACGTAGGCTGGGAACTCGGTCATTGCGGGGCGCTTAGGAGACCATCGGCCGCGGGGAACGACAGCAGAGCAAGCGTCGGGCCAGCTTGCCAGCGTCAATCCGGCCCGCTGCGAAGCCCTGCGCGTGCAAGCACGCGGTCGTGCGTGCGCGACGTTTCGTCGCGGTCCGCACGATTTGCTCGAACGATTGGCGCAACCCGGCGCGCGCGGCCGAAGAGCATGGCGGACAATCCGCGGGAACTGAGATTTCACTCGCCGCGTCGATCGTTCAGACTTTGTCGGCCGACCGGTTCGCCGTGCTTGCGGCGCGCCGGAGCCGGTCGGCGCTTGCCCTCGTCTTCGCTCGACGCGCCGCAAAATCGCGGGCCCCTCGTCTCCTCACGGCACCACCCCAAGGCAACGGACTGCTATGAACCCCTCGCTCAAAGACGGCCCCGCCGCACTCGTCCCGCAGCGCGTCGTCCACGAAGCCACGTCGAAGCTCGGCGCCAGTTCGCACCTATTCCTGCGTCACGTCCACTGCGAGGCCGAAGGCCGCGTGCTGAGCCTGTACGGCAAGGTGCCGAGCTTCTACCTGAAGCAAACCGCGCAGAACCTTCTGCAATCGATCGACGGCGTCGAGCGGATCGACAACCACCTAGTGGTCGTGAACCCCTGCGGCGTGAGCGAAGCGCCGGTGTGATTCGCGCCGCGGCTCCTTTACGCTTCCTGCCCCGGCTTTGCCGACTCAGCGACGTGGGCGATTGCGTCGAGCTTTTCGACCACCTCCGGGTCGATGCTCGCCTTCGATACGTAGGCCGCGAGCCGATGGAAGTCCGACTTACGAAGGAACTCCTTTTCAGGTTCACGGCGCGATTCCTTGTACAGCCTGAATATCGGCACAAGCACTTCGTCTGACGCCTTCACGTCGGGCGACCAGATGTCCGTATCGCGAAGAGTGCGCACCGATTTCCTGACTTCCTCGATCGCAGACCGCATCGCTGTGGCACTACTTTCGGCTTCCAGGGGGAATCGCCAATCTAACGGAGCGCGGGCGTAGGCGAGCAGCGATTCTTCGGAGCAGAGGTAGTTCTCGATCTCGCGTCGCCGCCAGGAGATCTCGCTGAGAACGCCACTGTCGGAGAGGTGCTTGTCGAGTCGGTCATACAGGGCGAGACCACACAAGTCGGGCTTCGCCTCTCGGAGGCCGTAGAAATGCTCGCGAGCCTTGGGCGGGTGGTTGCCGTCAACTGGCACAAAAAACGGGCGTTTCAGGTGCTTGCCAGCGGGGTGGCCCAGTGACTCGGCAAACGCACGGAGGATCTCAAGGTCTGTGGAACCCTCCAAGTAGAGGACCCAGCCAGTGACTTTCGCCTTGAAATAGTCATGCCAGCCGATCGTGGCTAGGGCTTTCCGGACCTGGTCTTTCTGCCCGTTCATCATGTGTGGTTTGCCGACAAATGCGACCACATGACCGGTGTCGGCTGCGAGGTTGAGCACTTCCTCAGAGTGACTTGCGGCGATGACCTGCGATCCTTGGGCACGTGCGACTTCAGTGACCGCCGCGAAGACCTCGCGCTGCCGTAGCGTCTCTAAGTGCGCGTCCGGTTCGTCAAGCACGAGTACCGCACCTGGGTTCAATTGGAGGTGGGTTAACAGCAGCAGGGTTTGCTGCAGCCCGCGCCCCGCACTCGTCAGGTCTAGGCGAACACCCGACTCCTCATACTCCATCGTTATCTCTGCCCGCTCGACCAAGTGAGACGGGTTGATCAGCTTGACGCCAAAAAGCCGCTCGATGCTCTCGACAACCGAAGACCACGCATGCGGGTTGTCGCGAGCTAGCGTGGAACACTGGTTGCGCAAGACCTCGGCTGTCTGACCTTGACCGATCAGGTAAGCGATCTCCCCAGGCTGCTTGACGAACTCTCGCTCCGCTAGCCCCGACATTGGCGGAAGGAAAGCGACTCGGACGACCGCTGCTTCGGCTGGCACCGTTGTGAACTGAGCTTCGGATACCTTGACCGACTTCGACGACGCCTCGCGAGCCGGGCGAACGGTAAATGACTCGTCGTTGGCGTAGTCGAACTCGAGACCGCACGTCCATTGTGTTCCCGCAGTCACTCCGTCCACGACGATCTCAATACGGACGTTGGCGGTGCCAGGCTTTCCGTCGGGCTTTGGGGCGCTTCTGCGAACGCTCTTCCCCGTCCAGAGAAGATTCGCCGCTGGAACGGGAATCGCCGCGAGTGCTTGACGGTTGATCAGCACGCCGGGGCGGGCCTTCGTGGGTGGCCTCCCTTGCTTCTTTGTGTTCCAGTGCCGGAGGCCAATGTCCCAAAGTGCGAGCGCTTGGAGCGCCGCCGTCTTTCCCGAGTTGTTCGGGCCGACGAAAACCACGTTGTCGCCGAGCTCGACATCGATGTCGGCGAAGCGCTTGAAGTTCCGTACTTGCAGTCGAGTAAGCATGCTCAAGGCCCGCGGTCGCGAAGGGTACACCCCGCAATCTAGCCGTTAGACGCCAGCTAGCACAAAAGGCCGCAGCGATGCGAGTACCGCCCGCGGCCTACATCGCCAGGTCGCGCCACACGATGTCCCCCGACTCGACGCCCCAGTCGGGGCCGAAGTAGCCGGCGGCCCGGACGTCGTCGGCGCCGCGGCCGGCGGCGGGGTCGGAGTTCGGCGAGCTGTTCGCGGGCTCGTCGTTGTTGACCGGTCCGTCGAGCGCGTGGCTGCCGAACAGCAGCAGGTCTGGCAGCTCGACGCCGGCCCAGCACCAGCGCAGGCGCGTCGTGAGTCGCATGCCGACGGGCCCCGTGCCGCCGACGAGCGCCACCGAGCCTCGCTCGGCGCGTGACGAGGGGCGGACGAAGATCGCCGCCAGCGCGTCGCCACTCTCCGGCCGCGGCCCGACCCGCACGACCCCTGCTTCGACGGCGACGGGGCTCTCCCGCAGCAGCGTGTCGTAGGCGGCGTTCGTCGATCGGTTCCCGTACAGGATGACGCTCCGCTGCGGTTCGTCCGCGCCGCGAGCCCGAGCGATGAGGGCGACGTCGGCCAGGACCTCGAGCGAGCCGGCGCCGCGTAGCAAGAACAGGTGCGCGTCGTAGCGCGCTTTCGACGCGGCCCACTGGCGCTCGGCCTCCGAGCCGCGGGTCCCGTAGACGGCCAGCGGCAGCGCGTCGAAGGAGCGCTTCAAACCCCCCGCGCGGGTCGGGCCCTTCGCCTCGGGCGCCGGGCGGCGGGTGCGGCGCCAGACCCCCTCGTCGTTGCGGGCGAAGCGCAGGGCCCCGTCGCGTCGCGGCGTCGCCTCGATCGGCGCCCCGCCGTCGAGCCGCACGACGACGGGCCCGTCCCCCGCGATCGCCGCCGCGTCGATTACCAGCCGCGCGACGTTGTCTGTCGTGCCGCGCACGGTGCGTGTGGCGGGGTCGCGGTCGAGGCGCACCCGCGCGACTTCCCCCTGACGCCGCGGCAGTTCGATCGCCACCCAACCGCAGCGCGACGACGCTTGCGGGTCGTGCGTCGAGAAGTCGACCGCGTTGCTCGGGGCCGCCTTCGCCGCGAGTCGATCGAGGACGAACTCGCGCCAACCGGAGGCCTCGCGCGACGAGCCCTCGCGGTACACAAAGTCGCCGTGGAACTCCCCCAGCCGGCGCCGCAGCAGTCGGCTCTCGGCGAGGGGGGCGCTGTCGGCGGGAGAGTGCTCGACCCACACGCCGAGTCGCGCCAGGTTCGGCAGCGTCCGCAGGGGGTCGGCCGCCGAAGCGGCCCGCCCCAACATCCGCACGACCGCCGGCTCGTCGGGGGGGGCGGGGGTCGCGCTCCCTTGCGTGTAGAAGCTGATCCACCCGCTGAGGACCGCCGCGGCCGCGAAGCGGTCGGGGTGCAGCGTCGCCAGGCGGAGGGCCCCGTGTCCCCCCATGCCGCGGCCGACGACGGCCGCGCGACCCGACGCGCTGGCCGAGCGGCGCTCGTAGTCGTCGAGCGCTTCGATCGCGTCGCGTGCGCTCCAGTCCTCCCAATCAAAGCCCCAGCGGCCGCGACCCCCGGGTGCGACGACCGTGGCGCCCTTCAGGGGCCCGATCTCCGCGGCGCAGTCAGCGTGGCTCTCTGCCGCGTCGTGCAGTGCGAGGACGACGTGCAGCGGCGCCCCTTCGGCGGGGTCGCCTGCGGCCGTGCTACGCGTTGGCACGACGGTGTAGGGCTGAACCGAGCCGTCGATCGCGCTCTGGTGCGTGGCCGTACGCGCGCTCGTCGCTGCGACGACGCGGAGCGTGAGCGCAGCGTCGTCGAGCGGCTTCGCTTTGCCCGCGTCGGAGCTGTCCACCGCGCGGAGCGTGACGCGCAGCTCGACCGTGCCGGGCGCCGCGTCCTTGGGGACCGCGTAGCGGAACGGCAGCCGCGCGACGGTGAGCGCGGCGACTCGGGGGGCTACCGAGACGATCCGTTCGGCGCCCTCGACCTCGGCGACGACTTCGAGGCCGACGAGGTCTTCGGCCGTCGCGTTCGTGACGTGGATCGCTCCGAGCAGCGACTCGTCGCCCGAGCCGACGACCGCGTCGGCGAGCGTCGCTTCGCTTGTGACCAGCGCGACGGGCGCCGCAGGGGGCACGAAGCGGACGGCGCCGTCGGGTCGAGCGAGGTGGGCGACCACCGCGTGGCGCCCTCTGCCGAGCGCGATCGGTGCGCGGAACCAGCCGGTCGCGTAGGCGTCGCCGACGACCCACTCGCCGCGCGCCCCTCCTTGATCGGGGTCGCCGATCCAGACCGCGGCGACCCCCGGGGCTTCGACGAGCCACACCCCCTCGCGGGGGGTTTCGATCGACGTGTACGCGTAGCCTCCGGCCAAGTCGGCGTCGCGTGGCTTGTCGCGCGCGTCGGCGCGCCACGCGGCGCCGGCGAGCGCTTGCCCACTCACGGGGGGCTGCCACTCGCCCCGGGCGAGGGCCCCCTCGACCGGGTCGGCGTGCAGCACGGCGCGCGAGTAGTCGCCAACGCGCGGCAGGACGAGCCAATCGCCCGGCGCGATCGCCTGGACCGGGTTTGGCGCCCCAGTTTCCAGCGCAAGCTCAGCCGCTGGGGCGACGGGGGCTGCGGGCTCAGGGTCGGCCGCCGCCGCTTCGGAGCAATGAAGCGCGGCGGCCACCAACAGCGGCGACCAGCCAAAGCGAACGCGGAGCTTCATGCTTACCGCCAGGGACCGATCGGGGTTCAAAGCGAGACGCGCGACGTGCGAGGCACAGCCTAGTCGCGCGGACGCGGGACCCCTAGCGCCCCGCGCGAAATCTTGACGACTGCGGGTTTGGCGGCGTCCAGGGGGAAGGCGCCGGGGCAAGCGGTCGTGGCGCAGGCGCCGTCGGTGACTGCCCCGCGCTTGGGGGGCGAGCCGATCTAGTCGGTAGAACCTCCCTTGCCCCCCGCCCGAGCGCTCCGTGGCCCCTCGCCGATTCGTTCTGATCGCGGCGCTATGCGTCCTTGGCGGGGCGCTGGGCCTCCCCCGCGGGGTGGTTGGCGCCGAGGAGCTGGCGTCGGAGCTCCCCAAGTCGCTCCCCAAGGTCGTCGGCGAGTCGGCCGACGAGGGGGCGCTCCGCGTCGTCGAGGCCCCGCCGACGGAGAGCGTTTGGACGATCGACGGCGTCGAGAGCCTCGCGCTCGCCGCTAGCGCCGCGGTGCGCGCCGCCGAGGCGCTGGTCCGCGCCAGCGAGTGCGCGGCGTACCAGGCGGGCCAGAAGCCCAACCCAACGTTCGGCTACTCCACCGCAGAGATCGGGCAAGAGGGGGAAGCGGGCCAGCAAGGGGTCGGCTTTGGCCAGGACGTGGTCCGCGGCGGCAAGCTTCGGCTCGACCAAACGGTGCTGCTCCGCGAGGCGCAGCGCCGCCGCGAAGAGCTAGCGGCGACCACCCAGCGCGTCCGGACCGACGCGCGCACCGCCTTTTGGGTCGCGCTGCTCGCGCAGCGCGAAGCCCGGCTCGCCGAGAGTCTGGTCAGCACGGCCCACCGCGCCGAGACCACGGCCCAGGCGCTGTTCGATTCGGGGGAGGGTCGCCGCAACGACCTGCTGCTCGCCGAGATCGAAGCGCAGCGCGCCGAAGCCGACCTCGCGCAAGCACAAGCGCAAGCGACCGGCGCGTGGCGGGTGCTAGCGAACCTGATGGGGGCGCCGAGCTTGGCAGAAGCCCCGATGGCGGGGGACGTCGATTCGCTGGTGTGGGGCGAACCGTGGGAATCGACCGCCGCGCGTTTGTTGTCCACCAGCCCCGAGGTCTCGGCGGCGGTCGCCGAAGTCGATCGGGCGCGGGCCCAGCTCGCCCGGGAACGCGCCGAGCCGATCCCCAACCTGAACCTGCAAGGGACCGTCCAGTACGACTACGCGACGGAGTACACCGTGGTTGGCATCCAGGCGCTGGCCCCGATCCCGGTCCGCAACCGCAACCGCGGGGGGATCTCGCGGGCTGCGCACGAGCTGGCGGCTGCCCGCGAGCGGGTCACGCAAGTCGAGCAGCGGCTCCGCGGGGAGCTAGCCGGCCAGGTCCAGGCGTACGAGGCGAGCCGCGCCCAGGCCGACGCCCTGAAGGGGAAGATCCTCGACCGGGCGGAGGAGAACCTGCGGCTGGTGAGCGACGGGTACGAGGCCGGGGAGGTGGGGTTCCTCGACGTGCTCACGGCCCAGCGGACGTACTTCCGTGTGAACCTCGAGTACCTCGCCGCGCTGCGCGGCGTGTCGAAGAGCCTGGCGCTGATCGAGGGCCGGATGCTGTCGGGGAGTTTGGGATCACCGTAGAACTGCGCGGCCAAGAAACGTTTGCCAAAAAATGGGTTGGTCGCGCGGCCGCGACAGCCGATACAATCCTCCTATGCGTTCCCTCCCCGCTCTCCTCCGGTTTGCTGTGATCGCGGCGTTCGTGCATCAGCTCGGCGCCGGGAGTTGCGGTTGTCTTGAGCACAACGGGTGGATTAGCGCGGTCCGGAGCGCCCTCGAGGTAGTCGCTGGAGTTCCGCCTGACCACGGCCACGCGCACGGGTCGCGAGGTCACCACCACGGTCCCGAGGGGAACGATCCGGCGTCGGAGAGCGACGACTCGGCCGACCACGCAGAATGCGCGGGAGGTTTATCGGAGTGCTTTGTCGGCCCATCCCGGCTTGCGGTCCCGGAAGTCGGGAGTTACTGGCACTCGCCCGACGTTGCGAGCACGGGTTGCCTTGCCTTCGCGCCGTGCATCACTCTGGTGGCCTTTGGGGGTTCGGATTTGCCCCCCCCATCGCCCCTGACCGCGCGAAGCGCGGTCCTGCGTCCCTAGTCTCTGCGGCGATCGTCCGGCCTCGCATTGCTCGCATTTCGCGCTGTGTTGGCCGTTGATGGTGACGCGCGGCGTTCCTGTGGAGCGCCTCCCCGCCGCTCGACCCGAGCGGCGGAACTCCCCGACCAAGGAGGCGATAATGCGCAACGTAGTGGCTGCTGCTGCGGTGATCCTGTTGGCGGTGGCCGCTGGCTTTGCCGGACGGCCGCTAGTCGATGCGTTTCGGACCGAACAGCAAGAATCCAATCACGGCCACGACCACGATGGACACGCCGACCACGACGCGTCCGACCACCAAGACGACCACGACCACGATCACGATGGGAACGCCGACCACGACGCGGCCGACCACGCGAAGGGCGCCGCTAGCGAGCACGACGACCACGTCCCGCTGACAACCGAAGCGGTCGCCAACCTGCGGCTCGAGCTCGCCGACGTGACGCTGCGGGACTACCAGCGCTCGGTCCGCATCCCGGCCGAGGTCGTCGAGCTCCCCGGCGTGAGCGAGGGGCAAGTTGCGGCGCCGGTCGAGGGGGTCGTGACCGAGGTGATCGCGGTCCCCGGCGTGTCGGTCGAGCCGGGGGATGTCCTCTTCCGGATGCGCGTGACCGACGAACGGCTGGTCGATGCGCAGCTGCAGCTCCTGGAAGCGATCACGCGCCGCGAGATCGTCGAGGCCGAGCTCGAGCGACTCGCCCCCTACGCCGAAACGGGCGCCGTCGCCGGGCGCAAGCGGATCGACCTCGAGTACGAGCTCCGCGAGCTCTCGAGCCGCGTTGACCTGAAGACGCAGGAGCTGCTCGGCCGCGGGCTTCCCCAGGAGCAGGTCGATCGCGTCCGCGCGACGCGCAAGCTTGCCGACACCGTCGAGGTCCGCTTGCCGCCGCGCGAAGGTATCGCGCTTAACGAACTGCGGAGCGGCGTCGAGCCTGCGGCGTTCGAGGCCGACGCCGACGGGGGCGCCGACGGGGGGTCCGGCTCGTCGGAGATGACCGTGGAGGAGCTGTTCGTGAACCCGGGACAGTCGGTCGCGCGCGGCGACGCGCTGTGCGACCTGGCGCACCACCGCACGCTGTTCCTCCGCGGCAGCGCGTTCGAGGGGGACATGGAGGCGATCTCAGCGGCGGCGGCCGCTGACGCCCGCGTGGCGGCGCAGTTCAACGAGGGGGACTACCACAACAACCAGGCGAGCGAGGCCGACCTGCCGATCCGTTTCGTCGCCAACCACGTCGATCCCCAGACGCAGACCTACGAGGTCTACGTGACGCTGCCGAACGAGGTGCTGAACTCGACCCGCGACGCGCAGGGTCGGACCTACCGCACGTGGCGCTACAAGGTTGGTCAGCGCGCCCACGTGGTCGTGCCGACCGAGCGCCTGTCGGGGCAGATCGTGCTTCCCACCGCGGCCGTGGTGGTCGATGGACCGCTCGCTTACGTGTTTCGAGAGCACGTCGAGCCCGCGGGGGAGACGGCCGACGAGCCCGCGCACGACCACGACGACGCACACGACCACGAAGGGAGTCACGAAGACGCACACGAGGAAGAGCACGAGCCGATCGCGCTGGAGGTCGAACCGGTCCCCGTGGTGGTCGTCGAGCGGCAGCCGAAGCTCGTCGTGCTCGCCCCCGGCGGTGAGCTCAAGCCGGGCGACCGCGTGGCGATCACGAGCGGCTACCAGTTGTACCTCGCCTGGAAGGCGCAAGACGGCGCGGGGGGTGGTACCGACCACGGCCACGACCACTGAGGCGGCGCTGCTTTCGCCTCCCCCTTGAGGGGGGCATTCTCTCTTGCACCTCACTGCGGCCCCGCGATGCTCAACGCGCTGATTCGTTTCTCGCTCCGCAACCGCGCCGTGGTCCTGGTGGCCGCGCTGGCGCTCACCGTCGCGGGGGCTTGGGTCGCCGAGCGGTTGCCGATCGACGTGCTGCCGAGCCTGACTCGGCCGCGCGTCGTGCTGATCACCGAGGCGCCGGGGATGGCGCCCGAGGAGGTCGAGCGGCGCGTGACGTTCCCGCTCGAGGTGGCGATCAACGGGGCGGGGGGCGTGATCGCCGTCCGCAGCGCGTCGGACATCGGCCTGTCGGTCGTGAACGTCGAGTTCGACTGGGGGACCGACGTCTACACGGCGCGCCAGATCGTCAGCGAGCGGATCGCTGCGCCGGTCGATCAGATGCCCGCCGGGGTGCGGCCGCGGCTGGGGCCGATCTCGTCGCTGCTCGGGCAGATCGTGCTGGTCGGCGTCTGGAGCGAGTCGGGCGCAACGGGACCGCTCGAGCTGCGGACGCTCGCCGACTGGCAGGTCCGGCCGCGGCTCCTGGCGATCCCCGGCGTGTCGGAGGTGATCACGATCGGCGGGGGGAGGAAGCAGTACCAGGTGCTCGTGGACCTGCACCAGATGCACCGCTTCGAGGTCTCGCTCGCCGACATCGAGCGGGCGCTCGTGGACAGCAACCTGAACGTCACGGGGGGGTACGTCGATCGCGGAGCGAACGAGCTGCTGGTGCGCGGGCTGGGGCGCGTGGCGTCGATCGACGACATCAACAAGGTGGTGGTCCGCGACGCGAAGCCCCGCCCCGTCCTGGTCGAGAACGTCGCCCGCGTGGTCGAGGGGGCGCAGCCGAAGCGCGGCGACTCGTCGGTGAACGGCCGCGACGCGGTCGTGCTGACGGTGCAGAAGCAGCCCGAGGCCGACACCCGCCGGCTGACCGAACAGATCGAGGCCGCGATCGCCGACCTGCGCGGTTCGCTGCCGAAGGACGTGACGATCGACCCCACGATCTACCGCCAGCGCGAGTTCATCGACTACGCGGTGACCAACGTCGCCGAGGCGCTCCGCGACGGGGCCCTGCTGGTTGTCGTGGTGCTGCTGCTGTTCCTGGTGAACCTGCGGACGACGTTCATCACGCTGACCGCGATCCCCCTGAGCATCCTCGTGACGGCGCTCGTGTTCCATTGGTTTGGGCAGTCGATCAACGTGATGACGCTCGGCGGCTTGGCCGTCGCGATGGGGGAGCTGGTCGACGACGCGATCGTCGACGTCGAGAACATCTGGCGTCGGCTGCGCGAGAACGCCAAGCTCGACAGCCCGCAACCCACGCTGCGCGTCGTGTACGACGCGTCGAGCGAGGTCCGTGGCGCGATCCTCATCAGCACGGTGATCGTGATCGTGGTGTTCGCGCCGCTGTTCGCCCTGTCGGGCATGGAGGGGCGGCTGTTCGCGCCGCTGGGGGTCGCCTACATCGTCTCGATCCTGGCGTCGACGGTCGTGTCGCTGACCGTGACGCCCGCCCTGTCGAGCCTGATGCTGCCGGGGCTGGTCCGCGGCGCGAGCGAGGCGGGGGGTCGGCGCTCGCACGCCGACGACGGCTGGCTGCTGGCGCGGCTCAAGGAGCTGCTCGCCCCGGTCGTGCGCTCGAGCATGACGCGCACCGGGCTGACGCTCGGCCTGGCCGTGACGGGCCTCGCGGTGCTGGGGAGCGCAGTGACCCTGGCGCGGATGGGGAAGGACTTCCTGCCGGCGTTCGACGAGGGGGCGGCGCAGGTCAACCTGTTCGCCCGCCCGGGGACTTCGCTCGAGGCCTCGCGGCGCATCTCGCGGGCGGCCGACGAGTCGTTCGGCAAGCTGCTCGCAACCCGCGAGCACCCCACGGCCCCGCTGCTCGCCTTCACCTGCCGCACCGGCCGGGCCGAGATGGACGAGCACGTCATGGGAGTCAACGTCAGCGAGTACGTGATGACGCTCAACCCGAAGAGCCCGCTGTCGCGCGCCGAACTGATCGACGCGCTGACGCACGCGATCGAGGACCTCCCCGGGGTCGAGCACGAGGTCGAGCAGCCGATTGCGCACCTCATCAGCCACATGCTGTCGGGCGTGACCGCGCAGATCGCCGTGAAGCTATTCGGCGAGGACCTCGGCGTGCTCCGCGCCACGGCCGAAGAGATCAAGGCCGCGATCGCCGACGTGCCGGGGCTCGCCGAGCCGGTGGTCGAGCAACAGGAGTCGGTGGCCCAACTGCGCGTCGAACTACGCCGCGACCAGCTCGCCGCCTACGGTGTGTCGGCGCGCTACGTCCACGAGTTCCTCGAGACGGCGATGAACGGCCGCGTGGTGTCGCAGGTGATCCAGGGCGAACGGGTGTTCGACCTCGTCGTGCGGCTGGACGACGAGTTCCGCGAGGACGTCGAGAACCTGGGCCGCACGCCGATCGACCTTCCGAGCGGCGCCAGCGTGCCCCTCTCGACGCTCGCCACCGTGTACGAGGGGGCGGGCCCGAACACGATCCACCGCGAGAACGCGCGGCGGCGGATCGTAGTCCGCGTGAACACGGCCGGCAGCGACCTGGAGGGTGCCGTCGCCGCGATCCAAGAGCGGATCAAGCAGCGGGTCACGCTCCCCGAGGGGTACTTTGTCGAGCTCGGGGGGCAGTTCGAGGCGCAGCGCGACGCCACGCGACGGATCGTGCTGCTGAGCGTCGTCGCCGTGGCGGTCGTGTTCCTCGTGCTGTACGCCTACTTCGGCTCGGTGAGCCCCGTGTGGCAGGTGCTGGCTTCGATGCCCGCCGCGATGGTCGGCGGCGTCGCGGCGCTGGTGCTCACGGGGCAAGACCTGTCGGTCGCCGGCATGGTGGGGTTCATCTCGCTGGGGGGGATCGCCGCGCGGAACGGCCTGCTGCTCGTCTCGACCTACCAGCAGCGGACGCGCGACGAGGGGCACACCCAGCAAGCGATCGTCCGCGGGAGCCTCGACCGGCTGGCGCCCGTGCTGATGACGTCGCTGACGACCGGCCTCGGCCTCGCGCCGCTGGTGGTTGGCGGCGATCAACCGGGCAAGGAGATCCTCTACCCCGTGGCGACGATTATCCTCGGTGGGCTGGTGACCTCGACGGTCTGCGAGTTCGTCCTGCGGCCCGGGATGTACTGGTACTTCACCCCGAAGGGGACCCAGCGCAGCACGGCCGGCGACATCGACCTGGGGGAGGCCGCCGTTCCCGGGGGGCTGGTGGGGTGACGTACGGGGGGCGTGTCAACAAAAACGAACCCCCGACGCGCGGCGCGTCGGGGGTTCGATGAACTTCGATGCTCGGGTGTCGCAGCAGTTGGCGACGATCAATCGCGGGGCCGGACGGCGCCGGTCAGGCCGCTGTAATCGACGCGGTCCTCTTCGTGCCACAGCGGGTAGCCCAAGCGGACACGCTCGGCGAGCAGCTCGAGCTTCTCGGCCGAGCCGGCCGGAGCGTGCGTGGGGACGAACTCGTTGTCCTTACGGGGGACAAAGTCCTCGTCGTGGCCGTACTTAAGGATCGCTTCGAACACGTTGCGGAGCGTGGGATCGGGCATGGCGGGAGCCTCCGTCGTCGAGGTGTGGGTTAATGGTTGTTGAGCGCAGCCGAGGCGTCCCCCCAGCAAGCGGCCACCGAGCCCAGCGGGGCTTGTGGCGCGACGCGAGGACACGCGGGCGTTTCGTGTTGGGTTCGATTCCGTCCGAAGGGGCCGCGTCGGAATCGGTCGTTGCGCGTGCCGACACTCCGTCGGCCGCGGTCAGCACTCGTCGCAGAGAGTCGCACGCAGCTGGGCCGATCGTCGCACTACGCGACGCCAAACCACTCCCTCGGGGTCTTGGTTGACAGGCCCCAACCCCTCGGTTGGGGCCCCCCGGATAGGACGCAGCGAATCGCCGGAGAGTTCGCACCCCGCGGCCATTGTCCGCCCGTCAATCCCCCGCCGCACGTCTCCTCAGTCTCGCCAAAGCCCTTCGGCCGGCCAGCATTCCCCTGCGGCCGGGCCGCAACTACCTGCCTGGGGCCGCTTTCTTCGGAGCGACGGATTATCGCAGGATGTTGGGCGATGTCAAACTTTTTTGCGGCCGTCAAGGAGGTCCCGCTGGAAAATCTTGGCGAGGGTTGTCAAGGGGCGCCACCTGGGCAAGAACTCAGTGGCCCTCCGCCGCGAAAACGCCCCGCCGGTTGTAGGGGCGCGATATCCCGACCTTCCCCGGCGCCCCAAACCACCAAACGATCTACCCCAAACGACAGACCGCCGTGCTCTGGATTCAGCGGACCCTCGAGGTCCCCCCCGTTTGTCGCGGGCTGCACCTGATCACCCACCGCATCGTCGGGGCCCTGCCGGAGTTAGGTTCGCTCTCCATCGGCTTGCTGAACGTGTTCCTGCAACACACGTCGGCCAGCCTGACTATTAACGAGAACGCTGACCCTGACGTGCGGCGGGACCTGGAAGCGTCCCTGTCGCACCTCGTTCCCGAGCGGTTTCCCTACTCGCACACGATCGAGGGGCCCGACGACATGCCGGCCCACGTGAAGGCCGCGCTCCTGGGGGCGAGCCTCACGATCCCCGTCAGCCGCGGGGCGCTCGCCCTCGGGACCTGGCAGGGGATCACCCTCGCCGAGCACCGCGACCGCGGCGGCCCGCGGCGCTTGGTGCTCACCCTGTGGGGCCAACCGAGCGGCGAATCCCCGCGGGACGACACGTAACACTGCGGACAGTTTTGGAATACTTTGAGAGACCCGCCGCACGCGAGCCCGCCGAAGGGGCGATTCAACGTACGGCGATCACCCGCTCCTTTTCTCCGTCTTCAGGAACCACCCGCGATGGCCTCTCTGATCCGCTTCTTGAACCCCGTTTATGGGCTGCTCGTGGCCATAGCCGTCTCGCCGCTGGCGGCGTCGGCGAACCCCTCGACCGAGGGCGCCGAAGCCGGCGGCTGGGTCCCGCTGTTCAACGGGACCGACTTCACCGGCTGGAAAGCCAACGAACGCCCGGAGACGTTCAAGATCGCGGGCGGCCTGATCGTCGCCAACGGCGACCGTTCGCACCTCTACTACGTCGGCGACGTCGAGGGCGCCGAGTTCCAGGACTTCGACCTGCTGGTCGAGGTCATGACCGAGCCGAACTCGAACTCCGGCATCTACTTCCACACGAAGTACCAGGACGAGGGATGGCCGACCCAAGGCTACGAAGTCCAGGTGAACCAAACGCAGGGGGACACGCGCAAGACCGGCGGCCTCTACGCGATCGCCGACGTAATGGACAAGTCGCCGGTCAACGACAACCAGTGGTACACCCAGGAAGTGTCGGTCCGTGGCAAGCACGTCATCCTCCGCGTCAACGGCACGGTGACGACCGACTACACCGAACCGGACGGCGTGAAGCGCGAGGCGAACCTCGCCGGCCGACTACTGAGTAAGGGGACGTTCGCCCTGCAGGGGCACGACCCGGGGAGCACGGTGCGCTATCGCAAAGTCTGGGTCCGCCCCGTCCATTGAGCGATCGCGTTCGCCGCGCGGCGTATCGGGGGGCCGCTATCACCGGCGGGGGATTTTTGTGAAGTTTTGCGACAAACCCCTGACACGCCCGCGTAGATCGTTTACCCTACCGGTCGTAGGGACTGAAGCGTGCCCCGCCCAGTTCCGGAGAGTGGGTCCTGTTCCCCGCACGAGTGGCCGCAGCAGCTTTGCTTGATTCGCCTCCTCCGAGGCTGCGTCCCCTCCGACCTCTCGCCGCGAACGCCGCAGCAGTCCCGAAGCAACTCAGGTACGGCATCTCTTGAGAATTGGAGCCCCGGGCAGGCCGCGCACCTGCTCGGGGTTTCTTTTTGCGCGCACGGCGAGGCATCCGGACCCGTCCCCCCCGGCTCGCGGCTCGACAACCCCCGCTCGCGGCTCGACAAGTGGGTCGGCGCCTGCCGGTTTCGCCAGACCTTCACCCGTTCTGACGCCGCAAGCCCGTTGCGCGTTTCAACCGTGGGCGAGGATCGCCTCGGCCGCCGCGAGGCCGCTCAGGTAGGCCCCCTCGATCCGCGGCCCGCCACACCAGTCGCCCGCGGCGAACAGCCCGCGCTCGGGGTCGGCGAGCGAGCGGTTGGCGAGCGGGTTCTGCGGCAGCGCGTAGCGCCACAGGTGGGACGCGAGCGACGCGTGGGGGACGGGCCGGGCGCCGGTAGCTTGCCACAGCGCCGCGAGTAGCAGCGGCCCCACTCCGTCGGCGCCGATCGACTCGTTCGCGGCCGACCACGTGGGGGAGGCGTGCAGGACCCATCGCTCGGCGCCCCGCGCTTCGCGCTGCGGCTTTGAGTCGTCGCGCGCGACCCACGACAGAACCGGCGCCGGAGCGCCAGCCGCCGGCTCGACGAACGCGCCGTCGAAGTCGATGCCCGCCGCGCCGGCGAACTCGACCATCGTCCCCCAGCAGGGGGTGACCACCACGCTCCGCGCGGCGTTCGACAGCGCGGGAGACGACGACAACAGCTCGGCGGCTTGCGGCGCGGGGGACGTGACCAGGACGCGGTCGAACTCGCCGAGCGTCTCTCCCGCGTCGCTCGACAGCCGCCAGCGCGGGCCCGAGCGCCCATCGCCGCTGGCCGCGATCGGCTTCGGCGGAACTACCCTTACGCCGCTTTGCACGGCGCCCGCGCCGGCGATCGCCGTGACGTCGCCGGCCAGCCCCCGCGCGACGGCGTTCATGCCCGGCGTGCCGACGTAGCGCCGCGTGCCGTAGGACACCGAACCGCGATCGCCCGCGCCGTGCGCGTCGATCTTGAGCGACACGAGCCGCGGCGACCACTCGGCGACGCGACCGGCGCGGATCCACGACTCGATTTCAGCGACGAACCGCTCGTCGCGCGCGGTGAAGTACTGAGCGCCGTGGTCAAACTGCCGGCCCGCGTCGTCGCGGCGCGTCGAGGCGCGCCCCCCAACGCCGCGCCCCTTGTCGAACACGCGCACGCGGATCCCCGCGCGAGCGAGCTCGCGCGCGGCGGTGAGTCCGCAGACCCCGGCGCCAATCACGGCGACTTCGAGCTTCGCGCTGGGCTCACTCATTGCTGCGGCGTCCGAGGGGATGACCGTGGGTCCGAGAACGTCGGATTCGACCCGCATCCGGGTGCGGCGTTTGGGCTCAGCGAGCGGACGGGCTAGAGTAGGCGGCTGCGGGCCGATCGGAAACCCGCGACGCCCCGCCCCGCCTCAACGAAGTTTACCCCTTCCATGCCGTCCGCCACCGAGGCCGTTGACGCGGTAGTGGTCGGCGCCGGCCTGGCGGGGCTCGCTTGCTCGCTCAGGCTGCTCGAAGCGGGCAAGCGCGTGACGCTGCTCGAGGCCTCCGACGCCCCCGGCGGGCGCGTGCGGACCGACGAGGCCGATGGCTACCTGCTCGACCGCGGGTTCCAGGTGCTGCTCACCGGCTACCCCGAGGCCCGTGCCCAGCTCGACTACGCGGCGCTCGACCTGCGGCCGTTCGAGCCCGGCGCCTTGGTGCGGCACGCGGGGCGCTGGCATCGACTGAGCGACCCCTGGCGTCGCCCGGGCCGGGCGATCGCCACGGCCCTCTCCGGCGTCGCGACGCTGGCCGACAAGCTTCGAATCGCGTGGCTGCGGTCGCTGCTGCGTAAGGACCGCTCGCTCGACGCGATCTGCGGCTGCGAGGCCACCACAGCCGACGCGTTGCGTCGCTACGGCTTCTCGCCGGTGATCATTGAGCGGTTCTTCCGGCCGTTTCTCGGCGGGGTGTTCCTCGAACGCGAGCTCGAGACTTCGAGCCGGATGTTCGAGTTCGTCTTCGGCCTGTTCGGGTCGGGGGACGTCGCGCTCCCGGGGGCCGGGATGCAGGCGATCCCCGCGCAGCTCGCGGCGCGCCTCGCGCCGGGAGTGCTGCGACTGGGTAGCGCCGTGACCCGGATCGACGACGACGGGAGGGTGTCCGTTGGCGACGAATCCCTGCGGGGGGAAGTGCTGGTGATCGCGACCGACGGGCCCGCCGCCGACCGGCTCTTGGGTGTGCCGGCGTCGAAGCGAGAGGGACGGCGCGTGACGAACATCGACTTCGCCGCCGACCACCCGCCGTTCGCCGAACCAATCTTGATGCTCAACGGCGACGGGCCGGCGGGGGGACCGATCAACAACCTGTGCGTCCCCAGTCAGGTTGCGCCCCGCTACGCGCCGGCCGGCAAGGCGCTCGTGTCGGCGACCGTGCTCGGCGACCCGGCCGTGTCCGACGGCGAGCTCACGGCCGACGTGCGCCGCCACGCACGGGAGTGGTTCGGCCCGAGCGCGGACGCCTGGCGCCCGCTCCGCGTTACGCGGATCGCCTACGCGCTCCCCGACCAAAGCCCGCCGCACTACCAGCAGGTCGAGAAGTCGCTGCGCGTCCGCGACCGGGTGTTCGTGTGCGGCGACCGCTTCGACACGGCGTCGATCGACGGCGCGCTGCGCTCCGGCCGCCGCGCGGCCGAAGCCGTGCTGCGGCGCCTGGAATGAAGCAGCCCACCATGAACCAACCCGCGACGAATCAGCCGGCGACGACCGACCGACCGCGCTCGAACCGCCTGGCGATCAACGCCGCGTGGTACGGCAAGCTGCGCTGGGTCGCCGCGCTGGGGCAGCTCGTGACGATCGCCGTCGTCGCTTGGCCGCTGGGGATCAGCGTGCCGCGCGGGCCGCTGCTGGCCCTGGTCGCGGTGACCGTGGCCAGCAACGCCGTCTTCTGGTGGTGGTCGAAGGGGTTGCGCGGAGCGACCCCGCCGTCGCGCGCCGAGTGGCAGGCCGTCCTCGGCGGCTTGATGCTGCTCGACCTCGTGATGCTGACGGCGATCCTCTACCTGACCGGCGGGACGACCAACCCCTTCGTGCTGTTTTACTTTGTGAACCTGGCCCTCTCGGGGGTGCTGCTCCCGGCGTGGTGGGCCTGGGTTCTGTCGATGCTGGCAGTGATCGCGTTCGGCTACCTCTCTTGCTCGCACGAGGCGGTCCCCGTGCTGCAAGACCCGGCCCGGCTGCGGAGCCTCAAGGAGCTCGCGGCGGCGGGGGTCGGGGCGCCGATCGCCATGTGGGGGGCGTGGGTCGCGTTCGCCGGCTGCGCGGCGGTGATCGTCGCCTTCACGACGCGGCTCACGGCCGAGCTCCGGTCGAGCGAACGCCGCCGCCGCCGCGCCGAAGAAGAGCGGGCCCGCGCCGCGAAGCTCGAGGCCCTCGGCACGCTGGCCGCCGGCGCGGCGCACGAGCTCGCCACCCCCCTCTCGACGATCGCTGTCGCCACGGGCGAGGCGCTGCGCCAGCTCGAGGGGGCCGGCGCGTCGCTCGAAGCGCTCGACGATCTGCGGCTGGTGCGCAGCGAGCTCACGCGCTGCCGGACGATCCTCGACCGGATGTCGGTCCGCTCGGGCCAAGCGCCGGGCGAGCGGCCGGAGACGATCCGCGCCGCAGCCCTCGTCGAGGAGGTGCTCGGCGAGCTCGCCGCGCGCGACCGCGTGCGCGTCGAGTACGAATCGGGCGCCGGGCGCCTGGAAGTCCTAATTCCGCGAGTCGCTTTGTCGCAGGCGCTCCGCGGCGTCGTGCAGAACGCCATCGACGCGACGGCCGAGTCGGCGTCCACGGTCCCGGTCGAAGTGCGGGCCGATCCGCTGGCGAGTACGCTGCGCCTGCGGGTCATCGACAACGGCCCGGGGATGCCCCCCGCGGTGCTCGCGCGGGCGAGCGAGCCGTTCTACACGACCAAGCCGCCGGGTCGCGGCATGGGGCTGGGGCTCTACCTCGCGCGCAGCGTGGTCGAGCGACTCGGGGGTTCGCTGCGGATAGAATCGATTCCCGGGAGCGGGACTACCGTGACGATCGTCCTCCCCCTCGCGTGACACGAACTCGGCGTGGAGCGGCGCGCCGGAAGCCCCCGAGCGAACCCCGAGGAAGCGAATGCCGGACGGCGCGAAATCGATGCTGGTGGTCGATGACGACGAGTACCTGCGCGAGCGGATGGCGCGGGCGCTCGCCGCGCGGGGGCTCGAAGTGCGCTCGGCGCCCGACGGCGCGACGGCCTTGGCGCTCGTCGCCGAGCGCGCGCCAGACCTCGCGGTGCTCGACCTCAAGATGCCGGGGATGAGCGGCCTCGACCTGTTGCGCGAGCTCAAGACGGCCTCTCCTGCGACGCGCGTCGTGATGCTCACCGGCTACGGCAGCATCGCGGGGGCCGTCGATGCGATGCACGCGGGGGCCGAGAACTACGTCACCAAGCCGGCCGACGCCGACCAGGTGCTCGAGGCGTTCCGGCGCAGCGGCGTGCTCGAGGCCGACGAGGCGCCGGTCCCGGCGGCCGAGACGGCCCTCCACACGCCGAGCCTCGCCGAGGCGGAGTGGAACCACATCCAGCAGGTGCTGGCCGACTGCGGCCACAACATCACCCGCGCCGCCGAGCGCCTGGGGATCCCGCGCCGCACGCTGCAACGCAAGCTGAAGAAGCTGGCGCCGTGAGTGGCGAGCTCTCGTCTCCGAGCCGCGACCGTCAAGGGAGCGACCAAACGAGTCCACAGCGCTGATTGACAACACCACGCCCGCAGGACACCACGAATCAGCGCACGCAGAGACGCGGAGACGCAGAGGATCGACGCCGCCGCCGGCGTAGCGTCGCGGCGCCGACCGCGAACAGCATGATCCCGCTCGGCTCGGGGACGACGAAGCCTGCGCCGGAGATGCGAAAGACGGTGCCGCGCTCGAACTCGCCTCCCAGCCAAGTCACGCCGTAGAGGTTTCCGTCTGCGTCGGCAACAAGCCCAGCGTCTGGATCGACGCCTCGCGATGAGTCGAAAGAGGTGATGACGGCAAGGGTCCCAGTCGAGGCAAGCTTGAAGAGCGTGCCATTGTCCGTCATTCCTCCAGCCGTTGTCGTCCCGAAAAGGTTTCCGTCAGCGTCGATAACTAGCTCCGCAGACGGGATGATGCCCTCGAAGTATTCAAACGACGCCATTGAGGTGAAGGACCCTGACGGGTCGATCTTGAAGACGGTTCCGCCACCATTGGTTAGGCCTCCCAACAGGGTCGTTCCGTAGAGGCTGCCGTCGGCGCCAAGCACCAGTCCGCCAACTGGCCGACTCCCGTTGAGGTAGTCGAACACCGCAAGGGTTGTGAGGTCTCCAGACCGTGTGACCTTGAACACAGTGCCGTGACCTCTTGTTCCACCGCCGCGCGTCGTGCCGTAAAGACCACCGCTTGAGTCGGCTACTAGGCCACCGATCGGATTGGCTCCGTTCGTGAAGTCAAAGGACACGAGTGTGGTCAACACACCCGAAGAAGTCACCTTGAATACGGCGCCACGATCGGTTGCGCCGCCGCGAACCGTCGTCCCGTAGACGCTGCCGGCTTCGTCCACCACCAGGTTTCCAATGGGATTGGACCCGTTCACGCCGTCGAAGGAAGCGAGGGTCGCGAGCACGCCAGAGGGGCTGAGCTTGAAGACCACTCCTTGTCCGGTGCCGCCGCCGCGGTACGTCGTCCCGTACAGGTTGCCGCCCGAGTCGGCGATCAGCGGTCCGACCGGGTTTGCCCCGTTGGCGCCCCCAAAAGAGGCAAGGGTGGTCAGCGACCCGTCAGGAGTGACCTTGAAGATCGTGCCCGAGTCGTTGGCGCCACCGCTTTCCGTCGTGCCGTACAGACTACCACTGGAGTCGGCGAGCAGCCTTCCATAAGGGCCGCGGCCGTTCGCCCCGTTGAACGACACGACCGTTGTGATCGTGACGGCCGCGGCCGTCGAGCAGAGCAAGACGCCGATCATCAGCGCTGCAATCGTCTTTCGCATTCGTATCTTCTTCGAACGATGTCGGGTCGAGAGGTACTGCCAGAGTCGGCACGGAGGGCTCTGGGCACGATCCTAAACCCGCAACCGCAGACCGGCAATCAGTTCCGGCCGATCGGCGTGCATCTGCGTTCATCGGCGGTTCCCGTTCTTCGTTTCACGCCCGTTGGTCGCTCCCTCGACGGTCGCGGCTCCGTTTCTCCGCGTCTCTGCTTGAGTCGTTTCCCTCCCGCGTGACAACCGTTCGGGGGGTCGGCCCCGCCGCCCCAGACCGCCCGGTCGGGAGTTTCCGGCGGCAGCATCCCCAAGGAACGCCGCGGGTTGGCGAAAAAACCATTGCCGCGGCGGACCGCGCCGCCGCAAAATGGCGTCCATGGGGCGGCTCCACTCGGTCGCGCGGCCGGGTGGGTGGTCACGGACTCTCGGAACACGCAGGGGGCTCTCATGCGCTGGCTAACGAAGCGGGTGGTGTGCGTCGCCGTGGTCGGCTTGGCGTGCGGGCTGGCTTGGGCCGCCCCCGAGGAAAACGCCGAAGCGTGGGTCGAGGTCGGCGCCGTTGAGGACGCGTCCCCCTTCGACGAGCCCTTCTCGGGCGACGCGTTCGACGAACAAGCCGCGTTGGGAGACGACGCCGCGGCAGACGGCGCCGCGTGCGAGTCCGAAGCGTGCGAAGACGCGCCGTGCGACTCCGAGGCCTGCGAGGACGCCCCCTGTGAGGATGCGGTCGCCGACGAGGACCCCGACTGCGACGGCGGCGCGGCGGACGACACGGCTTCGTTCGAACCGACGCACCATCAAGTGGCGATCCTGCCGGTGAACGTCGAGGGCGCTCCGAAAGGCTCGCTGCACACGTTCTGCCTGGCGCCCGACGGGCGGATCCTCGCCGCGTGCAGCCTCGACGGCGTGGTCGATTCGGCGAGCCAGTCCGAAGAATCGTCCGACGAACCCGCTACCGACGAGCCCGAGCTCGACCTTGTTTCTGCCGAGACGCCCGCGGACGAAACCGAGGAGGCAAACGGATCGGGCTCGGCGCCCACCAAGGGGGACGTGCGCGTCCTCAGCCCCAGCGGCGAGCTGCTGGGCGTCTGGTCGCTCGGCTTTGCCCCCGAGGCGATCAACGTCGGCTCCGACGGCAAGGTGTACGTCGCCGGCGCGGGTAAGCTCGCCCGCTACACGCTCGACGGGGAGCTGGTGAACGAGGCCGACGGGCCGCACGTCGAGGCGCTGGTCTCGAACCGTGACGCGCTCCGCGAGGAAGTGATCGAACAGCACAAGTCTTCCACGGAGTGGATGACCGAGTACGTCGGGGACCTCGAAGGCCAGATCGAACGTCTCGACGCGGAGGTTGCGCGGCTTGAGGAGGAAGCGGCCGACGCTCAGCAGGAAGCGGGGGACGCGCCCCAGCAACCTAGCGACGCGACGGCGAAGGCGATCGGATCGTGGTTCAAGTTGATCGGCGAGGCGGCGGCCGGCGCCGAGCCCGACGTGAGCCAACTGCAATCGACCGGGGATCTCGAGACGCAGAAGGCGCTGCGCGACTCGCTCGTCGAGCAGAAGAAGCAGTACGAAGAGATGATCGAGCAGCAGGGGGAGTCCGACCTGACGGACGAGCAGGTCGAGGAGCGGGTCAAGTCGTCGATCGCCTACAAGATCAAGGTCGCCTCGATCAGCGAGGCCGACGGCGACGTGTTCCTGGCGACCGGCGCGGCGAAGGGCTACGGCTTCTCCGTCTGGCGGACGACGCGGCACTTCGACAGCGCAACGAAGATCGTCGATCAACTGAGCGGCTGCTGCGGGCAGATGGACGTCCAGGCGTGCTGCGACGGGGTCTTCGTCGCCGAGAACTCGCGCAAGCGCGTCGCGGCGTTCGACCGCACCGGCGAGTCGCTCCGCAGTTGGGGTTCGTCCGGCGAAGAGGTCACCGGTTTCGGCTGCTGCTGCAACCCGATGAACGTCGCCTTCGGGCCCGAGGGGAGCGTCTACACGGCCGAATCGACTTCGGGGCGCATCAAGCGCTACTCGACCGAAGGGGAGCTGATCGAGCTGGTCGGCTCGGTCGATCTGGTGCCGGGTTGCAAGAAGGTGGCGATCGCCGTCGGCCCGGCAGGGGACCGCGTCTACATGCTCGACCAGACGCGTCACCACGTGGTGGTGATGGAGCGCCGGATCCCCGACAGCGACAAGCTGAGCGCCATCAACCCGTAGGGCGTGTGCAACACGCCGCTGCATGACCCCGACGGCTCGTGAGTGATGACCGTGCGAGCGACGACGTACGCCTTCGCGTTGCTAGTAACGCTCGCCGCGTCGTTCGCGAGCGCAGCCGGCGACCGACCGCTGGTGGTCGTCGTGATGGACCCGCTCGCGGCGCCCCTGTCGTGCCCCTGCGTCGAGGGGTACGCGCAGCGTGACTACGCGGTGCTGGCCGAGCGGCTCGAAGCGCTGCTGGGGCGCAACGTGGCGCTGGGATTCGGCGAGTCGCTCGCCACAGGCCTCAAGAAGGCGAAGGCCACGGCGCCCGACCTGGTGATCGGTAAGGACTCGGTGGTCCGCGCGCAGTCGGCCGAGCTCGGGCACGCGCTCGACGCGGCGCTACGGCTCAGCGACCTGCGCGGCGAGACAACGCAGACGGGCCTCGTGGTCGTCCGCTCGGACGACGCGGCGAAGGGAGTCGCCGACCTGGGGGGCTACCGAATCTTCTACGGCAAACCCGAGGCGGACGAGAAGTTCGCGGCGCCCCGCGCGCTGCTCGCCTCGGCGGGGGTTTCGGTGGTCGCCGCCGACGAGGCCGACGTCACCGTTGCGTGCAGCGACGGGGCGTGCAAGGTGATCGAGCTGGGGGCCGACGAGCGCTCGGCGGCGGTCATCTCGAGCTACGCCAAGCCGCTGCTCGAAGGGTGCGGCACGATCCAGAAGGGAGACCTGCGCGTCGTCGGCGAGACGGCGCCCGTGCCGTTCGTCACGGCGTTTGTCGCCAGCGGGTTGACGCCCGCCGACCGCGCGGCGCTCGTGGGTGCGCTGCTGTCGCTCTCCGCCGAGCCGAAGACGCTCAAGGGGCTGGAGTCGATGCTCGGCTTCGTCCACATCGCTGCCGACGAAGATCCGACCGGCGCCAAAAAGCCCGCATCCAAAGCCGACGCTCCGTCCCCCGACGACAACACGGCGTGGCCCGACTTCCGCGGCCCGCGCCGCGACGGCACGGCGGCGTGGCTGCCGAGCGAGCTGCCGAGCACGCCTCGGTTCGTGTGGCGGACGCCGCTGCGCCGCTCGGGGCTCGGGGGGGTCGCGGTGGCCGAGGGGCTTGTGGTGATCGGCGACCGCGACGTCGCCAACCGCCTCGACGAGTGGCGGGCCTACGACGCCGCGACCGGCGAGGTCCGCTGGAAGCTCCGCTACCCCGCCCCGGGTCGGCTCGACTACGACAACGCGCCGCGCGCGACCCCCGTGCTGGTCGATGGCCGCGCGTACCTGCTCGGCGCCTTCGGGACGCTGTCGTGCATCGACCTCGCGACGGGGGACCTCGTCTGGCGGCGCGAGCTGCGGCGCGAGTACGGCGCCGACTACGAACTGGTGTGGGGGCTCTGCTCGACGCCGCTGGTGACCGGCGGCCGCGTGTTCACAAACCCCGGCGCCGACGCCGCGGCGTGGGTCGCGCTCGACGCCTCGACCGGCGCCGAGCTGTGGCGCTCCCGCGGCAAGCGCCACGGCCATGCGTCTCCGGTGCTGGCGACGCTCGGCGGCAAGCGGCAGCTTGTGG
>JBOFFC010000110.1:0-35305 GCA_051648405.1 Lacipirellulaceae bacterium
CGGGTGGTTCTGGGGGTGGCTTCACGAGCGTCGCCGTTGACGTGTTCCCCGACGTGCGCCTCAACGCGCTGCTGGTGAACGCCACGCCGCGTGACTTGCAGACCGTCGAGCAGTTGCTCCTCGTAATCGACCAACCGCGCGGGCCGGATCGGATCGAGGCGGCCGGCCGGCCACGGCTGATCCCCGTGGAGAACGCCAACGTGAACGCCGTCGCCGCGGTGGTGCGGCAGGTCTTCAGCGACCGACTCGACTCGGGGGGCGGGGGGGGAGGGGCCCCGGAGATCCGCCCCGAGCAGTTGCTCGAAGCGCTCCGCGGCGGCGACGCCCCGAAGAAGCAGGAGCCGGAGAAGATGGCGCTCGGCATCGACGAGCGGAGCCGGTCGCTGGTCGTTCGGTCGTCGCAGCCGCTCTACGAGGAGGTTGTGGCGCTCGTCGAGCTGCTCGACCGACCGGGGGTCGAGCCCCCCACGGCGACCCGCGTCGTTTCGCTGAAGAACACCAGCGCCGCCGCGCTGCGCGACACCCTCGCGTCGCTCTTGGGGGACAAGGCGAAGCTGGGTGAAGCGGCGCGCGCGACGAGCGGGGGGGCCGCGAGCGGAGCCCCCGCCGGCTCGTCGGGGGGGGCGGCAGCCCAACAGGACGGCGGCGGCGACTCCGAGCGCGACGCGCGGCGCCAGCAGCGCGAAATGATGGAGCGCGTGGAACGCTTCCGACAGTTCCAGCGGATGATGGAACGCGGCGGGGGTATCCCCGGAGGTCCCGGCGGGGGTCGCGGCGGACGTGGCGGCGGGCAACGGGGTGGGGGCGAGGGCCGCCCCCCCGGTGGCGGGCAGGGCGCAGGTCGCTAGCGACCCGCGAGCGCCTCGTCCGGCGAGATGAAACCGTCGTTGTCGGCGTCGTAGCGCTTGAACTGGCGGGCCGTCGATTCCGAGCGGCGGCCGTACTCGCTCATCGCAACCTGGCCGTCGCCGTTGCGGTCCCGCTCGGCGAACCAACCGGGGAGCCCTTCGGGGAGACGCTCGGCCGGGGTCTTCAGGCGATTCGACTTGCGGGCGTCGGCCTGCTTGTCGGCCGCGTTCTCTTTTGGTTTGCTGCGGTTACTGACGCGCGCGAGCAGCTCGTCGAACGTGATCCGCCCGTCGGCGTCGGCGTCGGCCCGCTCGGGGTTGCCGCGGATCCGCTTCCACTCGTCCTCGGTCAGGACGCGGTCGCCGTTGCGATCGTAACGCTTGAACATGCCGGCGGCGTAGCGCTGGTCGCGGGCCGAAACGGGCTTGCTACCTGGCACGGGAGCGGCGCCAGCCGGTTGTCCCGCGGGGAGCCCGAACCCGGGGACGCCTCCCCCTTGCTGGACACCGCCGCCCGAACGGCGGGCCTCGAACTCCTGTGCTGCGCGGATTTGCTGCGGGTTGGGCATCACCGCGGCCTGTCCCTGCCCGGCCCGATCGAAAGTCCGCCCCGGCGTTCCTCGGCCGTACAGGCCGGGGGGCGTGCCATTGCGAGCGGCCTCGGCCGCTGCGCGGGGGTCGGGGCGCTGGGCGGCGGCCGGCAGCGCCGAGCAGGCGGCGATCGCGATCGCAACGACGATCGCTAGCGGGCTGAGTGCGCGGTTGGTTGTCATCGGGCTTGGGTCTCGAGAAGGAACCGTCGGGCGACGCGTTTCACAGACGCCCTTCGAGCGGTCTTCCTATTGTAGGCAGCCGCGGAGCCGCCTGGCCTGGGCGGAGGGGCCCCGACGGGAGAGAATCCACCCCCTGCACAGCCGCTCTCCCCGTCGCAACTCCCCACTCCGCGCCACCCCAACTGTTATGAGCGAATCGCAAGCGTTGGGGCTTCAGGCGGAGGTGATCGCGATCGGCGACGAGCTGACAACCGGCCAGCGGCTCGACACCAACACCCAGTGGCTCAGCCAGCGGCTTGGGGACCTCGGGGTGCGCGTGGTGCGGCACACGACGGTCGCCGACGACCTCGACGAGAACGTCGCCGCGTTCCGCGGCGCGTCGCGGCGCGTCGATCTGGTGATCGCGACTGGGGGCCTAGGTCCGACGGCCGACGACCTCACGCGCGACGCGATCGCCGACGCCGCCGGGGTCCCCCTGCGGATCGACCCCGCGCAGCTCGCACACGTAGAGCACTTGTTCCGATCGCGCGGCCGGGTCATGCCCCCGCAAAACGCTCGCCAGGCGGAGTTCCCGGTCGGCGCCAACCCGATCCCCAACCCGGGGGGGACGGCACCGGGGATCGACATCGTGATGCCCGCGCCGCTGCGGGCGCGGGTCTTCGCGCTCCCGGGCGTGCCGGCCGAGATGCGGCAGATGTGGGACCTCACCGTCGCCCCCGCGATCCGCGCGATGCGGCCCGATGAGCGCGTCGTGCGGCACTATTTGATGAAGTGCTTCGGCGTGGGGGAGAGCACGCTCGAGGGGATGGTCCCCGGGCTGATCGACCGCGAGCGCGAGCCGCGCGTCGGGATCACGGCGAGCCTCGGGACGATCTCGCTCCGCATCACGTCGTCGGCGACCGACGAAGCGGCTTGCCGCTTGGCGATCGAGCCCACGCTCAACGAGGTCCGCGCCGCCCTGGGCAACCTGGTGTTTGCCGAAGGATTCCAAGGCGAGGCAAGCCCGCTCGCGGGCGTGCTGACGGACGATTTCGACCTGGCCGCGTGCGTCGTGCATTCGCTCTCTGCACGCGGGGAAAGCGTCGCGACGATCGAGGCCTGGACGGCCGGCGAGCTCGCGCGGTCGCTCGCCCTTGCGGATCCCGGGCTGGGGGCGTTCCGCGGGGGGGAAGTGGTCGCCGCGACCGAGCGGGGGGCCGACGACGGGACCGCTGCCGCCGCGAGCCGCCTGCGGCGCGAGCGGGGAGTTGACTACGCGCTGGCGATCGGGCCGCTCGTCGAAGAGAGCCGCGTCGCGAACTCGGTCGTCGCGCTGGCCACCCCCGAGGGGGTCGAAGTGAAACGCTCCCCCGTGTTCGGGCACCCCTCGATCCATCACCCCTGGGCGGCGAAGCTGGCGCTCAACCTTTTGAGGTTGCGACTGAGCGACTAATTCGATGCTAACGCGCTGCACGCGTTCCCCCCTCCTCCTTTAGGGGGAGGGGTCGCGGGAGGGGATGACCTGGGTACCAGCTTCAAAACCCCCTCCCCTAGCCCCTCCCCCTAAAGGGGGAGGGGGACACTGGTACTCGAATCGATTGAAATCCGCATGACTCGCACGCTCCGACTCGGCGCCGCGTCGCTCAATCAGACCCCGGTCGATTGGACCGGTAACCGCCTGCGCGCCGTCGCCGCGATCGAGGCCGCGCGCGACGCGGGGGTCGGCCTGCTGTGCCTGCCGGAGCTCGCCGTCAGCGCCTACGGCTGCGAAGACCTGTACTACGCGCCCCACGTGCGGCAGCGTTCGCTCGCCGAGCTCGCGCTGCTGCTCCCCGCGACCAAACGGATCGCCGTGGCGATCGGCCTGGCGGTTGAGTGCGACGGGGCCCTCTACAACGCGGCCGCGATGATCGCCGACGGCGCGCTCCTGGGCTTCTACTGCAAGCAGTTCCTCGCCGACGACGGCATCCACTACGAGCCGCGGTGGTTCAAGCCGTGGCCCGCGGGCGAGGCGCGCGAAGTCGAGTTCGCCGGGCGCAACGTGCCGATCGGCGACGTGATGTTCGAGCTCGGCGGTCTGCGTGTCGGCTTCGAGGTCTGCCGCGACGCGTGGGTGGCGGACCGCCCGGCCTGCCGCATGGCTGCGCGGGGCGTGCACGTAGCGCTGAACCCCTCGGCGAGCCACTTCGCGCTCGGCAAGCAGGCGATCCGCGAGGGGCTCGCGACGCGCGGCGCCGGCCTTGTCGGGGGCGCCTACGCGTACGCGAACCTGCTCGGCTGCGAGGCGGGTAGGGCGATCTTCGACGGGGGGACGCTGATCGCGACCGCGAAGCCGGGCTTCGAGGGGCGCCTGGTTGCGGCCGGCGAGCGGTTCTCGTTCGCCGACCACTCGCTCGTGTGGTCCGACGTCGAGGTCAACGAGCGCCCCCCGGCGACCGAAGACATCCCGGTGATCACGCACCCGTTCGACCCCGTCGCGGCGAGCGGCCGCGTCGCCGCCACGCCCCCCCCGTTTCCGGCCGCGCGCTGGGAGGTCGGGCCGCACCTGCGTCACGAGGAGGTCGCCCGCGCGCTGGCGATCGGCGTGGGGGACTACCTGCGCAAGAGCGGCGCGCGGGGCTTCGTGCTGTCGCTCAGTGGGGGCGCCGACTCGGCCGCCTGCGCGGCGCTGGTGTGGATCATGGTAAAGCTCGCGGGACCGCTCTTGAGCCGTCGGCTGCCCACGGTCGGCGACGCGACCACGGCCGAGGAAGCGGTCGGCCGCTTGCTGACGACCGTCTACCAATCGACGCGGAACTCGTCCGACGTGACCCGCAACGCCGCGCGGGCCGTCGCCGAAGCGGTCGGCGCCGAGCATCGCGAGTGGAGCATCGACGACCTCGTCGAGCGCTACACGGCGATCGTCGGCGACGCGATCGGGCGCGAGCTCTCGTGGAAGACCGACGACGTCACGCTGCAAAACGTGCAGGCGCGCGTCCGCTCGCCCGGCGTCTGGATGCTCGCGAACCTCAAGAACTCGTTGCTGCTGGCGACGGGCAATCGCAGCGAGGCGTCCGTCGGCTACTGCACGATGGACGGCGACACCTCGGGGGGCCTCGCGCCGATCGCGGGGCTCGACAAGGCGACGCTCCGCGTGTGGCTGCGCTGGCTCGAAGCGACGGGCCCCGAGGGGGTCGGCCCCCTCGCCTCGCTCGGCGCCGTGAACGCCCAGGCGCCGACCGCCGAGCTGCGGCCCCTCGCCGAGCACCAGACCGACGAACGCGACTTGATGCCGTACCCCGTGCTGGACGCGATCGAACGGTCGCTGGTCGCGCGGCTCGAAGGCCACGACACGGCCCTCGCGACGATCACCAAGCGCTTCCCCGAGCACACCCCCGAGCGGCTTGGCGCGTGGCTCGAGCGCTTCGAGCGGCTGTGGCGGGCGAGCCAATGGAAGCGCGAGCGCCTCGCCCCGTCGTTCCACCTCGACACGCACAGCGTCGATCCGAAGACCTTCCGGCGCTGGCCGATCCTGTCGGCCCCGCCGTGGGACGCGACGTAGTCGCGCTGTCGCGCCGAGCCGCGACCGTCAATGGAGCGACCGATAGAGCACCAAGCACCAAGCACCAAGCACCAAGCACCAAGCACCAAGCACCAAGCACCAAGACGCGCAAGCGTTTGGCTACTGCCCTCTGCCTGCTGCCTGCTGCCCACTCATTCGGTCATTGGTGCTCACTCTTTTCGCAACAACCAGCAGCGGTGGATGCGTTCGTTGCGGAAGTCTTCGGGGACTGTCTGGCGGCTGATCTCGCGTGCGGCGAGGCCGTGGAGCGCCGACTCGTCGAACTTGAAGCGGCGGAAGTTCGTCGAGAAGTAGACCCGGCCCCCGGGCGCGAGCCGCTCGGCGAGGGCGTTGAGCAGCGGCACGGCGTCGCGCTGCACGTCCCAGTCCTCGTCGAGCCGCTTGCTGTTAGAGAACGTCGGCGGGTCGAGCACCACCAGGTCGAGCAGCTCTCCCTTCGGCAACGCGTGGACGTACGCCCGGCCGTCGCCGCGGACGAAGCGGTGCTGCGGGCCGGCCAGGTCGTTCCGACGCAGGTTCTCCTCGGCCGCGTACAGATACGTTGCGGAGAGGTCGATGGTTGTCGTCTCGGACGCCCCGCCGGCGGCGGCGTACACGGTGAAGGCGCCGGTGTAGCCGAACAGGTTGAGGAACCGCTTGCCATTCGCCGCGTCGCGGACCATCCCGCGCGTCACGCGGTGGTCGAGGAACAAGCCCGTGTCGAGGTAGTCGGAGAGGTTCACGCGGAACCGGAGGCCCCCCTCGGTGACGATGCGCTCGGCGCCCGCGTCGCTGAACCGCTCGTACTGCGCGTCGCCGCGCTGCCGCTCGCGGCGCTTGAGGAACACCAGCTCGCGCGGCGTCTCGAGCACCTCGGCGACGACGCCGATCATCAGGTCGAGCCAATCGGCGTGCTCGGCGACGGTCCGCTCGTGCGGCCGCTCGTACTCGGCGACGTGGGCCGCGTCGCCGTAGCGATCGACGGCCAGCGGCACGTCGGGGACGTCCCGGTCGTAGAGCCGGTAGCAGGTGATCCCCCGCGCGGGCCACTTGCGTAGGTGCCGCGCCCGGGCCCGCAGGCGGTTGCCGAACTCGCGCGCTTGGCGCTCGGCCTCGGGGCGCAGGCCGCCGAAGGCCGGTTTGGGAGGGGCTTTGGAGGGGGCTTTCGGCTGCCGGCGTTCGGTTGTCAGCGAGGGGCTCTCGGCGATCGGCTCTCGGCCTTCGCTGCCCGTCTCTGCCTGCCCACGGGCGTCTGCCTGCTGCCAACTCCCCTCTGCCTGCTGCCCGCTGGCCTCTGCCTGCTGCCCGCTGGCGTCTGTTTGCTGCCCGGTGGCCTCTGCGTCTGGGCCGCTTGCCGCCGCCCGCCGCTTCTCCGGCGACAGCCACTTGGGCCCGTGGAACTGGTAGTAGGTGCACTCGATGCGGCCGTTGTAGAGTTTGCGGCGTTTCGAGGCGGGCTGGCCGACGAGCTGCTCGAAGTCGGGCCAGGCGGTGAGCACGAAGTGCGACCAAGTCGTAAGCCTGCGCAGCACGCCGGGCATCGAGCGGTAGAGCGCCCCGACTTCGTCGCGGTCGCCGATCCGCTCGCCGTACGGCGGGTTGGTCACCAGGCAACCGTAGGGGCGGCTGCTGGAGAGCTCGGCGAACTCGCGGCGTTGGAAGTGGATGTCCCCCTCGACGCCGGCCGCTTCGGCGTGCAGCCGGGCGAGGCGGAGGGCCTCTTCGTTCGAGTCGGTCGCAAGCAGGCGTTCTTCGAGGTCGGGCTTCGCGCGGCGGGCGGCTGAGGCTCGGACCCCCGGCCAGTTGGCGGCCCGCATCCGCGGCCACGCCTCGCAGAGGAAGTTCCGCCGCGCGCCGGGCGCGATGTCGCGGCCGATTAGCGCCGCCTCGATCGGCAGGGTCCCCGTCCCGCAGAACGGGTCCCAGAAGGGCCGCTCGGCACGCCAGCGGCTGAGCAGCACCATCGCGGCGGCGAGCGTCTCGCGCAGCGGCGCCTCGCCGACGTAGCGCCGGTAGCCCCGCTTGTGGAGCCCCACGCCGGTCGTGTCGAGGCACAGCGTCGCCTCGTCGTTCAGGAGCATCACCTCGACGGGGAACTCGGGGCCCGTCTCGGGGACGTCCCCCTCGGCGCCGTGCCCGTGAGCCTCGCGCAGGTGCTCGACGAGCGCCTTCTTCACGATCCGCTGGCAGGCGGGGACGCTCGCCAGTTGCGACTTGTGGGACTTGCCGCTCACGGGGAACTGCCCCCCCGGGGCGATCCAGTCTCCCCACGGCGCCGCGCGGGCCAGGTCGAAGAGCAGCCCGAAGTCGGTCGCCGGGGCGTGCGCCACGCGCACCAGCACCCGCTCGGCCGTGCGGAGCCACAGGTTCGCCTGGGCGATCGCCGACTCGTCGCCGAGGAACAGCACTCGCCCCGGGGTCACGACGCGGGCCTCGTACCCGAGCGCTTCGAGCTCGTGGCGAACAACGGTCTCGAGGCCGAACGAGGCGGTCGCGATCAGCTCGAGCGGGGGCACACGGTACTCAGTCTGCCGAGAGCGGGGTCAGTTGAAGCTAGACAGGATGACGGGATGAGAAGCGATCGATAGGAACAAATCCTGTTCGTCGCTTCTTCATCCTGAAATCCTGTCAGGCGTCTGTCTATCTGGCGGCGGGGGCCGCGGCTTCGGGGAGCTCGAACACTTCCTTCAGCGCCGACTCCAACCGCCGCCAGCGGGCGGTCACTTCCCCCTTGTCACCGTACCGGAAGTGATTGACGTTGTCGTCCTCCTTCCGGTAGTGGAAGACGGCCGCCTCGATCCCGTGGCGGACGCACGCGTCGTACACACGCTGCACGTGCCGCCCGTGGTCATCGACGAACACCACCGCTTTGGGGGCGTGCTCCGCTCGGGCGAGGATCGACAGCAGCATGGCGCCCTTGTGCTGCCCCTGGGTCATCAGGACGCCACGGTCGTAGGTGCAGGTCTTGGCCTCGGCGAGCCCGCACAGACGCTTGTCGTCGTCGGTCAAGCCGGCCGCCGCAAGGTTGTTGACGTCGTACGGCAAGAACGGGCCCTCGACCGGCGTCGCGAGCTTCATCGCGCTGGGCGCGAAGTCGTAGCCGCACGCCTTGAGCTCGCGCTCGGTCGGCGTGCGGAACTGCTCGCCGCGCGACGTGAGCACCAAGGTCGGCACGCCGCGGTCCTGCACGCGCCTCACCAGCTCGGGCAGGTTGGTTTGAGGGGGTCGCATCTTGCCGAGGGTGAACAGCAGCCCCTGGGCTTCGAGCAACTCGGGGAACTCCTTCCCGACCAAGTGGGGCGAGTCGGGCCGGTGCTTCTGCAGGTACTCCTGCCACTCGAACCATTGGTCGCTCCCCAGCGGGTGACTCATCGCCATCAGCGTGTTGTCGATATCGACGACAAACAGCACGTCGGCCGGCGACGAGCGGTCGGCGTACTCCTCGGCGCGGGCGACGGCGTCGGCGAAGTCGAACGTCTCGCGCAGCTCCCAGGCGCCCGCCACGCCGGCGGGGCCCGATGCGAGGAGCGCCCCAAGAAGGGCCCTCACGATTCGCGACGCTCTCGCCGGGTTGGTCATCGCGCTGCGCCGCAGGGGAGGATCGGGGGTGGGGCGGGGCGCTCGGGTTGCGTGGCGCCGGGTGGGGGGGATGATAGTCGGGCCCGACCCCCCGAGTCACCGGTCGGGGCCCGAACCACGGCTCAAACGGCGCGCTCGAGCGGTTCGATCCCCGTGTCCCGCCCCCCGGAGGCTCCCGATGGACCCGTTTCTCGCCGACACGCCGTTTCTCGCCGCGGCAATCGAAGAGGCCCGCCAGGGGCTCGCCGAAGGGGGGATCCCGATCGGCTCGGTCCTGGTGATCGACGGCCGGGTCGTCGGCCGGGGGCACAACCGCCGCGTCCAGCGGGGGAGCGCCGTCCTGCACGCCGAGATGGACGCCCTCGAGAACGCCGGCCGGCTGACGGCGGCCGACTACCGACGGAGCACCCTCTATTCCACCCTGTCGCCCTGCGACATGTGCAGCGGGGCGGCCCTGCTGTACGGCATCCCGCGGGTTGTGATCGGCGAGAACCGCACGTTCCGCGGCCCCGAGGAGTACGTCCGCTCGCGGGGGGTCGAGCTGGTCCTGGCCGACGACCCCGAGTGCGTGGCCCTGATGGAGGCGTTCATCGCCTCCCATCCGACGCTTTGGAACGAAGATATCGGTGAGTAGGGGGGGGCAGGGCGCCCAGCGGCCGAGAAAAACCCCGTCAAACGCGGGTCCCGTTGGGGCTCGGCGATTAGGCTGGAAGTTCGGGCTTACCGGGAATCCAACGGGAAGCAGCGCGAACAGCCCCCAGGTTCCCCCTCCCTCCGCTTGCGAGGGAGGGGTCAGGGGAGGGGGTTTCGAAGCGGGTACACGGGGCGCCCCCTCCCCCGACCCCTCCCCCTGAAGCGGGAGGGGGGTAACGCGCGGCGCGACGCTTCAACGCAAGACCCGGACAACGGCTCGACCGCGCCGACCACCACTCCGCACCAAGACCCCGATCGCCATCAAGACTATGAAGCGTTCGCCCCTTTGCTCGATCGTTCACGGCCTCGCGGTGGCCGCGCTGTTGGCGACTGCCCCGCTGGCGGGCGCCCAGACCGTGCGGTTCCAGACCAGCGTCGGCGCGTTCGACATGCTGCTGAACCCGACCGGCAACGCGAACCTGCGGCAGCACGTCGACAACATGCTGGCGAACGTCGCCGCGGGGGTCTACCACTTCAACGTCGTGAACCGCGCAGCCGAAGGCTTCGTCCTGCAGATCGGCAGCTTCCAGGCCGACTCGAACGACGTGAGCGAGGTCCCCCTGCGTGGCTGGGGCGCCACCGACGCATTCAGCCCCCTGGTAGTCGATGCCAACAACGACGGGCGCGTCGACTTTAGCACCACCGGCCTCACCAACACCCGCGGCACGGTGTCGCTTGCGCTGTCGTCGGGGAACGCCAACAGCGGTTCGGCGAGCTTCTTCGTGAACCTCGGGGACAACTCCGGGTCTGACTCGCTACGCCCCAACCTCGACGGCCAGAACTTCATCCCGTTCGCCACGATCGCCGACATGGCGACGGTGGACCGGATCATGGCGCTCCAGCAGACGGACCTCAGCCAAGAGGTCGGGCAGAACGGCAGCCTGGCCTTCATCGACGTGCCGCTGACCTCCGACGGCGAGCTGGTGATCGTCGAGACGGCGTCGGTGATCTCCCCCAGCAGCGTCCGCTTCGACGGGCCGATCCTCAGCGCGCTGGGGCAAGCGCCCCGGGCGCCGATCACGCCGGCGGGAGCTTCGCCTGCGACTCCGTCGTCCCTTACGTCGTCGGCGCCCGCGTCGCTGCCGGTTTCGGCGCCGCCGAGCACGGGCCCGCTGGCGATCCCCGAGCCCTCGGCCTTGTGCCTTGTCGCGGTCGGCGGGGGCCTATCGCTGGTGCGGCCGAGTCGTCGCCGCTAAGCCGCCGAGCGGCTAAACGCGGCACGGCGGGTCGCCGGTGCAAAACAGCCGGTAGCGGGTGATCCCTCCGCCGCGACTCACACGGAGCTCGAGCAGCGAGCCGCACCGCTTGCAGAACTCGGGTTCGGAGTCGTCTTCGCCCGACTCGCGCTTCGCCTGACAGGCGACGCAGCGCTTCGTGCCGGGGAAGACCTCGAGCCGCTCGGGGTCGATCGGCTTGCGGCAGCCGTCGCACAGGACGGCGGCTTGCCAGTCGTCCGCTTCGACGTCGAGTGACGCGTCGCCGACCACCAGCCCGACGCGCTTGCAAGTCGGGCAGGTCATCATGCCGGCCGACTCGTCCAGCAGCGCGGCGAGCAGCCCCTCGCCGGGGGCCGCGTCACGCCGCAGGTGGCCGACCAGGCGCAACCGCGTCGCGACGTCGTCCGCCCCGCAGACCGTCCGCCAGCCGCAATCGTTGCAGGTGAGGGTGCGGGCGAACATCACAACTCTCGACTACGGCGTGCCGGGCAGCGCCGGCGCGGTCGGCGCATCCGTGAAGTTTCCGATGACGTTCGGGTCGAAGATCACGTTGCCAATGTTGCGACTGCCGGCGTTGTTGAACGTGTTGGTCAACTCGAACACGCGGACCTGGCCGAGGGTCTCGGTCACGCGGAGGTTTCCGACCCCGCTGTTCGCGTTGTTGCCCCTCAGATCGAGGGTCAACACCGACCCGCCGGAAGTCGTTGCCACCTCGAACCCGTCAGCGCCTCCGGCGTTCGTGAACGTGTTGGTACCGACCGTGGCTTCCACGTTCGCAGCACCGGACACGTCGATGCTGACCGTGTCGAGCGTGGCGCTGTTGTTGGCCGTGGCGTTGTTCGAGAATCGGAACTCGACGTCGCTGCTGCCGTTGAAGTCGATGTCGACTGCCTCGTCGTCGAGCGTCGTGAAGTTCGTGTTGTCGCGGATGTCGACGTCGCCGTCGACGACGTTCGCCCCGTACACGAGCAAAACCGCGGCGTCGTTGTTCTGGGTCTGGACCGTCGAGGACGTCAGGTTGAACGTCGCGTTGCCGGTGTTGTTCACAGTCGCGATGAGGTTGCCACTAGCGAGGTTCGTACCGCTGATGCTGGCAATCGACGCGCCGACATTTCCGGCCGTGTAGGTGAGGTTGCCGTCGGTAAGCGTCGCCCCACTGATGTTCGTAGTACGGGCCCCTGAGTTTGTCGAAGTGTACGTGAGGTCGCCGTTGGTTAGGGTCGTCGTACCACTGATCGTGGTGGTCGCGTCCCCAGCGTTGCCGGCCGCGACCGTCAGGTTGCCGTTGGTGAGGGTCGAGTTGGAGACCGTCGCCGTCGAGGTCCCCGTGTTGCTGATCGCGTAGTTGACACTGCCGCTCGTGACAGTCGAGCCGGAGATCGACGCGTTGGAGCTCCCGGAGTTGTTTGCGGTGTAGGAGACACCCCCGGCTCCGATCGTCGTGTTGGACTGCAGCGTCATCGACGAGGCGCCGGCCCCGGCAGAGGTGAAGCTGACTCCCGTGCCGGTAGTTGCCGTCCGCGAGTTGGTCATCGACAGCGTGGCGGCGCCACCTCCCTGGTCGTTCACCGTCACGTTGTTGAAGCCCGTTGTGTTCCCCGAGTTGTCGAGGTTGACCGTTACGCCGCCGGTCGTTCCGGCGGCAGTCGTACCGCTTACGTTCCCACCGGTGTTCACGCGGGTGAGCGTCATCGACCCCGAGCCGGAGCTCGTGCCGGTGACCTGCATCGTTGTGTCCCCCGTTCCGCCTACGTCCGTCATGTCGATCGTGAGCGAGGCGGCGCCAGTGTTGGTGAACGACCGTGTCCCCGAGTTCGTCAGGTTCGTCAGGTTCACCGTTCCGCCGCCGGCCGCGGCGGTGCTAGTCGAGGCGACGCGAACTTGGTCGCCGTTCAGGTCTGCGTTGTTGATCGTGACGATACGCGGGGCGGTCGTCCCGTCGAACAACACGTCGGCCGCCCGGACGCTGCCGGAGACGACATCGACGCTGTTCATCACGAGGCCGGCGTTCTCGACGTAGACCGCCTGGTCGGCGGCGCCGGCGCCGGTCGTGCGCAGCGTGCCGTCGTTGATTGTCACCGTGCCGTCGAAGTCGACTACGCGCACCGCGTCGGTGACCGGGCCGGTGACTGGGGCCATGGGGGGGCTAGAGCCCGTCGTCACGGTCTGGAAGGTGACGCCGCCGGTCGCCCCGGCCGCCGTCGAACCACCGCTGATGTCGATCGCCCGCCCGGTGGCCGTGGTGATCGTGTTCCCCGTGCCGGTGACGTTGAGGATGCCGCCGTTCGGTGCGGTTCCGGTCAAGGCGAGGGCTGTCCCGGCGTCCGTGATTATGTCGAGGTTGTTGAACGCGACAGTCGATGCGGCGTTGTTGCCCGTAAGTTCGACGCCGTTCGCTGCCCCCAGCGTCGTGACGTTGGTCTGGCCGTTGAACTGTACCTGTCCGCCGCTCCCGAGGTTGGAGACGCTGATCGACTGAGCCGTGGCGGCGACGTCGGTTCCGCTCTCGGTCACGGCGCCGTTGAACGTCACGTCGTCGTCGCCACCGGCCATGTCGATCGAGACCACCTGCCCGGCGCCGCCGTTGCTGATGGCGCCGGCGAAGGTGACGTTGCCGCTGTCGGCGTTGGTGTCGGCCGTGTCGGTGATGGTGACCGCGTTGCCGGTCCCGGAGTTCGTGATCGATCCCGAGGCGCCGAACGTGACCGCCGCGCGGGCGCCGGTCACCGTCACCGCGGCCACGTTGTTCGCGTTGATGTCGCCATTGAATGCGACGATCCCCGTGTTGTTTTGGACCAACACGCCACCGCCATTGATGGTGCTCGCCGTCGTGATATCGGCATCGACCGTCACCGAACCCGTGTTGCCGTTCACGCGAACCGCGTTGCCGGCGACGTTCGAGATCGTCGTGGTGGCGCCGATCGACACCGGCCCGGTGGTGTTCTGCACGTCGATCGCCGGGCCTGCACCCCCGGTGAGCGTGCTGTTCTGGACCGACACGTCGCCTGCCGTCGCGTCGAGCAGGATGGCGCCGCCGGTGGTTCCGCCGTTGTACGTGAAGCGGTTGATCGTCGTCGTGTCGCCGGTCGTGTTGTTTGTGTTACGGATCGCGATGCTCTGGTCGGCGTCGTTACGCGTCGTTGTCACGCGGTCGATGCGGATCGTTTCGCCGTTGTTGACGGCGGCGCTCGACTCGGCGTCGATGTCGATGTCGTTCCCGCCCACCCCGGTGAACGTCACTTGGTCGATCACCACGTTGCCGAGCTTGTTGGTGGTCTCGGTCTCGTTGTCGTCGTTGTCCACGTCGTCCACGTCCGCGACGTCGACCGCGTCGAGGAAGATGCCGTCGCCGGTCGTGTTGCTGATCGAGAGCTCGGTGAGGTTCGCGTTTGCCGACCCGGTGGTCGCGTTCGAGACGATCGCGCTCTGGCCGCCGACGAACGACAGGTTCTGCACGCGGTTGTTGTCGGCGAGCGTGACGGTGTTCTGCCCCGCCGTGCCGTTGAGGATCGGCACGATTCCGGTGAGCGCGCCGGCGGCGGTCTCCGGCAGGGTCACGCTGCCATTGGACGTGGTGACGCTGAACTCGTTGCCACCCCCTTCGCCGAGGAACGTTTGCCCGTTGCGGAGGGTCGTCCTCCCCGTCAGGTTGCTGCCGGCGTGGGCGAGGACGATGTCGTCTTCTTGGCTGGCGGCGTTGATGGCGGCGAGCGTGCTCAGCGGCCGCTCGAACGTGCCGTCGCCACCGGCGGCGGCCGTGCTATCGACGTGCACGATGCGGATCGCCTCGCCGTCGGCGTTGGTCAGCGTCGGGCCGGCGCCGGTGACGCGTGTCTGGGCGGTCGCCACGTAGTCGTTGCGGATCACCGGCTCGCGGAAGCGGTCGCGCAGCGTCCCGCTCGGGCTGTTCTCGCGCCGCGTGCGCCCGATGAACCACGTCGCCGCGAACACGGCGTTCGTGTCGAACAGGTCGTCGTTGGTGATCATCACCTGCAGCGCCAGGTCGGGCGTCGCGTAGCCGCGCAGGCCGATCTTGCCGCCTACCTCGTCGAACTCTCCCCCCGAGAGCCCGTAGGCGCCGCCGAACACCCAGGCGTCGTAGTTCATGATCCGCCCGGCGAGCTCCCCATCGACCACCGTCAGGGCCGTGTCGCGGAAGCCGCTCAGGCTGTTCGCCAGGAAGTTCCCCGTGTAAGTCAGGTCCCCCGTCTCGACGAAGTCGCGGTCCTTGGTCTCGGACCCGACGGGGATGTAGGCGTTGGTGCGGAAGTCGAGGCGGTCGCCGAGGTACTCGAACGACACGCCGACCTGCGGGAAGAAGTTCTCGCTCTCGACCGAAGTGCCGTCGGTCCAGACGCTGAGGCCGGCGATCTTCGCCGCGTCGGGGCTGTTCGGGAACAGCGGCAGCGTCATCCAGCGGTAGCCGAGGCCCAGGTTGTAGCCGGTCCCCGCTTGCTCGTTGAGCGTCACCTGCCCGTCGAAGAAGCCGTAGCTCTCCTCGCCGGCCCGCCACAGTCCCATCGTGCCGAGGTTCAGGTTCCCGTCCTGCTGGCCGTAGGTCTCCGAGCGGTACGTCGCGCGGAGGTGCTTGCCGAGCGTCGGGTCGAACTGTCGGCCACCCCCCGAGGGAGCGCTGAGCATCGAGCCGGGTCCGGCGTCGGCGGCGAAGGCGTCGATCCCCGTCGAGGGGACGGGCGCCATCGACGGCATCGGCGACTGCGCGGGTGAAGCGACCGCGGGCGCGGCCGCTTCGGCCGGAAGCGCGAGCTTCTGAGCCTCCGCGCCTTGGGCGAGGACCAGCGTGACGAGGCACGCGAACGACCGGGGCCGACGGACGGGAGCGGTCATGGGCAGCGATCCTTCGCAGTGATTTCCGGTCCGATTGCAGCACGGACGCGCCCCCCACGACGAGCGCACCCGCGGCGCAGTCGATGGGCGACGTCCGCGGACCGCGCGCAGCGCGGCCGCAAACGGGAGTGTTGGGCCCTCGGTAGAAGAGCCACCCCGGCCTACACCGAGGCGGCGGGACAGTACGAGGCCCCAAGCGGCGTCACAACCCCAGTTCTCGCGGGGATTGCGATAAGGCGCAAGGAAGCGGGACCGTTGAGCGTGCGGCTGCGGAAGCACCAAGCGCCGATGACCAATGACCAATGACGAGTGGGCAGCAGGCAGCAGGCAGCAGGCAGTAAGCAGTAAGCAGTAAGCGGCAGCCTTACTTGGTCATTGGTGCTTGGTCATTTGCTGTTGCTGTCGCGCCCAGACGGTCACGCGCCGCGACCCGGATTCCCGCGCGACGAGCTTGACACCGCGAGAATCCAGTGTATTACTACACAGATACACCAGACTCGAGGACCGATGCCCAGCGCCCCACGACTCTTCGACATCGCCCCCGCCTCCGGGGTCCCGATCTACCAGCAGATCGTCGATCAGGCGTTCGCCCTGGTGGCGGGGGGGCGGCTCCGTCCGGGGGAGCTCCTCCCGAGCGTCCGCGACGTCGCCCGGCAGGTCGCCGTCAACCCGATGACGGTGAGCAAGGCCTACTCGCAGCTCGAATCGGCGGGGCTCGTCGAGCGTGTGCGGGGGCAGGGGATGCGCGTCCTCGCTCCGACCGGTGGCGCCGCTTCTCTCGCCGAGCGCAAGGCGCTGCTGCACGAGCTGCTCGCCCCCGCGGTGCACCGCGCCCGCCAGCTAGGGCTGGGCGACTCGCAGGTCCGACAAGTGATCGACGCCCTCCTCAAGGAGCACAAACCGTGAGCGATTCTCCGCCGAACCTCGCCGCGCCCGAGCAAGTCGCGCCGCCACCGGTCGAAGCCCGCGGGCTCGCCAAGGCGTTCGGCGCCAAGGAGGTGCTGCGCGGCGTCGATCTGCGCGTCGAGCCGGGGGAGGTCGTCGGCCTGCTCGGCAAGAACGGCGCCGGCAAGAGCACGCTGCTGAAGTGCCTGCTCGGGCTGCTCCGGATCACCGGCGGCGCGGGGCGCGTCTACGGCGATGACGCCTGGGACCTCTCCCCCGCGACCAAGGGTCGCCTCGGCTACGTGCCGCAGGAGGTGGTCACCTACCCGTGGATGACGGTCGCCCAGGTGATCGCCTACACCGGCGCTTTCTACCCGCGCTGGAACGACAAGCTGGCGGACGACCTCGCGCGGCGCTGGGACCTGCCGCTGGGGGACCGCGCGGGGGTGCTGTCGGCCGGGCAGTTGCAGACGCTGGGCTTGGTGCTCGCCCTGGGGCACGAGCCCGACCTGCTGGTGCTCGACGAGCCGGTGGCGAGCCTCGACCCCGTGGCGCGGCGCGAGTTCCTGCGGACGCTGTTCGACGTTGTCGGCGACGGCCGGGGCGAGCGGACCGTGCTCTTCAGCTCGCACATCACGAGCGACCTCGAACGTGTGGCGACGCGCGTCGTGATGCTGCAAGGGGGAGCGGTGTCGCTCGATTCGGGGATCGACGACCTCAAAGAGCGCGTCCGACGCCTGCGAATGACTGCGCGCGACGGCGAGTTCCCCCCCGCACTTTCACGCGACCTTGCGCTGGCCGGCGTCACCAACTACACGGCCCAGGGCCGCCACGCGACGGCCACCGCCCTCGACTACCGGCCGGAGCTTGTTGAGCTCGTCGCGGCGAAGCTCAACGCCGACGTGGCGGTGGACGCCCTGAACCTCGAGGAACTGTTTGTGGAGCTCCACGATGGCCGCGAGTAAACAAGCGCTGACGCCGCTGCGCAGGCGGCTGTGGGCTGTGGCGATGACGTACGCGCCGCGCGGGTGGGTGTTCGCGATGTGGGCCGCCGCGCTGCTGGCGGCGATCTTCGTGATCTGCGTGACTCTTGGGGCGCCGGGCGCGCTAAGCTTCGGTCTCCGTACGCTTTCCGCCTGGTTGGTCGCCAGCGCAGTCTTCTTGATCGGCCCGCTCGCCGGGCACGCGAAGAGCCAGTTCTCGACCCCCGCCGCGCGACTGCTGCCGGGCTACCGCGGGCCCCACCGTGGCGTGCTCGTCGCGCTGACCGTCGCCATGGTCTTGGTTTACCCATGCGTCGCGCTCGGCGTCGTCGGGTGGCCGGCCGCGGCGGCTCTTGGCGTTTCCGTCGCGACCGCCGGAGTGGCTGCGGTCATCAGCACCCGACCTGTCATGGCGGCCCTGCCGTTCATCGTCGCGGTGTTGGGAGGGATGAGCTTAGCGGCCTTCGGGCCGATGCAGTGGTTCGCCCCCTTCGACGTGAAAGAAAGCTCGCTCCACTCAATGGCAGCAGGCTTGGCGCTTGGCGCATTAGGGATCGGCCTGATTGCGCAGTGGCTGAAGGACCTCAGCCGCCTCGACGAAGAGCATCCCGCGTACGGCGCCCTGCCGATGGACCCGACGTCGCTCCAGTCGAGTCGAATGGCGCGGCGCCTCGCGGCGAACACCGTCAACCAGCCCTACGTGACGTACATGTCCGGCGAGCTCGACGAACGGGCGATCACGCCGGCAAGCCCCGGAGAAGCGGTGGCGCTCAAGCAACTCTTGCGTGCCGCGCACCCGATCCGACTGCGGAGCGCCCTCTGGGGGAACGCGGTCTCGTCGGCGGTCGTCGTTTGGATGATGATCGGCCTCGTCCTCGCCAACTCCCCCCGAGACGCTTTGGATCGAATGGTGTTTGGCTCGTACTTGCCATTGCCCCTGGCGGTTTTCGTCGTGCTGATGTCCTCGACGAGTTGCATGTCGGTGCTCGAGGAGCTGCGACGCAAGCGGTTTCAAGCGGCGACCGACGTCGTCCGCCCCTTCACGCGGCGCGAGTATGTAAGGACGATGATCGCCGAGTCAGCGCGGCGCGCCCTCGGGATGTCGGTCGCCGGGTTCGCCGGGGGGCTCGCGGCGGTCGTGGTCGCCCGGCCGACATCGGTCATGACGGACGTCCCGATCCTGCTGACCATGTTGCCCCCCTTGCTCGCAGCGAGCTTCCTAGGGTCGATGGCAGCTGCCTGGTGGGTAGGCCGGCGCCTCGAGGGAGTGATGCTCTACGCCTTCGGGTTGGTGAACACCATCGGCGTCATTGCCGCCGTGGTGGGAGTCGCCTCGCTGTACTACAACACGGGCAGCCTCTGGCCAGTGCTCGTCGCCACGGCTGTGCTCGCCTTGCTCGGCGTGCTCGTCTGGCGGGCCGCGTGCCGGCGGTGGAGGGAGGTCGAGTTCGGCTGACGCGGCGAGACGATTGTCGTCGGTCGCTCCCTCGACGGTCGCGGCTCCGAACGACGCGCGACAGAAGACCGAAGCGCAGCAAACAACGGGAGCCCTAAGCGTCAGCGCCGGGAGTTGGGAGCGGGTACACGGCGCTACTCCCGGCGCTGGCGCTTAGGGCTCGCACGAGCGCTTAACGCTCGCCCGGTTCCACCGCCACGGGGTTCTCCAGCACGCGCAGCGTCGCCGTGTCGCCGTTGATCTCCGCTTCGCAGCCGAAGGGGAGCGTGGCGTTTCGCTTCACGTGCCCGGCGGGGAAGTTGGCGATCACCGGGTAGGGCGCCTCGCCGAAGTAGTCGCCGAAAACCTCGGCAAGGCCCAGGCTTTGGTGCTTCTCGTCGGGATCGCACTTGTGGAACTTGCCGAGCACCACCCCCGCCAGCCCGTCGAGCTGACCCGCGAGCTTCAGCTGCGCGAGCATCCGGTCGACGCGGTAGGGCGCCTCGTTGACGTCTTCTAGGAACAGCACCTTCCCTTCGGGCCGCAGCTCGTACGGCGTGCCGACCAGGGCCGAGACGAGCGAGAGGTTCCCGCCGCACAGCACGCCGCGGGCGACGCCGGGCCGCAGCGATCGGATTGGGTCGTCTTCGGGCGCCTCGTAGGCGAAGCCGGCGGGGCCTTGGTTCTCGCTGGCCAGCAGGTTCCGCCAGAAATACTTGGAGGAGAACGCGGGGAGGCCTGTGTCGCTCCCCAGGCCCCACTCGGGGTTGGGGGAATGGAACGTGACCAAGTTCGCCTTGGCCGCGAGCGCCATGTGCAGCCCCGTGACGTCGCTGAAGCCGATGAACACCTTGGGGTTGGCGCGGATCGCGTCGTAGTCGAGGAGGTCCATCATCCGCATCGTGCCGTAGCCCCCCGTGCCGGGGAACACGGCATCGACCTCGGGGTTGGTGAACGCGGCCATCAGCTCGGCGGCGCGCTGTTCGTCCGTCCCGGCGAGGTAGCCGCGGGCGCGGAACAGGTTCTCCTGCATCACGACCTTAAAGCCGAGCGACTCGAGCGCCGCTTTGGCGCCCTCGACACGCCCTTTGTTCAGCTCGCCCGCCGGGGCGACGATCATGATCGTGTCGCCGGCCTTGAGACCCTGTGGCTTGATCGGCGGCTCGGCGCAAACGAGCGGCGCCACGAGCGTCAGCAACAGAAGGGCGAGCAGGGAGCGCATCGAGCGGGTTCCAGGCGTACGGGGTCGGGGCGGAGCCCTCGAGTGTACTCGCCCGGCGGCCCCGTTGGTCCCCTCTTTGCCGGGCCCCCCTCAGCCCCGCGCCACCACCCGGTTGAAGTGCAGCCGCACTTCGCCATCGACCACTCGGCGTACCCCCTCGGCGAGGCACTCCGGCTCGTTCTGCGATTGGCCGCGGCGGATGATCTCCTCGAGCGGCAGCCCCGGCGGGACGGCGAACGCCGTCTGATGGACGATCTGATTCCCCGCGTCGAGCTCGGGGACGATGAAGTGGCACGTCGCCCCGTACGTCAGCATCCGGCTGGCGTACGCGTCGTGGTACGGCCGCATGCCGGGGAAGCTCGGCAGCAAGCCGTGGTGCAGGTTGATGATCCGCCCCCCGCCGTACTGCCAGCAACTGGCGGCCGGCAGCACACGCATGTAGCGGGCCAGTACGACGAAGTCGACCTGGGCCTCGTCGCACAGGTCGAGCAGGCGCTGGTCGTCGGGGTTGCCGTCGGCGTCGCCGATCTGCCGCCACGGGACGCCGAACTCGTCGGCGAGCCCACGGCACGTCTCGCGATTGGCGATGAGCAGTGCGGCCTCGGCCTGGATGCGGCTCGCGCGGATCGCCTCGAGCACGGCCCGCGCCGTCTCGGGGCGGTGCGTGACGCAGATCGCCAGCCGCGGCTTGCGACCGGGGTGGAGCTGGTCGAGGTCAGGGGACCACGTCCGCACGGCGAGTCCCGTCTTGCGGGCGACGCCGGCCATCGCCTCGCAGACCTCGGCGTAGCGCTCGGGGGCGATCTCGACGCGCGTGAGCATCGAGAAGACGCTCTCGGCGTCGTGGTCGTACATCTGGATCTCGGCGATGTTCGCCCCGAGATCGGTGACCGAGTGGACGATCGGGTCGGCGAGCCCGCGGTTGTCGGGTCCGACCGCGGTGATGACGGCTTGCATGGCAGAGTGTGCGCGGTAGCCGGGACGGAGTGGTCGGTACGACCTCACGCGGCGGTCATGTGGCTGACCGTGGCGATCGCCTCGGGGACAGCGTCCCACACTTCGCGCAGCGCCGCGAGGTCGAGTCCCATCGGCGCCAGCACTCCTTCGGGGGGCGCAGGCAGGCGGCGGCCCTCGATCGACCCGCGGCCGTAGCGGGTGGCCATGTAGTTCGCGACGCTCACGACGCGCGCCAGCTCGCGCCCTTCCTCGGGGCAACCCAAGGGGTCGTGGTGGAAGTCGATCGCCGTGACGATCCGCTCGGGGAGGTCGCTCCGCCACGCGACGTACGCGCCGAGCTGTGCGTGGTCGAAGGCCATCACCTCGCGCTCCGAGTCGCACAGCGAGGCGCCGGTCTGCATCCGCACCAGGACGCGAGGCACCAGCGTGTCGAGCTGTTGCAAGACGAACATCATCCCCAGGTCGTGCATCAGGCCGGCGAGGTACGCCTCGTCGGGGGGGCAGTAGCGGCGGCGCTCGCTGATCAGCCGCGCGAGCGTCGCCACGCACAGCGAGTGGTCCCACAACCGCACCGGGTCGAGCGCGCCGACCGGGGTCACGCGCCCGAAGTGGTTGCCGATCGAGACGCTGAGCGCCAGGTTCCGCACGCGATCGGTGCCGAGCAGCGCGACCGCCGAACGCAGGTCCGCGACCTCCCGCCGCAGGCCGCAGAACGACGAGTTCACGAGCTTCATCAGCCGCGCGGCGATCGCCGCGTCCTGCTCGATGATCGCGAGGAGGTCGTACGCGTCGGCCTTGGGGTCTTGGGCGACCTGGATCACCTGGTGGGCGACCGTCGGGAGCGAACAGAGCCCCGCCAGCTTCTCGAACAGCGGCTCGATCGACGGGTGGATGGCGCGCATCGACGACGACGCGAAGGCGGGTCGATCTTCGGTAGCGGTGGCGGCAGTCACGGTGTTGCTTGACCTTCATCGACCAGCGGGCAGGACTCCGTAACCCTACTCCCGGGCCAGCGTCATGCCCCCCACCGATGCGGCAGCCCACGGCACGAAGCTTGGCCACTGGCCGGCGCTTCCCCGATTGCCGGCGCAATCGGCGCCACCCGGCGGCGGCGGCGTGCCGCCAAGCCAGGGACAGCCGACGTAAGGCGGCAGCGGCGTCGTAGGCTTGCTTGGCGCAAGTCGCGTCGCCGCGCTGACCACCCGGCGCAACCCCGTTCCGTGGCTGACGATGCCCTCGACTCTCGACTCACCGGCGCCCGCGAACATCGCCGACGCGTCCGAGCAACAACGGCTCGACGCGCTGCTCGAGCGCATCCAACGGCTCACCGCCGGAGCCGCGGGGACCGACGGCATCGCCGCCGGTCCCAGCACGAAGCCCGTCGCCGGGCCCCCGATCACACGGGCAATCGACACGTCGGAACGGGGTTGGTACCCCGACGAGCCCGAGACGTTCGCCAAGGCGGGGCTCTCCGAATCGGAGGTCGAGAACCTCGTCCTCAAGCTCCTCGCCGCCCGCGCCGAGGCCTCGGGCCGCGACATCTCCGAGCACATCCGCCTGCCGTTCCGGCTAATGTCGCCGCTGTTGCAGCAGATGAAGGACGACCAGCTCATCGGCCACCGCGGCTCGGCGGTGATGAACGACTACGTGTTCATCCTGACGATCCCGGGCCGCGAGCGCGGCAAGCGCCTGGCCGAGCACTGCACGTACTACGGCGCCGCCCCCGTGCCGCTGGCCTCGTACGTCGAGGCCGTCGCTCGGCAGACGATCTCCAACCAGCACCCGACCGAAGAAGACCTGCACCGGGCGTTCGCCGACCTGCTGATCGACAAGAAGATGCTGCTCCGACTGGGGCCGGCGATCAACTCGGGCCGTGGGTTATTCCTGTTCGGCGCGCCGGGCAACGGCAAGACGTCGATCGCCGAGCGCGTCACCAAGGCCTTCGGCGAACACATCTGGATCCCCCGCGCGATCAGCATCGACGGCGAGCTGATGCGCCTGTTCGACCCCAGCATGCACGAGGAGGCGCCGGTCGAGTCCGACGGCGGCCTGCTCGACAACCGCAAGATCGACCACCGCTGGGTCCGCATCAAGCGACCCACCATCGTCGTCGGCGGCGAGCTGACGATGGACTCGCTCGAGGTGACTCTCAACACGGCCACCGGCGTCAGCGAGTCGCCGGTGCAGATGAAGAGCAACTGTGGGACGCTGGTGATCGACGACTTCGGCCGCCAGCGGATGACGACCGACGAGCTGCTGAACCGCTGGATCGTCCCGCTCGAAAAGCGCTACGACTACTTGAACCTCGCCAGCGGCAAGAAGATCCAGGTCCCGTTCGACCAGTTGATCATCTTCTCGACGAACCTCGAGCCGAAGGACCTTGTCGATGACGCGTTCCTGCGCCGCATCCCCTACAAGATCGAGGTCGTCGATCCGGACGAGGCCGCGTTCCGCAAGTTGCTCGAGATCATGGCGAAGTCGCTGGGGGTGACGTACGACGCCGACGCGGTCGATTACCTAGTCAAGACGCACTACCTGGGGGTGGGGCGCCCTTTTCGCTGCTGCCAGCCGCGCGACCTGTTGCTGCAGATCCGCAACTACTGCAGCTACATCAAGCAACCCCCGGTGATGAACGAGGCGAACTTCGACTTCGCGGTCGAGAACTACTTCGCCGTCATGTGAGCGGGTTGAAGGACGCGGAACCGCCAGGACGCCAAGAGCGCCAAGGACGCGGCGGGACGAAAGATCGGAACCGCGAAGGAGCGCGAAGAGACGCGAATATGGAAACAGAAGGGCAAGGAACACCGACCAACACTGATGAGGAAGCGCTCCGCTATTCGCGCTTCTTCGCGCGTCTTCGCGGTTCCCCCTTCGTTCCCGCTATCTGTGTTCATCAGTGTCCATCGGTGGTTCCCCTTCGTCGGCTTTTTCGTGGCGTCCTTGGCGCTCGTGGCGTCGTGGCGGTTCCCGTCCGTCGCGTCAGCCGATGGCGCCGAACTCGAGCGGTCGCTGCGGGTCGTGTTTGCGGCCGACGCCCAGCTCCTCGAACAGCAGGCTCGGTTGGATGTCGCGGTTGTGTTGGTACTTGCTGGCGTACTCGACCACTTCGCCGGTGAGCTCGTGGTAGAAGATTTGGCAGATCGGCACCCCGGGATAAATCCGCACCGGTTGGACGGCGAACATCTCGAGCGTCCAGTAGCCACTGAAGCCGACGTCGCCGAAGCCCGCCGTGACGTGCACGAACAGCCCCAGGCGGCCGATCGACGACCGCCCCTCGATCTGCGGCACCAAGTTCCGCGTGGTGGTCCGCTCGACGGTCCGCCCCAGGTAGAGCTGGTTGGGGCTCAGCACGAGCCCCTCCGCCGGGAGCTCGAGCCGCCGCGTGCGGTTTGCCTTGGCCATGTCGAGGACCACCTCCTCGTACACCATCAGCTCGTCGTGGAGCGTCAGGTTGTAGCTGTTGGGGTTCAGCCGCGACGGCTCGTAGGGGTCGATGAGGACGTCCCCGCCGAGGCGCCGTTCGATCTCTTTGCCGGTGAGGATCATCGGAAGGTGGAGGGCGGAAGGAGGAAGGCGGAGGGGAGCAACGGTCCGTTGTCGGACTAGGACGGTACGCCGACACGCGGGCAAAACTTGGCCATCGAGCACGCGTCGCACTTCGGCTTGCGAGCTTCGCAGACGCGCCGCCCGTGGAAGATCATCCGGTGCGAGAAGTCGATCCAGGCCCTCTTCGGTAAGAGCGCGATCAAGTCACGCTCGACCTTCCCCGGGTCCTCTTGGGTGGTCAGCCCCAGCCGGCGGCTGAGCCTTCCGACGTGCGTGTCGACGACCACGCCGGTCGCCATGCCGAACGCGACGCCGAGCACCACGTTCGCCGTCTTGCGACCCACGCCGGGGAGCGCGACGAGCGCGTCGAGGTCTTGGGGGACCTCGCCGCCGTGCTCGTTGATGAGCGCCTGGCAGCACGCCTTGACGTTCTTCGCCTTGTTGCGGAAGAAGCCGGCGCTCTGCACGTATTTCTCGAGCCGCGCGACCGGCAGGGCGGCGATCGCCTCGGCCGTCGGGCAATCGGCGAACAGCTTCGCCGTGACCACGTTCACCCGCTCGTCGGTGCACTGTGCCGAGAGGATCGTCGCCACGAGGAGCTGCACGGGGGACTCGTGCCGCAGGGCGCACTCGGCGTCGGCGTGGTCCGCTTCGAGGCGCCGCAGGACCCGCGCCGCCTGCTTCTTCCGCTCGGCCGCGTCAACGGGGGCCGAACAAGCCGCGGCGGAATCGATCGGGGCAGCGGGACGCGGCTTGTCGCCAAGGCGGGGTGGCATAGGACGCGGACGAGCCGGGGCGCGGGGGCGACGTGCGCCTATTCTGCGGGCCTCACGCCTGGCGTCAACGCACGGAGCCGGCGGCCGACGCGGAAACGCGGCTTGTGTTGCCCCAATCCCCGACGGGACCTACACTTTTTTGGTGTCGTCGCGAACGGGCGGTCGCGCGGTTCGCCCTGTCGTAGTGGACCATCCCTCGGCTCTGCACGTCGTTCTTGAATCGTGAATGACCCCGCCTGGAGCTCCGACGACACGACGTTCGATGCGAGCTCTTTCTCGGGGGTTGCGCGGCTGTTCCCGTTGCCGGGCGTCGCGCTCTACCCGCGGATCGTCCAGCCGCTGCACATCTTCGAGGACCGCTATCGGGCGCTGATGGAGGACGCGCTCGCCGGCGATCGGTTGATCACCATGGCCGTGCTCTGCCCCGGCTGGGAGGGCGACTACCCGGGGAGGCCGCGGCTCGAGCCCGTCGCCTGCCTCGGCAGGATCGTCGCGCACCACCGCATGGCCGACGGTCGGTTCAATCTGCTCCTCGCCGGGGAACGCCGCGTGCGTCTTGTCGAAGAGCTTTCGCCGCCGCAGGCCTTCCGCCGCGCGGCGGTCGAGATCCTTGACGACATCGAGCCGTACGGACTGACGATCGACACGACCCGGCTCTGGCGCAGCTTGGCCGAAGCGTTCCGCCGCGCCCTGCCGGCTGGCGAGCCCCCCGAGGCGTTGCAGCAGGTCTTCAGCGACGAGACGCCGCTCGGGCTTCTGGCGGACCTAGCCGCCTACACGCTGCCGCTCCCGACCAGGGTCAAGGTCGCCGCGCTGGCCGAGGCCGATGTCGCTGTGCGGGCCGCGGCGCTCGTCGCCGAGCTGTCCGCTGGCGAGACGCCCCCGTTCCCCCCGCCGTTCAGCTTGAACTGACCCGCGCATTCGCGGGGCTCGGCGTTGTCGGGCCCGTCGAACCGCGCCGATCCGGGGCCGACGGCCTCTCGGCGACCGCGCCGCCGGGATACGATGAGGTAACCCCCCCGCCCGCCTTCGTTCCCACCGCCATGGCACTGCGCCCCGGGCGGAACCTCCCCCCCACCGCATGCCGCCGCTCCCCAGCCGGATCGCCGAAGACCTGCGTGGCGTTGTTGCGGGGGACGTGCTGTGCGACGACCTGTCGAGGGCCCTCTACGCCACCGACGCGAGTCTCTACGAGATCACGCCGGCGGCCGTCGTCCGGCCGCGGGTCACGTCGGACGTCGTCGCGGTGGTCCGTTACGCGGTCGATCAGGGCCTGCCGATTCATCCGCGCGGCGCGGGGTCGGGGCTCGCCGGTGGGGCGGTTGGCGAGGGGATCGTCGTCGATTTCTCGCGGTACATGCGGCGGCTGCTGAGCGACGACGGCGCGACGGTCCGAGTCCAACCGGGGCTCGTTCACGCCGAGCTCAACCGCCGCCTTGCCGCGACGGGACGCGTGTTCGGCCCCGACCCGGCGATGACCGACGTCACGACGCTCGGTGGGGTCGTGGCGGTGGACGGCAGCGGCAGCCGCCGCCCCGCTTACGGGTCGGCGCGTGACCACGTCGTCGGGTTGACGATGGTCCTCTCCGACGGCGCCGTCGTGCGCTTCGGCCGGGGGAACGACAAGGCGACGCAGCCGAGCGACGAGGCGTCCGCCGAACCGCCGCACGCGCGCGCCCCCCAGGTCGCGGCGGCCGTTTCCGAGGTGCTCGACGTTCGCCGCGACGTCATCCGCGAGCACGCCCCGCACGGTTGCGGCAACGGCAGCGGCTACGCCCTCGACTTGCTGCTCGCCGCGAGCGACGCAAGCATCAAGGGGGGCGTCGATGGCGCGGCGATCGACCTCTTGCCGCTCGTCGTCGGGAGCGAGGGGACCCTCGGCATGCTGACCGAGCTGACGCTGCGCGCGACTCCGCTGCCGAACGTGGTCGGGGCGGCCCTGCTGACCTTCACGAGCCTGGAGCGCGCCGCGCTCGCCGTGCAGGCGATCACCCCGCTGGGGATCGCCGCCTGCGACCTGATGGACCGTCGGCACGTGAGCCTCGCGCGAGAGCTCGACCCGCGCTACGAGGTGCTCCTCTCCGGCGCCGCCGAAGCGGTCCTCTACGTCGAGGTGTTCGACGACACCCAATCGGGCGCTAGCGAACGACTCGGCCGCGTGATCGACGCGGTGCGCGGCGACGCGCCCCTGGCGGCCGACGCCTTGGTGGCCGACGGGCCGGAGGAACTGCGGCTGTTCAGCGAGTTGTCGCGGAAGTTCGTCTCCTACCTGCACGGACTGAAGGGGAACCGCCGGGCGACCCCGGGGGTCGAGGACATCACGCTCCCTCCGGCTGCGCTGCCGCAGTTCTTCAACCGCTTGCAAGAGACGCTCAAACGCCGGCAGGTGACGGCGAGCGTCTTCGGCCACGCGGCCCACGGACAGATCCACCTGCGGCCGCTGCTCGACGTGGCGAACCCCGCCGACCTGCGCAAGCTCGAGACCCTGGCGAGCGAGCTCTACGAGACCGTTTGGCTGCTGGGGGGCTCGATGTCGGGGGAGCACGGCGACGGGCTCAGCCGCACGCCGTTCACGTCGCGGCAGCACGGGCCGCTGGTGAACGTGTTCCGCGAGGTGAAGCGGGTCTTCGACCCGGCGGGCGTGATGAACCCCGGCAAGATCGTCCCCGCCCCCGGCGCGCGGATGACGCACAACACGCGGCGGCAGGTCGCTGCGCGGCACACGGCCGACGACGACCCGCGGCCGCAGGGGAGCGCGCCGCCGCTCCCCGACACCGCGGGGGACGCGGACCAAGGCGCCGCGGCGACCGTCGAGCTGCAGCTCGAGTGGGACGCCGACGAGGCGACCCTCGCCGCGCGAACCTGCAACGGCTGCGGCGCGTGCCGATCGACCGGGCCGAACGTGCGGATGTGCCCGATCTTCCGCTTCACGCCGCGCGAAGAGGCGTCGCCGCGGGCGAAGGCGAACCTGCTCCGCGCTGTGCTCAGCGGTCGATTGCCCGCCGACACGTTGGTCCGGGACGACGCGCGCGGCGTGGCCGACCTGTGCGTCCACTGTCATCAGTGCCGCATCGACTGCCCGGCCGAGGTCGACATCCCACGGATGATGGTCGAGGCGAAGGGTGCGCACGTGCGGACCAACGGGCTGCCGCTGGACCTGTGGTGGACCACACGCATCGACGCCGTCGCGCGTCAGTTGTCGCGCTGGCCGACGGTCGCCAACCGGATGCTCGCGAGCCGCCGGCTCCGTTGGCTGCTGGAACGGTTGACCGGGCTCGCCGCGGGTCGCAAGCTGCCGCGGCTCACGCGGCGAGCCTACTTGCGACGGGCCCATTCGCGCAAGCTCGACCGACCGCCGGAGGCCGGCGCCGAGACGGTCCTCTATTTCGTCGACACCTACGCGAACTACTTCGACGCCGAGCTGGCCGAGGCCTTCGAGCGCGTCGTCAAGCGCCACGGCGTCGCGCTCTACGTGCCGCAGGACCAGCTCCACAGCGGCATGCCAATGATCGTCCAAGGCGCGCTCGACGCGGCGCGCGACGTGGCGGAGCGCAACGTCTCGCTGCTGGCCGAGGCGATCCGCAAGGGGCACACGGTGGTCGCCACCGAACCGTCGGCCGTGCTGGCTCTCACCCGGGAGTACCCGATCCTACTCGGCGGCGACGAGGACGCGCTGCTCGTCGCGCAGCACACGCAGGAGGCTTGCCACTACCTGTGGCGGCGTCACCTGGCGGCCAAACTGCAACTCGACCTGAAGCCGATCAAGCTGCGGGTCGCGTACCATCAACCGTGCCACGTGCGCGCGCTGGGGATCGGCGCCCCCGCCGAGAACCTGCTGCGGCTGATCCCCGGCCTGACGCCAACGCACGTCGAGCGCGGGTGCAGCGGCATGGCCGGCACGTTCGGCCTGCTGAAGCGCAACTACCGGAGCAGCCTCCGCGCCGGGTTGCCGCTGCTCTCCGAGTTGCGCGAAGGCCCGTACGACGTGGGGGCGACGGAGTGCGGCGCGTGCCGCACCCAAATGGAACAGAGCACGCCGTTCGCCACGCTCCACCCGATCAAACTGCTAGCGGCGAGCTACGGCGTGATGCCCGAGGTACTGAACCGCTTGCCGATCTCAGCAAACTCGCCAACCTCAACATAAGTAGTGCAGAGCGGCCGCAAGCCGATTCCCAGGCGCCCCCGATGCCCCGCATTTATCTCGATAACGCCGCCACCAGTTGGCCGAAGCCGCCATGCGTGTGGGACGCGGTCGAGGACTGGCAGCGCCGCGTCGGCGCCCCGTACGGGCGCGGCGGACACGACTCGGCGATCGAGGCCAGCACGCTGGTCGAGCGCGCCCGCACCTCCCTCGCGCGGCTGCTCGGCGAGAGCGACGCGCGTCGCGTGACCTTCGCCGCGAGCGGGACGGACGCCCTGAACACGGCGCTGCTCGGCGTCCTGCGCGCAGGCGACCACGTCGTAACGACCGTCGCCGAGCACAACGCGGTCCTCCGGCCGCTGCGGGCGCTCGCCGACGTGACCCGCGGCGCGCCGGTCGAGACGACGTACGTCGGCGTCGATCCCCAGGGGTACGTCGATCCCGACGACGTGCGTCGCGCGCTGCGGCCGAGTACCCGCCTGGTCTCGATCGTCCACGCGTCGAACGTCACCGGCGCCGTCCAGCCGGTTCAGGAGATCGCGTCGATCGCTCGGGCGAACGGGTCGCTCGTCCTCTTGGACGTTGCGCAGTCGATCGGTCGATTTCCCGTGGACGTCGGTGCCCTGGGCGCCGACCTCGTCGCCGCGCCGACGCACAAGTCGCTGATGTCCCCCCTAGGGCTGGGCTTCCTTTGGGTCCGGAGTGGCGTCGAGCAGCACGTCCGACCGCTTCGCTACGGGGGCGCGGCCTCGGGGGGGGACTCGTTCGACCAACCCGTCGATATGCCGCACCGCTTCGAGGCGGGGAGCCTCAACGTGCCGGCCATCGTCGGCCTCGCCGCGGCGCTCGCGCTGTTTGACGAGCAGGGACTCGCCCCCCTGGCGACCAGGGCCGCCCAGCGCCTCGAGCGCCTCTGCGACGGGCTCGCCGACACTCCTGGGGTCCTGCTCATCGGTCCCAGCGACCCACTGTGTCGCGCAGGCGTTGTGAGCTTTACGGTCGATGGCTACGATCCGCAGGAGTTCGCCGCGCTGCTGGCGAGTGTCGCGGGGGTCGAATGCCGCGCGGGGCTGCACTGCGCGCCGCGACTCCACGAGGCGCTCGGCACGCTGTCCGGCGGGGGCGCCATCCGGTTCAGCCCCGGCCCGTGGACGACGATCGAGGAGATCGACGCCGCGGTCGCGGCCGTACGGCGACTCGCTGCCTCGGCCCCCGTTTGATTCGCCCCTCTCCCGCGGAGTCCGCTTGGCCCGTTCAACCCCCGACCCGGACGACCCCACCAAACCGTGGCACCACGCGGGCTTGCGCTTCACCTGCACGGGCTGCGGTGATTGCTGCTCGGGAGGGGCGGGGTACGTGTGGGTCAACAAGGAGGAGGTCGCGGCGATGGCCGAGCTGGCGGGGCTGGGAATCGCCGAGTTCGAGGCCCTGCGGGTCCGCTCGGTGGGGGTTCGACGGAGCCTCAAGGAACGGCCCGGCGGGGACTGCGTCCTCCTGGACGCAACCACGCGCAAGTGCACGCTCTACGACGCCCGGCCGCGCCAGTGCCGCACCTGGCCGTTCTGGGACTCGACCGTGAAGAGCCCCCAGGCGTGGACGGCCACCTGCGAAGCGTGCCCCGGAGCGGGGGTCGGTAAGCTCTATTCGCTCGAGTCGATCGAAGCCGAGCGGGCCGTGATCCGCATCTAGTCCGCGAGCTCGCCCGCGCGGGGTCGCCAGGGCCCACCGTCGCCGGCACAGTTCCGCGAGCATCCCAGGTCCGGGTGCGCCGATTTGGAAGACTTTGCGGGTTGGCTAAAGATGTCCGTGGGGGAGGCCGATACCGAATCTAACGCCGCGTTCGGCGACGGGGCCCGGCTTGCCCCCCAGATCGTCGATCGCGAGACGTAAACCATTACGAGCAATCGATTTGCGGCATTCGTGGCCGGCTCAACGCCGCGTCAAAACCGGCCTTCGAGCGATAAGCCTTTACCAAATAAGGGGTTAGCATTCGTGAGCGGGGCGACTTTGGTCGCCAGCCGGTGACGCCCAGCGGCGCCCGTGAAGCCCCCGCACGGACCACGAATGTTGACACTAAGTGTTGTCAGACTTACACTTGGGACGACAAGCCAACCCATAAGAAAGGCGTCGGGGACCCCTTCAGGCGGCATTCCGCCAAAGGACCCGGGCGAGCCCTCGTGAGAGGGGGCCTTTCACCTCGGGGAGTCCGTCGTGACCAAGAAAGAGATCGTCAAGACCATCTCTGAGGAGATCGGGCTGACGCAACTCAAGACGAAGGAAATCGTCCAGAAGACGTTCGACGCCATCGTCGAAACGCTGGTCGAGGACCGTCGGATCGAGCTGCGGAACTTCGGCGTGTTCGAGGTCAAGAAGCGGGCCGCCCGGAAAGCCCGCAACCCCCGGACAGGCGAGAAGGTCGAGGTCGCCGAGAAGTTCGTCGTGACCTTTAAGCCCGGCAAGGAGATGGAAGAACGGGTCCGCGAGCTCGAACGCCGGGCGGCCGAAGAGGCCGCCGCACTCCGAGCGGCAGCGGCCGCGGCCCTCGCTAACGGACAACCTACCGACAGCCCGGCGACGGGAAGCCCAGCGACCGCTGCGGATCACTTCTCCGCGTACGGCCGCCCGGCATCCCCGGGCGCCAGCAGCGGGGCGGCCTCGCCGACGAACTAGACGAAAACCCAAGGTGCGGAGCGGTTGGCGACCCGAGCGGCCTCGACACGCCTCTCAACCGTCGCTAGCTTCCGCCACCCGACCCGACTCTCGACCTTCGCACGCGTAGAAGCGCTCTCGGCGCCAGGACGGCCCGGCAGCGGACACCAATTCGTCACCGCCGACGCCCGCGGGGTTCGCCCCGCAGGGAAGTTGCTCAAGGAGGAGCGCCGTCCCATGCGAAACCTGCTTCTGACCCTGACGGTCGCCTGCGGTCTCGCCTCGAGCACCGGGTGTCTGATCCCGATGTACTCGGCCGACCCGGCGCGGCGCGCCCAGCAGCTCATCTACACGTCGGAGGACCTCCGCACGTTCCTCGACGAGTGGGAACGCATCTGGTTCCTCGACGGGCCGAGCAACCTCAAGCCGTACCGCACCAGCGGCCTCGTGCTGTAGCGCGGGACAGGCTCCCACGGGTGGTCGCTGTGCGATCGCTCGGCAGTGCTCCGCTCGCACGGCTCCGTCTACGCTCCCGCGAGCCCCGCCGCCGTCGGCCGGGGCTCGGCGCGTTGGTACGCCGCTAGGACCCCCCGCGCGGTGCGGTTAGGCTGAAGGGCTCGATGCTCGCCCCGTTTCTCGCCCGCTAGCGCTGTAGCCGAATGGTCCCCGGCGTCGCCGACTCGTCACTCGTTGTCGCCGCCGATCGCGCGCCGATCGACTTGCGCGTCTGCCTCGGCCGACTGCGGCTCCCCAACCCGGTGATGGTCGCTTCCGGCACGTTCGGCTACGCCCGCGAGATGGCGGCGTTTGTCGATTTGCGGCGGATCGGCGGGGTCCTGCCGAAGACCGTCACCCCCTCGCCGCGGCAGGGGAACGCCCCCTGGCGGACCGTCGAGACGGCGGCCGGCATGCTCAACGCGATCGGCCTCGACAACGACGGGGTCGAGGCGTTCGTCGCGAACCACTTGCCCTACCTGGCGACCATCGGCGCGCCGGTCGTGGCGAGCGTCGCCGGTAAGACGGCCGACGAGTTCGTCACGCTCGCGCGACGGTTCGGCGAAGTCGAAGAGGCCCTTCGCCCCGCCGCGATCGAGCTGAACCTGTCGTGCCCCAACGTCTCGGGGGGGGTCGACTTCGGCAGCGACCCGCGGCTGTGCGAGCAAGTAGTGCGTGACTGCGTCGCGGCGGTCCCGCTGCCGATCGTGGCGAAGCTCACGCCGAACGTTTCGAGCGTCGCGGTGATGGCCATGGCGGCCGAAGCGGGGGGCGCCGACGCGATCACGCTGATCAACACCGTGCTGGGGATGGCCGTCGACTGGCGGAAGCGCCGGCCGATGCTGGCGAACGTCGTCGGCGGCCTCAGCGGCCCGGCGATCAAGCCGATCGCCCTCCGCTGCGTCTACCAGGCGTCGAAGGCGGTCCGCACGCCGATCGTCGGCTGCGGCGGCGTACAGTCGATCGACGACGTGATGGAGTTCCTCGTCACCGGCGCGAGCGCCGTGCAACTGGGGACCGTGAACTTCTACCGCCCCCACGCCGCGACGGAAGTCCTCGACGCCCTCCCCGCAGCGCTCGCGGAACTCGGCGCGACGTGCGTCTCGGAGGTAGTAGGAACATTGCGCACCGCGTAGCGCGTATCCCCCGCCCCCTTCAGGGGAAGGCCGCGTTTCCGTGGAGAACGGGGGGAGGGGGATTCCCGCCAATGGACCCACCAAAGCGAACACGCGTAAGCGACCACACCCGCGGCAACGCGCGGTCGCTGCGCCGCGCCGCGACGGCGCCGGAACGGATCCTGTGGCAAGTGCTCCGCAATCGCCAGATCGCGGGACTCAAGTTCCGCCGCCAACACCCGATCGAGTCGTTCGTCGTCGACTTCTGCTGCTCGGAGGCAGCGATCGTCGTCGAAGTCGATGGTCGGAGTCACGACGGACAGGGCGCCTACGACGCAGCACGCCAGCGACGGCTCGAAGAAATCGGCGTCCGGGTGCTGCGGGTGAGCAACGACGACGTGCTCGGGAACCTTGAGGGGGTGCTGACGATGATTGCTTCGGCTGCGTCGTCGGGCGGGGCTGCCCCCTCCCCTAGCCCCTCCCCCTGAAGGGGGAGGGGGATACGCTTTAGCCACCGCTTCAGAACAACGAACCTTCGACCTATCTCTCTCCAGCGACAGCCAGCACCATGCGAGCACTCTCCGGCATCCAGCCGACCGGCCCCTTCCACTGGGGGAACTACTTCGGCGCCATCCGGCAGTACATCGACCTGCAGGACCAGTGCCACGACGGGTCGTACTACTTCATCGCGAACCTGCACGCGCTGACGACGGTGCGCGACAAGGACCGCTTGAAGCAGTTCACGCTCGACGGCGCGATCGACCTCTTGGCGCTGGGCCTCGACCCGGCCAAGGCGACGCTGTTCGTGCAGTCGGACGTCCCGCAGGTGAGCGAGCTCTGCTGGCTGCTGCTCACCGGCGCGCCGATGGGGCTGCTCGAGCGCTGCGTCTCGTACAAGGACAAGCTCGCCAAGGGGGTGAAGGCCGACGCGGGGCTGTTCACCTACCCCGTGCTGCAAGCGGCCGACATCCTCGCCTACGACGCGACCGTCGTCCCCGTGGGCGAAGACCAACTGCAGCACATCGAGGTCTGCCGCGACATCGCCCAGAGCTTCAACCACCACTTCGGCGAGACGTTCGTGCTCCCCAAGGGGAAGGTGCTCGACCAATCGGCCCGCGTCCCTGGGACCGACGGCGACAAGATGTCGAAGAGCTACAACAACACGCTGGCGGTGTTCGACGAAGAGAAGGCGCAGCGCAAGCTGATCATGCGCGTTCAGACCGACAGCCGCCCGATGGAAGACCCTAAGGCGCCCGAGGGGGACGTGCTGTATGACCTGCTGAAGCTGGTGGCGAGCGAAGACGAAGTGGCCGAGGTCGCCGCGATCTTCCGGCGCGGCGGGTTCGGCTATGGCGACATCAAGAAGCGCCTCGCCGACGCGGCCGAGCGCTACTGGGCGCCGGCGCGCGAGCGTCGTCGCGAGTGGGCCGCGCGCCCCGACAACGTCCGCGACGTGCTCTCCGAGGGCGCGAAGCGGGCCCGTGAGAAGGCCGGCGCGGTCCTCGCCCGGGCGCAAGCGGCGTGCGGCGTGAAGGGGTGGTGAGCGCGTACGAGTGCGCCGAGTGACCCGCCTCCCTCCATGGGCGGGAGCCCTAAGCGCCAGCGCCGGGAGCGAAGTGGGTA
>JBOFFC010000111.1:0-65368 GCA_051648405.1 Lacipirellulaceae bacterium
GGGACGAACGCCAACGCGTCGAGGGCGAAGGCCGCGAGCCAGCCGACTGTGGCGCACCGCAGCGTACGGAGTCGGAATCGATCCAGGGGCGCCACGGGCAGTCGATCGTCGAGGTCGGGAGTGGGGGACGGGGCGGATCGGGCGCGGGGCGGACCGGTCGATTATGGCGTAGGGGGGCCGATCGAGCGACCAAATGGAGACCGGTGGGGGTGGTGGCGTTTCCTCGGTGTGGGAGGCCGTCGTCAAGGCGGGCTGCCGAAATCGCAAAACAGGGGTTCGGCCGCGCTATTGCGCGACGTTTTTTTCGTTGTGACCGGGCAAGTCGCTTGTTAGCCTGAAAGGTGCTGGAATTCGTTGTTTCTCCGGTGATGCTGCTTCCCCCGCTCGCGTTCCGCCGCATCGTTCGCGCGGCGCGCGGGACTGTTCACCCCCGTATTTTGCAGAGGACGCTAGTGATGAGACTCCGACTGACTTCTCTTCTCGCCTCGGTGGCGCTTGCGCTGTCGATGCCGGCCGACGCGGCCCTGGTGTCGCTTGGCACGTTCGGCAACGGCGACGGCTGGCGGGCGCCCAATGAGATCGTGACCGGCGACACCGCCGGCACCGCGACCGGCAGCAATTACAACTACCTGCAGGTCGGCAATCTCGAGCGCGGGATGGCCTACAACCCGTCCACTGGCAAGCTCGTTCTCGTCAGCCGCAACAGCGCCGGCAACGGCATCCGCCTTCTCGACGGCGCGACCGGCGCGGACGTCGGGTTCCTGTCACAGAACCTTTCGGGCAATCCGTCGGTTGTGACGGGGGGCACGTTCGCTTCGAACTCGGTCGGTGTCGCGGCTTCGGGCGAGGTCTACGTCGCCAACTTGGTGAGCCCCGCAACTGCCGCGTACAAGGTCTATCGTTGGTCGACCGAGGCGCAAGGCGCCCCCGACGTGGTGTTCAACGCCGTTGTCGGCGGGTGGGGAGCGGGCACGCCGCGTCTGGGCGACAACATCGACGTCGTCGGAAGCGGCGCATCGACCAAGATCGTTGCAGGCGCTAGCGGCGTGATTGGCTATGCCATCCTCGACAACCTTGGCGTTGGCACAACGACCGCAACCGCAGTGCCGTCCTTCGTTCCGGCGGGACCCGCTGCCGGCGACTTCCGCATCGGCGTCACGTTTGGCGCCACCGCGAACGACGTGATCGGCAAGCAAACCGGGGGGACTCCCGTGGCCGCTCCCGTCCGTGTTACGACCTACTCGGGCGCCGCTGGCGCCGCGGCGGCCGTTTGGACGCTGACCACGGGTGGTGAGGCGGCGTTGGATTACGCCACGATCGACGGCACGCCGTACCTTGCGTCGGTCGATGCCAATAGCTCGATCGTTCGCGTCTATTCGCTGGCGCTCGGCGGCCCGGTGCTGCACGCGTCGTTCACATCGACCAGCGGCACGCTGTCGGGCAACGGCAACTCCGCGGGTTCGATCAAGTGGGGCGCCATCAGCCCCGGCCAGGCGACCCTCTACGCGATGAGCACCAACCAGGGCATCCAGGCCCTGGTGTTCACCGTCCCCGAGCCCGCTTCGGCCTTGCTCGTGTCGCTCGGAATGGTGGTCATGGGAGGCCGTCGTCGCCGCTAGGCGATCCGAGGACGCACTCTCGCTACTGACAATCGAAAGCCGCCCCGGCCTTGTGCCGGGGCGGCTTTTTTCGTGCGCCGACCCGACCTCGGGTAGCGCGAACGAAGGAGGAGACAAGGGGACGAAGGAGGACGACGGGGGGATGCTTCCCGGTTCGGCGCGAGCCCTCGGCTCTCCCCGTCATCCCCCCATCCCCTCTTCGTAAGCGTCGCCCTAAGCGTCGCCGCGGCGGGGGGCTGGCTCGCTCCCCGGGGGTGGGAGAGAATCCGGCGCTCGCGAGGCGGTCGGGGCTCCTTCCGGGGGAGCGCCCGCCGCGCGAACCCTCCCAACGCCAGCCCACCGAAGACGCCATGAGCACGATCGTCGATATCCACGCACGCCAGATCCTCGACAGCCGCGGCAACCCGACGGTGGAAGTCGATGTGACGCTCGCCGACGGATCGATGGGGACCGCGGCGGTCCCCTCGGGTGCGAGCACCGGCGCCCACGAAGCGCTCGAGATGCGCGACGGCGACAAAGGCGCTTACCTCGGCAAAGGGGTCCTCAAGGCGTGCGCCAACGTCAACGACGTGATCGCCGACGAGCTGATCGGCATGGACGGCCTCGACCAGGTCGGCATCGACCAGCGGATGATCGAGCTCGACGGCACCCCCAACAAGGCGAAGCTCGGCGCCAATGCGGTCCTCGGCGTGTCGCTGGCCACCGCCCACGCGGCCGCCAAGTACTGCGACCTGCCGCTGTTTCGTTACCTTGGCGGCTCGAACGCGCGGCTGCTCCCCGCGCCGATGATGAACATCCTCAACGGCGGCTCGCACGCCGACAACTCGGTCGACATCCAAGAGTTCATGGTGATGCCGCTGGGGCTCGACAACTTCAGCGACGCGCTGCGCTGCGGGTGCGAGATCTTCCACCACCTGAAGAAGGTCCTCTCCGACAAGGGGCTCAGCACGTCGGTCGGCGACGAGGGGGGCTTCGCCCCGAACCTGGGCGCCAACGCCGAGGCCTTCGACGTGATCCTCACGGCGATCGAGAAGGCTGGCTACAAACCGGGCGAGCACGTCTGGTTCGCGATGGACTGCGCCGCCACCGAGTTCTACGACTCGGCGAAGGGGGTCTACACGATCGACGGCAAGCAGATCGACTCGGCCGGGATGGTCGATCTGCTTGCCGGTTGGGTCGCGAAGTTCCCCATCTGCAGCATCGAAGACGGCTGCTCCGAGGACGACTGGGCCGGCTGGAAGATGCTCACCGACAAGGTCGGCGACCGCTGCCAGCTCGTCGGCGACGACCTGTTCGTGACCAACGTCACGCGGCTGCAACGCGGCATCACCGAGGGGATCGGCAACAGCATCCTGATCAAGGTCAACCAGATCGGCTCGCTCACCGAGACGATCAACGCGATCGAGCTCGCGCACCGCAACGGCTACACGACGATCAGCAGCCACCGCTCGGGCGAGACCGAGGACAGCACGATCGCCGACCTGGCCGTCGCGCTCGGCACGGGCCAAATCAAGACCGGCTCGGCGAGCCGCTCGGACCGCATGGCGAAGTACAACCAACTGCTGCGGATCGAAGAGCAACTCGGCGACGCCGCGGTCTACGCCGGCCCGATGTTCAAGAAGAAGTGACGGTAGGGTGCATGCAATGCACCGCCCTCAGGGAGAGTAGTCCAAGCAGATGGTGCATTTCATGCACCCTACGCCCGGACCTGACTCGGAAGCCCAACTACCGCCGGTGGTACGTCGAGGGGGGGACCGTCTTCTTCACGGTGGTCACTTACCACCGGCGCCCGCTGTTCGCCGACGTCGGCGCGCGGCGTCTGCTCGGTGAGTGCGTGCGCCGCGTTCGTAGTGATCTGCCGTTCGATTCCGTTGCCTGGGTGCTGCTCCCCGATCACTTGCACGCCGTGTGGTCGATGCCACGGGGGGACGCGGACTACTCGACGCGTTGGAAGAAGATCAAGCGCGACTTCACCGTGGCGTGGATCGCTTCCGGAGGAGTCCCGACGCGGACCAGCACGGCGCAGCGCGACCGTCGTGAGCGGGGAGTCTGGCAGCGGCGGTTCTTCGAGCACCAAGTTCGCGACGAGCAAGAGTTGTCGTCGATCGGTGACTACATCCACTACAACCCTGTGAAGTACGGGCTGGTCGAGCGCCCAATCGACTGACCGGCATCGACGTTCGGGCGGTTCGTCGCGGTCGGCGAGTACGACCCCGAGTGGGGCCGTTCGTCGGCCGCCGGCGAGCTAGGTTTCGACGCCGAGTAGGGTGCATGCAATGCACCGACCCCTCCCAGGCAGCCACAAAAACAAGACCGCCCGGAGTCGCACAGGTGCGTCTCCGGGCGGTTTGTTCGTTGATCGGCGCCGCTCGTTCCTGGGAGCGGTCAGCCTACTTGCTGTTCTTCTTTTCGATCCGCACTTTGCGCTTTTCTTTGGGGGACAGCAGGGCCTTCTTTTGAGGTTCCCGCTTGCCCTTGTCCTTGCTCCCCTTGTCGCCCATGGCGTGCGTCTCCGTTCGACAACTGGCGATTCAGACAGGTTTGGTCTCTGGCGCTCGCGCGAGATCAGGCGGGGCGGACGTTCTCAGCCCGCGGACCCTTCGGGCCCTGACCGGCGGTGTAGGTCACCTTCTGCCCTTCGCGGAGGTCGTCGTAGGCGATCCCCTCAACGTTCGAGTGGTGGAAGAACAGGTCCTTCTCCCCCGCAACGCTGATGAAACCAAAACCCTTGTCGGTCAGCCGCTTGATCGTACCTTCAGCCATTACTAAGTCTCTTCACACGAAAACCTGAACGCACGGGGTTTGCTCCGGACCAACAGGGTCCGGACCCCCCGAAGCCAAAGCTGAATCGTAGCAAAGACCGGCCGAAGGACCGCGCCTATTTTGGCCCGATTCCGGATTTTTGGCGGGCGAAACGCCCGATTGGGCCGGCCGAGCCGACTCCGCGGCCCCCCGAGGCGCCCTGGCCGGGTGAGCGATCGCCGCGGCACAATCGACGCCCCTGGCTCGCCCGGAGCCCGGCGAACCGTGGTTAATCCGCCGGCGTACCCGGGGTGGCGTTCTCGCCGGGGCCACGACGAGTTCGCCCAGGCCACGCGATTTGCCCCGTTTCGCCCCGACGCGGAGGCCTTGCAGCCTTCCGAACTGACGAGACGGGCCCCGCCGCGACCCCCCCGCCGCGACCCTCCCGCCGACTTCCCCGCCCCATCATCGGCCCCCCTAAAATCATCGGAGCCCCGCCATGCCCTCGCCCCAGTTGCTCTCCCCGTTCGACCTGGCCGGACTCGCGCTCAAGAACCGGGTCGTGCTGGCGCCGATGACCCGCGCCCGAGCTGGTAAAGAACGCGTCCCCACCGACTTGATGGCGAAGTACTACGCGCAGCGGGCTTCGGCGGGCCTCGTCCTCACCGAGGCGACGACGATCTCCGAGCAGGCCAACGGTTGGAACGAGTCGGCGGGGATCTACAACGATACGCAGGCCGACGGTTGGAAGAAGGCTGTCGCGGCCGTTCACGACGCCGGTGGCGTGATCTTTTGCCAGTTGTGGCACTGCGGTCGCGCGTCGCACAGCGCGTTCCACGCCGGCCTGCCCGCTGTCGCACCGTCGGCGATCGCGATCAACGGCGAGTACATCCACACCCCCGAGGGGAAGAAGCCGCACGAGACGCCCCGCCCCCTTGAGGCGAGTGAGGTCCCGGCAGTCGTCGCCGACTACGTCGCCGCCGCCCGGCGCGCGGAGGCCGCGGGCTTCGACGGCGTCGAGGTCCACGGGGCCAACGGCTACTTGATCGACACGTTCTTGCAGTCGAAGACCAACCAGCGGACCGACGCGTACGGCGGCTCGCTCGACAACCGTTTCCGGTTCCTCGCCGAGGTGCTGGCCGGCGTCACGTCGGTGTTCCCGGCCAACCGTGTCGGGGTGCGGCTCTCCCCCAACGGCGTGTACAACGACATGGGGTCGCCCGACTACCGCGAGACGTTCCTCGGCGTCGCCGAGCGGCTCGACCGCTTCGGCCTCGCCTACTTGCACGTGATGGACGGGCTCGCGTTCGGGTTCCACGAGCTGGGGACACCGATGACACTGGCCGAGTTCCGCGTGGTCTTCCACGGCGCGCTGATGGCGAACTGCGGTTACACCCAGGAGACGGCCGAGGGGGCGATCGCGGCGGGGGACGCCGACCTGGTGTCGTTCGGGCGTCCGTTTATCTCGAACCCCGACCTGGTCGATCGGTTCGCGAACGACTGGCCGCTCGCCGAGCCGGCGGAAATCGCCGCGTGGTACACGCCGGGCGAGAAGGGCTACGCCGACTGGCCGACGTACAAGCCCGGTGTGGCGTAAAGCGGCGCGGAGTGCCGAGGTGCACGGAAGCGCAATGGAAAAATCCCCCCCCTCCTCCGCTTGCGGCGGAGGGGGGGCCGCGCCGTTCAGATCCGTCGAATGACTCCGGTCACGACGCCGAGCACCTGCACGTTGCGGCAGTAGATCGGCTTCATCGAGCTGTTGGCGGGCTGCAAGCGGACGCGGCCTTGCTCGGGGTGCCAGTACTTGAGCGTCGAGTCCCCTTCGTCGGTGAGCGCGACGACGATGTCCCCTTTGTGGGCGGTCTTCGTGCGTCGGCAGATCACCAGGTCGCCGTCGGCGATCTGGGCCTCGATCATCGAGTCCCCCTTCACGCGGAGCGCGAACAGGTTCTTCTTCGTCGGAAACCAGTCGGCGAACTCGAAGCGTTCCCCCTGCTCGATCGCCTCGGTCAGGTTCCCCGCCGCGATGGCGCCCACCAGCGGCAGGCCGGTCTCCGACATCGCCTCGGGGGCGAGCTGGATCGCCCGGCTGCGGTTGGGTTCGCGGGTGATCAGCCCCTTCTTCTCGAGGGCCTTCAGGTGGCACATCACCCCGTTGGGGGAGGCGATCTTGAACTCGTCGCCGATCTCACGCACGGTGGGGCCGTAGCCGCGGCTCTCGATCTTGTCGCGGATGAAGTCGAGCACTTCCGCCTGGCGGGCGGTGAGGCTGTCGAGTGAGACGGTGCGTTCCATGGAAGAGGTCGCGTGTGCGAAGGGGGGGTACGGCTCGGCGCCGTTTTGCAGGGTGCAGTGGTGGCGCGGCCGCGTTGGCGGGTAGACCGTTGTGGCAAGCAAGACCGTGCGGGTCGCGGTCGTTGGTTCGATCCCGGCTCGTCGAGGCCGCCGCTAGCTCCGGTCGCGATTCCGCCGCTAGGGATTGCCGGTCGGTGGCGTACAATCACGGGGCGCCCCGCATTAGGGCTGGTTCGGCTACGACGCCGCGTGGCGTTGAGCCGATTGTGCTATACACCTGTTTATTGTCAAGAGCGGATGTACACCTGCGCCCCGATTCGCCGAAGAAGCGGCCCCGCGACGGCGCGGCGAGGGCTTTGGCGCCACGGTTGGTGGGGTTTCGCCGTCGCGGCCGCCCTGGCAACGACCCATGCCGACGCCGCCGAGCCGGCGTCGCTCGGAGTCTCGTTGAAGAAGTTCGATGGCGGCGTGAGGCCCAAGTCGGTCGAGGACCTCAAGTCGCTGCAGGCCGCCGTCCGGCGCGTGGTCCGCGCTTGCGAGCCGGCCACGGTTCAGGTCGAGCTGGGCGAGTCGGTCGGCTCGGGAGTGGTCGTTTCGGCCCACGGCCTGGTGCTCACGGCCGGGCACGTCAGCTTCGAGCCGAACCAGAAAGTCTGGCTCCGCTTCGCCGACGGTCCGCGCTACGAAGGGCTCACCCTCGGCGTGAACCACCCGGTCGATAGCGGCGCGGTGCAGATCACGAGTCCCCCCCCCGACGAGGCGGGCTGGCCATTCGTCCCGCTGTCGGAAGAGGACGTCGAGGCGGGCGACTGGGTCGTCGCGATGGGGCAACCCAACGGGTTCGTCCGTGGACGGACGCCTCCGGTTCGGCTCGGGCGGGTGCTGCAGTCGAAGGACGACACGCTGGGGACCGACGCGACGCTGGTCGGCGGAGACTCGGGGGGGCCGCTGATGAACCTGCAAGGCGCGGTCGTCGGGATCCACAGCCGGATCGGCGCGCGGATCACCAGCAACTACCACGTGAAAGCCTCGGCGTTCCGACGCGACTGGAACGCACTGATGGCGGGTCAACTCGATGGCATCCCCGACGGCGAAGACGCCTGGGACTGGGGGCCGCTGGCGGGGATCGCGGTCCGCGAGCGCGGCGCCGGGCTTGTCGTCTCGCAAGTGTTCACCGGGTCGCCGGCGGAGGAGGCAGGGTTCCAAGGGGGAGACGTCGTGGTCAGCGTCGGCGGGCGTGCCGTCGAGACGATCATCGAGCTCGGTCGGATCGCGCGGGGGCTCGAGCCGTACGAACGGGTTGCCATCGTCGTCCGCCGGGCCGCGGGCGAGCGGACGCTGAGCCTGTGGATCGGCCGCGGATCGCGCGGCTACCCGGGGGTCGATCCCGAAGCGTTCCAGCCCGGTTCGCTTGGCGCGTTCGCGCCCCGGTCGCGGGGGGAAGCCGAGTGAAGACGCCAAGCATCGCGCTCGCGCCGGTTGTGGCGCTCGTGCTCGCACTCGTAGGGGTCGCCCAAGCCCAGCGCGACAGCGCCCCGCAAGACTCCCCCGCCGATCGCTTCCGCGACGCGGTGCAAGACGTGTTCGAGCGTGTCTGGGTGCCGAGCTCGCGCTACACCGACGGCCCGCACACACGCCAGGCGTTTCGCGAGGTGGTCGCCGACACCCGCAAGGCGACCGTCGAGGTCCGTCACAAAGGGCGCCAAGTGGCGCTGGGGGGGATCGTCGGCCCCGACGGCTGGATCGTCACCAAAGCGAGCCTGATGGAAGGCGACGTCACGTGCCGGCTGGCCGACCGGCGCGAGCTCCCCGCACGGCTGGTCGGCGTCGATCGCGAGTGCGACCTCGCGATGCTGAAGATCGACGCGACGGGATTGGCGACGATCGACCTGCGCGGGGGCGAGTCGGTCGAACCTCGGATGTTCGTTTCGACCACGGCTAAGCGAGCCGGCCTGGCGGGGGACGCCAGCGGATCGCCCGAACAGCTGGACGGCCAGCCCGCCGCGTCACCCCAGCCGGGGGACTTCGTCGCCACGGTCGGCCTGGGGCGCGAGCCGGCGGCGATCGGCGTTGTGAGCGTCGGCCCGCGCACCATCCCGCGCATGGCGGGGATCCTGGGGATCCGCATGGAGGAGACCGGCATCGGGGGGGTGCTCGTGGGGCAGGTCTACCCGGGGACGGGCGCCGCCCGTGCCGGGGTCGAGTCGGGGGACCTTGTGCTGCGGATCGAAGGGGTCGCCGTCGAGTCGCTGGAAGCGCTCAAGAATCAAGTGCAGCGGTACAACCCGGGGGACCGGATCGAGGTCGTCGTGCGGCGCGGCGAGCGCGAGCTGCGCAAGCGTGCGGTCCTCTCGGGGACCGTGCGCGACTTCGGCGTGAGCCGCTCGCAGTACCAGAACAGCCTCGGGGGGGAGCTCACCGAGCGCCGCTTCGGGTTTCCCAGCGCGCTGCAGCACGACACGGTGCTGAGCCCCCGGGAGTGCGGCGGTCCGATCGTCGACCTCGACGGCCGCGTGGTGGGCTTCAACATCGCCCGCGCCGGGCGCACTGAGAGCTACGCCCTGCCACGGGCGGAGGTGAGCGAGCGCCTGGTGGACCTGATGTCGGGGCGGCTGGCGCCGCGGGCTGAGTCTGCCCTTTGAGGGGCACCCGCCGCGCTTGGTATCGAGTCAGGCGTAGCGGTCGGGGTCGGTCTAGCCGGTCTGTAGCGGTTGACGGGCGAATGAGGCGACGCGGGGCACATCGAAGCGCGCGGCTGACCGCTGCGGGGGGCCCAGTGCGGCGTGCCGATGTAGACTTGCGGCATTCCGCCCCGCAAGCTTCGTTTCGCAATGAATCGGCGGCCCCCACCCCACCTCAGCGACGAGCGCCTAGGCGAAGACGGACGTCTTAGCTCGGGTGGCTGCGTGGACGCATTTCGGGAATGGGCGCTAAGCCCATCGCCACGAGCGCACGGAAGGTTTCGGCCGAACAGCGCCGAGCCGCTACGCGAAGCGCAGGGTAGTCGATGGCGGCTTGGCAAGGCTCCGACCTACGCGCCGACGGCGGCCCGCTTGCTACGCGCGTTCGCCGCCGAGCTACGCCCGCCGGCGCGGGGCCTTCCCGGGCGTTGCGCGGGCTACACCTTGATCGAGTTGATGGCCGCCGTGACGATCGTCGGGCTGGTCGCCGCGATCGCGCTGCCGCACGTCGCATCAATCACCGGTCGCGCGCGCGAGGTCATCGAGCGAACGGCCGCCCGGTCGATCCGCTCGTCGATCGACCGCTACAAGCTCAGCCACGACGTCTGGCCGGTGGCCCTCGACGTGTCGGACAACAGCGTGTCGAGCGACAGCAACCCGCTGTTCGGGATCGTCCTGGGGGTCGGCGTCACGAGTGGCGACTGGACGAAGGTCGCGACGAACCGGTACGCCGGCCCGACCGGCGCCCAGTTCGAGTACAACCCCGCCACCGGCGCGTTTGAGGAGTCTCCCGGCGGGTGAGACGGCGGCGCGGGACCGCGACCAGCAGCCAGCGGAGCGCAGAAGCAACCCTCGGGTGGAGTGGAACGGACCTTCGTACACCGGCACGCCGCGGGCTGTACGCACGGGGGCCGGCCACCAAGAATACGGGCTTTCCCACCTCCTTCGGTGGCCCTCCGATGCCCGATCCCCAGCGCCTCGCAGTCGTCGCCCACGCGGACCCCGTGGTCGTGAAGGTCGGCACGCGCGTGCTGACGGGCAAAGGGGGGGGGCTCGACCTGGCACGGGTCGATTCGCTCGCCGAGCAACTGGCGGAGATCGGCGCTGGGAGCAAGCGGCGCGTGGTGCTGGTGAGCAGCGGCGCCGTGGGCGCCGGCATCGGCCGGCTGGGTCTCACGAAACGCCCGACCGACCTGGCGAGCCTGCAAGCAGTCGCCGCGCTCGGCCAGAGCCGGTTGATCGAGGCGTACAACCAGGCGCTGGAGAAGCGCGGCTGCCGCGCGGCGCAGGTGCTGCTGACCTCCGACGACTTCCACGACCGCCGGCGGTACCTGAACGTTAGGAACACGCTCGAAGCGCTGTTCGAGTACGGCGCCATCCCGATCGTCAACGAGAACGACACTGTACGGACCGACGAGCTCGCGCGGAACGTGGGGGACAACGACCGGCTGGCGGCGATGGTCACCAATCTCCTGCGGGCCCCGCTGCTCATCCTGCTGACCGACGTCGAGGGCCTGTACGACGGCGACCCCAAGGACCCCGCGTCGAAGATCATCCCGACCGTCGATTCGATCAACGACGACACGCTCGGCCTCGCCCGCGCGACGACCGACAACCGCGAGATCGTCCTCTCGCTCGGCGGCATGGCGAGCAAGCTCGAGGCGGCGCGGATGGTCACCTCGTCGGGCGAGAACGTCATCCTCGCCGGCGGCGGGCGGCCACGGGTCCTCGCCGACGTCCTGTCGGGGGAGCTCGTCGGGACCTTGCTGCTCGCGCAGGAGGGGTCGGTCAGCTCGCGCAAGCGGTGGATCGCCTGGGCCGCCCACCCCGGCGGCAGGCTGACGCTCGACGACGGGGCCGTCCGCGCCGTCGAGGAGCACGGCAAGAGCCTCCTGTCGGTCGGCATCGCCCGCGTCGAAGGGGACTTCGAAAAGGGGGACGTTGTGTCGCTGGTCGATCGTGCCGGCCAGGAGGTCGCCCGAGGGCTGACCAACTACGGGGCGCGCGACCTTGCCACGATTGCCGGTCGTCCGGCCGAGCAGGTCGCCGAAACTCTCGACCGCCCGACGTACACCGAGGTCGTCCACCGCAACCACCTCACGCTCGTGCGCAGACCGGCTGCCGGTTGACCCCCCGCGTGGTAGACTGGCGAACTGGGGGAGACGGGGCTTGCGCCCGATCTCGAGTTTGACGGCGCCCCCCCGATTGGGCGCCGGCCCCCGCCGCTACCGCGACGTCCCGCCGCGACCGCTCGACGCCCCCGCCCTGAGTTGCGTGATGTCCGCTGCCCCTTCCCCCCGGTCGATGGACGCCGGGGAGGTCTGCCCGTTCGGGGGCGCCGCGGCCCCCGCGCCGCTCGTAACGTCGGGCCTCCCCGTCACCGACGGGAGCCTGGTCGATTTCAGCCGCGACCTGCTGGGATGGTTCCGGCGGCTGCACGCCGAGCACGGTCCGATCGCGATGGTACGCGACCAGGGTCAGCTTGGGGGCGGGCAGAGCGTCGTGCTGCTGTTCGACCCCGAGTTCAACCGCCAGGTCCTCAGCGACGCGGCGACCTACCACGCCCGGTTCTTCGGGATCCGCGGGCCGAAGCGTTCGAGCCAGCGACGCGTCACGTGCGGCCTGCTGGCGATGAACGGCGAGCAGCACAAGCGCAACCGCCGGATGGTCAAAGAGCCGTTCGGCCCGAAGGCCATCGAAGCCTACCGGCCGACGATCGCCGCGCTGGCCGCGGAAGAGGTCGCGACCTGGCGTGACGGCGACGAGGTCGATTTCAACCAGTTGATGACCCGCTACATGCTGCGGGTCACGAGCCGCCTATTGTTCGGCCTCGACGAACCGGGCCTGGCGTACGAGCTGGGCGAGCAGATCGCCGAGTGGGTCGAGATGAACCACCGGATGGGGATCGGCGCCCTGGTCCCTCACGACGAGTTCACCGAGGGCTACGAGGGGCTGCTCGAGTTCGCCGAGTCGATGGAGCGAAACGTCCTGGAGCTGATCCGGCGTCGCCGCGATGACCCGCAGCCGGGGCTCGACGTGCTGTCGCTCCTCGTCCGCTCGCACGACGACCAGGGGGGGCTCTCCGACGAGGAGCTCGTGGGGCAGTGCTGCGTGCTGTTCGCCGCGGCCCACATGACGACGGCCCACTCGTTCAGTTGGACCACGTTCCTGCTCGCCCAGCACCCGAGCGTCATGCAGTCGCTGTGGGAGGCGATCCACGACGGCACAGCCGACGAGCCCCACCCGACCGGCGCGCCGTCGCTGCTCGAGCGGGTCATCAAGGAATCGATGCGCGTCCTGCCCGCCTCGGCCTACTCGCAGCGCGTCTGCGCCGAGCCGGTGCGGCTGGGGCCGTTCGACCTGCCGCGCGGGACGCCGATCGTGTTCACGCCGCTGATCACGCAGCGACTCGCGGCGCTCTGGCCCGAGCCGACGCGCTTCGACCCCGACCGCTGGCTCACGGCGAAGCCCAGCGCGTACGAGTACCACCCGTTCGGCGCCGGCCCGCGGCGCTGTATCGGCGGGCCGCTGGCGATGGAAGTCCTGCGGACGAGCCTGCCAATCTTCCTGCGCGACTGGCGCGTGAGCGTGGTCCCCGGCGCCGAGGTCTCGGCGGAAGTGAAGAGCACGATGCTCAACCCGAGTGCCGGCGTGCCGGTGCGGCTCGAGCGGCACACGACATTGGGGGGAGGCGACGGCGCGTTCCGCGCGAGCACCGTGACGGGGAACATCGTCGAGCTGGTCGATCTCCCCGAGGCGCCCGCCTTGGCGCCGCTGCGCAAGCCGCGCTAGCCGAGGTCGTCGCGCGTCATGGCGTAGAGCAGCGCGTCGCGCGGATCTTCGCCTAGCTGCGGCAAGACAAACGTTCGCCGCGTGCGCCCCTCGAGCGTCATGCCGCACTTCTCCATCACCCGGGCAGAGCCGACGTTGTCGGGGTGGCAGTAGGCCGAAACGCGCCAGACCGACTGGTCACGCCACGCGAGGTCGAGCACCGCGCGTAGGGCCTCGGTCATGATCCCCTTGCCCCATTCGGAGCGTGCGAGGACGTACCCGACGCCGACGCGAAAGTCGCTCTTCCAGGTGGTGATCATCCCGCAAGGGGAGTCGGCGCCCCCGACGCAGATCGCCCGCTCGGTCTCCCCCTTCGCGACCACTCGGTCCGGGATCCCGGCGAGGTACTCCCGCGACTCCTCGACGGACGCGTGGGTCCGCCACGAGAGGTAGCGTGTCACCTCGGGGTCGCTCGTGTAGCTGTCGAAGAACGCCTCGGCATCGTCCAGCGTCGGGGAGCGTAGCACCAGGCGCTCGGTGGTGATGGTCGTAGCGAGCATGCGGGCGCCCTTGGAGACAGTGGTCAGTGAAGGGGACCGTCGGAGGGGGGTGCCGGTTCGCGTTGGTTGCGGCGGTCCGGGGCGTGATTAGCGTGAAAGGTACCGACCAGGGCCGCACGGCGCCGGGCGGCCCCGCCTCCTCACGCCCCTCGTGCCCGCCATGCTCCGCCTCGTCGTCGCGCTCTGCTCCGCGCTCTGCCTCGAAGCAACCGCCCAGTGCCCCTACGGCTGCGACCTGGTGGGGGCCAGCTACGCCGACGCGGCGCGGGCCTACGAGATCGCCGCCACACAGCAGCGGTTGTACCAGCGCGGCGACCACCCGGGCCGTGTCCGCGCGCTGACAATCGAGAAACAGATCGCCGAGGCCCGGATCCAGGTCCTGCGCCGCCGACTGGCCGAGCTCCGCCCCATCAATCGCTTCACAACCGGCAACGCGCTGCTGGTGACGGCCGAGGAGACGCGGATCGCCCTGCTCCGCGAGGAGCTGCACCTGCGGGGGCTGCGCGACGCCCTGCTCGCCGAACAACGCTGGCACTCCGAGCGGATGCGCGAGATGGTCCTCGCCACGCAGCACGCCGCGGCCCACCTCGCCCAACACCCGGCGGGGGACCCAACCGAGCCAATCGTGATCACCGTCGAGCGCTAGCGCTAACGCGAGCCGGCGGCGCCAGCCGTCGGAGTGTTGGTAGCGGGGTCGAGTCTGTCAGCGACGCAACGTCTCCGACGGCTGGCGCCACCGGCTCGCCTTACGAGTTCGTGGCAGCTTCTAGCGGTCGGTCGCGCTCGGTAGAATACGGGCTTTCCCGCCTGCCCGACCGCGAGCCGCGCGTGATGTCCGACCCCTCGGCCGACCCCCGCGTTTGGGACGGGCCGCGCCACGAGTGCGGGATCGCCGCCGTCTACCACCTCGACGGGCCGCGGAGCCCGCTGGGCCCCGGGCAGGGCCCCGACGAGGCGTCGCGGCTGTTGCCGCGGATGCTGCTCGATATCCAGAACCGCGGGCAGCTCGCCGCGGGGATGACGTCGTGGAACCCCAAGCGGTCGCTGCTGCTCGACACGTACAAGCAGCTCGGCGGCGTCGCCGAGGCGTTCCGCCTCAATCACCCGGCCAAGGCCGAGGCGGTGATGGCGCAGCACGCGGGACGGGCGGCGATCGGCCACGTCCGCTACGCCACCTGCGGCAAGGACGACCTGAATTACGCCCAGCCGTTCGAGCACCGGCACCTGCAGAAGCGCAAGTGGTTCGCGTTCGCCTTCAACGGCCAACTCGCCAACTTCGAAGAGCTGAAGCTCGAGATCCTGGCCTCCGACGAGCACCACGTGGCGCTCGACGGCGACACCGAAGTGCTGATGCACGAGATCGCCCGCCAGATGTCGGGGGACCTGCGGCCGACGATGATCGAAGTCCTGCGCAACGTCTCGCAGCGCTTCGACGGGGCCTACAGCATCGCGCTGCTGAACGCCGACGGCGAGATGGTCGTTGCCCGCGACCCGCTGGGGATGAAGCCCGTGTCGTGGGCGCTCGAGGGCTCGCTGTTCGCCGCCGCGAGCGAGAGCGTGGCGCTGCTGAACCTGGGCTTCGAGCCGGAGAGCATCCGCGCGCTCGAGCCCGGGGAAGCGATCCTCGTGTCGCGGGACGGCGTCTCGGTCGAGCGGTTCACACCGGCGGAGCGCAAGGCGCACTGCTTCTTCGAGTGGGTGTACTTCGCTAACGTCGCCAGCGTGCTCGACGACCGGAGCGTCTACCTCACGCGCAAGGCCCTCGGCGAGGAGCTCGCCCGGCTCGAGACGACGCCGATCGACGCCGACACGGTCGTCGTGCCGGTCCCCGACACGAGTAAGGCGGCCGCCGACGCGATGGCCTATAAGCTCGGCGTGCCGTGCGTCGAGGGGTTGATGCGGAACCGCTACGCGGGGCGCACGTTCATCGAGGGGGGGGACGCGCGGCTGGCCAAGGTCTCGTCGAAGTACACGCCGCTCCGCGAAGTGCTCGAGGGGAAGCGCGTACTGCTGGTCGAGGACTCGATCGTCCGCTCGACCACGCTGCGGGTCCTCGTCGATCGGCTCCGCGACGTGGGGCGCGTCAAGGAGATCCACGTCCGCGTCGCCTGCCCCCCGATCGTGGCGCCTTGCTTTTATGGGATCGACATGTCGACGGTCGGCGAGCTGTTCGCCCCGCGGTTCCTCGCCGGCGCGGCCTCTGACGAGGAGGCTTTCGCGGCGATGGCCCGCGAGCTGGGGGCCGACTCGCTCCGCTACTTGCCGATCGCGTCGATCGCTCGCGCGATCGAGAAGCCGGCCGAAGACCTCTGCCGCGCGTGCATCACCGGAGACTACCCGACACCCAGCGGCCAGCGGCTGTACCAACTCGCCCTCGCCGACGCCCAGAACGGCGGCCGGGCGACGCGGACGTACGAAGGGGCCGGGGTGTGAGCAGCGTTCTCGGCCGCGGGCGTGGCGGAGTACAATACCGAGACGAACCCCTTCGGAGCCCCTCCCATGCCGACCACGCAGCCCGACGTTCCGACGTCGCTCGGTTCGTTCGTGCCGCCGGCCGACGGGTTCGAGGGAGGTTGGGTCGCCGACCCGATGCTCCTCGCCGAGCTCCGTGATCGACGCGCCCTGACGGGCGCCGATCGATACGACGAAACTTGGGAAGGGGTGTACGTGATGGCGCCGAGCGCTGACGACGACCACCAGGAGATGGTTTACGGGTTTGCCGACCCTTTTCGCGCAATGATCGACGCCCTGGGGCTTGGCAGGTCGCGTCCGGGGATGAACGTTTCGGACCGTGTCGTGAAGTGGACCGACAACTTCCGCTGCCCCGACGTCGCGGTGTTCCTCAACGGGACGAAGGCCACGAACCACGGGGCGTTCTGGCACGGCGGGCCCGACTTTGCGGTCGAGATCGTCAGCCCGCGCGACCGGACGCGTGAGAAACTCGACTTCTACGCCGCCGTCGGCACGCGCGAGCTGCTGATCGTCGATCGCGACCCGTGGCGGCTCGAGCTGCTGCGTCTCGACGGGTCGCGCCTTGTCTTGATCGGCGTCTCGACCGTCAAGGACGGCGGCGAGGTCGCGAGCGCCGTGCTGCCGTTCACCTTCCGCCTCGTCGCGGGGGAGCACCGCCCGTGGATCACCGTGCGGCACGAGTCGGGGCAGGCTTGGAACGTTTGACGCGCGCCCTCAGGTGTACCGCACGCCGCGGTGTTCCGGTTCGAAGAAGGCGCTCAGCAGCGAGTCGGCCCGCAGCAGGCCGTCGCGGGTGAGTTCAACGCGGTCGCCGGCGATCGTCAGCAGGCCTTCGCTGGCGTGTTCGGCCCACGCTTCGCGCCACTCGTCGAGCACCTCGACGCCAAACTTTTCGCGGAAGTAGGCCACGTCGAGCCGGCCGCGCTTCAGTTGCAGCACCATTTCGCGCACCAGCGCCTGGTGCGGCGTGATCCGCAGGCCACGGCCGAGCGGCAGCCGGCCCGCTTCGAGCGCGCCGAGGTACTTCTCCCACTCGGGGAGGTTTTGGTAGTGGACCCCGGCGGCGTGGCCGAAGCTGGCGATGCCGGTCGCCAGCAGGTCGCTCCCCCGCCACAGGTTGTCGCGGTAGCTGAACTTCACGTCGGGGCGGACCACCGTGTAGGCGCTCGATTGCTCGTAGCCCGCTTCGAGCAACTGGTCGAACGCCCACGAGACCCACTCCCGCTTCTGGTCCCACGACGCGACCGGCGACTTCCCCCCGGCGAGGACGTCCTGCGAGTAGACCGTGTTGAAGGGGAGCTCCATTTGGTAGATGGTGACGCTGTCGGGCCGCATGTCGCGGACGCGCCGGACGCAGTCGCGCCACTTGTCGGTCGAGTCCCCCACCATGCCGGCGATCAGGTCGATATTGACGTTGTCGAAGTCCGCGGCCTGGATCCACGGCCAGCAGCGGTCGATCTCCATCGACTCGTGGGCCCGGCCGTTGTCGCGGAGGATCGCGTCGTCGGTGTGCTCGACCCCCAGGGAGAGCCGCGTGACGCCGATCTCCTTGAGGGTGGCGACCTTCGCCTCGCTGAGCGTGCCGGGCTCGCACTCGAAGGTGACCTCTTCGGCGAGCGACCAATCGACGTGCTCGCGCAGTCGATCGACGAGCCGCGTGAGCTGCCTGCTCGACAGGAACGACGGCGTGCCGCCGCCGAAGTAGACGAAGCGGAACGGCCGGCCCCCCATCACGGGGAGCCGGCTCACCAGCTCGATCTCTTTGGAGAGCGCTGCGAGGTAGCGCTCGACTTCTTGACCGTTCTTGTCGGTGAAGACCTTGAAGTAGCAGAACTTGCAGCGCTTGCGGCAGAACGGCAGGTGCAGGTAGAGCCCCAGCGGCGTCCCCGCGACCGGCGGCGCAGCCATCGCCGCGCGGACGTCGCCGAGCGACTCCGCCGACCACACCGAGAACGGCGGGTAGTTGCTGATGAAGTAACTGCCGACGTCGGTCTTGCTATCTGGCATGGGGGGAACCACAGATGAACGCAGATAAACGGGGATGAAGCTTCCCCGGGGTCAGCCGTTTCGCATGCGGCAGATCCCCAGGTGGGGAGTGCCGAAGTTCAGCAGCAGGCCGACCTTCAGACCAGTCGCCTTAAGGTAGTTCAAGAGCTGGGCGCGATGCACGTCGTCGAACTCCTTGATCGCCTTCAGCTCCAGGAGAACGCGCCCCTCGACGATCAGGTCGGCAACGTAGTCTCCCACGACGGCCCCATCGTACACCACCTGGACACAGGCTTGTTGCTCAACGCGCAGCCCCTTCTTACGGAGCTCGTGCGCCAGGGCGTTCTCGTAGACCTTCTCCAAGAATCCGGCGCCAAGGGCGTTCGAGACCGCGTACGCTGCCCCAATAATTGCCTCGGTCAGCTCATCGTCCGCAGCGTTCGACCATCTGCGTTCATCTGCGTTCATCTGTGGTTCCCTCCCCGTCTGTCCCGAAGCAAGTGAGCGCGCCGTCGGTGTTCGCCACGACGACGCGGCCGTCGGCGGCGGCGGGGGAGGCGACGAACGAGCCCCCGGCGTCGTGCTCCCAGAGGGTGTCACCCGACTCGAGCGCTACGAGCAGCACCACTCCTCGGCCGGTGGCGAGCAGCGCCCGGCTCGGCCTCCCCGGCGTGGCGACGACGAGCGGCGACGACTCGACACGGGCCCGGTCGGGCTTCTGCCAGCGCGGGGCGCCGTCCTTTGGATCGAGGCAATAGAACGCCTTGCCGAAACTGCCGTAGACGACCCCCTCGGCCGACGCGGCCGCGGCGGAGCGGACCCCCTGGGCGCGGCGCGCGTCGCGGTGCGTCCACAGGGTCTTCATCGCGCGGGGATCGCGCGCGTCAATCGCGTAGAACGACCCCGACTCGGCCCCGAAGTACGCGACGCCGTCGTGTACCGCCGCCGTGCTCCCGGTCGGGCCGCCGATGTCGATCGACCCCGACTCGGCGCCGGTCTCGAGGTCGATGGCGTGCAGCTTGCCGTCGCAGCCGGCGAGCAACGCGTGCCCCGCGACGACGGTCGCCGTGCAGCGGAGCGGTTGGTCGATGGCGAACCGCCAGCGCTCGGCGCCGTCGGCCGCGTCGAGCGCGAGCAGTTCGCCCGACTCGGTCGTCACGAGTGCGGTCTGCGCGCCCTCGGCCGCCGCGTAGACCATCGGCCCGGCGAAGACCTCCGACTCGGTCGCCACTTCCCAGCGCACTGCGCCGTCCGCCGTGGCGAGCGACCGCACGACGCCGTAGGCATCGCCGACGACCAGCGTGTCGCCCACCACGGCGCCGGCTGCCGCGAAGCCCGACTCGTCGAACGACTTGGTCCACACGCGGACGCCATCAGCGAGGCCGACCGCGTGGACGGTCCCGTCGGCGTCGCCGGCGTACACCACGCCACCGGCGATGACCGGCGTGGCGTCGAAGGCCGAGCCCTCGGCCGTGTACTGCCACAGCACGGCCGGCTCGTCGGGGAGGTCGATCGCCGCGACCCCCGACGACGCGCTGTCGCCCCTGACCACGGGCCAGTCGCCGGACGCGCTGCTCGTTGTTGCGAAGACGGAAGCGATCACGCAAAGGCGCAAAGACGCAAAGACGCCGCTTCGATTCTTTGCGCCTTCGCGCCTTTGCGAGAACGCTTCAGAACGCCGCTTCGTAGAGTCGCAGGTAGTCATGCTCGGTCATCGCCGCGGGGTTGAACGTGCCCGTCCACTGGCGGGCGGCGTCGGCGGCGAGCTCCGGTAGCCGCTCGGGATCGACGCCCAGCTCCCTCAGCATACCCCTGAGGCCCGCCTCGCGCGGGACGGCGGCGAGGAACTCGGCGAGCTCGTCCACGGCCTGCACGGCGGAGGCCGTCGCGGTGTGTTCGAGCTCGCTGTGGAGCTCGGCGTAGGCGAGCGCCGCCCCCTCGGCGTGGGCCGCGTTGTGGCGGACGACGTGCGGCAGCATCAGGCCGACCGCCTCGCCGTGGACGACGCCGTACGCGGCCGTGAGCGGGTTCGCCAGCGCGTGGGCGGCGCCGAGCATCGAGTTCTCGATCGCCAGGCCGGCGAGGCACGCCCCCTGCTGGACCCAACCCCGCGCCGCGAGGTCCCCCGGCTCGTGGAGCACGCGTCGGACGCCGTGCGACAGCAGGCGCCACGCCTCGCGGCTGAAGGCGAGCGAGAGCTGGTTGCGCTTGGTCGAGACCATCGTCTCGACGGCGTGCGACAGGGCGTCGATCGCCGTAATCGCCGACACACGCGGCGGCTGGGTGAGCGTCAGCTCGGGGTCGAGCAGCGCGAGGCGGAACGCGGCCCGCTTGTCGCCGCACGCCATCTTGGCGTGGGTTGTGCTGCTGGAGATCAGGGCGAACGACTGGGCCTCGCTCCCGGTGCCGGCGGTCGTCGGCACGGCGACCGACGGGAGCATCGGCCCCGTAGCCTTGCCGATCCCCCAGTAGTCCTCCATCCGCCCGCCGCACGAGTAGAGGAAATTCACCCCCTTCGCGCAGTCCATGCTGCTGCCCCCCCCGACGGCCACCAGCACGTCGGGCCGGAACCATTGCGTGACGGCGAGGCACGCCTCGACCTCGAGCGTTGTGGGGTTCTCACGCACGCCGTCGAACAGGGCTGTCTCGAGGCCTGCTGCGCCGAGTAAGTCGGTCGCACGCCCGGCGTGACCGGCCGCGACGATCCCCGGGTCACTGACCACCAGCGCCCGCCGCACGCCAAGCGAAGCGACGCGCTCGCCGAGTTCGGCGAAGCGCCCGGGGCCGAACACGATCCGTGTGCGGCAGTCGAAGTCGAAAACCATGAAGGGAACCACAGATGAACACGGATAAACACGGATGCGCTCGGAGTCACGTCATCTTCGTTCATCCGCGTTCATCTGTGGTTTCATTTCAGTCGGCCACCTGCAGCGCGCGGCTGCGGTACAGGAACTCGATCAAGTTCCCCTCGTGCGGTTGCAGCCAGTCGAGTTGCGGCGTCGGGATCGGCCCGAGGTTCAGGCGGTCGATGTCGGTCGAGGCGATCAGGTCGCGGCGGAACGACTCGTCGGCCGTGATCGCGGTCGCGACGAGCGTCGGGCCGATCGCCTCGAGCGTCTTCGCCTGCGGGCACTCGACCACGTTGACCATCGGGAACATGTACTCCTTGTTCCGCGACTCGCTGTCGTAGGCAGCGTGATGCAGCACCACCGGTCGCAGGTAGGCGACGGGGGGGCGTTCCACCAGCCGCCGGCCGTAGCCGGCGGTCGTGTCGGTCACGCCCGGCGCGTTCAGGTCGCGCTCGATCGACTTCCAAGTGCCCTGCGCGGCGTTCTCGACCGTGAACGCGGCGAGCACGGCATTGGGGTCGTCGGGGGGGAGCACGTCGATGGGGCCGAGCCGCTCGGCGAGCGCTGTGGCGATCTCGCGCGTGTGCCGCGAGGCGTAGACCGAGCTGCAGTTGATGCAGCTCCGGCCGCCGTTGCGCAGGACGCTGTCGGCCAAGAGGTCGATGTGCTTCTCCCAGTCATCGACGCAGTCGTCGCCGAACAAGACCTTCGCGAACCCCGGGCCGTGGACCTGCACGCGCGGGTTGCCGGCGTACTGCTCAACCGTCTGGGGCCCGCCGAAGATCATCGCCCGGCGGCACGAAGAAAGGATCGCCCCGCCGATCTCGCCCCCCGCGCCGGGGTAGAGGCAGAACGCCTCGCGGGGGATGCCCGCCTCGACCATCGCCGCGTACACACGGTAGGGGGTCCAGGGCTCGCTCGAGCCGGGCTTCAGCACCAGGCCCATCTGCAGCGCGATCACCGGCAGCCAAAGCGTGTGAACGCCGGGGGAGTTCGACGGCAGCACGGCGCCGAGGGCGTCGCACTGCGCTTGGTAGCTGACGGTGACGCCGCGTCCTTCGTCGCCGTAGCCGCGGGCGAAGACGTCGAGCGAAAGCCCGCGAGTCAGCGAATCGAGGATCCGGTCGATGTTCTTCAGCACGAAGGCGTTCTTCGCCAGGTTCGCGCGGCACATCGACGTCGGCATGCCGGTGGTGGCCGACTGCTGCCGGACGAAGTCCTCAGCCGACTGCCGCGAGTCGCCGACGGAGAGCACGCCCGACTCGAACAACGCGCCAGCCTTCTTGCAGCGCTCGACGAGCTCCGCGGGGGAGATCGCTTGCAGCGCGCGGCGGGCGCTACGGGCCTTCTTCGCGTCGCGCTGAATAATCCCCGAGCCGACCGTGTGGACCCGCGCCACCGGCTCGCCGGTGAAGAAGTGCCGCACCTCGTCCACCTCGAGCGACTCGTAGGGCTCGCCCCAGCGGATGGCGGGTAGGGTGATCATTCTGGAGCAACCAGCGAAGAAAGGGGAATCACAGATGGACACAGATGAACGCAGATAGGAAGCGGGCGGCTAGCCGACTGCGGCGCGGGACTCGTCGATTTCGACCCAGGTGCAGAGCTCTTCGCTAGTGTCCTGGTCCACGGAGAACTCGTAGGAGAGAGTCGGCGTTGGGATCAACTCGCCCGACTCGCGCATCAGGTCGAGGTGCATCTCGATCGCTTCGGCCATCTGCTGTCGCGCGTGCTCGACCGTGACCCCGGTGGCGACGCAGCCCGGCAGGTCGGGGGCGTCGACGCTGTACCCGGTTCCGGTACGGCGGATGACGACGAGGTAACGCATGGGGTTACTCCTTGAGTCCGGCTTGCCGGAGGATCGACGCGGCGGTTTTCGGATGGAGGTCGTCGCCGGGCTTTCCGGCGAGCGTCACGGTTCCGGGCTTAGTCTCGTGCTGAAACTGCCGGTGGCTGCCACGCTGACGGACCTGCTCCCAGCCGTCCTCTCGCAGTTGTCGTAAGGACTTCGCGAACGGTCACGATTTTCCCCCGTCAAGCCTTGCCACGATCGACGAACAATCTCGCATCTCGATTGACCCGAAGCCCGAGGCTCGTCCGTCATCGGCGTTCATCCGTGTTCATCTGTGGTTCCAAACCTAATACACCCCAACGGTCGTCGACTCCGCCAAACGGCTAAACGGTCGCACGCCGCTGACGCCGTCCCAGGGGTACATCGCGTGCGGCGGTTCGCGTTCGCCCTCGTCGCGTTCCAGGAATCCCGGGACGAAGAACTCCTTGGTCAGCGTCGTGAGCTTCACGCGGCCGGTCTGGCCGTAGCCGACCGGCTCATCCGTCTTGTCGAAGTCGACCACCTCAACGACCGCGCGTGGCTCGGGGGCGTGGTAGGTGATCTTGTAGCCGTTGGCCTTGGTGACCGGCTCGCTGCACGCCAGGCCCATCAGCGTGTTGCCGTAGGTCGGGGTCATGTAAATGCCCGACTCCTCCGGGGGGCCGCCGAACAGCTCCTCGACGCAGAACTTGGTCCACTGCGGCGTGAACTCCGTGCCGCCCGAGAAGATGCCGGTGATCCCCGTCTCGGCGAGCGTCGTGCCGCGGTTCTCGAGCTCCAGGCAGAGCGACTCGATCAGCTTGGGGGTGCCGAACATGCACTTCACGTCGTGCCCGGCGGTGAGGACCGTGATCGCCTGGTCGATGCAGTGCGCCTTGTAGGCGTTGAGGTGCTCCATCCACCCCTTCTTGATGAGCTTGATGACCCACCGCGGGTCGAGGTCGATGCAGAACGAGACCCCGCCGCGGTGCTGGGCGAGGTGCTCGACCGCCAGCCGCAGGCGACGCGGGCCGCTGGGGCCGAGCATCAGCCAGTTGCTCCCCTTGGGGAAGTACTGGTCGGGGAGCGTCTCGCTGAAGTTCGAGTAGTCGGTGCGGAAGTCGTCGATCGCGATCCGGCTCTTGGGGATGCCGGTCGTGCCGCCGGTCTCGAAGACGTAGACCGGCTTGTCGGCCAGGGCCTTGGGGACCCAGCGCCGCACGGGGCCGCCGCGGAGCCACTCGTCCTCGAACTCGGGGAACTTCTTGAGGTCCTCGTAGCAGCGGACCTCGGTCAGAGGGTCGAACTTCAGCTCGCGCTTCTTTTCGAGCCAGAAGGGGCACCCCGTCGACTCGTGGAAGTGCCACTGGACGGTCTCGACGGCGTGGGCGTCGAGGCGCTGGCGGGCGGCTTCGAGCTCGGGTTCGACGGCGGCGGGCATGGCGCAGCAGTAACGAGTTGGGGGGTATCGAACTGAAAACCGACTAGGCACCTTACCGGCGTCGGCGGCGTCAGACAACCAACCGCAACGCCGGCGCAGCCCGACTGGCCGGCGAACGAAAAAACCCGCACCGGCGTCGCCGGTGCGGGCTGTTGGATGCAAAGCCTGATCGTGGGGGGCGCTCGGCCGGGCCGCGTCGGCGCGGCGCTCAGTCCTGCGGCTCGACTGCCGGGGCTTGGGGCTCGTTCCCCAGTTGGGCGAGCACCTGGATGACGCCCCCGAGCTGCGCCATCCGCGGTCCGTAGCGGTCGATGAACTCCGACAGCATGAAGTCGCCGTACACGAGCTCGTCCGACGAGTCGGCGACTTCCTCGGTCATGCGGTCGAGGAACTCGACCTGCACGCGGCTGAGCGTCTCGGCCGACTCGCGGCAGCGAACGGTCAGCTCGGGGTTCGCCTTGCGCCAGCGCTCGAGCTCGCCCGCGCGCTGCCGGTGCTGAGCGGTGAGGACCCCGACGAGCTCCTCCAGCAACTCGTTCGTCCGGTCCTGGGCGACAAGCACCTCGCGCAACAGCTCGCTCTGTTCCTCGGTCGGCGACAACGTCGAGGCAGAGACTGACCCGGTCGAGACATCGACCTGCGAAAAGAGCGGGGCGAAGGTGGACTTGTTGGGCATCGGACGAAGGTTCCTGGGTGATCGCCGCGGAGCGCGGGAGGCGTCGTGCCCCCGGTCCAGTGTTTTGGTCGATGGGCCCGATCCGGCGGAAGGGGCGCTCGTTGCGGTCGGGGGAAACGGGGCTCGCTAGCGTGGGTGGGGGCTGCTAGCGAAAACAGCGGCCCTGGCGTGGGAGGTGCCTCGGCCGGCGTGCGGTCGAGAAGAAAGGCTCGCGGACTCGCCGCGAAACCGTTTTCATCCCAACCTCCCGAGCATATCGACGCGCCCGGCGGGATTCCAGCAAATCGCCGCCACTAGCCAGGAAACCGCACCCCGGATCGCGCTCCTCGTGGGGGAGGAACCGGGTTCCGCCAGCGGCGCCGGCTGCGGTGGCTGTGCTGGTTACTAAAGAACGGCCGCCGGGTGTTCCGATCCTCCCTTGGGGGGGAGGCGCCTTTGCAGGTCACCCCCTCCCCAGGATCGCTTGCTCCTTGTCGCACACCCGGATCGTATTTTCTCGTGGGGGCCGCTCTTCTCGTGTCTACGGATGCCCCTCAGCGTGACCCGGTCTTCGGCTACTTGCTGGTGGTGGAGGACGCGGAGCACGGCTTCACCGGTGGCTACCTGGTGGTGTCGCACCGGGGGAGGCCGCTCGAGTTCCACTGCACCGAGCCCCTGAGGACGAGCCGCGCTCAGGAGATCCTGTTCGGGCCGACTCTGCGGCCGTACATCGTGGGGGAGCAGGTCGGGGCGACGCTTCTCGGCAAGGCGAAGCTGAAGGCCGACCTGCTGCTCGTCACCGACGCCGACGCCGCGCTCGCCGGGCGGATCGTGGGAATCGAGTCATTGCTCGTCGCCGGCGAAGCGACGGCGCCGAGTGATCGCCAGAAGCCGATGGTCGATCTGCTGGCCGAGTCGATCGACGTCGCCGAGCCGTTCGAGCGCGTCCGCGAAGCGATCCTCGAAGCGCAGCGCCTGGGAGCCGGGGAGCAGGCCGGCGCTGAGGCCGCATGACTCCGCCGCTTGAAGCCGCCGACGCCCCCCCCGACGCCCGGTTGCCGGTCGTGGGGCCGCGCGTGGCTTGGAGCGTTGATCTCCGAGCGATGGAGGTTGAAGTTAAAGTTGGTGCACTGCGTCACAACCTGCAGGTTGACGCTGGTGCACTGCGCGGCGCCCTAAAGGTTGACGTTGGCTTCACGGCGCCGGAGGTCGCTTCGTTCCTGCTCGGCAAGTCGTCGGCGCCGGCGACCTTTGGTTGCTTGCTCCCCGAGGGACGCGCTCGGGCCGACGGGGGAGTCTTGCCGCCGGCGACTAGCCGCAAACCCGGTCCACGCCGCGAGCCCTCGATCGGTCGCACGCGCGTCCGGCCGCCGGGTGACGTGGTGAAGCTTGAGGACCGTCTGCGGTACCTGCTCGAGCCGCCGCTCGAGGCGCTCGTCGAGGCCGAGTCGCTCCGCTTCCCGTTCCGGCCGTTCCCCTACCAGATGGACGGCGTGGCGTTCCTGTTCCCGCGCCGGCACGCGGTGATCGCCGACGAGATGGGCCTCGGCAAGACGATGCAGGCGATCACGACGATCCGCCTGCTGGCGCACAGCGGCCAGTTGCGCCGGGCGCTGCTGGTGTGCCCCAAGCCGCTGATGCCGAACTGGCGTCGCGAGCTCGCCGAGTGGGCGCCCGAGCTATCGGTCGCGTCGATCGAGGGCTCGCCCGAGTGCCGCCAATGGGCGTGGCGCGAGTCGGGCGCCGTCGTCACGTTGGCCGGTTACGAGACGGTGGTCCGCGACCGCGAGCTGCTCCACGCGGAAGACACGCACTTCGACCTGGTGGTGCTCGACGAGTCGCAGCGCATCAAGAACACCCAGAGCGCAACGAGCAGCGCCGTCTGCGGCGTGCGGCGCGAACGAAGCTGGGCGCTCACCGGCACGCCGATCGAGAACTCGACGGACGACCTCGTGGGGATCTTCGAGTTCGTCTCGCCGGGCCTGCTACGCACGGGGATGCCGGCCCGCGAGATGGGCGCCGCGGTCCGCGACTTGGTCCTGCGACGGACCAAAGAGCGGGTGCTCGGCGACCTCCCGCCGAAGGTGGTGTGCGACGCGACGATCGACCTCACTCCCGAGCAGTGGGAGACTTACAAGCGCGCCGAAGACGAGGGGGTTATCCGACTCCGAGGGTTCGAGCGCGAGCTGACGATCCGGCACGTGTTCGAGCTCGTTTTGCGCCTGAAGCAGGTCTGCAACTTCGACCCCTCTACGGGGGCCAGCAGCAAGGCCGAACGACTCGAGGCGGACCTGGGGGAGTGCTTCGCCAGCGGCCGCAAGGCGATCGTGTTCAGCCAATGGGTCGATACGCTCGGGGAGCTCGGCAAGCGCCTCGAGCGGTTCGGGCCGGAGATGTACCACGGGCGGATCACACCGGCGCGACGCGAGGCCGCGCTCGCCCGCTTCCGCGACGACCCCAACTGTGGCGTGCTACTGATGAGCTACGGCGCGGGGAGTGTCGGCCTCAACCTACAGTTCGCCAGCTACGTGTTCCTGTTCGACCGCTGGTGGAACCCGGCGGTCGAGGACCAAGCGATCAACCGCGCACACCGCATCGGCGCGGCGGGGCCGGTGACCGTCACGCGGTTCGTCTCGGCGGGGACGATCGAGGAGCGGATCGACGAGATCCTCCGCGGCAAGCGGGAGCTGTTCGACAAGGTTTTTGAAGGGGGGAGTGGCGCCCTCCCGCGCTCGGCCGGCCTGACACGCGAAGACCTCTTCTCGCTGTTCCGCCTGCACGACGCGCAGGGTCGGCTCGGCGCCGACGGCCCGCTTGCCGCTTGAGGGGGAGCTCGTCGATCGCTGGTAAGCTGCGCCGCGTGGGCTAAGCCCGCGGGTCGCACGCAATCGACGGCGCGGCGGCCCGCGGAATCGACGCGAATCGTGTCGCGGCGGCCCCCATGGACGGCTTTGCGCGGCAACCCTTTGGCGGTGGTCGGCGCGCCGCGATCGGGTTGCGGCGCGCGAGTCTGCCGAGCGCGTCTCCCGCAAGGCGTCACGTCATGTCTCTCGCTAAATTTTGCCGGTTGCTCGTCCCGTGCGTGGCGCTCGTCGGGTTCGCTCTGAACGCCGCGGCCGAGCACGCGTTCTGGCTCGACCCGGTCGTGACCTACACGAACGGGATGCGTCTTCCGTCGAGTACTTCGCAGCGGAGCCACAACGTCTACTGGCAGTGCGATCCAAACCACAAGGGATCGTGCGATTGCCAGATGCACTCGTCGTGCCGGGCGGCGCTCCACCGGCCGTCGTGCGGCTGCGGACCCGCGACGGGGCCGCTGGAGCCCGACTACTACGGCCACGCTCCGGACGGCCTCGAAGCGGTCGATAGCGAACGCGTGGGGACGCTGACGCTCGACCAGCCCGGTGTGGTGCGCGAAGCGGCAGCCCCCGTGGGTGGCTCGCCGATTGGCGCGGCTGCCCCCCCCGCCGCTGCGCCGACGACCCTCGTCGTCCCCCCAAACGGGACCGTGTGGCTCGACTCGATCCAGACGATCGGCGCGAAGATGATGCGGAGCTTGGGTGACGCCACGCCGGCCGCGCCGTAGCCGCGCCTTGCCGGGCGCAACCGTCAAACTGCCGCGGCGACCATCGCTTAGCCGGTAGATCTCGCCGCGCCGCCGCTCATGCGCGGCCGTCGCTGCTGCCGATCCTGTCCGTGGGAGGGCGAAACACGACTTGTGTTTTGCTTCAGGACAAAGGTCATGGCAGGGCGATGGATCGGCCTGCCATGACCTTTTTTTGTGGCTGCTAAGCCGCAGCGGCCGCTCGCGGCTTAGCGGGGTTGGCGGCCTACAACGTCCCGAGGAGCTTCTTCGCCTCGTCACGCTGGACGAAGATCCCCTGATCGTTCTTCAGCGCCGCCTCGAGCAGCTTCTTGGCGTTCGCCTTGTCGTTGCCGACCACCAGCATCTTGGCGAGCAGCAAGTTGCCGTCGGGGCTCAGCTCTCCCCCTTGGACGGCGGCCCGCAGCGCGGTCTGGGCTTGCGCCGAGAGGCCGTTCTGCAACAGCACGTACGCATACGTGATGTTGACGTCGGGGTTGTCTTGGTTGACGCGGGCGTTGACGGTGGCGAACTCGAGCGACCGTCGCTTGGCCGCCGCGTCCGAACCGTCGGCCAGCACGAGCGCCAGTTGGTTCATGACATCGCGGTTCGCCGGCGCTAGCGAGAGGGCCTTCATCAGGTACTGCTCGGCGAGCTTCCCGTCCCCCGCCATCCGGGCCGCGACACCGCTCAGCAACCACACGTTGAGCGACTCGGCTTGCTCGGTGCGGGCCCGCTTGAGGACCGTTTCGGCCTTCGCCATGTCGCCCGTCTTGAGCAGCGCCTGTCCGAACGCCACCAGGGCCGTCTCGTCGGCGTTCTTCTCGGCGAACGCCTTGTCAAACGACGCCATCGCCTCGGCCTTCGAGCCCTTCCGCTCGTACATCATCGCGGCCGACACGAACGGGCTCGGGAGCTCGGCGTTGAGGCTCTTCGCCTTGACGAACGCTTCGTAGCCTTCACGCGGCTTGTCGAGCATAAAATGCGCTTGGCCCAGGCGCGTGTGGGCGTTGGCGTCGTCGGGGTCTTGCTCGAGCCACTTCTTCACGTCGGCCAGCGCCAAGTCCCACTTGTTGCGGCGTTCGGCGACGATCGCCCGACCGCGGTACGCGCGGATAAGGAACTGACGCTTGCGCTTGGCGTTGACCTCGAACGGCTGGATCAGCGTCACGGCCTTCTCGAACAGGGCGTCGGCCTCGATCACGCGACCCCCACCCAGCGCCTCCTCGGCCAGTAGCAGGAACGGCTCGGGGTCGGTCCCCGAGTCCTGCTGCACGGCCTGCTCGAGCGCCGGCCGCACCGCCGCGGCGTTGCCGGACAGCAGGTGCATCTTCGCCATCAGAACGCCTACCGGCGGGAGCTTGGGGTCCTTCTGCAGGGCCCGCTCGAGGAACGTCCGGGCGCTGAGCTGATCGCGGTTCAGGAACCGCTGGATCGCCTCGGCCACGTCGGCGTACTTGTCGCTGTCGGGGTCGGAGACGCTGTCGCCGATCAGTTGCTCGGCGGTGATCGCGGGCGCCGCGGCCGGCTGCTGGGCCGATAGGGGCGCCGCGATCGTCGTGGCGATCAGCGCGGCGCCGAGCCCCAAAGCGGCCAAGGGAGCGGAGGGGGTCAACCGGAAAAGCGAAGCACGCGGCGTGGCCATCGGGGTCTCAGGGGATCGGGACAAGGTTATTTGCTGGCGGAAGGCCCGAAGGGGACTGCGGGCTGCCGGGACGACTTTGGTGGATCAGGTCTCGGGATCGAGTTTGCCGCGCCGGTCGATAGACCCCCGGGGAAACGGTTTACGGTCGATCGTCGGAGCCGTGTTGGTCGCTTCGGGGGCGACGCAAGTTCCTTGGGGCGGCCCGTTTGGGACGCGCCGCGAGGCGCCCGACGAGCCGCTAAGCATACCGCGGTCTAGCCCGCCGGCCAGGGTTGCGGTACAGCGATTGCACCCCTCGCGAATCACGTTGTGCCCCTGACACCCGACGCGCTCCCAAGGGCTCGTGCGGGGCAGCCGACGGGTCCGCCGAGGCTCGCCATTGACCACCCGGCCGAACGGCGGTAACTTTTTTAATGATAGAGAGTTACGACTTTCAGGGCGGGTTCTTGCGGCCGGGTGGTTGTCCCGGTTGCGAGCGGTAGCGGCGGCGGGCCCCCAGCGGCGCCCGAGGCGCCGGCACGCGGGGCGCGCCTGCCAGTCTGGCGGATCGCGCGATCCTGCTCCCCGCCTTCGCCCCTCCACCGTCCTCCCCTTCCGACCGAAGCGACACCCCCCCGCCATGGATATCCTCGAACGCATCTGGGACGTCCTCGGAGCGATCGTCAACGCGATCCTGCGCAAGTTCGAGCGGACTGTCACCGGCCTGTTTGGTTCGGCGAACGCCCGCGCGCTCAAGCGACTCCACCCGACCGCGGCGGCGATCAGCGCCCTCGCGCCGAAGTACGAGGCGATGAGCGACGACGAGCTGCGGCAGCAGACGGTCGAGTTCCGCAAGCGGCTCGAACAAGGCGAGACGCTCGACGACCTGCTCGTCGAGGCCTTCGCCGTCTGCCGCGAGGGGGGGCGGCGGTTCCTCGGGCTGCGTCACTACGACGTGCAGTTGTTGGGGGGGATGATCCTCCACGGCGGGAATATCGCCGAGATGGTCACGGGCGAGGGCAAGACGCTCACCGCGACGCTCCCCGCGTACCTCAACGCGCTCGCCGGGAGCGTCCACGTCGTGACGGTCAACGACTACCTGGCCCGCCGCGACATGGAGTGGATGGGCCCGCTGTTCACCAATCTGGGGCTCAACGTCGGGGCGATCTACTCGGGCATGGACGCCGACGCCCGCCAGGCCGCTTACGCCTGCGACATCACCTACGGCACGAACAACGAGTTCGGCTTCGACTACCTGCGCGACAACATGCGGCTTGCGGCGCGCGACGACGACGGCTTTCCGAAGCACATGCAGCAGGCGCAGGGTCGGCTCGTCTACGCGATCATCGACGAAGTCGATAACATCTTGATCGACGAGGCGCGGACGCCGCTGATTATCTCGGGCCCGGCCGAAGACGACATCACCAAGTACGTCCGGGCCGACAAGGTCGCGCGGCAGTTGCAGCGTGACGTGCACTTCGAGGTCAAGGAGAAGGAGCACTCGGCGAACCTGACCGACGAGGGGGTCCGCGCCGCCGAGAAACTGGCCGGCGTCGAGAGCTTCTACACGGCCGGCAACATGCAGTGGCCGCACCTGATCGACAACTCGCTCAAGGCGCACCACCTCTACAAGCGCGACGTGAACTACGTTGTTCAGGAGGGGCGCGTGGTGATCGTCGATGATCACACGGGCCGGCTGATGGAGGGGCGGCAGTGGTCCGACGGCCTGCACCAGGCGGTCGAGGCCAAAGAAGGGGTCCAGATCAAGCAAGAGAACCAGACCCTCGCCACCATCACGCTGCAGAACTTCTTCAAGCTCTACAAGAAGCTCAGCGGAATGACGGGGACGGCCCTCACCGAGGCCAGCGAGTTCTGGAGCATCTACAAGCTCGACGTGATCGGCGTCCCCACGAATCGCCCGATGCAGCGCGCCGAGTACCCCGACGTGATCTTCCGAACCGAGCGCGAGAAGTTCCAGTCGATCGCCGACGACATCGAGCGGCTCCACAAGCACACAACGGTCGAGCTCGCCAGTGGCGACTGGCTGGTCGGCAAGCTGATCACGCAGGACGACGCGACGGTCGAACTCGAGCTCCTCGAAGGCAAGGAACGCCGCCGGACGCCGCGCGCAAAGGTCCGCAGCGTCCAGCTCGCGGGCCGGCCGATCCTCGTCGGCACGGTCTCGATCGAGAAGTCCGAGCGGCTGTCGAAGCTGCTCGACGGCCGCGGCATCAAGCACGAACTGCTGAACGCCAAGCAGCATAAGCGCGAGGCCGAGATCGTCGCCCAGGCCGGGCGCAAGAGCGCGGTGACGATCGCCACGAACATGGCGGGCCGCGGCACCGACATCATCCTCGGCGGCAACCCCGAGACGGCCGCCTGGGCCCGACTCCAAGAGAAGTACGCATCGCGCCTGGACGTCCCCAACGAAGAGTGGGACGCGCTGGTGGCCGACATCACCCGCGAGTTCTCGATGAAGGAACAGGGCAAGGAGGTCAAGGAGCTCGGCGGCCTGTGCATCATCGGGACCGAGCGGCACGAGGCCCGACGCATCGACTTGCAGCTCCGCGGCCGCAGCGGCCGCCAGGGGGACCCCGGTTCGAGCCGCTTCTACCTGTCGCTCGAAGACGACCTGATGCGGATCTTCGCCGGCGAGTGGGTGAAGACCATGCTCACGCGCCTCGGGATGCAGGAGGGGGAGGCCATCGAGAGCAAGATGGTCAGCCGCCGCATCGAGGGCGCCCAGAAGAAGGTCGAGGAGCGGAACTTCGAGATCCGCAAGAACCTGCTCGAGTACGACGAAGTCATGGACGAGCAGCGGAAGCGCGTCTACGGCTACCGCCAGCGGATCCTCGACGGCGTCAATTGCCGCGACCTGCTGCTGGAGATGATCCGCAAGCAGATCGACGCCCGGCTCGACGTGCTGCTCGAGTCCAAGTACGGAATCGAGGCCTTCGCCGCGGCCGCCGGCGCGGCGCTCGGTACGACGCTCGACCCGCGCGACTTCCGCAACTGCACGTTCGAGGAGGCCGACCGTATCGCTCATGACGAGGCCGAGCGGATGGCCGAGTCGCAGGTCGTCGATGCGATCGAAGAGAACCTGCCGCTCGACGACGACGAAGCCGAGTGGAACTGGGCCGCGCTCGCGAAGTGGGCGAACGCCCGCTTCGGGCTCAACTTCCGCGACCGCGACCTCAAGAAGATCGGGCGCGACGACCTCTCCGAGACGCTGCTCGCCGACGCCCGCGAGGCGCTCGCGAAGATCGACCTCTCTCCGGGCGAGCGGTACCTCGAAGCGGGCTTCGGCGCCCGCACGGCTTGCTCGTGGCTGCGCGACAAGTTCGGCGTCGAGATCAACGCCGAGGAGTCGATCAAGCTCGATCCCAAGGCGTTCCGCGACGTCGCGCACAGCCAGGCCGAGCGGGCGTACGACAACCGCGAGGCTTCCTACGCGGCGCTGGCGGGCATGTACCGCTACGGCGCGAAGACTCCCAACCTCGACCGCGAGGGCCTCGCCGACTGGGCGACGCGGCGGTTCGGCGCCGACGTCTCGGCCGAGGCGATGCGCGCCAAGCAACGCGACGAGGTCTACCAAGAGCTCTGCGCGCTGAGCGCCGAATCGAATCGCGCGGCCTCCTCGTTGGCTGACGAGGCGCGCGAGCGTGTCGAGAACCTGTTCGCCGGCGACCCCAGTCCCGGCGCGACCCTCGGCTCGGCGGCGGGGAGCAACGGCAAGCTCGACGACTTCGCCGCGTGGCTCGCGGGGGCGACCGGCGCGAAGGTCAGCGCGGTCGATCTACGGAAGTTGGGCCGCGAGGCGGCGCTGCGGAGAGCCTCGCGCTGTGTCGAAGACCGCTACCGCCCCGAGATGCGGCGCATGGAGCGGCAACTGTTGCTGCAGGTGCTCGACCAAGCCTGGAAAGAGCACCTGCTGGCGATGGACCACCTGCGGTCGAGCGTCGGCCTGCGGGGCTACGCGCAGGTCGATCCGAAGGTCGAGTACAAGCGCGAGGGGATGCGGATGTTCGACGCGATGTGGGACAACGTCGGTGGCTACGTCACCGACTTGGTGTTCCGCATGGAGCAGCTCGACGAGCGGTTCGTCGGCAGCACGTGGGTCGAGTCCGAGGCGCGGCACGACTCGCCGCCGCCGTCGGTCGGCCCCGCGGCGCCGCCCTCCGACCAGCAGTCGGCGATCGACGCCTCGAACCAACCGACCGACAGCAAGCCCGAGCCGATCCGCAACCTGCAAGACAAGATCGGCCGCAACGACCCGTGCCCCTGCGGCAGCGGCAAGAAGTATAAGCAGTGCTGCATGCGCGCCGGTTCCGTGGCGTGAAGCACAGGAATCGCCGCAGATGAACGCGGATGAACGCGGACGGGCGGGCTCGACCGTTGTGGTCATTGACGGTCGGGAAATCCACGACTGGGGGACCCTTCACGACGCGTTTGCGAAGGGGTTCGGATTCCCCGACTTCTACGGCCGCAACGGCGACGCCCTGATCGACTGTCTGTCCGATCTTGACCAACAGACAGGGATGACGAGCCTGCACGTCGAGCCCGGGTCCGTCGTCGTCGTGCGGATCGATCAGGCCTCGGACTTGAAGAGACACTTTCCCGAGGGGCTTGAGGCGATCATCGACTGGACGTCGCTCGTCAACTGGCGACGAATCGAGCTTGGCGATCCCCCCGTGATTTGCCTTGCCTTCGACCCCTAGAGCTTGCCGGGGAATCTGCGTTCATCCGTGTCTATTTGTGATTCCGTTCTCTTGAACGTGGAGCGTTCGCCATGTCGAAGCGGTTCAACCTTCGGACGCTGATGGTGGTTGCTACGCTTTCGTCGGTCGCAGTCGGCCTAGCGGCGTGGTCATCGACGCTCCGGGCGCGGGTCGATGTGCTGGAGCAGCGGGTCCAGTCGCTGGAAGCGGCGCTGCTCGTGACTACGATGGCGTCAGCGGTGTCTCCCGTCGGAGTCCCGGAGGACGTCGATTGGGCGATGCAGATGGACTCGTCCCTCATGGCCCGATAAGCGGAGCAACGCAATGGCGCTGACCGAGCAACCGCAGGCCGACCCGGTTCCGGACCCCGTTTCCTGTCCACTGCCGAAGGACGAGGCGATCGCGTTGATCCAGGCGATGCCGGCCGACAGTTCGTACAGCGAGCTGATCGCCGCGCTACGGGTCCGCCAGGAGACTTGGCGAGGGATCGAGCAAGGTGAGGCCGGTCACATGGTCAGCACCGAGGAGGCGCGTCGTGTCGCGCAGTCATGGCGAAGGTAGTCTGGACGGAACGAGCGCTCGACGACCTGCGTTCGATCGACGACGATCTCGCCCAGCGAAGCCAGGAAGCAGCCGCTCGGGTGGTGGAGGGCATCCTCGACCTTGCCGACTCGCTCGCGCTACAACCAAGACTCGGTTGGCGTGAAGCCGGGCTCCCGAAACGGGAAGTGCGGAACTTGGTCTACGGTCACTACCGAGTGCTGTACCAAGTCGTCGATGACACCGACGTTCGGGTCTTGCAAGTTGTGCACACGCGTCGCGGGCCCGACGCGCTCGACCCGTAACGCTGCTCGGCAGCCCCGGGGGAACGGAGTCCCGATGTCACCACTCGCCCGCTGGTCGCTGAACGGCCTGTACGGCGTCGCGCTCGTCGCGGCGTTGCCGTGGCTCGCTTGGCGGGCCCTGCGGACGGGGAAGAACCGCGAGGGGTTCTCCGAGAAGCTGCTGGGGCGCGTGCCGGCGCGCGGGGGCGACCGGCCCTGCGTTTGGCTGCACGCGGTGAGCGTCGGCGAGGTGAACCTGCTCGCCGTGCTGCTGAAGGAGCTGCGCGCCCGCCGGCCCGAGTGGGACCTCGTCGTCTCGACCACCACCAAGACGGGTTACGACCTGGCGCAGAAGAAGTACGGCGCCGAGCACACTGTCTTCTACTGCCCGAGCGACTTCTCGTGGGCCGTCGATGAGGCGATGCGACGCATGCGGCCCGCGCTGTTGTTGCTTGCGGAGCTCGAGCTGTGGCCAAATCTCGTCGCGGGGGCGAAGCGAAACGGCGCTCAGGTGGCCGTCGTGAACGGCCGCCTGAGCGAGAACAGCTTCCGCGGGTACCGGCGCGTGGCGCCGCTGGTGCGGGGGACGTTCGCGGCGCTCGACCTCGTGGCGGCGCAGGACGCGGCGACGCGCGAACGGTTCGTCGCGCTCGGCGCTAGGCCGCGGGCGGCCTTGGTGACCGGTTCGCTTAAGTACGACGGTGCGCAGACCGATCGCGACAACCCGCGGACCGCGGCGTTGCGATCAATCGCCGAAATCGCTGCCGACGATCCCGTGTGGCTGGTCGGCAGCACCCAGGCGCCGGAGGAAGAAATCGCCTTACGCGTCTACCAGCGTTTGGCGAAGGACCACCCCGCCTTGCGGCTGGTGATCGTGCCACGCCACCCCGAGCGGTTCGACGAGGTAGCCGACGCGATGCGCCGTAGCGGCGTCGACTTCGCACGCCGAAGCGAGCTCGGCGCCTCTCCGCTCCCTGCCGGCGGCGGCTCGAACGAGGCCCGTTCCCCCTTCCGCGTTCCCCCTTCCGCGTTGCTCATCGACACGGTCGGCGAGCTCGGCGCCTGGTGGGGACTCGCGACGATCGGCTTCGTCGGCGGCAGCTTCGGCGACCGCGGTGGGCAGAACATGATCGAGCCGTCCGCCTACGGCGTGGCGACCTGCTTCGGCCCCAACACGTGGAACTTCCGCGACATCGTCGCCGCGCTGCTGGCCGCAGACGGCGCGCGGGTCGTCGCCGACGAAGGGGAGCTCGAGGCGTTCGTCCGCGGCTGCCTCGAACGCCCCGACGAGGCCCTCGCGCTCGGCGCGCGGGCCCGCGCCTTCGTCACGACGCAGCTCGGCGCGACCGCGCGGACGGTGGACCTGCTCGAGGGGCTGCTGGACGGCGAGCGACTCAACCCGAAAGCATTGATGGAACCACGGATGAATGCGGATGAACGCAGATAACAGACGGAGCTGCGAAGCGAGGCGAACGTCGCTCGCACTCTTCATCAGCGTTTATCCGTGTTCATCGGCGGCGATTCTTTCGTCGTCAGTTGTCGTCTTTTACGAAAAGGGCGGCGAGCGCTTCGTCGATCGCCAGCGCGCGGGCTTCGTCGATGCCTCTCAGAGGCGTAGCGCGTAGCGGTGGGGACTCTGTCGATGCGATCACCGGCGTCGTTGCACTCGCTAAAAGCAGCAGGTCGGCGCGTCGCGTAGGGGTAGACGCCTGACGCGACGACGGCGTCGCGAACGACGCCCGCGGGATCAGCGTCTCGCCCCCGATCGCAGCGGGCGCCACGGGCCCCATCGGCCGGAAATCGGGCCTCCTCGGGGGCGCGACGCGGTAGTTCTGGCGCCAGACGGCGTAGTCGAGCTGGTCAACGCGCCCGTCGCCGTTGCCGTCAGCCCGGAGCTTCGTCGTCGAGCCGTTCGTCTGCGACCAGAGGTCGTAGTCAGCGAGCTCGACCCGCCCGTTGCGGTCGAAGTCGCCGGTTACTGCAGGAGGATCGATCAGGACTTGCGTGAAGAGCTCCTGGCCGACATCGTGTCGCGTGCCGACGACGAAGAGGCGGTCGTCGATCGACGTGATCGACGTGGGGTTCAGCAGCGGCGTACCGTCCGGGAAACGCACCGGCACGGTGCCGGCTTCGGTCCCGTCGCTCGTCCAGAGCTCGCGGCCGCTCACGCCGTCGTCGGCGGTGAAGTAGAGCGTCCCTCCGACGTTTGCGAGGGAATTGGGAAAGGAGTCACTCGGGCCGGCAAAGACGTCTTCGACACGCACAGTGCCGGCCTCGGTACCGTCGCTCTTCCAGAGCTCGAAGCCGCTCACGCCGTCGTTGGCGCTGAAATAGAGCGTACCGCTAATGTTCGTGAGGGAGTTGGGAGACGAGTTACCGAAGGGATGGATGTCCTTGACGCGGACCGTGCCGGCATCGGTCCCGTTGGTCCTCCAAAGCTCAACGCCGCCCACGTTGTCGAACGCGCTGAAGTAGAGCGTCCCCCCCACGTTCGTCAGGTGGCGGGGAGACGAATCGAAGAACGGAAAGACTTGCTTGACACTCACCGTTCCGGCTTCGGTACCGTCGCTCTTCCATAGCTGTTGGCCGCTCGCGCCAAAGCCGGCGCTGAAGTAGAGCGTCCCCCCTACGTTCGTAAGGTATTGGGGCGACGAGCTGCCCGACGGATCGACGTCTTTGACGCGGACCGTTCCGGCTTCGGCGCCGTCGCTCTTCCAGAGCTCGAAGCCGCTCACGCCGTCGTCGGCGGTGAAGTAGAGCGTCCCACCGACGTTCGTCAGGCTGCGGGGAGACGAGCCACTCGAGCCAGCAAGGATGTCCTTGACCCGGACGGTGCCGGCCTCGGTCCCGTCGCTCTTCCAGAGCTCGACGCCGCTCGCACCGACGCCGGCGCTGAAGTACAGGGTCCCCCCCACGTTCGTCAGGTTCTGGGGTGACGAGCTACCTAACGGATCGATGTCCTTGACGCGAACCGTTCCGGATTCGGTTCCGTCGCTCTTCCAGAGCTCGACGCCGCTCACGCCGTCGTCGGCGCCGAAGTAGAGCGTTCCTCCCACGTTCGTCAGAAAACGAACCGATGAGCTGGGAATCCCCGGGTTGATGTCCTTGACGCGGACCGTTCCGGCTTCGGTTCCGTCGCTCTTCCAGAGCTCGACGCCGCCCACGCCGTCGTTGGCGCTGAAATAGAGCGACCCCCCTACGCTAAGGGGGTAGCTAGGGTCCGCGCCCGACGAGCTAGCGCGGATGTCCTTGACACGGACGGCGCCAGACTCGGTGCCGTTGCTCTTCCATAGCTCGACGCCACCCACGCCGTCGTTGGCGCTGAAATAGAGCGTCCCTCCAACGTTGGTCAGGGAATTTGGGGTGGAGTGGCTTGAGCCGGCGAAGATGTCCTCGACACGCACTGTGCCGGCGTCGGTCCCGTCGCTTCTCCAGAGTTCGCGGCCGCTCACGCCCTCGTCCGCGGTGAAGTAGAGCGTCCCTCCGACGTTTGTCAGGGACCTGGGATACGAGCCACCGGTTGGATGAATGTCCTTGACACGCACGGTGCCGGCCGCAGTCCCGTCGGTCTTCCAAAGCTCGTTTCCGCTCAAGCCGTCGCTAGCGGTAAAGTAGAGCGTTCCCCCCACGTTCGTCAGGAAACTTGGAAACGAATTACGCGATGGCTGGATGTCGTTGACGCGGACCGTGCCGGCATCGGTCCCGTTGGTCCTCCAAAGCCCGAAGCTGCCGATCGCGTCGCTCGCGGAGAAGTAGAGTGTCCCGTTTACGTTCGTGAGGAATGCGGGGTTGGAGCCATTGAAGGCGCCGGGGAAGATGTCTTTGACACGCCCCGTGCCGGCCTCGGTACCGTCACTCTTCCAAAGCTCGTACCCGGTCGCGTCGAAGGCGGTGAAGTACAGCGTCCCATCGACGTTGGTCAGGTTCCGAGGGACGACGGCGCGAAAACGGTCGCTTACGCCGACGTCTTTGACGAGCACGGTGCCGGCTTCGGTCCCGTCGCTCTTCCAAAGCTTGTTGCCGCTCAGTCGGTCGCCGGCGGTGAAGTAGAGCGTCCCCCCCACGTTCGTCAGAGAACCGATCGAAGCGCGAGCAAGGCCTAGCGCGATGTCCTTGACGCGGACGGTGCCGACCGCGGTCCCATCGCTCTTCCAAAGCTCGTTGCCGCTTACGTCGTCCGTGGCGCTGAAGAAGAGCGTTCCCCCAACGTTGACGAGGTTGCGAGGAGAAGAGCCACTCGAGCCGGCGAAGATGTCCTTGACGCGCACCGTGCCGGCCTCGGTGCCGTCGCTCTTCCAAAGCTCGACGCCGCTCACGCCGTCGTTGGCGGCGAAGTAAGCCGTTCCGCCTACGTTCGTGAGAAAGCCGAAGCCGAAGCCCGACAAGTCATCGGAGAGGGAGCTGGAGGCGCCAGCGCGGATGTCCTTGACGCGGACGGTGCCGGCCGCGGTTCCGTCACTCTTCCAGAGTTCGACGCCGCTCACGCCGTCGTTCGCGCTGAAGAACGCGATGCCCCCAACTTCCACGAAGTCCGCGGGGCTGCTGCCGCCACCGGTCTCGTTGATGTCACGCACAAGCTCCAAATCCCCGGCGAGCATCTGCCGGGGTTCGAGCGGTTCGCAGCGGAGCTTGCGGGAGCGCGAATCGCCCCCCGGGGTCGCGCTCTTCCGCGACGAGCGGCGTGGCCGATGAGCCATTTCGAAGGCCTTCAGAAAGCCGGCTTGGCGCCCCTGATGCCACGCCGACGAGTTTTCGGAGCTTACACCCGGATCGCGACCGCGCCAACTACATTGCGACTTTTTCGAACGGACTAGGCGGAGCGTTTCGCGGTTCTCTGCGTCTTTGCGCCTCCGCGTGCTTCCTTGAAGGGGACTGCGAGTCGCTCGGCGTGGGGCTGGTCAACCGCGTGCGGCCGCGTGCTCGTGGTTCTTCAGGTGGTCGGGGCAGTAGCAGCACTGGCCGGCGCACTGAGAGCAGTAGCGGAACGCCGTGCGCGGGGCCATGTCGCTGGTGAGGCCGCAGGTGCGGCACTCGTGCCTGACGGGAGTCGGGGTCGCGCGGCGCTGGAAGTCCGCTTTGCGCCGCGCTTGCTTGAAGCCGCGGACGAGGTTCCCTGTGAAGAACAGGAAGAAGTTGGCGACCGCCGCCCCGATGACCATCTTTGTCACCACGCCGCCGTCGAAGAACTGCATTGCGTAGCCAACCCAGGTCAGGGCGGCGAGCCACTTCGCCTTCACGGGGAGCACAAACCAGACGTTGATCGTCGCCTCCGGCGCGATCGCGGCGAACGCCAGGAAGACGCTCGTCGTCACGTAGCTCGAGCTCGCCACCGCGTCGGGCGCCGCGAACGCTGCGAGCGCCGTCAGGACGTAACCGACCAGTAGGTAGACGTTGTAGCGAAAGGCCCCCCACACGCTCTCAATAGCGGAGCCGAAGTAGTAGAACGCCATCGCATAGAGGAGGAACCAGAAATGCGAGGCGCCCATGGGGGGCGTGGCCGGGTAGGTGAACAGGCGCCAAACCTGACCTTCGAGGACCAGCGAAGGGACCAGCGCGACCCACCGCAGCAGGTCCGCCTTCGCCCCCCCGGGGCCGATCGGCAAGTTGTCGAAGACGTAGACCAGCGCTTGCGAAGCGACGATCCACAGGGTGGCGTTCTCGATCGCGTAGCGACCGAAGCGCCGGTCGAGTCGGTCGAGGGGCGTCATCCGCAGCGGGTCCTGGCGCAGGGTTGCGGCGCGGCCGTCACGCTGCGGCGTCGCTCCAATGCGATAACGTATACCGAGGGGCGTGGGGGGTGAATCGGGGGCGCTCCCCGCGGGTGTCCCGCTCGCAGCGGCCCGCTTATACTTGAGCGCATGGCGACCCTCCGAATCCGCGGCCTTCGCAAGTCGTACCGCGTCTACCAGAAGAAAGAGGGCCTCGCCGCTTCGTTCCGCGGGTTGTTCCACCGCGAGTACCGCACGGTCGAGGCGGTCCGGGGGATCGACCTCGACGTGGAAGCGGGGGAGTTCGTCGCGTTCCTGGGCCCCAACGGCGCCGGCAAGACGACGACGCTCAAGCTGCTGTCGGGCGTCATCAGCCCCACCGCTGGCGAAGCGACGGTGATGGGCTTTGTCCCCTGGGAGCGGGCCAACGAGTACCGCCGGCGGTTCGCGCTGGTGATGGGGCAAAAGAACCAGTTGTGGTGGGACCTCCCCGCCGCCGAGTCGTTCCGGCTGCACGAGCAGATCTACCGCCTGGCGCCCGCCGACTTCGCGCGGACGCTGGGCGAGCTGGCCGAGCTGCTGAACGTCCAAGAGCTGATGAACCAGCCGGTCCGCGAGCTGTCGCTCGGCGAGCGGATGAAGATGGAGCTGATCGCGGCGCTGCTGCACTCGCCCGAGGTGCTGTTCCTCGACGAGCCGACGATCGGCCTCGACGTGATCGCCCAGCACAGCATCCAGCAGTTCCTCAAGCGGTACCAGCAGGAGCGTCAGACGACGGTCTTGCTCACCAGCCACTACATGAAGGACATCGCCGCGCTCTGCAAACGCGTGGTGGTGATCGCCCGCGGGGTGATCGTCTACGACGGCTCGCTGGCGGGGATCGTCGATCGCTTCAGCCGGCACAAGGTGCTGACGCTGCAATTCGCCGGCGAGTCCATGCCGAACGACCTGGCGAGGTTCGGCGAGGTGCTCGAGGCCGACCTCCCCAAGGCGCGGCTGAAGGTCGAACGGGACGGCATCGCCGGGGTCCTGTCGTCGGTCCTCGACCGCTACCAAGTGGCCGACATCAGCGTCGAGGACCCGCCGCTGGAGGAAGTGATCGCGGAGTTGTTTGAAAGCACTAATGACCAAGCCGGAGTGGGCAGTGGGCAGAGGGCAGTGGGCAGTTGAAGGAAACGCTTGCGCGTTTTGGTCATTGGTGCTTGGTGATTGGTCATTTAGGTCGTAGGTGGCTTTCAATCGATGCAGACCTCAACCTCACCACCGAACGCGTTCAGCGCCGCGTGGACCATCTTCCGCACATGCGTCGAAGAGCGGCTCGTGTACCGCGGGGACTTCGCCCTCGGGACGCTGATGCGGTTCCTGCCGATCGTCACGCAGATCTTCCTTTGGACGGCCGTCTTCGCGTCGGCGCCAACGGGGGGCAACGGGATCCGGGGTTTCTCGCGCGACGACGTCGTCGCCTACTACCTGCTGACGATGCTGGCCCGCGCGTTCAGCAGCATGCCGGGGCTTGCGTCCGGGATCGCCGGCCAGATCCGCAGCGGCGAGATCAAGAAGTTCCTGCTGCAGCCGATCGACCTGCTGGGGTTCCTGCTGCTGGCGCGCCTGGCGCACAAGATCGTCTACTACGGCGTCGCCGCGGCGCCCTTCGCGCTGGTGTTCTGGCTGTGCGGCGACTACTTCCCGGCCGAGTGGCCGAGCGCCACGACGCTGGCGGCGTTCGTGCTGTCGCTCGCGCTCGGCTTCGCCCTGGGGTTCTACCTCGAGGCGACGCTCGGGATGATCGGGTTTTGGTTCCTCGAAGTGAGCTCGCTGCTGTTCGTCTACATGCTGTTCAATTTCTTCTTCTCGGGGCACATGTTCCCGATCGATTTTTTGACCGGGTCGTTGCCGGCGCCCGTCGCGACGCTCGTCATGTACCAGCCGCTGCAGTACCTGGCGTACTTCCCGGCGGCGGTCTACCTGGGGAAGGTGCAGGGCGCCGAGCTCGCCTGGGGCCTGGCGCTCGAAGCGGCGTGGGTCGCGTTTTTCTTCGTAGCAGCGCGCTGGACCATGCGCGCCGGCTACAAGCGGTACAGCGGCTTCGGGGGATGAAGGAAATGCGGAGTGCGGAGTGCGGAGTGCGGAATCGGACAAAGGACGGATGGCTATGAACGGTGAACGCGGATCGACGGGTGTAACCGAGGCGAGCGCGTCGATCGCTACGCGCGGCCTTGACAACGCCGATTCCGCATTCCGAACTCCCCCTTCCGCCTTCTTCCTCTACCCCCGCCTGCTGCTGACGTTCGCGCGGAACTCGCTGATCCGCGACATGACGTTCCGCTCGAACTTCTGGATCGAGGCGGCGAGCAGCGTCACGTGGATGCTGATGAACCTGGGCTTCTACGCCCTGATCTACCAGTTCACCGGCTCGATCGGCGGTTGGAGCAAGTACGAGTTCTTTGTGTTCATCGCGACGACGATGTTCGTCAACAGCCTGGTCCAGGCGTTCTTCATGCCGAACGCCGAGGAGTTCAGCGAGCTGGTGCGCACCGGGGGCCTCGACTTCGCGCTGCTGAAGCCGATCGACACGCAGTTCCTGGTGTCGCTCCGCAAGATGAGCTGGTCGTCGCTCGGGAACTTCGTCGTCGCGGCGGTGGTGCTCGCGTACTCGCTGGCGCGGCTCGAAGGACGCCCCGACGGCTGGCTGCCGTGGGTCCTGTACCCGTTCTACATCGTGACGGGCGTGCTGATCCTCTACAGCACGATGATCGCGCTCGCGGCGACGAGCATCTGGCTCGGCAGGAACCAGACGCTCTACGACTTTTGGTTCTACATCACGAACTTCTCGCGCTACCCGATGGAGATCTACAGCGGTTCGCTGGCGGGGGACGCGATGCGGACCGTGTTCACGTTCGTGGTGCCGATCCTGGTCGTGATCAACGTCCCCGCGCGGATCATGGCGAAGCCGCTGTCGAGCGAGTACGCGATTCTGGCGCTGTTCGCGCTCGGGGCGACCGCCGCGGCGCTGGTGGGCAGCCGCTGGGTCTTCCAAAGGGCGCTCAGCGGCTACCGCAGCGCCAGCAGTTGAAGCGCGTCGCTAAACGGCGCCGCTAGCAGCCCGTTGAACAACGCCGTCGTGGCGTTTTTCAACCTCGCCAAGCTCACGGCCGAGCCGCTCGCGGCTGGCGAAACCGGGGCGAAAGCGCCACGGTTTCGACGTCGCCTCCCTGCGACGACGCAGCCCGTTGAAAAATCAACAGGCTGCTAAGGAGTCTGCGCGAACTCGCGGAGCTCGCGCGGCAGCGGGAACGAGACGTGCTCTTCGCGCACGAGGCGCGGCTCGACCGTCGCGCCGAAGCGCTCGACCAGGTAGTCGAGCGTCCCCTCGACGACCGTCTCGGGGGCGCTCGCGCCGGCGGTGACTAGGACCGTCTCGACCCCCTCGAACCACTCGGGGCGCAGGTCCTGCGGCCCGTCGATCAGGTGGGCGGGGACGCCGCGCTCGCGCGAGAGCTCGGCGAGGCGCTGGCTGTTCGAGCTGTTCTGGCTCCCGAGGACGAGCGTCAGGTCCGCTTCGTCGGAGAGGAGCGCGACCGCTTCTTGGCGGTTCTGCGTGGCGTAGCAGATGTCGGCCTTCGCGGGCCCGACGATCGCCGGGAAGCGCTCGCGCAAGCGGCGGATGATACGCCCCGTGTCGTCGAGGCTGAGCGTTGTTTGCGTGAGATAGGCGAGGTGATTCGGGTCGGCGACTTCGAGGCGATCGACGTCTTCTGGAGACTCAACGAGGACGATCGCTTCGGGCGCCTCGCCCATCGTGCCGATCACCTCGTCGTGCCCCTCGTGGCCGATGAGGACGATCGTGCGGCCCTCCTTGGCGTACTTGATCGCTTCGAGGTGGACCTTGGTCACCAGCGGGCAAGTGGCGTCGATCGCCCGCAGTTGGCGCTCGGCCGCCGCCCGACGGACCTCGGGCGAGACGCCGTGGGCGCTGAACAGCAGTGTCGATCCGACCGGCGCCTCGGCCAGGTCGTTCACGAACACCACGCCCCGCCCCTCGAAGTGCGAGACCACGTGCTTGTTGTGGACGATCTCGTGGTAGACGTAGATCGGCCCGCCGAACGCCTGCAGCGCGAGCTCCAGCGAGTCGATCGCCATGTTGACCCCGGCGCAGAACCCGCGGGGGCTCGCCAGCAAGACCTTCATCGCGGGGGGGTCCTCGTCGCACGGGGGGGCATCCACGGAAAGAACCGCATGATAGGCCGTCCGCAAACGGCGGGAAGGGAACGGACGGAACGCGGAGGTCGGAATTCGGAGTGCGGAATCAGAACGGCCCCAGGCCCGCAAGGCGGCAGCTTCGATCGGGACGGCCCGTCGCTCGCGCGTCATTCCGCCTTCCGCCTTCCCCATTCCGCCTTCCGTTACCGGTCCCACGCGGTCCGGCCGGCTCGCTGCGGGAACCGCTTGCGGTGGCTGGCGACGAGGGCGCTGAGCCGCTTGCTCGTGTCGCGGTGCAGGTCGCGGAACGCGTCGGCCGGGAGGCGGATCGGCTGGAAGCCTGGGAACGAGTCGATGATCAGGACGGCGTCGGCGGGGGTCTTGGTGGACATGCTCGGGGCCTCCCCCTCGTGGTGGCCGCGTTGCGGCGGCTCGCTCGGACGGCGGTTCCGACGCCGTCTCTAGATGCCTGTACGCAGGACCGCTAGCGACCGTTCGGGTTCGGGCGAGAATTCCGTGTCGGTCGCTGGCGCCCCCCTGGGCCGGCCGCTTCCCGACACAGCGGCGTTGCCCCCCGCGGCGCAGCGGGCGTAAAATCACCCCCAAGTGGGAGAGTGGACCCGCCCCGCATTGGGGGACCGCTCGCTACAGCGTGGACGTTGCGGCTGATCCTCAATCGGTTCGGGACTGTGGAGGTCCGGCCGGTTGGGTGTCGATGCTGAAGACGACTCATCGCGGGAGCGCGGAGCGCCGGAGTTCCGGGGCGCTTCGATCAATGGCTCTCACCCCACGGAGGCGGGGTTGGGCGCGACGGACCCCAGAACGGGGTTTCGCCGAGCTCGACCGGGTCAGACGGATCTGGCCGACCGAGTCGCCGCGCACTGCGCGGCAGTCGAGCGTCGAATCCGTCCACCACAGCTAGCCTAGGCTAGACCCCTCTCCACGGGGGTCAGGCCGCGAGCGGAGAGTCACCGATGCAGATCTACGGTCCCGGCAGCACACAGCACGTCCAGGGCGCCCAAGGGCTCGCCGGGCCGCACGCCCCCCGTCGCTCGGCGCCCTCGGAGGGGGCCCCTCAGCCCGCCGACCGCGTCGAGATCTCACCTGCCGCGCAAGAGGCGTCCCGACTGGCCGACGCGGCCGAGCTCCGCGCCGCCGAGCAGGCGACGGGAGCCGGCGACGTCCGTGCGGACCTCGTGAGCCGCCTCCGCAACGAGATCGCCGCCGGGACCTACGAGACCCCCGAGCGGCTCGACGGGGCGCTCGAAAGCCTGCTCGACCGGTTGGGGTAGCAGCCTGTTGATTTTTCGACAGGCTGCGTTGTCGCAGGGAGGCGACGTCGAAACCGTGGCGCTTTCGCCGCGGTTTCGCGAGCCGCGAGCGGCTCGGCCGCAAGCTTGGCGAGGTGGAAAAACGCCACGACGGCGTTTCTCAACAGGCTAGTAGCGCTGGCAGGTCTCGGATTGGTTGTTGGGGGAGCGGTGGCGTCCTATGCTAAGGAATTGGGGGAGAGGGTCTCCCCGCCCCCGCCTAGCCCGGTCGCCTCCCCCGACCACCCGCCATGATCCGCGACCCGCAGCCCGACTTCTCGCTCGGCGAAGTGCGCGTCTCCATGACGCCGCAGGAACGCTTTGACGAGTACCTGCAAAGCCGCAACAAGCGGATCACGCAGCAGCGGCGGGTGTTGGTGGACCACGTTTTCGCCCGGCACGAGCACTTCGACGCCGACGAGCTGATCGACCGCCTAGGGAGCCTCGACGGGGACTCCAAGGTCAGCCGGGCGACCGTCTACCGGGCGCTCGACGAGCTGGTCGAGGCCGGCCTGTTGCGGAAGATGACCATCGGCGGCAGGGCGGTCTACGAGCGGGACTACGGTTACCCCCAGCACGACCACCTGCACTGCACGGTCTGCGACAGCCTGTTCGAGTTCCAGAGCGACGAGCTCGCGACGCTCCGCGAGGCGGTCGCCGCGGAGCACGGGTTCCGCGTCACCGGCCACCGCCTGACGATCAGCGGCGTGTGCGGCGACTGCGCCTCGAAGCGCCACCGCCGACCGTCGAAGACGGATTTGATCTGAGGGGATTTCGCACGACCGTCTGGCGCTAGCCGGGCCGGTAGTCGTCGCGGGCCGTGTGACGCACCGTGACGACCAAGACCTCGTCGCCGCGGACTTCGTACAGGACGCGGTGCGTACGAGACCCTCCGAGTCCGTAGAGCATTTCGCGGAGCTCGTGTCCAAGTTCCTTGGACTCACGGGCCAGCCCGTGAGCGAGCGGGGACTCCGCAAGGCCCGCCACGGCGGCGTGCAGTCCATCAAGCCAACGAGCGGCTTGCTCGGGGGAACGGTGTTGCGCCCACCAAGCGGCGTCTGTCTCGGCGACGATCCGGGCTTCCTCGGTGACGACGACGCGGTACGTCATCGTGTCGCGGCCCGCTCGGGCAAGCCCAGGCTCCGGCGGATTCGCTCGAACGCTTCGTCGAGTGGCAGCACGCGTCCCGCAGCGAAGTCGGCTCGGCCGCGCTCGATGCTCGCAATCGTCTCCGCGTGCTCGCGGCGATCCGCCGCCTCGCGGAGCAGTTCAAGGCCCGCTTGCACGACCTGCGCCGGCGCGCCGAAGGCGCCGATTTCGACCTGGTGCTCGACGAACGCCTGCTGCTCGGGGGTGAGTTCGATCATCCCCCAATTCTAACCTCCGGCCTCTGATCTCTACCATCGAACCTCGATCGTCTACCTAACCTCGATCATCGACCCCCTCAGCCCCTACACCCTCAGCTCCTCCGCGACGGCGAGCTTTCCGGAATAGCGCTCGCGGATCGGCGCGACTTCCTCGGCGAGGAACTCATCGACCTGCTCGGGCGCTCGGCCGACCAGGGTCCGCGGGTCGGCGACCGCGCCGAGATCAACCGCTGCAAACGCCTTGTCGCCGCGCAGTCGCTCGAGCAGGTCGTTCGCGCCCCCCTGTTGCTTGACCACGGCGCCGGCGGCTTGCGCGTGCTGACGGATCCGCTCGTGCAGTTCCTGGCGGTCGCCGCCGGCCTTGACGGCCTCCATCAGCACGTTCTCGGTGACCATGAACGGCAGCTCGGCGGCGAGGTTTCGCGCGATCACCGCCGGGTAGACGACGAGCCCGCGGGCGACGTTCTCGTAGATCACCAGGCACGCGTCGATCCCAAGGAACGCCTGCGGCAGCGACAGGCGGCGGTTCGCCGAGTCGTCGAGCGTCCGCTCCATCCACTGCGTGGCGTGGGTCGCGGCGCCGTTCTGGGCGAGGCTCATCACGAACCGGGCTAGGCCGCCGATCCGCTCGCAGCGCATCGGGTTCCGCTTGTACGGCATCGCCGACGAGCCGATCTGGCTTTCCTCGAAGGGCTCCTCGACCTCCTTGCGGTTGGCGAGCAGACGCAAGTCGGTGGTCCCCTTGTGGCAGCTCGCGGCGACCCCGGCGAGGGTGTCGAGCACCTGGGCGTCCACCTTCCGCGGGTAGGTTTGCCCGGTGACGGCGTAGGTGGCGTCGAACCCCATCTTGGCGGCGACGCGCCGCTCGAGCTCGCGGACCTTGGTGTGGTCCGCGGCGAACAGCTCGAGGAAGCTCGCCTGGGTGCCGGTGGTCCCCTTCACGCTCCGCGCGCAAAGCGTGGCGATGCGGCGTTCGACCTCCGCGAGGTCGAGCGCCAGGTCGTAGCACCAAAGCGTGGCGCGTTTGCCGACGGTCGTCGGCTGGGCCGGCTGCAAGTGCGTGAACCCGAGGGTCGGGACGTCGCGGTGCGCTGCGGCGAAGGTCGCCAGCGCGTCGATCACCCCCGCCAGGCGCCGCGCGACGAGCGACAGTGATTCGCGGATCGCGATCAAGTCGGCGTTGTCGACGACGTAGTTGCTGGTGGCGCCGAGGTGGATGATCGGCCGAGCGCCGGGGCACGCGTCGCCGTAGGTGTGGACGTGGGCCATCACGTCGTGGCGGAGCTTCTTCTCGTAGCCGGCCGCGGCGGCGAAGTCGACGTCGTCAACCTTGTCGCGAAGCTCGTCGAGCTGGGCGGCGGTGATCGGCAGGCCCAGCTCGGCCTCGGCCTCGGCGAGCGCCACCCAAAGCCGACGCCAGGTCGAGAACTTCTTCTGGTCCCCCCACAAGCGCGCCATCTCCCGCGAGGCGTAGCGGGTGATCAGGGGGTTCTCGTAGACGTCCGACATTGACTATTCACCACAGAGAGCACGGAGGACACGGAGAAGCGACGGAAAGGGGGAACCACAGATGGACACGGATGAACGCAGACGAAAGAAGGAACGATGACCAAGCACCAAGGACCAAAGGGATTGGGCAGAAGGCCGAGGGCAGAGGGCAGTTGCTGAAAGCTGACTGCTGATCGCTGACAGCTCCTTTTGGTCATTAATGCTTGGTCACTGGGATTTCCCCGTGCTTCCTCTGTGTCCTCCGCGCTCTCTGTGGTGAGTTTCGTTGACTACATATTCGTGAGGTCGTCTTCGCCGCGGCTGCCGACGAGCTCGTCGAGGGCGGCGCCCACGGCCCGGGCCTCGGCCGGCGAGTGCTCCTTGCGGAGGTACACGCGGCAGGCGCGGTGCGCCACCGGCAGTTGGGCGAATAGCTGGTCGTCGGTCAGTGGGTAGACGCGCCCCGTCGAAGGGTTGAACTGGAAGTTCTGCCCCGCGGTGGCGGCGAGCGAGTCCGGTCGGTACAGGTGCCGCGGCAGGTCGATCTGCATCGGCAACGCCTTGTGCTGCGGCGGGAGCTTCCCGCGGATCGCCTGCTCGAGCAGCGCCGCGTCGCTGAATACGCTGGCGGCGACCGACTCCCCCTCGCGCTCGGTACGGTTGCGGTCCTCGACCGCCACCCAATCGACCTGCCGTTGCAGGATCCGGTCCCAGCGCGCGCCCAGTTCGCGCTTCCACGGCTCGTCGCTCGCCGACCAACGGGCTACGTCCACCAGCAGCGACCACTCCGTGAAGCCGCGGTAGGCGGCCAGGTGCTCGCGGGGGTCGCCGGGGAAGAGCAGCTCGCGGCTATCGACGAACACGTCGCGCAGCGTCTTGTCGATCGCCCGCACGGTGCGGTGGAAGTAGACCGCGCGGAACAGCTCGCTCTTGGTCTGGACAAACTTCACCAGCGTGGCGACCCCCTTCTGGTGGATCGTTAGGCCGTGCTCGCTGAAGAACGTGTAACGCAGCAGGCGCTCGAGGTCGAACGCCCGGGCGCTGTAGCCGGTCATGTACGCGTCGCGCAGGACGAAGTCCATGCTATCGACCGTGTAGAGACCGCAGAACAGGCTCCTCAGCAGGACGAGCCACCGCGGCCACTGGTTCGCGTCGCTCGCCCCTCGATCGTCGAATCGGGGCCGCTGGATCAGCATCGCCACGTGCGCCGGGTCGAGCGACTCGCCCTCCCCCATCCGGCCGGCGGGGCACTGCCGGACCCCCCGCAGCAGCGGGGCGAGTTCTCGCTCGATGATGAAAGCCCCCAGCCCTTCGTGCGTCAGGCCGTAGTGCGGCTTGAGGAAGTGCTCGTCGAAGAAGTGGCCAAAGGGGCCGTGGCCGACGTCGTGCAGCAGCGCCGCCATGCGGCAGAGGCAGTCCACGGCGTGGCGGCTGGGGACTTCGCCGCGCGTCGCCTCGTGCAGGCTGTCGTACAGCCCGTCCACCGCACGGCTCGCCATGTGCATGGCGCCGACGACGTGCTGGAACCGCGTGTGCTCGGCCGACGGGTAAACCCACCAGGCGGTTTGCAGTTGGTGGATCTGGCGCAGCCGTTGGACCCACGGGTGGTCGATCACGGCCCGTTCGCTCGCCTCCCCGGCGGGGACGACGGAGACGAACGGCACGTACCCGTGAACCGGGTCGTGGAGCAGGCTTTCGCGGGTGAAGTCCCTCATAGCGACTAGTATGAAGCGGGCAGTCGGCAGTGGGCAGTGGGCGGGGCGAGCGTAGGCCCGCGAGTCGCACCACAAGGGCGCAACGTCGATGCGCAATGCCTCTGCCGCGACTCGCCCTACCCCCACCCCCCACGAATCGCGACAATCGGCAGAGTGCCGCGCCAACTCCTTTGCCGTTGCCTGACAAGCGTGCTCGCCTTGCTGACGGCGACGAGCGCCCGGAGCGCGACGCTGCAACTGAAGGACGGCAGCGTGCTGGCGGGGGACATCGGCCAGACCGCGGGCGTCGCCGACGACCCACTCAACCCCAGCAAGGGCGCCGGCGGCGTGCCGGTTACGCCGATCGTTGTCGTCGATGACGGGCTGCGTCGCACGTTCCTGCACAAGACGGCGGTCCGCGAGGTGCTCGACCAAGGGTCGGACCCCACCGTCAAGATCCGCGTCTGGCAGAACGTCGCCTCACGCGGCTCGTCGATCGGCGTGGTCGGCCAGGCGCTGCGCATCACGCCGCTCGACAAGTTCGGTCGCCGCACGTTCGAGATGCCGACCGCCGAGGGGCCGATCGCCGTCATCCAGGGGGTGACCGAAGTGACCCCCGTGTACGTGCGTCTGCAGGGCCTGGTGGCCGAGCCGAACAGCTACCTGTGGGACCAGCGCCTCGCCACCAGCAGCCTGCCGCGCGAGGTGCTCGCCACGGTCCTCGGAGGGGCCGTGCCGCGCAACGACCTCGACGCCCGCCTCGAGGTCGTGCGGCTGTACTTGCAGTCGGAGCGCTACCAGGACGCGCGGTTCGAGCTCGAGCGCGTGCAGAAGGACTTCGAAGGCCGCCCCGAGGCGAAGGCCGAAGGGTTCGACGAAGACGTGCGCCAACTGCGGCAACTCGCGGCGAAGCGATTGCTCGACGAGGTCCAGCTCCGACAGCGGGCGGGGCAGCACCGGCTCGTGAGGTCGTTGCTCACCTCGTTCCCGGCCGACGGCGTGCCGGGGGAAACGCTGCAACGCGTCGCCGAGTTGCTCGACGAGGTCGAGCGTGGCGACGGCGAGCGCGCCGACGCGATCGCGCAGCTCGAGCGCGCCGCGGCCGCCATCGCCGACGCGGGGCCGCGGCGCATCGCCGAGCGCGCCGTCGCCGAGATCCGCGCGGGGCTCTCGGAAGCGAGCGCCGAGCGCCTGACCGCCTTCCGCCAACTGTCGCGGGGGGACGGGGTCTCCGCCGAGCGTCTCGCGGCGGTGGCGATCAGCAGTTGGATCGTCGGCTCGGCGCGGGCGGTCGACGAGCTCTCCACGGCGCTCGAGCTGGTGGACGTCCGCGACAACGTCCGCCGCTACTTGGTCGAGCCCAACGCCGATCGGCGGGCGTCGCTGCTGGTCGAGATCCGCGACTCGCCGTGGGTGACCGTCCAGCGCGTGGCGGACATCCTGCGTCTGATGGCGCCCCCGCTGCCGCTCGTCGCCGAGATCGAGACGCTCGAAGACGAGCCGAGCACCGACGAGACGGGTGACGAGGGACCGAACGCGGACGAGCCCGATGCCTCGCCGCAGCTCCCGGCTGGTTGCCACGTCGTGACGTCGCCGACCGGCGCGCGGGCCGTCGTGCAGCTGCCGCCGGAGTACGACCCGCTGAGGCGTTACCCGGCGATCGTCGCGCTCGCGCCGATCGCGGCAACGCCCGCGTCGATGCTCGACTTCTGGGCCGGCTCGGTCGTGCCAACGGAGGAGGGGGCCGGCGCCCGGGCGGGGCAGGCGATGCGACGCGGGTACGTGGTGATCGCCATCGACTGGGCGCCCGGCGGGGCGCTCGCCTACGGCTACACGCCGCGCGAGCACGCGGCGGTGCTCGGCGCGCTGCGCGAGGCGATGCGGCGCGTGTCGATCGACGCCGACCGCGTCTACTTGACCGGCCACGGCGAAGGGGGGGACGCCGCGTGGGACGTCGCCGTCGCCCACCCCGACGCGTGGGCCGGCGTGATGCCGTTCCTCGCCCGCACGGGTCGCTACGTCACGTGGTACACCGAGAACGCGAAGCACGTGGCGTGGCGCTTCGTCAACGGCGAGCTCGACGCCGGCAAGGTTGCGCACAACGCGACCGAGTTCGACGCCTACCTCAAGCCGCAGCACGACGCGGTGGTGGTCGAGTACCGCGGCCGCGGTTACGAGCCGCTGGGGGACGAGCTGCAGAGCGCGTTCGATTGGATGGAGCGCCGCAAGCGTCGCCCGCCTCCGGAGGAGTTCGAGGTGCTCGCGATGCGCCCGTCTGACAACTACTTCTGGTGGGTCGAGGCGCACGGCCTGCCGGCCAAGTCGATGGTCGCCCCGGCGGCGTGGCCCCCGCCGCGGGGGACGCGCGGCGCCCCGCTGCGCGGTCGCAAGCTCGTCGGCGACAAGCTGGCGATCTTCGCGAGGGTCGAGGGGGTCACCGTGTGGCTCTCGCCGGAGCTCGTGGACTTCGGCAAGCCGATCGAGATTGAGTGGAACGGCCGCCGCCTCGTGCCGCGCGGCGAGACGGTCGAGCCGGACCTCGAGGTCCTGCTCGAAGACGCCCGCACCCGCGCCGACCGCGTGCGGCCTTACTGGGCGCGCGTCGAGGGGCGTTAACCCGGGCCCGTTGAGCGAAAGGGAATCGATGAACGACGCAGACTACAAAGCCCACGTCGCGGACCATCACCCGGCTGCGGTGCGGGTGCGTCTGCAATCGCCGACCAAGCACAGCTACCTGCGCGACTTCGTGTTCGGCGCCATCGACGGAATCGTGACGACGTTCGCCGTTGTCTCGGGGGTGGCGGGGGCCGGTCTGTCCCCCGGCGTGGTGCTGATCCTCGGCGCCGCAAACCTCGTCGGGGACGGGTTCAGCATGGCGGCGAGCAACTACCTCGCCACGCGTTCGGACGATCAACTTCGGGCGCGGGCCCGCCGCGCCGAAGCGGAGCAGATCGAGCGCTACCCCGAGGGGGAGCGCGAGGAGGTGCGGCAGATCTACCGGCGCAAGGGCTTCACCGGCGCCGACCTCGACCGCGTCGTCGAGGTGATCACCGCGGACCGTGAACGCTGGCTCGAGACGATGCTGACCGAGGAGCTGCGGATCCCGCTCTCCGGGCCGTCGCCGCTGAAGGCGGCGCTGGCGACGTTCGTGGCGTTCGTCGTGCTGGGCGCCCTGCCGCTGGTGGTGTTCCTGCCGGCGCTGTTCACCAGCGGGGAGTCGTCCCCACCGTACCTCGCGAGCGCGGCGATCGCGATGGCTTCGTTCTTCGGCGTCGGCGCCGTGAAGAGCGTGTTCGTCGATCAGCACTGGCTCGCCGCCGCGCTCGAGACGCTCGCCGCCGGCGCCGCGGCGGCGGCCGCCGCGTACGGCGTCGGGGTGGCGCTCAGCGGCCTGGGCCAATAGCCGATTGCCTCACTCGGCCGCCTTGCTCAGCACCACGCCCGTGATCAGCCAGCCGTCGTCGTCGCTGCGGACCGCGCGGGCGGCGGGGCCGAAGTACCGCCGGGCCATCTCGAACGACGGCAGCGTGCTGCCGTCGATCTTCTGGCGGCGCTGAGCCCCGACTTCTTTTTCCTCGTCGGTCGTCAGCATCCGGTTCAGCAGTTGCCCGAAGAACGTCTCGGCCTCGGGCATCTTGCCGGCGCGGACCAGCTCGTAGCTCGGGCGGACGCTCTCGTCGGTGCGGGTGAACGTCCAGGCGCACCGCGCGGCGGGGGCGAGCGAGTCGAGCGCGGCGCTGGTCGCCGCGACGTCCGCCGCTTCGGCGAGCGCTTCGCCGCTCGAGACGCCGAACAGGGCGCTGCCGAGGAACTCGGCGTCGGAGGCGATCGCCAGGCGACCTTCGTGCAAACAGACGGCGGCGCGACGCAGGACACGCTGCTCGCGGGGCGTCTCGTCGTCGCTCGCGGCGGGCTCCGACCCGTCGAGCGGCAGCAGGCCCGCATCGACGTCGGCCGAAGTGAGGGTCTCGTCCTCGGGGAGCAATTCCCAGTAGGCGACCCCCCGCAGCTCGCGGAGCTGGGCCTGGTCGTTCTTCATCCACTCGGCGAGCGGCTCGGCGATCGCCTCGGGCTTAACGACGTCGAACACCATCAGGTAGCGCTCGCTGTCGGACGTGATCGGCAGCGTGTAGTCGGTCATGATCGTCACGCGCTGGCCGAGGTGCGCGACGATGTCCTTGCGGAGGTTGATCTGCGGGCCGTACGGGTCCTTCTCGAAATTGTCCATCGTCGTCTGGAAGGCGTCCTTGTAGCCCGCGAAGGCGTCGAACAGCGATCCGACGTGGTCGAACGCGTTCTGCAGGTCAACGGACAGGGTCTTGTAGCTGGCCACGCTGCGTGGGGCCCACGGGGCGACAGTGATCGGGGACTTGGCATTGGGGAACTCGGCCATCCGCATCGCCAGGTTGTACTTGTCGGCGGCGCGCTTCCCCTTGGCGCCTTGCTTCGCCGGCGCGTAGATCGACGTGTGGTGCGCTATGTCGCGCTGCGGGTCGAGCGCCAGGGCGACGTGGCCCCCCACGCCGGTGATCGCGTCAAAGCCCTGCTCGCGTAGGATCGTGACGTTGTCCTTCTTATCGGGGTCGGCTGACGCCGTGTCGAGCGTCCGCGACGCGGTGTCGTAGTCGAACGGCGAGACGTACCAGACAATCTGCGGTGCGAGGCCGCGGGCCTCCTTGCGGACCTTGCTGAGCACCGCCGCGTACGACTTGCGGCCGCTCAGCGGCGCCGAGCCCTTGCCCGTCAACCGGTCGTGCATCGCGCGGGCGACCGACTCGTCGTCGGCGGCGCCGAGGCGACCTTCGGCCTGGAAGTAGGCGACCGTTTGCGGGGGCTGGCCCGCCTTCTTCGCGGGAACCGAGTAGACCAGGATCGGCCCGCCGGATCCCCCGACCGGCTTGCCGTTGCGCGAGGCGATGTGCTTCTCGATCTTCTCGACGAGCGACTTGGCTTCGGCGTCGCGTCCGGTCGCGTCGATCAACACCGCGACGCTCGCCCGCTTCCGCTGGCCGGCGGGGCCGACCAGGCCCACGGCGGCCTCGCCCGAGGCGGCGCTGTTGAAGTCCTCGAGCGTCACGCCGAGCCGCTCTTCGATGCGGCCGACCTTCCCTTCGAGCTGCTTGCCGAGCTGCTCGAGGAACGGCTGCATCGCCGGCTCCTCCGAGAGCTGGCCAAGCTGCGTCTTCGACCAACGCTCGCGGAACTCGGGGACGCTGGTCACCAAGAGGAAACCGACCGTCTCCTCAGGGAAGACCGCTTCGGCCGGCCGACCGGCGGCCGCGGCGAACGACGCGCTGATCGCGACGCACGCGCCCAGGACGAGCGATAGGGACTGCGGCGGCGCGGTGCGATGCATCGGGGGGCGTCGGAGCCTAGAGAGATCGGGGCGGGCTGGCGCGCTGCGAATCCGGGTGTCGGCAACGCTGCGGGGAAAGCAGCAGGGCTATCGAGCGGTTCGGTGGCGGCCACTTTGACGGTGGCGGCCCCTTCAACGGTCGCACAAAGTCTAACGGCAGCGGATTGCGGGCAACAGCACGGCGGATCGCCTTCGGGCGCGTCGGAGCAGTCGCCGCCTCGCGTTTTGGGGACTTCGCACGCCGCAGCGCCGCTACCCGAGGATGTCGCGACGCCGCGAGACGTAGTCCCAGACGACGTATCGGTCGAGGTCGCGCCCCGCCGTGAAGAAGACCCGCCCGCGTGTCGATTCCGCTAGCCGGTAGGCAAACCTTACGTCTTCTTCCGTCTGCGACCAACTGGGCAAGAGAAACAGGTTGATCGTGATCCCCTCGCGGGCGCAGAGCAGACCCTCGCGCAACGTGGCCGCCTCGGTCCGCGGATCGGGGGGGTAAAGCAAGTACAGCATCTCCCCTTCGAAGTGCGCGGTTGGTAGCCCGTCGGTGATCAGGACGATTTGCCGGTTGGGCGTGTCCTGCGCGGCGAGCTGCTTGCGTGCGATCGACAGCCCGTGCTGCAGGTTGGTGAAGTGCGGCGGCACTTGGTGCTCGGAGAGGTCGTCGCGGCTCATGTCGGCCCGCAGCGCCACCACGGGGTTGGTGATCGTTACCGGCTTGGGCATCAGGTTCACCAGCTTCCCCGGCGGGACCGGCTTGGCGAAGCTGTACGCCTCGACGAACGACAGGAAGTCCCCCGGGTACTGCTTGCGCAGCAGCCCGTCGAGCGTCAGCGCCATCCGCTTCACGTTGATGTACTGCCCGTCGTAGCGCATGCTCCCCGACATGTCCATGACGACGCAGGTGGCCGCCTTCGGGGTGTTGCGCGTGCGGTGGATGACGATGTCGTCGGAGTGCAGGCGGAAACCGGCGAGCGCGCGTTCGCTATCGCCCGCTTGGCGCAGCAGCGCGTTGGTGAACGTGCTGACGACGTCCATGTTGGCGATCGAGTCGCCGAACTCGAACTGCTTCGTCCCCTGCGTTTCGACCGCCCCCTCGCCGAGGATCGCCCCCTCGTGGCGCCCGGTGCGCGACGCATCGAGGTTGCTGAACAGCCGCTCGAGGAGCTTCCCCTGGAACGTGCGGTACGCCTTGGGGGTGAGCTTGAATGACTTCCCCGACTGCTCAAGCCCCTGCTGCTCGGCGACCTCGCGCAGGTAGTCCTGCACTTGCTGCTGCAGCGCGGAGAGCTGATCGACGTCCCCCGGCTCGGCGAACTCGCTGAGCATCTCGAGGTCGATGACGCCGATCTGGGCGGTCTTCGCTGCTTCTTCGAGTTGCTTAAGCAGCTCGTCGATCTTCTCAAGCTCTTCCTTGACCGCCAGCGCCTGCTCGACGGTCATCGTCTCGCGCCCGGTGAACGCGTACTTGGCGTCGAGCTGATCGACTTGGTACTTGTCGCTCATCCGCTCGAGGACCTGCACGATCGCCCGGGCGAACGGCGACGAGTCGTCCCCGGTGGCGTAGTACAGGCGCTCGAGGTCGCGGATCTGCTCCTGCTTGACCGCCCCCCGGAAGCGGTCGGCGAACTTCGCCGGCGGAGTGACCGCGGTCGCTTCGGAGTGGAGCGCCTTGTGGGCCCGCTTGCGGGCTTTACGCGTCTCGTAGCGTTCGAGGATCTTGCGCTTGCGTTCTTCGAGCATCGCGCGGAGGGCGTCGATCGACGGACCGAGACCGGCGATCTGGCTCGGGTCAAGCCGTACGGCGCGGGCCAGCTCTTCCTCGGTCAGCTCGCGCCGCTCGCCGAACATCAGCGCGTGCTCGAACGCCGCCGAGACCACGTCCGGCGGCGGCGCCGTCGGCGACGGGAACCGCATCGGGTCGTACTTCTGGTAGGCGTGGATCACGCCGCCGAGGGTTTCGCGGTTGGCCATGGGGGTCGGGTGCAGGGGGCGGGGGCCGCGGCGACCGGGTCCGAGGGGGACACGGCGGGGCAGGCGAAGTATAGGCGCCCGGGTGCGGAGTCGCCCGTCGATGACGACTTCGTGAAGGGTCCGGATTTGACCTCCCGCGCTTCGCGCTTGCGTTCCCGCGACGCGAAGGTGGGCAGGTTCGGGAATCGCAAGTAGGGTGACGTCGGCCGTATTTCCTCCGAGGTTCTCGATGCGCACCCTTGCTTTGCTGCTGGTCCTGACGGTGGTCACCCCTCGAGCCTCGGACGGGCTCGACGTCGTGTGGAACTTCGACGGGTCCACGCCGTTCACCGCCACTACCGGCGCCGGGTCGATCGCCTACTACGACCCCGGGGGGACCGGGTGGGGGCCCGCCGCGACGCAGTTCGGCACGAACGCCTCGTTCGGCCTGCCGGCGTTGCCGGTCAGCGGCGGCGGGGGCGCCGGCGGGAACGTCTGGCGCGTCCCCGCGACGACGCCGACGCAGGGGTACCGCGTCGATGCGGGGTCCCCGGCCGGCAGTTACACGCTCGTTTGGGACTACCTCTCGCCGACGGCTTCGGACGGGCGTTGGCGCAGCCTCTTGCAGACGAGCCTGGCGAACAACAACGACGGCGAGTTCTTCGTCCGCAACCAACCGTCGGGGGGAATCGGGATCAACGGCGTCTACCACGGGTCGATCGCGCCGAACACCTGGAACCGAATCGCGATGACCCGCGACACCTCGGGGACGATGCGGAAGTACGTCAACGGCGTGCTCGTCGGGTCGCAACCGGCGACCGACGCGCGGTTCAACCTCGATTCGTCGTTCTATCTGTTCACGGACGAGGACAACGAGACGTCGCTTGGGTACCTCAGTAGCTTTCGCCTCGTCGATGCCGAGCTGTCTCCGGAGGACGTGCGGTTACTCGGCAACGTGTCGTCGGCCGGCGCCGCGACGCCGGGCCCCGTGGTCCCGACGGCCGCGCCGCCGATTCCCCTGCCGCTGCCACCTCTCATGGGGCGGACCATGGTGATGGGGCACCGCGGCGGCGGGTTCCTCGCCCCCGAGAACACCCTCGCCGCGATCCGAAAAGGGTTTGAGGTCGGGGCCGACCTGATCGAGATCGACATCCACCTGACGGCCGACGGCCACGCCGTGGTGTTCCACGACAGCACGCTCGACCGCACGACCGACGGAATGGGGCCGATCGCGGCACTGACGCTCGCCCAGGTGAAGGCGCTCGACGCCGGCAGTTGGTTCGGTGCCGAGTACACCGGCGAGCGCGTCCCGACGCTGACCGAGGCGCTCACGCTCATCGGCGGACGCGGCCGCACGATCCTCGACGTGAAGGTCCCGGCGAGCCCCGCGCTGCGCAACGCGATCAACAACGCGCTCGTGGCCTCGGGGACGCCGCTCGACGAGGTCTGGGTCTGGCCGCAGAGCTCGGCTTACTCGGGAGACTCGCGATTCGGTTCGGCGCAGGTGCAACTGCTGAACTCCGTCCCCTCGGACCTGTCCGACGCGAACCTCCAGTCGATCAAGTCGGGGGGCATCGCCGGGCTTTCTGTACCCGACGGGCAACTGACGCAGGAGATCGTCAACGCGTTCCACCGCAACGGCATGTGGGTCGATGCGTACACGGTGAACGACACGGCCCGCATGAAGCAACTGATCGCGATGGGGGTCGATTCGATCGAGACCGACCGGCCGGACCTGATGGCGCCCCTCGTGTGGGTCGGTGACTACAACGCCGACGGCGTGGTGAACGCGGCCGACTACACCGTCTACCGCGACACGCTGGGGGCGACCGGCGCGGGCATGGCGGCCGACGCCGACGGCAACGGCCGCGTCGAGCTGCGGGACTACGGCGTGTGGGCGATGCGGTACGGCCAGCCGGGCCGACCCGGCGGCTCGTCGTCGATCCCCGAACCGGCGGCGCTCGTGGGCGCGTTCGTCCTTGCCGCGACGTTCCATCGACGCAGAATTGCTCGCTAGCCATGATCCCGCAGGCCCATCGAGCAAAGCGGTCGTCGGCGAGCCGGCGGCACCAGCCGTCGGAGTGCTTGCCGTAGGTACCCGCTCCGATCACTCCAACGGCTCTTGCCCCCGGCGCGCCTTGAAAGCGCCGTCCGTGCGGACGGCGCTGCGAGCGGCTATCCTGGATCAAATGATCGGGCGACTCTTCCTCACCGCGTGCTGCTTGTTCGCTGCGGCGACCGCGCTGGCCGGACCGTACACGTCGCTCGTCGTCTTCGGCGACAGCCTATCGGACGTCGGCAACACGAGCGCCGCCACGTTCGGCGTGTCGCCCGGCTCGGGGTACTTTCAGGGGAGGTACTCGAACGGTCCCGTCTACCCCGAGCGTTTGGCCACGGGCCTCCGCTTGCCGGCCCTTACGCGCAGCGGGGCAGGGGGGAACGACTTCGCGTACGGGGGGGCCCGGACCACCGGCACGGGGGGGCTTGCCGGGCTGTTCCTCAACGACCTCGACGAGCAGGTGACCGACTTCCTCCGCTTCCGCACAGCCGACCCCACCGGGCTCTACGCCGTCTTCATCGGGGCGAACGACCTGTTCGGGGGCGAGCAGAACGCCACGGCCCTCGCCGGCCGCGTGCAAACGCAGATCAGTCGCCTGGTGAACGCCGGCGTGCGGAACCTGCTCGGCATCAACCTGCCGCTGCTCGGGCTGACCCCCGACTACAACACGAACGCTTCGAACGCCGCGTCGATCAGCAACCTGACCCGCGCGACGAACGCGGCGCTCGAGAACGTTTACCGCGCGATCGAGACGGCCAACCCGGCGGTCACGATCGAGCGACTCGACGTCGAGCGGCTCTTCAGCGATCTGATCGCCCTCCCCGCCGCCGACGCGGCGAGCGTGTGGGGCTTCACGAACCGCGCGGAGAAGGGGCAGGGGGTCGGCGACCCCTCGGGCTACATCTTCTGGGACGGGGTCCACCCGACGGCGCGGGCCCACACGGTGCTCGCCGACGCGGCGCTCCGCGCGGTGCTGCCGGTTGGCGACTACGACCTCGACGGCGCGGTCGATGCGGACGACTACGACGCCTGGAGCGCAGCGTACGGCGATCGCTTCGCAACGGCTTACTCGGCCAATCGAAGGCTCGTGGCCGACGCCAACGGCGACGGTCAAGTGAACGCGGCCGACTACACCGCGTGGCGCGACGGCCTCGGCGGCGCGCCGACGAGCGTCCCCGAGCCCGCGGGCATGCTCGTTGCTATGATGCTCGTTGCTGGCGCAACCCGGCGGCATTCGTCCCCGGCCCCCTCTTCCAATCTCCCGATTGCCTCCCGGTGAATTTGATGACGCGACTCGCCATGCTCCTTCTGCCGTTCGTCATGCTCACGGCGCTCTCCCCATTCGCCGGCGCCGACGAGACGTGGACGCCGCTGTTCAACGGCCGCGACCTCGACGACTGGACCCCCAAGATCACGGGCTACGCGCTGGGAGAGAACTACGCCGAGACGTTCCGCGTCGAAGAGGGTCTGCTCAAGGTCCGCTACGACCAGTACGCGAAGGACGCCGCGGGCAAGCCGCTGTTCAAAGACCAGTTCGGGCACTTGTTCTACACGGGCGCCCTGGGTCGCAAGGGAGAGGGCGACGCGAAGCTCTTCTCGCACTACAAGCTGCGGGTCGAGTACCGGTTCGTCGGCGAGCAAACGGCCGACGGCCCTGAGTGGGCGACCCGCAACAGCGGGGTGATGCTCCACGGCCAGACCCCCGACTCGATGGCGGTCGAGCAGTTGTTCCCCGACTCGCTCGAAGCGCAGTTCTTGGGGGGCCTCGCCCCGGGACCGCGAGCCGGCAAGCGGCCGACGGCGAACCTCTGCACGCCGGGGACCGAGGTCGCGATCGATGGTCGCCGCGTCGAGAGCCACTGCGTCGATTCGTCGTCCGAGACCTTCGACGGCGACCAGTGGGTGACCGCCGAGTTCGAGGTCAGCGGCGGCGACGTCATCCGCCACTCGGTCGCGGGCGAGGTGGTCCTGGAGTACCGCGACTTCACCCGCGACGGCCGCGACGGGGCCCCGTCGGCGCCCCTCGCCGAGGGGACCATCTCGCTGCAATCGGAGAGCCACCCGATCGATTTCCGGCGCGTCGAGTTTCAGGCGCTCGTCCCGTAGCACGGTCCCGCCGAGGGCGCCAAACGTGTGCCTCGGTGCGATTTTGCAAATCGTTCGCAAAAGCCGTTGCCGCCGTCGCCGCGGGAGCGTAAACTCCAGACTCTAGTTGCACCCCCGGCGTACAGCTCCCGATGTCGTCTTTCCGCCGCAACTCGATCCGCTCGCGGGCGACCTCGGTCGCCCTTGTGGCGGTGTACGCGTTGCTAGCGATCGCGGGGGAGTCGCTCCACGCTTTGTCGCACGCCGGCGATAGGGCGTCGGGCGCCGCGACGGCCTGCTCGTGCGGGTTTCACGCGGCTGCAAAGCTTTCTTCTGCGGAGGGGCCCGCGGAGGGGGCAGTCGCTTTTCGCTCTGCGGACGACGCCTCGGGTCACGACCCGGCGACCTGCTCGGTCTGCTCGCTGCTGGCGAAGTTCAAGGTGGGGGAGGGGGCCGAAACGCCCCCCTCGCTGTTCTCGGAGGGGATCGCCCCCGCCGCGTCGCCCGTCGTGGCGATTGCGACCCTCCGCCTGACGCGCGTCGTTGACGCCCGCGGTCCGCCGTCGCGCGTGTAGTCGCGCGCCCCATCGCGCGATTGGTTGCGCGGTGTTTTCTCGCGAGCGGGCGCCCAACGCGCCCGGCTAACCACCCCTTCTTTCCGAAGGGCGTCCCCGGCATCGGCGCCGCGGGTTCGCCCGGGTTCTGGCATCTCCCAATGCGCTCTCCGCTCGCCGTTCACCGTCGCGGTTTCACCCTCGTCGAGCTGCTGGTCGTGATCGCGATCATCGGCATCCTCGTGGCGCTGCTGCTCCCGGCGGTGCAGGCGGCGCGCGGCGCGGCGCGGCGCACGCAGTGTGCGAGCAACCTAAAGCAGGTTGGCCTGGCGATCCACGGCTTCACGACCGCCAATGACGGGCGGTTCCCCTACCTGGCGGGTCACAGCGGCGGGGCCGCGGAGCGCCTCGGCGTCGACGAGCGCGACGTGTCGTGGATCGCGACGCTGGCGCCCTACCTCGAAGGGGTCGATGCGATGCGGCTCTGCCCCGAGGACCTCGACAGGGTCGAGGGGAAGGTGCAATCGACGAGCGAAGCGCTTGCCTCCGGCGACTCGACCGCTCCGCCGATCGACACCAGCTACGCGATGAACGGCTACCTCCGCCTGAAGGACGCGCGCCCCGTCGGGGTCCCGGCGCCGGTGATCCAGCAATGGCAGCAGGAGAACGAAGGGCTCGTCGATAGCATCAACAAGCTGCGCGAGACGCACCACACGATCATGACGTTTGAGACGCCGGCCGACGCGGTCGTCAGCGCCTACGACCACGTCCACAGCTACGAGTGGTTCAGCGAGCAAAACCTGGCCAACAACGGCCCCGGCGAGCGCGCCGTCTGGAAGGTGGTCGGCGGCGAGCCCGAGTTGGGGATCACGGGGGACGTGGCCGTCGATCGCCACGCCGGCGCCGCGAACTACCTCTACGCCGACGGCCACGTCGACGTGATCGACGGCTCGAAGATCGCCGAATGGTGCGACGCGGGAATCAACTTCGCGAAGCCGCCGCAATGAACTAGCGCTTAGCCCCGGGTCAGTGACCCGGGGCGAACAACCAATGGACAACCCACCACGGACGATCCTTCCCTTCGCTTCCCGGACCGAGAACTCATGAGCACCTTTGTCACCAAGTCCGTCACGTCGATCGCGATCGTCGCGGCGCTCGCTTCTCCGACGTTCGCCCAGCACAGCGACGTGCTGGTGCGGGTTGGCGGCGGCCAGACGCTCGTCGGCGGCGCCATCGACCTCGAGTCGGAAGAGGGGGGCCCGTTCTTCAACCTCGAGGCCCGCGTCTTCGAGGGGGTGTTCGTCAACCCCGCCATGCCCACGCCCCCGTTCGGCTTCGACTTCGAGCGCGACGAACCGGGCTTTTACAACGACCCCACGGTCACCGTTGGCGACAACCTGCCCGCGAACACCGGACTGACGCTCCGCGAGGACGCGTTCGTGCTCGCGTCGGGCGTCGACACCACGTTCTTCTGGAGCGGGGCCGGCGAAGTGGACTTCCAGCCGCTGTCGCGCGCCCAGCCGGGAGTCGATTTGACTTTCGCGCCCGCCTCGCCGGACCCCTTCGCCTCGACCGACACCACGGGCTTTGTGGACGACCACCCGCTGTTCGGCCTCACCGGCGGCGCCGCCGACGGCGTCTACCTTTCGCGTGTGCGGCTCACGGCGAGCGGGTTCGGCGAGAGCGAGCCGTTTTACTTTGTGTGGCTGGCGTCGTCGGTGCTCACGAGCGACCTCGACGCGGAGGAGCTCGAAGGGCTGCTCGAGGAGTTCGAGAACGGCGGCCCGGCGCCGGTCTTTGGCGGGGTCGATTTCTCGTTCTACGAAGAGGCAGTCGAGTTCGCCGCGGCGATCCCCGAGCCGTCGTCGATCGTGATCGCGGCGCTGGGGCTGATCGGTTTCGCTTGCCGGAGTCGTGTCTGACCACAGCAATCGTCGGCGAGCCGGGGGCGCCAGCCCTCGGAGTCGTTGTTC